>CAWELT010000021.1:0-188931 GCA_963809975.1 uncultured Actinomycetes bacterium
CGAAGAGCTGCTGCGGACTCCAGCTCTGATCTTTCGGCAGAAAAGGAGGCGGCGTGATGAGTGCACCGGATACCGAGGGGCACGTGTCGAGGCTTCTCTACCGGGTCAGTGATGCAGCCTTGGCGCTGAGCCTGAGCCGGGCCAAGGTCTATGAGCTGATCAACTCGGGCGCGCTCCGATCGGTGCGGATCGATGGGGCGCGCCGTATCCCGTGCTGCTGACCTTGAGGCGTTTGTGGCATCCCTTGGTGAGGAGGCTGCCTGATGGCTCCGCGTGGCCGACGTAGCCGGGGAGAAGGGGCTGTCTATCAGCGTGCCAGTGACGGGCTGTGGGTTGGCATGTTTGACCTGGGCATCGTGGGCGGCAAGCGGCAGCGGAAGACCGTGTACGGCCGGACCAAGCATGAGGCGCTTGAAAACCGGCAAGCTCCGGGCGGCGCGTGATCGTGGCCTGGATCTGCTGGCGCCGTCGTGGACGGTCGGGCAGTGGCTCGATGCTTGGTTGTCGGAGATGAAGGCCTTTGACGGCACGCGCCCGGCGACGCTGACCTTGTACAAGGGGCTCGCGGAGCGGTACGTCAAGCCGGTGATCGGCCATGTTCGGCTTGACAAGCTGACCCCGGCTCACGTGCAACGGCTGGTTGCGGAGACGCGGAACAGTCAGACCTCGTTGGGCCGCACGCCTAGCGCTGCTACGCAGCGTCATGTGCACAAGCTGGTCCGTAACGCCTTGGGTGATGCGCTCCGGCTGGAGCTGGTGACGCGGAACGTCGCGACGCAGGTGAAGGCCCCGCCGATGGCACGGCAGCGTCGTCCGGAGCTAGGCGTGGCGGAGGCCCGGCGGCTGCTTGAGGTGATCGGCGGTGAGCGGTTGGAGACCTTTACGTCCTGGCGCTGACGACCGGGCTGCGCCGCGGTGAGCTGCTCGCGCTGCGGTGGGATGACGTTGACCTCGGTTCTCGGCAACTTCACGTTCGCCGGGCCTTGCAGCGTGTCGGTGGCAAGCTGCAGATGGTCGAGCCCAAGACTGGCAGCTCCGTGCGGATGGTGGTGCTGCCGAAGCTCGCGGTGCGGTACTTGCGGGAGCATAAGAAGCGGCAGGACGCTGAACGCCTGGCGTTGGGTGATGCCTGGCGGGAGCACGGTCTGGTGTTCGCCTCGTCGGTCGGGACGCCGATCGAGCCGCGCAACGTCAACCGGCGCTGGGACGAGTTGCGCGCGAGGCCGGGCTGGACTGGCCCAGGCTGCATGACCTGCGGCACGGGTGCGCCTCGTTCTCCGGCGCAGGGTGTCCCGGCGCGGGCCATCATGGAGGTGCTCGGCCACTCCGAGATCGGCGTGACGATGAACACCTACGCGCACGTCCTGCCGGTGCTTCGCCAGGAGGCGGCCGACGCCATAGATGACCTGTTCGGGGCCTGAGATGAGCGGCGTTGGCAGCAGTTTGGCAGCAGTAAAGCCCACTCCATGATCGCAAGTGGGCTTGGCCTGGCGCGCTCGGAGGGACTCGAACCCCAACCTTCTGATCCGTAGTCAGATGCTCTATCCGTTGAGCTACGAGCGCGGGTGCGCGGATAGTCTACGGCACCTCGCGCCCAGGTTGTGCAGAGCGGGCAATGCGCATAGGACACAGCGGTTCAAGCGCTTCTGATCGGCTGCCCGCATGCCATCGCAGGTACAAGGGTGGACGCCGCCCGCCTAGGTGCGTTCCTGCTTGCCGGGGAGCGTCGCACGACCGACGCCGCCTCCGCCCGATGGCTCATGAGGTGGCGCTGGTTCGTACGTCGTGCCGCCGAGAGCGTGGTGATGTGGAATAAGCGCGCCCGGTGTCATGGCTGGATCCCGGAGGTGCTGGACGATGTATTCGACGACTCGCTGGTAAAGCACCTCTTTCACCGCATTGTGTCTCCGTGCGCTCGTGTCACCGACGCTGGCGATGGCCCCGCGCGTCAAGAGCACGGTCGCGTCAGCTGCGAACGGTCCGGTGTCGGTCAGTTCCACGTCGCCGACGCCCTCGCACAGGCGTGCCATATGCCCGTGAAGCAGCGTGATAACGGGGTGTGCAGAGCTGGGTCCGACCCGGCAAATCACCCAAGGAAGTGTTCGCCGGATTCCAGGCCCAGGTAACGACCCGCCGGTCGCAGTTCTACCGCGACAATATGCGGGCCGGGCCCCGTCAGGGTCGCAACTGGCCCCGTTTGCGCGCCAGCGAGGCAGAGCCTTGACGGCCTCGGTGGTTTGCATTTGGCGCGATCAATTGGACGGTTCTGCAAGGGACTTTAGGCCCTTTTTTGATAAAGAATTAGCAGCCAAGCTCCGCCTATGGTGGCGTTGCATTCACATCCAGTTAACAAAGATGTGCAGAGTGTCCTCAATGCGCTCGACGTACTCGAATTCCTTATGCGCGAGGATGAGGTCGACGTCAGCGACATCGCTCCGCGACTTGGCGTATCGGAGAGCACGGTGCACCACTTGCTGAACGCAATGTGCGTGCGGGATCTCGCGGAGCGCAACCCGGACACTGGGCTGTACCAGCTGGGCGTGCACCTGGCCGAGCTGGGCCAGGTCGCATCCGACCGGTTCCCGCTGCGCCGCGCCGCGCTGCCGCTGCTGCAGGAGCTGCGGCAGGCCAGTGGCCTATCGGTGCACCTCACCGTGCCGGACGGTGCCGATGTCGTCTTTGTGGAGCGACTGAAATATGTGACCGGCATTGGCCTGACAACGGACAACGGCCGGCGGATGCCGTCCCACGCGACCAGCGCCGGGAAGGCCCTGGCGGCCTTCGACCCGGCGTTCGCGCAGGCCCGGAAGGCGATGGGTTTCCCCCGCGTGGCGCCGCGCACGATCTCCGCCGCGGCCGATTTCGACCGGGCCCTGTCCGAGGTCCGGCGCACCGGCGTCGCCATCAGCGTGGGCGAGTCCCAGTGCCAGCTGACCTCGGTGGCCGCCCCGGTGCGTGATTTTTGCGGGCGCGCCTACGCCGCTATCTCGGTGGTCGGGCCCGAGCCGGAGTTCGGCGACTTCGGCCGCGCGGCTCGGCTCGTGATCACCGCGACCGCCAAACTGGGTCAGGCACTGGGCCGGTAAGTGCCAGTTTCACCGCGGCGGCATGCGCCGACGCCACGGCGGCCAGCAGGCCGTCAGCCCCGGCGAACGCGGCGCGTTCGGCCAGCCCGTCGACGAACAAATCGATCAATAGCTCAAACCGCTGGCCGGGGTCATCATCGATGAAGTGCCCGGCGACGGCGGTGATGTTCGGGAACTGGTCCGCCGGGAGCGACGCGAGGTAGCTGGCCACGACGGCGGCTGACGGCGGGGCGGACGTCTCCCTGCCGCGGGGTGCGGGTCACGTTCACGTCCACGGGAGTGGTGTATGGGGTAGCTGATCCGGTTGGGACTGGTTTGGCCTCTGACACCAATGAAAGCAGCGTGACAATTGATGTCATTGGTGCTTAAATAGAAATAGATCGCGGGGTGGTCATCTCATACACCATCTCTGTGGACGTGGCCCGGGTCACCGGGCTGCGGGTCGGCCACTTCATCCAGGGTGAACCCCTTCACGGTGGCGATGAGCAGCAGGTGCCCGGTGACAGCGAGCCGGTCCGGGCGCCACCGGCCCGAAGGATGGCCAGCACCCCCTCGCTATAACGCAGCGCATTCGGTCCCATGGGGACGCGCCCGAGCGAGACCGCGACCAGATCCCGGTGGCGCCGAATAGCCGCGCTCTGCGCCCTCGCGACCTGCTTGATCTGCTCCTTCCAGTGCCCACCCTCCGGCTCGGGCAGTCCCTGCTCGCCGATAACCCGGTCGAAAATCAGGTCCAGCAGACCATCCTTGCTGCCGACGTGCCAGTAGAGCGAGGCCGCGCCGTTGTCGAGTTCCTCGGCCACCCGGCGCATGCTCAGGCCGTCGAGGCCGTCGGAGTCGAGAATGCGCAGCAACCATGCATCAGGCGCATCTAGCGCGCCGACCAGGGCTGACGAAGACGCTCCGTGACTAGCTTGCAATTCCACGAACGCTCAACTTTGTTCGAACTTTCTCACATAGATGTCGCAAGCGACATTTGGGCCATCTGAGAAAAGCGGCGTGATGAGAACCTGCACGGCCGTCAGCCAGGCGCCATGTCGACGAAGCGGCTGTAGTGGCCCTGGAAGGCGACGGTAACCGTGGTGGTCGGGCCGTTGCGGTGCTTGGCGACGATCAGGTCCGCCTCGCCGGCCCGGGGGGACTCACGCTCGTACATGTCCTCGCGGTGCAGCAGGACCACCACGTCGCTGTCCTGCTCGATGCTGTTGTGAAGGCTAATTCCGTTGGCGACGAAGTTGTGTGAACCAACCACAGTGGCGTCGTATACCGGCTGCTCGCCGATGCTTTCCACGGACGCGATCTCGTCCCAGAACACATCATTGGTGGCCATCATCTCGAGCTCGGCATCGTCAAGGATTGTCGCGACCCTGGACAGCCGGGCCCGGCTCGGCGCGTGCTTCCACATGGTGCTGCCGCCGAACTGCGTTCCGAGCGCGACCGCGAACTCGCGATGCGGCATCTTCCGGTCCGCCAGGACACTGCGTACGCGTTCCCACACTTCCCGGGGCACCGTATCAAGGTTGGTATTGCCCTTGACCGCGCTGAGCATTTCCAGTGCCTTGTCCGCCATGCTCTCGCGGGCACCGTGCACGCCGATGTTCCGCAGGAAACGCAGCTGATTCTCGGCTCCGTGGAGGTGCAGGTGGTAACACGGCCGATAGGTCCCCTTGCTGACCTCCTTGATGCGGGTCATGACGTTGAAGCGCAGCAGCAGGCGCGCCAGATCATCGATCATCCGGCGACTCGTGGACGCGTAGTAGATCCTGGCGTGCCCGGCCGTCGCGTCCCACCAGACGCACCCGTCCGTCGCCCATAGGTGACGTACGAACAACGCCACCTGCTGTTTCGGCAGCGAGAATACCGGCGCGGGAATGAACTTTTCGTGGCTCCGGAGTCCGTACAGGCGACTGGAGCCATCCGCGATCGGGTTGCGGCGCCCGCGGGCCAGCCGGTACGGCGCGGGGAGGCGCAACGATGTGCACCGGGCCGCCGCATGGTCGTCCCGGGCTGGTGTGATGCCAAAGTGCTGGCGGCCGTTGCGACAGCAGCCAGGTTCGCTTCGTCGGTACTGGCGTAGCGGATCGGCTGGCTCCGGACGAAAGAGCCATCGCCGAGCAGGTGAGCCAGCATGATGATCTCGGGCTCGGGCATGGGCCGTTCGGCCAGCGGTCCCGGGGTGTGTCGGGGGACGGCGACCCGGGAACCAACGGTGATGTTCCCAGCGGGCGCCAGCCGTCATAGGTAAGGAATGGATGGTTGGCGGTGGCCCGAACCTGGCGGCCAGACCTCAGCCGCACACGGAAGACCTCCCTGATGCCGCTGGGGAACGCATGTGTCATGGTCCGCGGGATAAGCCGCAGCCGCTCGTCCAGCGACCAGACCGGGACATCGCGTTCCCCGGAGGCCAGCAGTTCGCTGAGGGTGACCTCGGCGCCCGTGTCGGCGCGGAGAATCCGCGTGTCACCGGTCAGGCAACCCGATTCGCGCAGGTCGGACAGGAGCGGCTTCTTGTCGGTGCGCTGCTCGGGGCCCCGGTTGAGCTGGGAGAGCGCGACGACGGGGACATCGATCTCCTTGGCCAGCAGCTTCAGGGACCGGGACATCTCGGAGACCTCCTGCTGCCGGTTCTCCACCCGCTTGGGCGACGACATCAGCTGCAGGTAGTCGATGATCACCATGCGCAGGTCGTGGCGCTGCTTGAGGCGCCGGCACTTGGACCGGATCTCCATCATCGACATGTTGGGCGAGTCGTCGATGAAGAGCGGGGCGTCGGCCACCTCGCTCATCCGCCGGGCCAGTCTGGCCCAGTCGTCGTCGCTCATCTGGCCGGTGCGCATCGTCTGCAGCGACACCTTGGCCTCGGCCGATAGCAGCCGCATGGTGATCTCGTTCCGGCCCATCTCCAGGCTGAAGAACGCCGTGCTCAGCCCGTTCTTTATCGCCGCCGCACGAGCAAAATCGAGCGCCAACGTCGACTTGCCAACGGCTGGCCGGGCCGCGATGACGATCATCTGGCCGGGGTGCAGGCCGTTGGTCAGCGAGTCGAAGTCGGCGAAGCCGGTCGGCACACCGGTCATCCCGTCGCCGCGGCTGCCGATCGCCTCGATCTCGTCCAGGGCACCCGGCATGATGTCGGCCAGGGAGTGATAGTCCTCGGTCACCCGGTGGTCGGTGATCGCGTACACCTCGGCCTGGGCCCGGTCCACCAGGTCGTCGGCCTCCGCGTCACCCGCGTAGCCGAACTGAACGATCCGGGTGCCGGCCTCCACGAGCCGCCGCAGGATCGCCCGCTCGCGGACGATCCGGGCGTAGTAGCCGGCGTTCGCAGCCGTCGGCACGGACGCGATGAGGGTGTGCAGGTACGGTGCCCCGCCGACCCGGCCGATCTCGCCGCGCCGGGTGAGCTCGTTGGCCACGGTGATCGCGTCCGCCGGCTCACCGCGGCCGTACAGGTCGAGGACGACCTCGTGAATGACCTGATGGGCCGGCCGGTAGTGGTCGTGCGGCCGGATGACCTCGATCACGTCGGAGATCGCGTCCTTGGACAGCAGCATCCCGCCGAGGACACACTGCTCCGCGGCGACGTCGTGCGGGGGTGTCCGCTCGAACTCACCGCGGGGAGCGATCTCGGCGACACTCACCAGGCAGCACCTCCCCTGTAGGCGGCGCCACGCGGGCCCCGCGCGCGACGCTGTTCGGAACCGTTCTAGCGGACGGCTACGACAGTTTGGCGGCAGTGCTCACCAGACGCCAACCCGTCGTGTGCACATGCCTGTGGACAGCTTGTGAAGACACGCCGCCGGGACTGTGCACAGCCTGGGGAAGGCCGTGTGAAGAGGGCGGCATCTCTCTGTCCGGCAGGGCTCCTAGCTGCGGCAACGGTCTCCACGCCCTGTGCGGAAGAAAAAGATTTAGCGTTCGGCGGTATCCACAGCCGGGAGCGAATTATCCACAGTCCGGAGTATCACGGCCGGCGAGCCCGGGGCGCCCGATGCAGGCGGAGCCGGCCAGCGTCACGCCGGGGCCAGGAAACGATGCCGAACGGACCTGGTGCGGGGTTCACCGAACCGTGCCAGGTTGTCAGCCGGCCCCGCTAGTATCCGATGGTGTGTTCGATCGAGGACGGGGCGATCGCCGAGGTCATCAGCGCCATCGACCAGCTGGCCGCCGATGCCGGAGCAGGTCTGGTCGCGGCGGACATGCGCTCACGGGTCGCTGGCATCTGGGCCATGCTGGCTGCCCTCGACCCTGAGCTGGCCCGGCTCAGCGCCGCCTACGAGCAGCCCACCGAGGGGCACTAGCGTGCGAAAGCCGGCCGCGCCCCGGGTGATGTCCCCGGGAGCACGGCCGGCTTTCGCGTAATCAGGCTCCGACGACCTCGATACCGATGGTCGCGTTGACCTCCGGATGCAGCCGGACCCTCACCTGGTGCGTGCCGGCGGTCTTGATCGGGTCGGGGACCTCGATCCGGCGACGGTCGAGCTCCGGGCCGCCGGCGGCGCGGACCGCGTCGGCGATGTCGGCCGGGCCGACCGACCCGAACAGCCGGCCGTTGGTGCCCGCTCGCCGCGGCAGCCGGACCGTCAGGTTCTGCAGCTCGGCCGCGGCGGCCTTCGCGTCGTCCAGGCTGCGGATCTCGCGGACGGACCTCGCCCGCCGGATCAGGTCAACCTGCTTCTCGGCGCCCCGGGTCCACCGCATGGCGAAGCCGCGGGGAATGAGGTAGTTGCGCCCGTAGCCGCTGGCGACGTCCACGACGTCACCGGGGGCTCCGAGGCCGCTGACCTCCTGGGTGAGGATGAGCTTCATCGGTGTGCGGCTCATGTCAATGCCTCCCCGCGGACTCAGCGAGCCGTGCTCGTGTAGGGCAGCAGCGCCATCTCGCGGGCGTTCTTGATCGCCGTGGCGACCTTCCGCTGGTGCTGCGTGCAGTTACCGGTGACCCGCCGAGCGCGGATCTTGCCGCGGTCGGAGATGAACTTGCGGAGAAGGCCCGTGTCCTTGTAATCCACGTAGGAGATCTTCTCCTGGCAGAAGACGCAGACCTTCTTCTTGGGCTTGCGAATTGGTGGCTTGGCCATCGTGGTGCTCCTTTGCAGAGCCCCGCCACGGGCGGGGATGGTCGGTGACTGATGTCGGTCCGGGCGCGCTGGAACGGCGCCCGGTCAGAACGGTGGCTCGTCGGAGAAGCCGCCGGGGTCCGCGGTCGCCCACGGGTCAGCTTCGGCCCGGCCGCCGCCGGACCCACTTCCGCTTCCGCTTGCGGCGGATCCGCCGCTGTAACCCTGGCCGCCGCCCTGGTTCCCGCCGAATCCGCCGCCGGACCCGCTGGACCGCTGCGCCCGCGCGACCTTGGCCGAGGCGTTGCGGAGCGAGGGGCCGACGTCGTCGACCTCGACTTCGTAGACGGTGCGCTTCTCGCCTTCCTTGGTCTCGTACGAACGCTGCCGCAGCCGTCCCGAGACGATGACCCGCATGCCGCGCTGCAGGCTCTCGGCCACATTCTCGGCCGCCTGCCGCCAGACGTTGCAGGTCAGGAAGAGGCTGTCGCCGTCTTTCCATTCCCCGGTGGAGTTGTCGCGGAAGCGCGGCGTGGAGGCCACGCGGAAGTGGGCGACCGGTTGCCCGGCCGGCGTGAATCGAAGTTCCGGATCGTCAACGAGGTTGCCCGCGATCGTGATCTGGGTGTCGCCTGCTGCCATCGGGCTGCTCCCGGTCGTTACCGTGATCTTGGGGGTATGAGTAGTGGTGCGTGCCCCGGTCAGTGGATGTTCGGCCGTACGACCTTGGTGCGGAGCACGGCTTCGTTGAGGTTCAGCTGACGGTCCAGCTCGCGGACCGTGTCGGGCTCGGCGGCCAGGTCCACGACCGCGTAGATGCCCTCGGACCGCTTGTCGATCTCGTAGGCGAGGCGGCGCCTCCCCCAGATGTCCAGCTTCTCCACGCGGCCACCGCCGGACGGGACCACCTGCAGATACTGTTCAAGCGACGGCTGGACAATGCGTTCCTCGAGAGTAGGGTCGAGGATGATCATCATTTCGTAGTTACGCATACTCGAGTCGTGCCTCCTCTGGACTGGCGCGGTCACGGTCTCTCCGTGACAGGAGGGACTGGAATGGCGGCGGCTCCGGTGGCCTGCCACAATTTCACAGCCCGGCCAGCATACCTTGGGGCACCGACAGTCCGGACCGGCGAACGGAAAGCGGTGATTCCTGGCCCGGACAGGGGAAGAATCGAGATCAACAGGTGCGCCGGTGCAGTTCCTGAGACGGAGGTGGCGACGTGGCGGGCACTGAGATGCCAAGGACGGAGCAAGCTGATCCGCAGGCGCAGCACATGACGCTCGACCAGAGCGGCCCGCGCCAGATGGCCCTGAACGTCCTCGCGATCGTGACGATCATCCTGGGCCTGGTCTCCTTCGTGCTGGGCATGATCGTCCGGAACGAGTCGTCGGCCTCGGCCGCGTTGCACGTGACCGCGACGGTGACCGGAGCCGCCTCCATCGTGCTGGGCCTGTACGTGCAGATGATCTCGGCCACCCGGACGGAGCGGATCGTGGTCGTGACCGGCATGATCGCGGGGTTCGTCGGCGCCTGCCTCGGCCTGGCCCACGGCGGCTTCTCCGGCTGAATCGAGAGCCAGCGCGGCTCTCGCGCGCACGAACGGGGAACGTCAGGGGACTCCGCTAGGCTCGGGCCATGGTGCGTATTGGTGTGCATATTGACGGCCCGGACCCGCTGGCCCAGGCGGTCTCCCGCGGCGCGGACGCGGTCCAGTTCTTCCTCGGCGACCCGCAGGGCTGGAAGGGGCCGGTGCTGCCCGGCGACCCCGCGGAGGTTCGTGCGGCCTTCACCCAGGCCGGGGTCGACCCCTACATTCACGCGCCGTACGTCATCAACGTCGCGACCACCAACAACCGCATCCGGATCCCGAGCCGCAAGCTGCTGACCCAGCAACTGGAAGCGGCCGCGTCGATCGGCGCCAAGGCCCTCATCGTGCACGGCGGCCACGTGACGAACGGGGTGGATCCCGCAGAGGGCTACGGGAACTGGCGCAAGGTGATGGAACGGGTCGAGCGCCCGATCCCGCTGCTGATCGAGAACACCGCGGGCGGCACGAACGCGATGGCGCGGACCCTGGACGCCATCGGGCATCTGTGGGACGCCGTGATGGCCGGGGTCAAGGACGGCGAGGGCGAAGTCGGTTTCTGCCTCGACACCTGTCACGCGTACGCGGCCGGGCTCGACCTGGCCGACGTGGTGGACAAGGTGAAGGCGATCACCGGCCGGGTCGACCTGGTGCACTGCAACAACTCACGGGACGAGTTCGCCTCGGGCCGCGACCGGCACGCCAACCTGACCACCGGGACGATCGACCCGGACCTGATCCTCGGGGTGGTACGCGCGGCCGGGGCGGCCGCCATGTGCGAAACGCCGGACGATGACGGCAGCCTGGCCGGTGACGTGCGCTGGCTCAGGGACCATCTGGCCGCAGGCTGACCGCGGTGATCCCGGCCGGGGCGGCCCGGCCGGGGCGCAGCACGAACCGGTCGGGTGCCCCAGCCAGCACACCGCCTGCCGGATCATCCTCGCCGTCGGCACGCACCACGTCCTGGCCCGGCCGCAGGACATCGCGGACCACGTAGCCGCACAGCAGCGCGACGGTGCCGAAGCGCGCCAGCAGCGCCGCGAAGTACCAGCCCGGGCCGATGCCGTTATAGCCCGGGATCACCGTGCCGTTGCGGCCGACGTAGATGAGGTAGCCCCAGATGCCAAGGAAGTACCCGACCTCGGCGAGCTGCCACGCCGCGTAGGGCCAGAGCCGGGGCCGGGCCAGAACCGCCAGCGGTACGAGCCAGACCACGTACTGGGGTGACCACACCTTGTTCGTCATCAGGAAGGCCGCGAGCATCAGGAAGCAGAGCTGGGGCAGCCGGGGACGGCGCGGCGCGGCGAGGGCCAGGACCGCGATCCCCGCGCACGCCGCGCCGAACGTGACCGCCGACAGCAGGTTCAGGGAGCCGAGGCCCGTCGCGCCGAGGACCGGGACGCCGAGGTGCTCGAAGAAGTACCAGATCGAGCCCCAGTCCGCCGCCCGGGTCCTGCTGAACGAGTAGAACGTCATCCAGCCTGCGGGCGCGATCACCATGACCGGCACGTTGACCGCCAGCCACGCCACCGCGGCCGAGCTGAACGTCACCCAGAAGTCGCGCATCCGGCCCGCCCGGAGGCAGAGCAGGAGCAGCGGGCCGAAGAGCACCACCGGGTAGAACTTGGTCGCCACGGCCAGGCCGAGCAGGACGCCGGCCAGCACGCCGCGCTTCGCCGCCCACGCGGCGAGGCCGAGCGCTGTGAAGGCCATCGCGATCAGGTCCCAGTTGACGAACGCGGACAGCACGAGGCCCGGGGCCAGCGCGACCAGGAGCGCCTGCCAGCGCCGCCGGGAACCGGCCGCATACGCGGTGGCCACGCACTCCCGCGACCGCGCAGATGACGAGCAGGATCACCGTCACGTCGAAGAACTCACGTCCCCGCGCGTACGGGTCGGTGATCGAGCGCACCAGCCACGCGGCGCCCTGCATCGCCGCGCCGATCAGCACCGGGTATTCCACGTGGTGGCCGGTGTACGGCACCTTGCCCGAGGCGAGGCCCTCGCCGTAGTAGAGCGGGTAGATGTCGGTGTAGCAGGCGTCCTGGAACTGCTTGACGGGGCTGTTCCAGGCGCCCGCCCGGCACGGCACCTTCTCCAGGAACGCGAGCAGCGCGCCGAGCAGCGCCGCGGCCACCAGGACGCTCGTGGTTCCCATGAGCACGGCCATTGGCCGTCCCGGCGGGAACCCGGCGCCCCCGGCGGGCCCGGAGTCCTCGCCGCCGGGATCGGGATCCGCTGGCGCCGGCCCCCGACGTCCACCGTTCCCCGAATGCGGCATGCTCAGCGAAGCTCCCGTTTCCGCCTGCGGCGCAGCCATCTCAGCGGGATCAGCCCCACCAGGCCGACCGCACCGTTCAGGTTGCCGTTCGTGCTCCCCGGCGCCGGGGAACCACCACCGTGCCCGGTGCCATTACCTTTACACGGCGTCCCGGTGAGCGGTCCACAGGTGGGTACGGCCGTGACCGTCGGGAAGGGGCTGGGCACCGGAGGCGCCGGGCGCGTCACCGGAGCCGTCCGCGGGTCCTTGAGCTTGGCCGACTGCGTGGTGGTGGGCGCTGGGGCGGGGAGCATGCCCGGGCCGAACATGTTCCACGTCTGGCCGGTGAACTGCGGCGAGGGGAACTGCTGGATGGGCAGCGGGGCGAACTGATCCTCGGCAAACGTGCGCCAGATGCGGGCTGGCCAGTAGCCACCGAAACCGCCGCCGACGTTGCCGCCCAGCCCGTTCAGTGTCTCTGTGGTGTGGTTGCCCTGGTTCTCGGTGAAGATGCCGACCGTCAGGGCGTACTGCGGGATCGCGCCGATGAAGAAGGCCGACTGCGCGCTGTCGGTGGTGCCGGTCTTCGCGATGATCGGGCGGCCGTCGCTCATCGCCGCAGCGGTACCCGTGCCGTTGATCGTGTCGTAGGACATCGCGTACTGGACCTGCGAGTCCAGCGCCGGGGTCAGAACCTGCGTGGAAGCGATCCTCGACGGGTAGGTGAACGTGCCCTGGCCGATCTGCTGGACGACGTGCGCCGCGTGATAGGTGCCGTCGTTGTCCAGCGTGGACAGCATGGTGTCCTGCTCAGTGACCGACAGCGAGTCCTGGCCCAGCGCCATACCGACGTGGCCCTCGTCGCCCTGCAGCCCGGAGGTCACGGTGTTCACGCCGAACTGCTTGGCCATGTTGACGACGTTCTGGGTGCCCACCCGGTGGATCAGGTCGGTGAAGGCGGTGTTCGAGGACTGAGCTTCAGCCTGCGCGACGCTCATGGGGCCGTACTCAGCATTGTCGTCGTTCTGCTCCTCGAACCAGTTCGAGGAGGCATCCGCCTGCGACGGGCTCGCGGGCGTCATCGGCTCGCTGTCGGGCGGGATCCAGAGCGGGCTGTCCCCGTCGAGCATGGGTCGTGGACACGTTCATGCCCTGCTGGACCGCGGTGGCCAGCACGTACGGCTTGAACGACGACCCCACCTGCTCGCGGGTCAGTACGGTGTTGTCGCTGCAGTCATGGCAGTACTTGGCCGGCACGTTCGCGCCGGGTCCGCCGTAAAAGGCGACGATGGCCCCCGTCTGCGGATTCTGCAGCTCGGCGCCCACGAGCCCGTACCAGGGAAGCGCCCCGCCGTCCGCGGCCATCAGCTTCTCGTTCTGATTCACCGCGCTGTACAGCCGGTCCATCATCGGCTTGCTGATCGTGGTGACGATACGGAGCCCGCCGTTGTCGATCTGGGCCGACGACAACTTGTACACCCCATCCGTCCCCAGCTCGTTCTGCACGAGGCCCAGGATGTAGCTGTCGTACGGAGCCGAGCCCACGTGCTGGTCTTGCGCGCTGAGAACCGTGGGGAACTTCTCGGTCGCGGCCTGCTGCGCGGTCAGGTCACCCATGGTGACCATTCCGTTGAGAACATAATGCCAGCGTGCGACGAGAGCCTGGTGACCGGCCGGGGTCGGGTAGTAGCTCGGGCTCTGGATGGCGGCGGCGATCATCGCCGCCTGCGCGGCGTTGAGCTGCGAAGCCGGTATCCCGAAGTACGTCTCAGCCGCCGCGCCGACCCCGTAGGCGCCCTCGCCCAGATAGATGGTGTTCAGGTACTGCGTCAGGATCCAGGCCTTGGACTTCTCCTTGGCCACCTTCAGCGCGACGAAGATCTCCTTGACCTTGCGGCTGGCGGTCTGCTGGGTGCCGATGTTGGCGTAGTAGTTGCGGACGAACTGCTGGGTGATGGTCGAGCCGCCCTGGAGCGAGCCGCCACTGCTGCCCCCGCTGTTGAACACGTCCTCGTAGGCGGCCCGCATGATCCCTTTCGGCGAGACACCGCCCTCGGTGTAGAAACTACGGTCCTCGGCGGCCACCACGGCGTCCCGCATGAAGGGTGAGATCTGGTTGTACTGGAGCAGTTGCCGGTTGGTGTTCCCGAACGTGCCCACGACGGTCTTGCCGTCACTGAAATAGACGGTGGACTGCTGCTGCATCGCCGCCTGCGAGGCGTCGGTGGGGACGGTCGTTTTCGCGTACGCGTAGGTGATGCCCGCGACGCACAGCAGGACCAGGCCGCCGAAGCCGGCGGCGATGAGGCCGACCACCTTACGCCAGGTCCAGCGGCGCCACCAGCTGCCCTTAACCTTGGTCCGGGCCGGCCCGCTGCCCCGGCCGCCGCGCCCCGGTCCCGGGCCGTACCCGCCACCGTAGGTCACGGCCAGCGGGCCGTCCGGGCCGGGAACGCCGCATAATCACCGGCCGCCTGCGGTGCTGGCCGATTATGCCCACTGACGTCTCTGCTGCTCACGCATCCTCGCTGTTGGCTGAACGGATGGCGGCCAGGCGATACCGCCGAAGCTAAACGGTACCCAGGGCCATCAGCCGCCGCTGGCACGTCCGCTCGATCGCACCGTCGCGACGTAACGTGCCTTCCAGTGCACCCTTACTGGCTCGTCCTGGCTCGCCGGCCGCGACGCGCGCGCGGCTCACCCGTGCCAAGAACGTAAGACGTGGCAAGGTGGTTCCAGCCACAACTTTGGCAGACTTCGACCACATAGACCCGGAATTCGCCGTATTCGGCGGCCATCTCGTCGAGCTCAGGACCGCGTTTCACGCGTCCCTCATATTGCCCTAGCTCATCGCCGTACACGTACGTAACGTGGGTGAGCTTGGCTTTCCGGCAGATCGGGCAGTTGGTCCCGGTCGGCTCCCCGTGAAATTTAGCGGCCCTCAGCAGATACGGGTGCGCGTCGCACACGTCGGCGACCGTAGTCCGGCCGGCGTATACGGACGCGAGCGTTGCCCGCCGGGCAAGCCCGTAGTCGACGACGGAACGCCTCGTCCCCATGACGGACAGAGTACGTCGGAACTCGCGCCAGTCCGAGCCCGGATGGGTGGTGAATCTCCCCCGCTGCGCAGGATGCCCAGCTAAGGGAGTATGCCCGCCCGAGCCTGCCGCTTGCTTAACCATCTGGCGCTCTATATCCTCGTGATGTATCGGCTCGATACATCGGTGTGAGACATCGGCCAGATACATCGGAGCACATGTGCAGACGGCTGGCCCGCGGGCCGGCCGATGGTCGGGGGTGGGACGGTGACCGGTAAGCGATCCGGCGTGCTGGAGCTCGCCGTGCTCGGGTTGCTGGATGGATCACCTATGCACGGCTACGAGCTGCGCAAGCGGCTCAGCTCCGTGCTGGGCGCGTTTCATGCCTTCTCGTACGGATCGCTCTACCCGTGCCTGAAGGAACTGCTCGGCCGGGGCCTGATCGCCGAGGAAGACACCGATCCCTCGCCACGGCCCCGGGCGGGACGCCGGTCCAGGATCGTCTACCGGCTGACCGCGGAAGGCAAGGACCGGCTGCACGAGCTGCTGAGTGAGGCCGGGCCCACGGCGTGGGACGACGACGGTTTCGGCGTGCACTTTGCCTTCTTCGGGCAGACCCGCGCCGATATCCGGCTGCGGATCCTGGAAGGGCGCCGCAGCCGGCTGGAGGAGCGGATGGAGGCTGTCCGGGCGGCGTTCGCCCGCACCCGGGAACGCGTGGACAGTTACACCCTCGAGCTGCAGAAGCATGGCCTCGAGTCGGTCGAGCGGGAAGTCCGCTGGCTGAACGAGCTGATCGCCTCGGAACGACAGAGGGACGCCGGCGCCACGGACGAGCCGCGACCGGACGAGACCGATCCGGGTCACCGGGGCCACCTACAACGCATGAGCAAGGACAAGAAGGAGTCATCCTGATGGGTTCGGTACGTGTGGCCATCGTGGGCGTGGGCAACTGCGCGAGTTCCCTCGTCCAGGGGCTGGAGTACTACAAGGACGCCGACGAAAGCAGCCGGGTGCCCGGGCTCATGCACGTCCGGTTCGGCCCCTACCACGTGAGCGACCTGGAAGTGGTCGCCGCGTTCGACGTGGACGCCAAGAAGGTCGGCTGCGACGTGGCGGACGCGATCAACGCCAGCGAGAACAACACCATCAAGATCACGGACGTGCCGCCGACCGGGGTCATGGTCCAGCGCGGCCCGACGTTCGACGGGCTGGGCGAGTACTACCGGGACATGATCACCGAATCGGACGAGCCCGCGGTGGACGTGGTCGCCGCGCTCCGGGAGGCCCGCGCCGACGTGCTGGTCAGCTATCTGCCGGTCGGGTCGGAAGAAGCGGACCGCTACTACGCGCAGTGCGCCATCGACGCCGGTGTCGCCTTCGTCAACGCGCTGCCCGTGTTCATCGCCTCCAACCCGGAGTGGGCCGCCAAGTTCACCGAGGCTGGCGTGCCGATCGTGGGTGACGACATCAAGTCACAGGTCGGCGCGACGATCACGCACCGCGTCCTGGCCAAGCTCTTCGAGGACCGCGGCGTCGAGCTGCTGCGCACCTACCAGCTCAACGTCGGCGGCAACATGGACTTCAAGAACATGCTGGAGCGCAGCAGGCTCCAGTCCAAGAAGATCTCCAAGACCCAATCGGTCACCTCCCAGATCCCGCACGAGATGGAGGGCGCGGCCGTCCACATCGGACCGTCAGATCACGTGCCGTGGCTGGACGACAGGAAGCTGGCTTTCGTCCGGCTGGAGGGGCGCGCCTTCGGCGACGTGCCGCTCAGCCTGGAGTACAAGCTGGAAGTGTGGGACTCGCCCAACTCGGCCGGCGTGATCATCGACGCCATCCGCGCCGCGAAGATCGCCAAGGACCGCGGCATCGGCGGCCCGGTCACCTCGGCGTCCTCGTACTTCATGAAGTCTCCGCCTGAGCAGTTCGGTGATGACGTCTGCCGTGACCTGGTGGAGAAGTTCATCCGCGGAGAAGTCGAGCGGTAAGGATCCGGCGCGGGCCGGCTGGCCTGCTCCCTGACCAGGGTGCGGTCCAGCAGCAAGGCGGCTGCCTGGGGCCCAGCTCCCAGGTAGCCGCCTTTCCGCGTCAGCCCGGCACCGTAGGCTGTTGACGTGGCCCCGCGCGCCGTCTCACGTCTTTCGCGGTCCTCGGCCGCCCATGACCTGCGGTGGGTTCTCGCCGAGCCCGGTTTCCGGCGCCTGTTCGCCACCCGGCTGATCTCGCAAGCCGGTGACGGCATCTACACGGCCGGCTTCGGCGCCTACGTGTTCTTCTCGGCGACGACATACCCGAACCCGGCCGCCGCAGCCTCGGCTTTCGCGGTCCTCTACCTGCCTTACTCGCTCATCGGGCCGTTCGCCGGCGTCTTCATCGACCGCTGGTCCCGGCGCCAGATCCTGCTGGTGTCGGCGCTCGTCCGCGCGGGCCTGGTCGCGGTGACCGCGCTGCTCGTGGTCTCCGGCCGGCTCGGTGTGCCCCTGTACGTGAGCGCGCTGGCCGCGCTCGGCGTCAACCGGTTCTTCCTGGCCTCACTGTCCGCGGCCCTGCCGCACGTCGTGCGCGACGACAAGCTCGTGATGGCGAACTCCCTGGCCCCGACGGTGGGCGGGATCGTGACGTCGGTGGCGGGCATCGCCGCGGTCGGCGTCCGCCTGCTGCTCGGCGGGGGCCACGGCGGCGCGGCGGTGATCGTGCTCGTAGCCGGGGTCTGCTACCTGCTGGCCGGACTGACGGCGGCGACCATGCGGCGCGACTTGCTGGGGCCGGTCCAGGAGGCGGACCACGCGCCGGAACCCCTGTCACGGGCCCTGCGGGAGGTGGTAGGAGGCCTCGTCGCGGGGGTGGCCTACCTCACCCGCCGCCGGGGCCCGGCGGCGGCCATCGGGGCGATCGGCGGATATCGCCTGCTGTACGGGATCGCTTTCCTTATGTCGATCCTGCTGTACCGCAACTACTTTTACCCGGCCGGCAACGGGAACGCGGCCCTCGGCCACTTCACCCTTGTGATCATCGTGTCGGCGGTGGGTTACGGGCTCGCGGCCGTCATCTCCCCGCCGGTCACCAGACGGCTCGCCAAGGAGCCCTGGATCGCCCTGCTGCTCGCCTGCTCCGGCGTGGCGGCGGTGCTGGGCGCGACGTTCAGCCAGATCCCGTTCCTGGTCATGGGTTTTGTGCTCGGCCTGACCGGTCAGGGAATCGCGATCTCGGCCACGACGATCATCCAGGAGCAGACCGGCGACGCCTACCGGGGCCGGGCGTTCGCCCTGTACGACATGATGTTCAACGGGGTTTTCGTGGTCGGGGCCATCGCCGCGGCGGCCTTCATCCCGGTCGACGGCAAGTCCTATCCGCTGATCGCGGTGCTGGCCATCGGCTATCTGCTCGTCGCGGCGGTCTACGCGTTGCGAGCCGGGGCCGTGCGCGTAACGTCGCGGTGGGGCCGGAGGATCCGTCACCCTCGGGGGCCGCTCCGGGCTCGCCGTCAGCGGCCTCACCGGCCTCACCGTCACCGGCCGGGGACGGCACGGATAGCCCCTCCGCCTCGGCCCAGCGGAGCAGCTCCTGAGCGGCGCGTTCCCTGCCGATCAGGCCCTCTTCGATGCGGAGCTCCAGCAGGAATGCGTAGGCCCGGCCGACCAGCGGTCCGCCCGGTACGCCCAGGATCCGCATGATCTCGTTGCCGTCCAGCTCGGGCCGGAGCTTGGCCAGCTCCTCCTGGGCGGACAGCCGCTCGATCCGCTGTTCCAGGTCGTCGTAGGCGCGGGCGAGCCGGTTCGCCTTCGCCACGTTCCTCGTGGTGCAGTCGGCCCTGGTGAGGGCGTTCAGCCGGGTCAGCAGGGGTCCCGCGTCCCGGACGTACCGGCGGACAGCCGAGTCGGTCCACCCGGCCTCACCGTAACCGTGAAAGCGCAGATGCAGCTCCACCAGCTTGGTGACGTCGTTCACCACGTCCTTGGGAAACCGGAGCGCGGTGAGCCGCTTCCTGGCCATCTTGGCCCCGACCACCTCGTGATGGTGGAAGGTGACCCGGCCGTCGGGCAGCCGGTCACGCGTCCTCGGCTTGCCGATGTCGTGCAGCAGCGCGGCGAGCCGCAGCACCAGGTCACCGGTGAGCCCGTAGCGTTCCTCCAGTCCGATGGCCTGGCGCAAGACGGTGAGACTGTGCTGGTAAACATCCTTGTGGCGGTAATGCTCGTCGGCCTCGAGCCGGAGCCGTGGCACCTCGGGCAGCACGTAGTCGGCGACGCGCGTGTCGACGAGCAGTTCGATCCCGCGTGCGGGGTCGTGCGTCAGCATCAGCTTGCTGAGCTCATCGGTGATCCGTTCGGCGGAAACGATCTCCAGCCGCCCGGCCTGGCGTCCCATGGCCTCACGCACGTCATCAGCCACGGCGAAGTCCAGCTTGGCGCAGAACCGGGCGGCGCGCAGGATGCGCAGCGGGTCATCGGAAAAAGACTCGTCCGCCGTCGCGGGCGTGCGCAGGATCTTCTCCTTCAGTGCCAGCAGGCCGCCGAACGGGTCGACGAGATCGTGGGCGGGCAGGCGCGCCGCCATCGCGTTGACGGTGAAGTCCCGGCGGCGCAGATCCTCCTCCAGGGACGTCCCGTAGCGCACCCCGGGTTTGCGCGACCGTGGCGCGTATTCCTCGCTCCGGTAGGTGGTGATCTCGAAGATGGTGCTGCCTTTGCGCAGCCCGACCGTGCCGAAATCAATCCCTACCGTCCATACGTGGTCCGCCCAGTCCCCGACGATGGCCAGGATGCTCGCGGGCGGCGCATCGGTGGTCAGGTCGAGATCTCCGGGCTGCCGTCCCAGGAACACGTCACGGACCGAACCGCCGACCAGCGCGAGCTCGTAGCCGTGGCGCGCGAACAGCAGGCCGAGGTCGTCGGCGGCGGGCGCCACGCGCCGCAGCAGGGCCGCAGCGGCCTCTCGCTGCTCGTCGTTCAGCGGGTTCACGGGACTCACAGGACGCAGGGAAATGGAATTGGGCACGGCTATCGAGGGTAGGGGGTGCGGGAAAGCGAGGATACCCGCAGCGGCGTGAAAACCGCCGCGGGCCGCCAGGTAAGGAAACGGGCCGGCCGGGTACGCGCCGACCTGAGCCGGCCCGATCGCCCGCGACGCCGGCCACTCTTTCAGGAAACGGCAATAACATTTCAGGCGTGCCCCGTCAGCGTGCCGCGCCGGGTTCCTTCATCCGGGCCGCGGTCACCCTCGCCCTTCTCGTCGCCGTGATCGCGGTGACGGGCGGGTGCCTGATGGCGGCCGCTCCCGCCGCGCAGGCCGCGGAGCAGGCGCGGCTGGCATCGGCCCCGAGCAGCGCGTCTGTCGTCATCGATTCGGTCAGCCCGCAGGTCGCGCGGCCCGGCGGGACGGTGACCGTTTCGGGCACGGTCACGAACGAATCGCGCAGCATGCTGTCCGGCCTGTCCATCCAGCTGCGCTCGGCGGCGGCGCGGCTGGGCACCCGGGACGACCTGGCGAGCTACGCCAGCGGCACCCTGGCCGCCGACACCCCAGTCGGCACTCCCGTCCTGGTCACCGAGGGCCTGCCCAGTGGCGCCACCGCTCAGTGGCGGGTCTCTCTGTCGGTGACCGCGATCGGGATCAGCGAGTTCGGTGTCTATCCTCTGGCCGCGCAGGCCGTCGACGCCATCGGCCCTCCCGTCGGCACAGCGCGCACCTTCCTGCCCTTCTGGCCGGGTGCCGCCGCAGCCGGCCAGACGCAGCGCCTGAAGGTCGCGTGGGTCTGGCCGCTGCTCAACGCGCCCCAGCAGGGCATCTGCCCGGCACTAACCAGCAACAGCCTGGCCACCAGCATCGCCCCTGGCGGGCGCCTGGGCACGCTGCTGGCCACCGGTTCCGCCTACGCCGCGAGCGCGGACCTGACCTGGGCGGTGGACCCGGGCCTGCTGCAGAGCGTCTCCACGATGACGCACGCGTACCGGGTGGGAGAAACGGCCGCCTGCACGGGCGGCATCCCGTACCGCGCGAGCCCCGCCGCGGCCCAGTGGCTGTCCGGAGTGCGGACGGTCGCCTCCAGCCAGCGGGTGTTCGCGACGCCGTACGACGACGTGGACGTCGCGGCGCTCACTCACAATGGGCTGGACAGCGATCTGGCCAGTGCCTACCACCTGAGCAGATTGGCGGCGGGCACGCTGCTGGGCGTGTCGTCCAGGCCGTCATCGGCGGGCGGCGGCCCGGGCCGGGCCGGGCCGGCATCGGCGTCCGGTTCGGTCGCGTGGCCGGCCGACGGGCTGGCCGATTCCAGCGTGCTCGCCAACCTCGCGGTCAACGGGATCCGCACCGTGGTGCTCAGCAGTGCCGAGATGCGCGCACCCAGCGGCACATTCATCCCGGACGACGCGGTGGCCGCAACGCCGACGGCTACCGGGACGACCATGAAAGTGCTGCTCGCCGACTCGGCGATCACCAGCGTGCTCGGCTCGGCCACGTCCGCGCCCGGCAGTTCCTTCGCGGTAAGCCAGCGGTTTCTCGCCGAGACCGCGATGATCGCGGCCGAAGACCCGGGCCTGGCGCGTTCGGTGATCGTGGCGCCACCACGCGAGTGGGCTCCGTCCGCCGCCCTGGCCAGCCAGTTGCTGACCGAGAGCGAGACGGCCAGCGCACCCTGGCTGGCACCCGACACACTCGCCGCGCTGGCCAGCTCGCCGGTGAGCGCCACCCAAGCGGCCCGCGTGCCACCGCCGGACAATCAGGTCACCCAGGCTGAACTGAACGGCCTCTATCTCAAGCAGGCCGGCGCCCTCGATTCCCAGGTGCGGGTGTACAAGAGCATCCTCTTCCAGCCGACGGCGCAGTACCTGAGCCAGCTGAGCGCGGGCGTGGCGGCGACCGAATCATCCGGGTGGCGGGGCAGCCCGGCGGCCGGCGCAGCGGGCATGGCCATGCTGGACCACGTCACGGATTACCTGACCGGTGTCTTCCGCAAGGTCCAGGTGGTCAACTCCGCACGGGCGACCCTGGTCGGGTCGTCCGGCACGCTTCCGGTGTCCATCGGGAACGGACTGCCGGAGAGTATTCAGGTGCGGCTGCGGGCGACCGTGCCACCCGACAGCCGGCTGAACGGTGACGGGTCAGACCCCGCCGGGCCTGATCACGGTCGGCGCCGGACAGACGGTGACCGCCCGCCTCTCCATCCGTTCCGGGGCCATCGGTGACACGACGATTGAAATGCGCCTGCTCGGTAAGGACGGCAAGCCACTGCCGAGTGCGCCCGTGTCACTCAGCGTGCAGTCGGCCCAGTTCGGGTCGACGCTGCTCATCATCATCTACGTGGCACTGGGGGTCTTCGTGCTGACCGCCATCGCCCGGGCGATCCGCCGGGCGCTGCGAGACGATCCCCCGGGGCGGCCGCCGGGCGGTCGGCCGGGCGCTCCCGGGCACGGTAACGAGGCAGAACGCGCGCAAGGTATGCCCACCGCGGTCGATGGACCGGCTACCGTCGAAAGAGGCAACGAAGGCACCGATCCCCGTCACCCACCGGAGGGCCCGGATGATTTCGCCGATGTACGAGGCTCGGCCGGGCACACCTGACCGGTGGCCTTGCGCAGGCGCGTACGCCGGCCTGACCGCGGGGCAGACCGGAGTGACGGCCATGACAGGCGGACCGCGCCCTGGCAACCCGGCGGGTAGAACGTGACCGGCGGGTCCTCCGGCGACGGGCCGCGCCGCGGCGGGGTCAGGGGCGGCTACGGCCGGGACCCGCGCTACCAGGCTCCCGGCCCCGGTGAACGGAACGGCCCGGGCGAGGACGGCACCGCCGGGCACGGTTCCGGGGATCTCAGTGACCTGTGGCGTGAACCCGACCCATGGGCGGCCGACGCGCGGCGCGGGCTCGAGGCCTGGCAGGACAGGGACCAGCCCGGGTCCGGCGACCAGGGGTGGTACCGGGACCAGCCCAGGCATGAGCCCACGTCCAGTGACCAGCCGCCGTACGGGGATCAGCCCCGGTCCCGGGACGAGCGGAGTCACCCTGACGGCCGGGGCCGCAGCGACCGGGACGGCCACGGTCCGGGCCCGGGCTACGGCGGGCGCGAAAGCACCAGCGGCGCGGGCCGTGGCGGCCGGGATGACGAACCCCGGCCCGGCCGCCGCGGCGCCCCCGGCGCCCCGGGCGGGCCTGGGGGGCAAGGTGGCCCACGGCCGGAGCAGAACTACCAGAGCCCGGTCACCTGGAGTGGCCGGGACCCAGGACCGCGCCCCGCGAGACGTGAGCCGGACGCGCCCACCGAGCGGCAGCACAACCCGCCTGCGTGGCACCACCCCGCGGAACAGCCCCGTGAGCAGGGACCGAGCCCCCGGACCGGAAACCAGCCGCAGTCGGCCGGCGGCCAGGACGCCTGGCGGCAGGCTCCGCCGCCGGCCGGACCCCGCCGGCGCCCGGCAGGCCCAGCGACCCCGCCGCCGGGGCCCGGCGAATACGGCCAGGGCGCGCGAGCCTGGTGGGACGACGCCTTCCGGCCGTCCTCGCCGGCGTCCCGGCAGGCATCCTCGCCGCCCGATCCGGGCCGGGCAGGTTCCGCGGGGACGGACCGGCCGGGACGGTCGCAGGCAGGCCGGTCCCAGCCCGGCCCGGGCCAGCCGCCGCCCGCACCGGGCCGGCGGCCCTCGGCCCAGGGTTACGGCGTTCCGCCCGGTGAGCTGACCCAGCCGATCCCGATCTACCAGCCGCAGGGCACCTACGTCGCCGACGCGTACCGGGTGGCGGGTCCCTACGACGAAGCTGCAGTGGCGGAGACGGTCTCTGTCCCGCTTCCTGATTTCCGCTACGACGGTGCAGCGCCCGCTGGAACCGGCCTGGCCCGGTCCACCCGTTCGATGGCGATAGGCACGCTGATCTCCCGGGTCACCGGCTTCCTGCGCACCTTCGTCTTTGTGTTCGCGCTCGGGACCGCCACCCTCGCGAACGCCTACAACAACGCCAACACCCTCCCGAACGCGGTGTACGACGTGATGATCGGCGGCGTGCTCACCAGTGTGGTGGTGCCGCTGCTGGTGAAGGCGGCCAACAAGCACCGGGACGGCGGCGAAGCCTACAACCAGCGGATCTTTACCCTCACCGTGGTGGCCCTGGGCATTGTCACGGTGGTGGCCACGATCTCGGCCGGGCTGCTCGTGGACCTCTACGCGGCCTCTGTGCACGGCGCCGAGCACCGCCTCATGGTCGTGTTCGCGTACTTCTTCATCCCGCAGATCTTCTTCTACGGGCTGAGTTCGCTGATCGGCGCGATCCTGAACACCAGGAACAGCTTCGCCGCGCCGATGTGGACGCCGATTATCAACAACGTCGTCGTCATCGTGGTGGGGCTGCTCTTCGTGGTCACCATCGGACTGGACAAGACCGCCAGCGACGTGTCCACCGGCGGCGTTCTGCTGCTCGGGATCGGGACAACCCTGGGCATCATCGTGCAGACCGTCGCCCTGATCCCGGCACTGCGCAAGGTTGGCTTCCAGTGGCGGCCACGGTTCGACTTCCGCCGCGAAGAGCTAGCCGAAATCGGCCGGATGGCGATCTGGATGCTGGCCTACGTCGTGTCCACGCAGATCACGTTCGTCGTCACGACGAGGCTGGCCAACGCGGCGAGCGTGCACGTGCCCGACGCCGGCGTCTCCGCCTATAACTACTCGTACGCCCTGTTCCTGCTGCCGTACGCCATCATCGGCGTGTCCGTGACCACGGCGCTGCTGCCCAGAATGAGCAGGCACGCCGCCGAGGGCAAGTTCTGGCTGGTGCGTGACGACTTCTCCGCCAGCATCCGGCTGTCGTCGGTCATCCTCGTCCCCGCCGCCCTGTTGCTGGCCGTACTCGGGCCGGCCCTGTCCGAGTTCCTGTTCAGCTACGGCAGCTCGTCGGTCGCGGGCGCACGGTACATCGGGGAGGCGTTCGCGGCCTTCTCCCTCGGGCTCGTGCCGTTCGTCATCTTCCAGCTCCTGCTGCGCGTGTTCTACGCCCTGCACGACAGCCGCACCCCGGCCTTCATCGGTTTCCTGACGATGATCGCCACCGTGATCGGGAACTTCATCGTGGCGGCCGTCCTGCCGGCGGGCCAGGTCGTCGTCGGTATGGCTTTCGTCTACGGGATCACTAGCGTCTTCAGCGCGGCGGTCGCGTGGCGGCTGCTGAACAGGCGCGTCGGCAGCCTGGACGGCCGCGTGGTCACGCGCAGCCTGGTCCGTATGCACGTGGCCACGATCCCGCCGCTCGTCCTCGCTTTCGCCGTCGGGGCCGCGGTGGGCGCGGTCATCCATCCTGGTCCTGTTTACGGATTCATCACCGTCCTGATCGGCGGCGGCGGCGCTGTGCTGCTGTACATCGTGGTGGCCAAGGCGCTCCGGCTGGACGAACTGAACCAGCTCATGCGGATGGTCGGCGGCCGGTTCGGCCGCCGGGCCTGAGGTCAGGCGGTCAGCAGGTGTCCGGGGCATGTCGAGCCGGTGACCTGTCTGGGAACGAGATCAGGGACGTGGGATCATAGGTGAGACATTGACGCCAATCGCGTATAACGGTTTACACGGGGCCGCTCGCTCGTAGCCCCGGTGGGAGGGCAAAGCGTCTTACCATTGTGAACACCTACGGCAGCGCCGGCGGTAACGCCGCCGATCGAACCGGGGCCCCGGAAGGAGGGTCAAGAGCCGTCCCGCTCTTGACGGGTGATGCATGAGCACGTACACCTCTGAACCGGGAATCCGGCTAGCAGGCCGCTACCGCCTCGAAGACCAGGTCGATGCGGGCGGTGGCTGGGCGCTGTGGAAGGCCATCGACGAAATCCTGGCCAGGGCCGTCACCGTTCTGGTGTTCACCGAGGCCTTTCCCCGCGTCCGGGAGGCGGTCACGGCGGCGCGGGCCGCGAGCCGCCTGAACGACTCGCGCCTGTCTCAGGTATTTGATGTCGATGACTCGGGTGACCGTGCCTTCATCGTCATGGAATGGGTCGCGGGCGAGTCACTCACCGACATGCTCAGCGACGGGCCGCTGGACCCCTCGTGGGCGGCCATCCTGGTTTCCGAGGCCGCGCAGGCGATATCCGCCGCGCACGCCGCCGGCCTCGCGCACCTGAGGCTCGTTCCCGGGTCGCTGCGCTGGACCTCGGGCGGCGGCGTGAAGATCACGGGTCTCGGCATGGACGCGGCTATCGCCGGGGTCGGTACCGAGGAAGGCTCCGCCGAAGACCGGGCGCTCACCGACACCCGCCAGCTCGCCTGGCTTATGTACGCGGCGGTGACAGGTTACTGGCCTGGCCCCGAGCCGACGCCGCTGCCACCCGCGCCGACGGTGGACGGCGCCCCGTGCGGTCCCCGCCAGGTGTCCGCAGGCGTCCCCGCCAGCATCGACTCGATCATCTGCCAGGCGCTGTTCCAGCGGCACGGCCGCAACGGGTCGGCGATCACGACACCGATCGCGTTCGCCGATGCGCTGACCCGCGTCGCTCCGCGCGCGCTGCCCACCCCGTCGCCGTATCACGACACGGCGTGGACGAGCCGGGGATCGGAGGCGGCCCGCACCGCGCGATACGGCAGCCAGCAGCCGCCGCGCCCGGAGGCCCCCGGAGGGGGCCGCCAGCGGCCGCCAGAGTGGCGGGCGCCGCGGGGAGGCGCTGACCGTCGCCCGCGAAGCGGCGCGGCCAAGACCCTGATCAGCCTGGTGCTGGTGCTCGTGCTCGCGGCCGTCGCCGCCGTTGCGTGGTCGGTGTTCCATACCAAGCACGGCACGACCGCGCGGGGGGCTTCGGGCGGCCACAGCCCGTCAGCCAGCCCGACGGCGGCCGCGGCGATCCTGCAGCCGGTCAGCGCGAACGCGGCCGACAACTCCACGCAGGCGGGCGCCGCGGTCGACGGCAGCACCACCACCAGCTGGAGTTCCCAGTTCTACATCGGCAATCCGGTCTTCGGCGGCCTGCGCAAGGGCAGTGGCCTGATCCTGGACATGGGCAAGCAGGTCGGGCTCAGCGAGGTGCAGGTCCAGTTCGGCTCGAACTGCTGCGCAGCGGTGCACATCGATATCGGCAACTCCAGCGACCCGTCGTCGGAAAGCGGGTTCACGACGGTGGCTAGCGCCAGCCACGCAGTGGTCAGCACGAAATTCAATGTGACCAGCTCGGCAAGGGGGCAGTACGTGATGATCTGGTTCACCCGCCTGCCGCCGATGGCCGGAAGCCCGAACCAGTATGAGGCCCAGGTCTACAACGTGGTTGTGCGCGGATCCAGCTGAGATCCCCTGGCAGCCGTGACGGACCGACCCTCCCCTGACCTCTCGGACGCTCAGCTTCTGGAGCGCCATCTGCAGGGCGACGCCGACGCCTTCGGCCTGTTGTTCCTGCGCCATCGCGACCGCTTGTGGGCCGTTGCCCTGCGCACTCTCTGCGACCCGGACGAGGCCGCGGACGCCCTGCAGGAAGCCATGATCTCCGCGTTCCGCCGGGCCGGCGACTTCCGTGGCGACTCGGCCGTGACCACCTGGCTGCACCGGATCGTCGTCAACGCCTCCCTTGACCGGCTCCGGCGCAAGACCGCGCACCCGGCCAGTTCCGTGGGGGACGAGGGCACTCTCGATCTTCTCGCCACTCAGGGCCGGGTGCCGGCGATCACCGACCCGGCCCGTATCCGTGACACCACCCTCGACGTGGAAGCGGCGCTGCGCCTCATCCCGCCTGAACAGCGCGCCGCCCTGGTTCTCGTCGATATGCTCGGCTATCCCGTGGCCGACGCCGCGGCCGTGCTGGACATCTCGGTGGGGACCGTGAAGAGCCGCTGCGCCCGTGGCCGCGCCCGGCTGCTTCCGCACCTGGAGCACCTGCGCGCCAGCCCAGCGGAAACCGATCCCCGGACAGAAGAGGGAATTTCACGGAACCGTACCGCGACTGGCAGCGTCTCACCTGGGCAGGGAGGAGAAGGATGAGGCGTCATTCGGCGCATGTGGATGTCAGCGTCCTGGCGGAGCTGAGCGCGGGGATCATCGGCGGCCGGCGCGCGGCCCGGCTGCACGCGCACCTGGCCGGGTGCCCGCAGTGCGCCCGGGTCAGTGCCCGGCTGTCCGAGGTAGGTGTCCTGCTGGCGTCCGTTCCGTCGGCTGCCATGCCCGCCGCGGTGACCACGCGGCTGAGCGCGGCGATCGCGGAAGAGGCGGCGGCGCGCGCCGGAACGGCCAGGCTCCCCGGTGCGGCCGGCCGGCCAGGAACCGTTCCGGCGTGCCGAACGAGCCGGGGGCGGGCATCCAAGAAACCGGCCGAGGAGTCCCGTGGCGGTGCGCGGCTTCGCGGCCGCCGCGGCCGTCTGCCTGGTCGCGGCGGGCGGATACATGATCGTGCAGCTGACCTCGCCTGGCCGGTCGGGGCCCACGCTGTCGCCCGGCGCGAACGCGGGTATCCAGCACGGCCTCCAGACCGGCCCAGGCCCGTACCACGTGGCGCCGTCTCCGGGCTATGCCATCCCCGGCTCGCCCAGCCGGCCTTCGAAGTGGTCACGAGCGGGACCAACTATCAGCCCGCGACCCTGAGCGCGCAGGTCGAGACCGAACTCGGCAAGATGGGCAAGATCGGTGCGGACACGCGGTCCGGGGCCGGGATCCGGCACCAGCCGACCGCTCAGCAGGATGAATGCGCGCTGCTCATCACCTCCGGCGTGAAGCCGACGCTCGTGGACTCAGCCCGCTACCAGGGACGTCCGGCCACGGTCATCGCCCTTGCTTCGGGGGGCGGGCAGCTGGGCCAGGCCTGGGTGGTGGGTCCCACGTGCTCGGCCAGCAAGGGCGACATCCTCACGCACGTGCGGCTGGTCTCCGCCGGGGGCTAGTCAGCCAGGCTCCGCACGGGACCCGGCGCGGTCCGCCGGCGGCGAATGGCGGTGCTGCCTGCGGGAATCAAAGACCCCTAGGATCGGTTGGATCCCCTGCCAGTCAACGAAGGGCACCAAGAAATGACCGCCGTGCGCAACGTCATCATCGTCGGATCCGGTCCCGCCGGGTACACGGCTGCCATCTACGCGGCCCGCGCGCGGCTCGATCCGCTCATGTTCGAGGGCTCAGTCACCGCCGGCGGCGCGCTGATGCAGACGACGGACGTGGAGAACTTCCCCGGTTTCCCGGACGGCGTACTCGGCCCCGAGCTCATGGACTCGCTGCGGAAGCAGGCGGAGCGTTTCGGCGCGGAGCTCATCGCCGACGATGTGATCTCGGTTGACCTGACCGCGACGCCCAAGGTCGTGCGGACCGCGGACGAGACCTACCTCGCCAACGCGGTCATCGTGGCCACCGGCTCGAAGTACCGCGAGCTCGGCATACCCGGGGAGAAGACGCTGGCCGGCCACGGGCTCTCCTGGTGCGCCACGTGTGATGGCTTCTTCTTCCGTGAGCAGGACATTGCGGTGGTGGGCGGCGGCGACTCGGCGATGGAGGAAGCCACCTTCCTGACCCGGTTCGCGCGGTCCGTCACGGTCATTCACCGCCGCGACAGCCTCCGTGCCTCCAAGATCATGCAGGACCGCGCGTACGACAATCCGAAGATCAAATTCCTCTGGGACACCGAGGTCCTCGAGGCGGTCGGCGACACCAAGCTGACCGGCCTGCGGGTGCGCAACGTCAAGACGGGGCGGGAGCAGGTGCTCGAGGTGAGCGGCGTCTTCGTCGCGATCGGCCACAATCCGCGCAGCGAGCTGTTCACGGGCCAGCTCGACATCAACCCCGAGGGTTACCTGCTGGTCCAGCACCCCACTACGCGGACCAATATCGAAGGCGTCTTCGCCTGCGGCGATGTGGTCGACCACATCTACCGCCAGGCCGTCACGGCCGCCGGCACCGGCTGTTCCGCCGCCATCGACGCGGAGCGCTGGCTGGCTAGCCAGGAATCGTGAACACACAGGCAATCCATCAACAACAAGGGAAGTGAACGGCTTGGGCGGGACCAAGGTTGTGACCGACGAGACTTTCGAGAACGAGGTCCTGAAGAGCGAAAAGCCGGTAATCGTGGACTACTGGGCCGAATGGTGCGGGCCATGCCGGATGGTCGCGCCGGTGCTTGAGGAGATCGCTAACGAGCACGCCGACAAGATCGAAGTCGTCAAGCTCAACATCGACGAGAACCCCACCGTGTCGCAGAAGTACGGGATCATGGCGATTCCCACGATGAACGTGTTCTCCGGCGGCCAGGTTGTCAAGCAGATTGTCGGCGCGAAGCCGAAGTCCGCGATGCTCAAGGAGCTCGCCGAGTTCCTCTTAGCCGGCTGCTCACATTGGCGATAGGCGGACGCCCGGGTGGACAGGAAGTCTGCCCGGGCACGGTCCCCGTGCCGTCAGGCGGGCCGGAGGGCACGCTCCGGGGCCCGGGTCGGCGCCATCGAGCCCAATAGGCGTTCCAGCGCTACCTCGACGTCCTCCCGCCACGACAGGGCGGTCTTGAGCTCCAGCCGCAGCCGCGGATAGCGATGATGCGGCCGGACCGTCTTAAAGCCGACGGCGAGGAGGTAATCGGCGGGGAGCATGCACGCAGTTGGCTCCCAGTCATGAACCCCGAAGGCCTCGATGGCCTTGACACCGCGCCGGGTCAGGTCCTTGGCCATGCTCTGCACGAGCATGCGGCCCAGGCCGCCACTGGCGAATTCGGTCAGCACGTGGGCCGTCATGAGCAGCACGGCATCCGCGCTCACCGGGCTGGTCGGGAAGGCGACCGACCTCGGTACGTACGGCGGTGGCGCGTACAGCGCATACCCCGCCGGTGCCCCGTCCACGTAAGCGATCTTCCCGCAGCTGCCCCATTCGAGCAGCACGGATGACACCCAGGACTCTTTTTCCAGGCCCGGCTCCCCGGCCTCGGCCGCCCTCGCCCCGCCAATCGGTTCCAATTCCCAGAACACGCAGCCGCGGCATCTGGCTGGCAGATCATCGAGGTTATCCAGGGTGATGTTCACGAGTCGGCGCGACACTTAGCCCCCAGAGTTCCGCACGGCCCCGTCCTTTCAGGGAACATGTGCGCGAGCTTCACAACGGCACTGTGCCCCCGGCCCTATGCTGGCATGATACCGATCGTTGGGAGACGAGGCCATGAGCGAGGGCGAACGGCACGCGAATTCCCGCCCGCTGGGATCCCGGATCGATCCCTACTTCGACCAATATGCGGAGCGCGCCCGCGGAATGGTCGCCTCAGAGATCCGGGCCCTATTCGCCGTCACCGCCCGCCCGGAGATCGTCTCCCTGGCCGGCGGGTCACCGTACGTAACTGCCCTCCCGCTCGATGTCGTGGGGAACATGGTCGGCCAGCTCGTCGACCGACCGCGGCAGCGTCGCACTCCAGTACTGCACCGCACAAGGGGACACCGGGCTGCGGGAAAAGATCTGTGAGGTCATGTCGCTCGAGGGCATCCGCGCCCACCCGGACGACGTCGTGGTGACGGTGGGCTCGCAGCAGGCCCTCGACCTGATCACCCGGATCTTCGTGGACCCCGGCGACGTGGTTCTCGGCCGAGGCGCCCTCCTACGTGGGCGCGCTCGGCTCATTCGCCGCCTTTCAGGCCGACGTCGTGCACGTGGCGATGGACGACTAACGGCCTCCTCCCAGAAGCCCTTGAGGAGACGATCCAGCGCCTCACGACGGCCGGGCGCCGGATCAAATTTCTCTACACGGTGCCGAACTACCAGAACCCGGCCGGAGTCACGCTCGCCGCGGAACGACGTCCCCGGATTCTCGAGATTTGCCAGGCCGCTGGGCTTCTCATCATCGAGGACAACCCGTACGGGCTGCTCGGCTTCGACGGCGACCCGATACGCTCGCTGCGGGCGGACGATCCTGAGGGCGTGGTGTACCTCGGAACGTTCTCGAAGACCTTCGCGCCGGGCGTGCGTGTCGGCTGGGCCGCGGCCCCGCCCGCGATACGCGACAAGCTCGTGCTGGCCGCCGAATCCGCCGTTCTTTGCCACTCAAGCTTTTCCCAGCTCGTGGTGCACGAGTACCTGGCCACCCAGCCCTGGCGGGAGCAGGTCAAGGACTTCCGTGAGCTGTACCGGCAGCGGCGGGACGCCATGCTGGATGCCCTGTCCGCACAGCTGCCGGACGGTTGCCGGTGGACCGTCCCGGCCGGCGGTTTTTACGTCTGGCTGCAGCTTCCCGAGGGCATCAACTCCAAGGCGATGCTGCCGCGGGCGGTGTCCTCGCGAGTGGCGTACGTGCCGGGTACGGGCTTCTACGCGGACGGGGGCGGCACCGACCATCTCCGGCTTTCCTACTGCTTCCCCCCGGCCGACCGGATCAGGGAAGGCGTCCGGCGGCTCGCGTCCGTGGTCGAGGCGGAGATCGACCTGTGCGCAACGTTCGGCGCGATGCCCCCACCCGGCCGGATGGGGCCCGAAACTCCTGGTCCCGGCGATTTGTAACGGTGGCTTAACAATGACGGAACTTGATCATGTCGTGGTGCTCGCGGGCGGTCTCTCTCCCGAGCGTGACGTTTCCCTGCGCTCCGGGCGCCGGGTGCGTGATGCGCTGGAAGAGGCGGGCGTCGATGCGAGGATCGCGGACGCGGACGCGGCGCTGATCCCGGCCCTGCTGACCGACCCACCGACCGCGGTTTTCCCCGCTATCCACGGAAGCTACGGGGAGGACGGCGCCATCAAGGAGATCCTCGCCCTGGTCGGCGTCCCCTACGTCGGGTCCGTGGCCAGCGCGTGCCGTAGTGCGTTTGACAAGCCCACCGCAAAGGCGCTGGTGGCCGCGGCGGGCATCACGACACCGGAGTCCGTCACGCTGCCCCGGGAGATCTTCCACGATCTGGGGGCCACCGCTGTCATCGACCGCATCATCGCGCGGCTCGGCCTGCCACTCTTCGTGAAGCCCGCGCGGGGTGGCTCGTCGCTCGGCGCCAGCCCGGTGCGCACCGCGGCTGAGCTTCCCACCGCGGTCGTGAGCTGCTTCGCCTACGGGGACACGGCGTTTATCGAGCGGTTTATCGAGGGTACGGAGATCGCCGTCAGCGTCGTGGATCTGGGCCACGGACCGTGCGCCCTGCCCGCGGTGGAAATCGTGCCGGCCGCCGGGCAGTACGACTACGCGGCCCGGTACACGGCAGGCCAGACCGCGTTCTACACGCCCGCCCGGCTGCCCGATGCCGCGCTGGACGCGGCCGCGAAGGCGGCGGCCTGTGCGCATTCCGCTCTGGGTCTTCGCGACATCTCCCGGACCGACCTCATCGTCGGTGAGTCCGGCGAGGTGCACTTCCTGGAGGTCAACGTGTCACCGGGGATGACCGAGACCAGCACGCTGCCGATGGCGCTGGACGCCGCGGGGCATGAGTTCGGCCCGGCGTGCCTGACCTTGCTGCACCTGGCCGCTGCTCGCGGCAACTTAGCCGCCGGCCAGGCCTCTGCGGGGCCGGCTCCCCGGGGCGGCCGGTCGCTGCCGCCCGGGCGCCTCGCCTATGTCCGGCCCGCATAGTTTGGTGACCATGGCTGAGCGCAAGAGCTTTGGCAGCGATAACCACGCGGGTGCGCACAATGCGGTCCTGCGGGCCGTCGTCGCGGCGAACTCCGGTGATGCGGCGGCATACGGAGACGACGAGTGGACCAGCCGCGCGACCGCGGAACTGCGCCACGCCTTCCGCGTGGCCGGTGATGTCTTTCTGGTCTTCAACGGGAGCGCCGCCAACATCCTCGGGCTGAGCCTGCTGCTGCGGCGGCACGAGGCGATCATCTGCGCGGAGTCGGCGCATATCAACACCGACGAATGCGGCGCAGCCGAGCGCATTCTCGGGACGAAGCTCCTGACGGTCCCGGCACCGGACGGCAGACTAACGCCCGAGATGATCGCGGAGCAGCTCAGCGCGCGCGGTAACGACCACCGGGCTCAGCCCGGCGCGGTGGCGATCACCCAGACCACCGAGCTGGGCACCTGTTACACGCTGGAAGAAATGCGCAAGATCGGGGACTTCTGCCGGGCCAATGATCTGGGCCTGTATATCGACGGCGCCCGGCTGGCCAATGCGGCCGCCTTTCTGGACTGCTCCCTGGCCGATCTAGCGGAGTGTGCCGACGTGCTGAGTTTCGGCGGCACCAAGAACGGTGCGATCGGGGCCGAGGCCGTCATCGTGATGCGCGAAGGGCTCGCGGCCGATGCCCGGTATCTGCGCAAGCAGCAGCTCCAGCTCGCGTCGAAGATGCGGTACCTGGCGGCGCAATTCCTGGCCCTGACGGAGCGACGACCTGTGGCGGCGCAACGCGTCCCACGCGAACGAGATGGCCCGGCGGCTCGCCGACGGCGTGCGGGACGTGCCCGGGGTGGATATCCGTTTCCCGGTCCAGTCCGATGCGGTCTTCGCCTGGGTGGACCCACGCTACCTGGCGGATCTTCAGCGAGAGTGGTACTTCTACGTCTGGGATGAGCAGGCGTCGGTCGTCCGCTGGATGACGGCTTTCGACACGACCGAGGCGGACGTCGACCAGTTCGTGGCCAGCATCCGGAACGTCGCGGGGCAGCCCGCCGACGGGTAGCCGCGCCGATGTTTCACGTGGAACAACGACCCGGAGCGGGACCGGGCGGCTGGTACCGGCCGCATGGCCGATGTCGGCAGGACGGCCGGTGCTGGCAGGATGGCTGGTGCTGACGGGCGGGGGCGATGCCCGGGGCGCGAGCGCCGTTCGCTCAGCCCGGGATGGCGGACGAATCCGGCGGCTCCGGACCCGGATCCGGCGATATCGCCTTGACGATACGGTCAAGGTCGTCGAGCGAGGCGAACTCGACCGTGATCTTTCCCTTGCGCCGCCCCAGCTCCACCTTGACGCGCGTCTCGAGCGCGTCGGAGAGACGGTCGGCCAGATCCCGCAGGCCCGGGGCGACCGGCTTGGCCCCCTGACGCCGGCGTGGCCGAGCCTGGTCTTCGTCGCCAACGGCGACGATCTCCTCGACCGCACGAACGGACAGCCCCTCCGCCACGATCCGGTGCGCGAGGCGCTCCTGCGCCTCCGGGCTGTCCAGCGATAGCAGGGCCCGGGCGTGCCCGGCGCTCAGCACCCCGGCCGCAACGCGCTTCTGCACCGCGGGCGGCAGGTTAAGCAGGCGGAGCGTGTTGGAAATGTGCGGGCGCGAACGGCCGATCTGCTGCGCCAGCTGCTCGTGCGTCGCGCCGAAATCATCGAGAAGCTGCTGGTAAGCGGCGGCTTCCTCCAGCGGGTCGAGCTGCTGGCGGTGCAGGTTCTCGATCAGGGCGTCGCGCAGGAGGTCGGTGTCGGCGGTTTCCCGGACGATCGCGGGGATCAGCTTGAGGTCGGCGCGCTGACTGGCCCGCCATCGGCGCTCGCCCATGATCAGTTCGTAGCGGCCGGGCATCACCTGACGGACTATGACCGGCTGAAGGAGGCCTACCTCGCGAATGGATGACGCGAGTTCGTCCAGCGCTTCCTCGTCGAACGTTCGCCGTGGCTGACGCGGGTTGGGGGTGATCGAGCCGGTGGCTACTTCTTCGAAGTAGGCTCCGGCGATCGGCTGGGCTCCCGTCGCGCCATCGTCGGCGGCCGCGGCGGCCCGCTGATCCGGTGTGAATGCGCTTCGCGCCTCTGCGGCCGACTCGGCCTCGCCCGTCCCCGCCCCGGTCCCCACCGCCGCCGGGATAAGCGCACCGAGTCCCTTGCCGAGCCCGCGCCTCTGCTGAGTCACCGCATCTCCTTGATCCGCACCCATCGAACCTGAGCCCACTCGCTTTCCTGCCAGGTCCGGCGGGCCCGGCAGCGTCGAAGCCGGACACGCAGATCGTCCGGCGCGGCCAGCACATCGGTCCCGGCCGCGGCACGGGGAGCGCCACCGGCGGACGCGCACCGGCCACAGCCGCCACGCACAGACGCCACCGGCGGACGCTTGATGGCGGCGGAACCGCCCGCCGGGATCGCCGCTCCCGGCACGCTGGGCCGGTCTTCGCGGAGCCTTCCCCAACCGGGCCTACCGCGGGCCAGGCTCCCGGCCGGCCTCGGTTCCGGCCTCGATTCCAGCTGGCCGCACGATACCTGCAGCCAGGAAGAGGGCGCGGATGCCGTCCCTTACCCGGTCGTCCCGTGTCCGCCTGATCCACTCCGCGGGTGTGGTCCCGGCCAGCCTCACCAGGGCCGGCACCTCGGCCAGCAGCCCGGTGATGAGCGTGGCCTGGTCGGTCAGGGTGCGTGGCTCGCCCGCCTGGTTGACCAGGTGGCCGTGCCGCGACACGTAGACGCTGCATCCGGGTACCGGCTGGCCCGGCCGCAGATGTACGGCGTAGCAAGATGACAGGCGGACGCGATGGTAGTTCGGCTCGGTGGCGTCCAGGGCGCTGAGGGCCTCCGGGTCGAGCCACAGCACCCACATGTCCGATACCGCCGCGCGATCCGACACGGGCGTCGCCGGCACGTACCCGGGCCTGCCGACGTGAGCGGACACCCCCACGGTCATCCCATGGACCTTCACGCCCGTGATCGGCACGACCGTCCGCAGGCCGGCGCTCGCCATCTTGCGACGGATCTGCGCCGGCGACGCGTTCGAGCCGACCGACAGAACCGGCGTCCGCTGCACGAACGGCGGTACTCCCTGCTCACGGAGGAAATGGTCGAGCGGCTGGTCTGCTCCCGCCGGGTCACCGGGCCCACTGGGCCGGCGGGGCCGGCGGGCCCATCGGGAGCGGCTCGCCCTGCCAGCCTGACGCGCCATTGGCCGAGGGCAGCCGCCCGGACGGGCTGGACGTCGAAAACGTCTGAACCGGCGACCAGCACGGCCGGCCGCCGCGGCGGCCGGCCCGGATAGGTCAGCGGGGCCGTGAGCGGGTCCACTCCGCTTCGCCCGGCCACCGTGCTCACCGCCGTCCTGAGGAAGGTCGCGGGCCGCGGCCCCGGGTGAAGTGAGGACGGTGAGCATCGTGCGCCCCGCTGCGGCGGGTGACCCGGATCAGCCCGCTATCTTCGGGCTGCGGACGGACAGCTGCCGAGCTGCCTCCACATAGGCCACCGAACCGCTCGACCCGGGGTCGTAGGTGATGACGGACTGTCCGTAGCTTGGTGCCTCGGAAACACGCACACTGCGCGGGATAATCGACGGCAGGACGACCTCCCCGAAGTGCGACCGCACGTCGTCCGCGACCTGGGAGGCAAGGCGGGTACGGCCGTCGTACATGGTCAGCAGGATGGTCGTCACCTGCAGGACCGGGTTCAGGTGACCCCTGACCAGGTCGACGGTCCGGAGCAGTTGCTCAAGCCCTTCGAGAGCGTAGTACTCGCACTGAATCGGGATCAGCACTTCCCGCGCGGCGACCAGGGCGTTCAGGGTCAGCAGGCCGAGCGACGGAGGGCAGTCGATGAGAATGTAATCAAGGCCTGAGGAATCGTAAGCCGCCACGGCCCGGGAAAGCCTGGACTCGCGTGCGACCAGCGGCACCAGTTCGATCTCGGCGCCCGCCAGGTCGATGGTCGCCGGGGCGCAGTACAGCCCGGGCAGGCCCTCAACGGGCTTCACGATATCCGCGAGCGGCCGGTCCTCGACCAGCATGTTGTAGACCGACAGCGTCCCCACGTGGTGATCGACGTCCAGCGCGGTGGAGGCGTTTCCCTGAGGATCCAGATCGATGACGAGGACGCGTGATCCGTGCTGGGCCAGGCCGGCGGCCAGGTTGACCGCCGTTGTCGTCTTGCCGACCCCGCCCTTCTGGTTGGCGATCGTCATGATCCGGCAACTGGCGGGGCGGGGCCACGAGCGGCCGTCCCCGGCGCCGCGCACCCCGGCCGCGGCCTCGGCGGCCCGGCCGATCGGAGTGTCCCGCGGATTCTGCGGCACCTCCGGTATCACGACCGAGCCCACGTCACCCTGGCCCTGGGCCGCCGTTCCCCCGTGCATCGTGTCCTCCACTACGGTCCTGCCCGCGTTCTGGCCCGCGTTCTGGCCAGGGTTCCTGGCCGGCTCATGTGCTACGGGCCCGGCGGGTCCGGCGTCCGGCGCAGTCACCGTTTCACGTGAAACTGCGGCCGACAATGCTTGCTGTACCGCTTGCTTTACCCCGGGTTGCTTTACCCCGCGGCGAGCCAATTCCAGTCGGGATACGTGCGCCGTTCGCCACGCCACCTCCTGGAAGGGGAGCGCTAGGGGCCGCCGCTGGGACCGGCTGCCGTTCCGTCAGCAGCGGAATCGGCGGCCACTCCGATGTCAGTTCGCATCTCGCGGCACTCGTCACCGGGCCAGCCCAGCCCCGCAGCGTCCGGAGCCTGGCCGCTGAGGGCACGTGGTCCCTGCGACAACTCCGGCCCTTCCGGCTCGGCGTGCCCGCGGTGAAGGCCCGGCGGTACGACGGGATGCCGCATCGCGGCGGGTGGCCGGTCGGGCCATCCAAGGCCCTCCGCAGGCACCATCACGCTGCTCCTCTCCACGCCGGCACGCCCGCCGGTCACCACCACGCTGGCGAGAAGGGCCTGCTGGCCACGGCTCGCCGTCGGCGCTCCGCGCTGTCAGCCGCAGCCGTCAGCCGGCCGCCGTATCTGGCCGCCGTGAGCGTCTCCGCGCCTTGCCGGCCGCCAGCAGACGGACGACCGTGGCCGGTGGTTCGACGATACCGTGGCCGACCCTCAGAACTTCGGCGCTCCGCACACTGAGGTGCCGCAGGACCGGGCCGGCCTCGTCCAATTCCGTCTGCGCGTGGTCCCCCTTGAGCGCAAGGATCGTGCCGCCCGGGCGGACGACCCCCACCGAGAGTTCCGCGAGCCGCCCGAGCGGGGCGACCGCCCGCGAGATAACAACGTCCGCGCGGATCACCCCGGCCATGTCCTCCGCCCGCCCGCGGCACACCATAACATTGCCGAGGCCCAGTTCCGTGACGCATTCGCCGAGAAACGTCGTGCGCCGGAGCATCGGCTCAAGCAAGGTCATCCGCACCTGGGGCCGCAGCATCGCGATGACCAGGCCCGGCAGGCCGGCCCCGGAGCCGATGTCCACCACCTCGGCGTCGCCGGGCACCAGTTCGGCGAGCACGCCGCAATTCAGCAGGTGCCGTTCCCACAGCCGCGGAACCTCCCGGGGACCGATCAGCCCCCGCTCTACGCCGTGGGTCGCCAGCAGGGACGCGAAGCGGACCGCCGTTTCGGTGGCTGCACCGAAGAGGGCGACCGCGGCGCCGGGAGGAGCCGGGACAGCAGATCTCATTCAGCGGGGTAGACGACGACCCGCCGGTTTGGTTCCTCACCCTCGGATTCGCTGCGCAGGCCGACGTCCGCCACGGCGCCGTGCACGACCTTCCGCTCGAATGGTGTCATCACCGCGAGCGGCTTGGGGGTCCCGGTCCGCTTGACCTCATCGGCCGCGTCCCGTCCCACCTCGGTCAGCTCAGCCCGGCGGCGGGCGCGATATCCGCCCACGTCCAGCATCAGCCTGGCCCGCTCGCCCGTCTGCCGGTGCACGGCCAGCCGGGTCAGCTCCTGCAGCGCCTCGAGCACCTCACCGCGCCTGCCGACCAGTTCGTCCAGCGTCGCGCCAACCACCGATACGACCGCGCGGTTACCCTCGACATCCATGTCGATGTCGCCGTCCAGGTCGGCGATGTCCAGAAGCCCCTCGACGTAGTCGGCGGCGATCTCGCCCTCCTGCTCGAGGTCGGCGAGGTCAACCAGAGTGTCGTCGTCGCTGCGCTCGCCCGCCTCAGCGGGCTCGTCAGTCTCGTCCGACCCGTTCAGGTCCTCCGTCCCGAGAGAGGCACCGGCCTCTTCCGGCCCGTCAGCCTCCGGGCCTACAGCGGTCTCTGCCGAACCCGTGCTCACCATTGCGCCCCGGTTATCACCTGGTACGTCACTCAGCATGTCCTCCGCCTGGCTCACGACCGGTCCCTCGCTGGTGAGGGGCCGCTTCTTATCAACCAACGTCATCGCTTGCCGGAACGCTTACTGCGTGACTGCCGGACCGGCTGCTGCCTGACGAGCCTAGCGGCCGGGACCTCCGGCTCAGGCTCGGGCTCAGATTTGCCCCGCACCAGCCTGCTCAGACCGCGGCGCTCGGTGCCGTTCTGCGTTCCATCGGCGCTCTTGGCCGCCTGCGGGCGCCGAGGGCGCTGGCGCGGAACCCGCTGGGCGCGGCTGGCTGCCGCGCGGGCGCTGGCCGTCGGTGCCCTTCCGGGCAGCCTTGACGCTCCCGGCCGGAACCGCGGCGGCTTCCGTGGCGCTCTTCGCGCTGCCCGCGTTGTCGCCGCGTTGTTGCCCGCGCTGCCACTCTTGGCCGATGCGGCGGCCGCGGCCCCGGCCGCGCCGCCCGGCGCGGCACCCTTCGATGCGGCGGCACTCTTCGCGGGGCCACTCCGGGCCGGGGTGGTCTTCGCCGGGGTGGTCTTGGCCGCCACGCCCTTCCCGGGGGTCGCCCTTGGCCACGGCTCCCCGGGCCGCGCCCTTGGACACCGCGCCCTTGGACACCGTGGTACCGGCGGGGCCCGCCGTGCCCTTGCCGCCGGCGCGGTGGCACTCGCGGCATCCGCACCGGCGGTCACCGGTGCGAAGTTCCGGAACAGGATGTACTGCTGCCCCAGAGTCCACACGTTCGTCGTGCACCAGTACAGGACCAGGCCGAACTGCCAGTACAGTCCGCTCAGGGCGAACAGCGGCGCGATGTACATCATGTACTTCTGCGAGTTCGCCATCGGGTTGTTCGGGTCCTGGCCCACCTGGCCGATGCCGCGCTTGACGCTCTGCCGCACGGTCAGGAACGTCGTCGTCGAGCTGATCAGGACAAAGATGCCGATGACGATCTTCGCACTGGCAGGCCCGGGCGCCAGATGGTACGGCGGCAGCGGGCTGGTGACGATCCGGTCGGCGATCGTCGCCGTGAAGATGTGCGCGTGCTGCGCGCTGAACACGACGGCCGGGGTGAGCCCAAATTCCGGCTTGTCCTCGGCGATGGCCCGCAGCACGTTGAACAGTGCAAAGAAGACCGGAAGCTGGATCACCAGGGGAAGGCACCCGGCCAGCGGGTTCGCGCCGTTCTCCTGGTAGAGCTTCATGACCTCCTGGTTCATGGTCTGCTTGTCGTCCTTGTATTTCTTCCGCAGCGCCGCGACCTGAGGCGCTAGCGCCGCCATCTTGCGCTGGGAGTGCATCTGCTTCACGAACAGCGGCACCATGATCAGCCGCATCACCATGACAAGGAAGACGATCGACAGTCCCCATGCCCATCCGCTGGCCGGGCCGAAGGGAACGCTCAGCAGCGCGTGAATGCGCATCAGCACCCAGGCGACCGCGTCGTAGAAGGGGTTGAGAATCCCCACGTGCTAGCTCCCTTGCGTTTCTGTGGACAGCGTGCCGGCCCCGGTCCGGGACGGCTTCCCGCTTCCGTCACAGGGCGGCACGGGATCGTAGCCCCCCGGATTAAACGGATGGCACCGTGCAATGCGGGCCATGGCCAGCCACAGACCGCGGGCCGCGCCGTGCACCTGCAAAGCCTCCAGTGCATAAGCGCTGCACGAAGGCTCGAACCGGCAGCGCGGGGGCAGCAGTGGGCTGATGAACCGCCGGTAACCGGTGACAGCGGCCATGAGCACACGCGTCACAACCGCCGGGCCCTGCGGGTCCGGGATCGCGTGGGCGGCCAACTCGGTCCGGCCGTCCTGTTCCGCGCTCATGAGTGATGCAGCGCCCCAACCTGCCGCCGCAGCAACCTGCTCATCACCAGATCCAGATCGGCGGCCAGATCCGCCTGGCGTGCGGCCGCGGCCGGAGGATTGGCGCGGACCACAAGCAGGCTACCCGCAGGAAGCACGCCAAGATACCCGCGCACGAGCGCACGAAGGCGACGTTTCACCCGGTTGCGCACCACCGCGGTGCCAACCGCGCGACTGACTATGAATCCTACCCTGGCCGGTTCATGGCTCTGAAGCTGTGTAAGAAGGTGACCGGTAAGAATCGGACGACCGGCGCGGGCACCACGGCGCACCGCGAGCGTGAACTCTGTGCGGTGCCGCATCCTGGATTCGCTGGGAAGCACGTCCGGGTATCCCGTGCCCGCGCCGGGGTGCGGAGACGTCAGGCGCTGAGGCGGGCGCGGCCCTTGTGGCGGCGCGCCGCGAGAACGGCGCGGCCAGCGCGGGTGCGCATGCGCAGCCGGAAGCCGTGGGTCTTCGCCCTGCGGCGGTTGTTCGGCTGGAACGTGCGCTTACTCACCGGAGCTCCAGAAGATTGATCGTGTGATAGGTCCCGCGACGCGGGCCCTGCCGGCCACATGGGCATGCAAGACTGCAGCCGCAGGGTTCGGCCTACGTACGCTAATCGCTCTCGGCGCCAGCGTCAAACTGCGCATCTGGGCGGCACGCCCGGCGAAGCCGGGGCTCCGCCCGCGTCCTCCGCCGATGTGCGGTAAGACGCCGCCTGGTGTTCGCCGGAGCGCCGCACAAGAACACCGCCGTTCACCCGCCACAGCCCGGGTCAACGGCTTAGGCTGTGGACAACCGTGCAACGCCTGCGACGTACGCGCGGTAAGCCGCTTACGCTCGCGGGATGTCGCTGGTAACGGGGCGCAGCGGAAGTGCTACGTGCACAACCTGTGGATAGACCTGTGGAATATATGTACAGCGTACGCGAGGGGAGCGAGCGGTGAGTGAAACAGACCTCGCGGACGTATGGGCCCGGTCCCTGGATGGCCTCGCGGATCTTCAGATCAAGCCGCACCAGCGTGCGTGGCTCAAGCTGACCAGGCCGCTGGGACTGGTCGAAAATACGGCGCTGATCGCCACCCCGAACGAATTTGTCAAGGAGCAGCTCGAGACGCGGCTCCGGGCGCTGGTCACGCACGCGCTGTCCGCTGAGCTCGGGCGCTCCATCCAGCTGGCGGTGACCGTCGACCCGGTTTCGGCCGCTGGTCCGGTCCCGCCGGACTTCGCCCCCGGCGAAACGGGCCGTCATGATATCGACCGGCCCCCGGGCGGCATGGCCTACAGCGGCACGGCGTACGGCGGCCCCGCCCCGGGCGGCCTGCCCCACGACACGGGTGAGCAGCCGGTGCTGGCCTCCTCCCTCCCGCCCGCGGGTGTCCCCCTCGATGGGCCGCGCGACTCGCCCGACGGACCGAGTGGGCCCGGCGTCTCAGGCGGCCAGGGCCCCGGCGACGCCGCGCCAGCCGTCCCCGCCACTGCGCCCCGAACCGCACACGGCGCCCGTTCCGTACGCCGTGCCCCGGCCAGGCGGCGCCCGGCTGAACCCGAAGTACACCTTCGAGACCTTCGTCATCGGCTCGAGCAACCGGTTCGCGCACGCGGCGGCCGTCGCCGTCGCCGAGGCCCCCGCGAAGGCTTACAACCCGCTGTTCGTCTACGGCGACTCCGGGCTGGGCAAAACGCACCTGCTGCACGCCATCGGCCACTACGCCCAGACCCTCTATACCGGGGTCAAGGTCAGGTACGTGAGCTCCGAGGAGTTCACCAACGACTTCATCAACATGATCCGCGACGGTAAGCAGGATGGTTTCCGCCGCCGCTACCGCGATGTAGACGTCCTGCTGGTCGACGACATCCAGTTCCTGGAGAACAAGGAAGGCACGCAGGAGGAGTTTTTCCACACCTTCAACACCCTGCATAACGCGAGCAAGCAGATCGTCATCTCCAGTGACCGGGCACCGAAGCGGCTGGTCACCCTGGAAGACCGGCTGCGCAGCCGGTTCGAGTGGGGATTGCTGACCGACGTGCAGCCGCCGGAGCTGGAAACGCGGATCGCGATCCTGCGCCGCAAGGCCATCCAGGAAGGCCTCAACGCACCGCCGGAGGTCCTCGAATACATCGCCAGCCGGATCTCCACCAACATCCGGGAGCTGGAAGGGGCCCTCATCCGGGTGACCGCGTTCGCCAGCCTGAACCGTCAGTCGGTTGACCTCCAGCTCGCGGAGATCGTTTTGAAGGACCTGATTCCCGAGGCCCAGGGACCGCAGATCACCATCGCCACGATCATGGGGCAGACGGCCTCGTATTTCGGGCTGTCCATGGAAGATCTGAGTGGCACCTCGCGGTCACGGGTGCTGGTGACCGCGCGCCACATCGCCATGTACCTGTGCCGGGAGCTGACCGATCTGTCCCTGCCCAAGATCGGCCAGCAGTTCGGCGGCCGGGACCACACGACCGTGATGAATGCCGACCGCAAGATCCGTTCTCTGATGGCCGAGCGCCGGTCGATCTACAACCAGGTCACGGAGCTCACCAACCGGATCAAGCAGCAGGCACGGACGGGCTGACCGATGCCCGCGATCACTGCCCCGGGTACGGTGAACCACCTGCCGGGCCTGCCCGGCCGGGCAGGCCCGGCGCTATCAACAAGCGCTGTGCACACAGCTTGTGGAAAACATTGTGGACGGCGGATGGAGAGTGGGGGACAACCGGTGGGGAGAAAGTAGCCCGCCATTCGCGGGGCACAATCGGCTCGCTCCCGTCCCCCGCGGGGGCACAGTTCCTGTGGACGTTAACCTGTCCGTTGACCTGGGACGATGGCGCTTATCCCCAGCGTCCACCGCACCTATGACTACGACGGTTCTCTAAATAGAAAGAAAACAAAACCAAGTGGGTGCCCGGGCACATGTGCGCGAAGGTCCGCGGCTCCTATATCCAGCGGTGGCCCGGCCCTAAACGCGCCCGGCCGCGAGGGGCATTCGATGAAACGAAACAGGTGCAGGAGGCAGTTCCGGTGAAGTTCCAGGTTGAGCGAGACGGGCTCGCCAACGCCGTCGCCTGGACGGCCCGCGCCCTGCCGGCCCGGCCGGCGGTTCCGGTTCTGGCGGGCATGCACCTGGCGGCCGCACAGCAGCTCACGCTGTCGACCTTCGACTACGAGGTGTCGGCACAGGCCAGCGTGCCGGTGATTACGGACGAGGAGGGAACGGTCCTCGTCTCCGGCCGGCTCCTCGCCGAGATCGTTCGGAGCCTGCCGGCCCGTCCCGTGGAGATGAGCACGGAGGGCACGCGGACCACACTGAGGTGCGGCAGCGCGGTCTTCACGCTGTTGACGCTCCCCGACGACGAGTACCCGACGCTGCCCGGGATGCCACCGCAGGCGGGGGCCGTGGGCGCGGACATCCTGGCCTCGGCGATCAGCCAGGTCGCGATCGCGGCGGGCCGTGACGACACCCTGCCCGCGCTCACCGGGATCCGGATGGAGATCGCCGGGGACACGGTGACGCTGGTGGCCACGGACCGCTACCGCCTCGCCGTTCGCGAGCTGCACTGGGAGCCGGTTAAGCCGGACATGTCGGCGACGGTCCTGGTCCCGGCGCGGGTTCTCGTGGACGCCGCCCGTTCCCTGACAACGGCCGCTGAGGTGTCCATCGCCTTGAGCGTGCCCGGCGAAGACGGCACCCATGGCGAGGGAATCATCGGATTCGAGGGGGGCGGCCGCCAGACGACCACCCGGCTGCTCGGTGGGGAGTATCCCCGGTACCAGACCCTGCTCCCGAACGAGTTCAACGCGGTCGCCGAACTTCCCGCGGCGCCGTTCGCCGATGCGGTCAAACGGGTCGCGCTGGTCGCGGAGCGCAACACCCCCGTCCGGCTGGCGTTCTCCGCCGGCGAACTCGTGCTGGAGGCCGGGGCCGGGGACGAGGCGCAGGCGGTGGAGACGCTCGAGGCCAGCTTCGACGGTTCGGACCTGCAGATCGCCTTCAACCCGCAGTACCTGCTCGACGGGCTGAGCGCCATCGACTCCGACACGGCCCGGGTCTCCTTCACGACGGCGACCCGGCCGGCCGTGATCACCGGCAAGCGCGGCGAGGACGGGCCGCCCGACTACCGGTACGTCCTCATGCCCATCCGGTCGGCGGGATAGCCAGGCCCGGGGCAGCGCGGCAGTAACCTCTACAGCCGTGCACCTAACACGGCTTGCGCTCACCGACTTCAGGTCCTACGCCTCGGCTGACCTGATGCTCGAGCCGGGAGTGACGACGCTGAGCGGGCCGAACGGTGCGGGAAAGACCAATCTGGCCGAGGCCATCGGGTACGCCGCGACCCTGGGCAGTCACCGGGTCGCCACCGACACCCCCCTGGTCCGGCAGGGCGCGGAGCGCGCGATCGTCCGGGCTGCGATCGCGTCGGGCCGGGGCAGCGCGCTGATTGAGATCGAGGTCAATCCCGGCCGGGCGAACCGGGTGCGGCTGAACCGGGCCCCGCTGCCCCGGGCCCGGGAGATCCTCGGCGTGCTGCGCACGGTGCTGTTCGCACCGGAGGACCTGGCCCTGGTCAAAGGCGATCCCGGCGAACGGCGGCGCTTCCTGGACGACCTGCTGGTCGCCACGGCGCCGCGGTACGCCGCGGTCCGTTCGGATTATGAGCGGATCGTGCGCCAGCGGACCGCGCTGCTGAAGTCGGCGGGGGTCCGCACCTCCCGCGGCCGGGTCGCCGCGTCCTCCGCCTCCCAAGCCAGCGCCCCGGGGGGCGGTCCCGTGCCGTCGTCGATGGCGGCGACCCTGGATGCCTGGGACGACCAGCTCGCCCGCGTGGGGGCGGAACTGCTGGCTGGGCGACTGTCCCTCGTCCGGACCCTGCGCCCGCACGTCGAGGCGGCGTATGCGGCCGTCTCGGGGGACCGCGGGCCGGCCGGGATCGCCTACCGGCCATCGTTCGCCCTGCCCGCCTTCCTGCCCGCGTTCCTGCCCGCGCCCGCGCCCGGGGACGGAGCGGACGCGGACGGCGGGGGCGGGACGGACGGGAAGGGCGCGGACCTCGAGAAGGCCATCCGGGACGCGCTCCAGCAGGCCCGTCCCGGAGAGCTGGAGCGTGGCGTCTGCCTGGTCGGCCCGCATCGTGACGAGCTGGAGCTGCGTGTCGGCGAGCTGCCCGCCCGCGGTTACGCCAGCCAGGGGGAGTCGTGGTCGCTGGCACTGGCCCTCCGGCTGGCTGCCTACGAGCTGTTGCGCGCCGGCGGTGAGGACCCGGTGCTGATCCTCGATGACGTCTTCGCCGAGCTCGACGCGGGCCGCCGCGACCGGCTGGCCATCCTGGTCGCCGGGGCGGAGCAGGTCATCGTGACCGCTGCGGTGACGGCGGACGTGCCCGCTACGCTTACGGGAGTCAGCTACGACGTCGACGGCGGGAGCATCACCCGTGCCGGCTGATGCCGATCCGGCCCTGGTGCCGCGTGCGGAGCGGCTGCGGCGCGCGGCTGCGGCGCTGGCCGACGTGATCGCCGACGCATGGGCACGGGGCGAATGGCCGGCCTCCGGGCGGCCCGGCGCGGCGGGCCAGGGGGCCGGTATGGATTCCGAACGGACGTCGGAAGAGCCGTCGTCCCGCCCGCGGCGGCCCCGCCGGGATGACCCCCAGCCGCTGGCGGCCGCGATCGGCGGCCTGCTGTCGGATCAAGGCTGGAAGGAACATGCGGCGGTGGGTTCGGTGTTTACCAACTGGGCCCAGATCGTCGGGCCCGATCTCGCCGCCCACACCCGCCCAGACGGCTTCGCCGGGGGCGAGCTTGTCATCGCGGCCGATTCGACCGCCTGGGCCACCCAAGTAAGGCTGCTCGCGTCGATGCTGGTCCGCAGGCTTAATTCCGAGCTTGGTGAGGGCACCGTCCGCCGAGTCAAAGTCAGGGGGCCGCGGCCCCCGGCAGCGTGGCGGATGGCGGGTACCAGGAAGTCGGGGACACGGCGACACGTACGGCTAGGAACGCCCGTGCCATACCGAAATCCCAGCTAGAATAGGGGGTACGCGCACACTTACGGCACCGGGGGGTGTCTCGCGCGCGACCTGCAGGATGGAGTTCCCACTTGTCATATGACGCTCGTTCAATCACGGTACTCGAGGGCCTTGAAGCCGTCCGGAAACGCCCGGGCATGTACATCGGCTCAACCGGGGAGCGTGGACTCCACCATCTGGTCCAGGAAGTCGTCGACAACTCGGTCGACGAGGCACTCGCGGGGTACTGCGACGCTATCGAGGTGACCCTGCTGGCGGACGGCGGGGTCCGGGTGCGTGACAACGGCCGGGGAATTCCGGTGGACATGCACCCGGTAGAGAAGCGGCCCGCGGTCGAGGTCGTGCTCACCACGCTGCACGCCGGCGGCAAGTTCGACGGCAAGTCCTACGCGGTTTCCGGCGGTCTGCACGGCGTTGGCGTCTCGGTGGTGAACGCCTTGTCCATTCGTCTCGACCTGGAGATCCACCGGGACGGGTACGTATGGCGGCAGTCGTACAAGCGCGGCGCTCCGACCGTGCCGCTGAAGCGCGGCGAGCCCGCCTCCGACACGGGCACGACGACGACGTTCTGGCCGGACCCCGCGATCTTCGAGACCACTACGTGGAACTTCGAGACCCTGTCCCGGCGGCTCCAGGAGATGGCCTTCCTCAACCGGGGCCTGACGATCACGCTCGCCGATGAGCGGCCGGAGACCGAAGGCGACGGCCCGCGCGTCGTCACGTACCTGTACGAGGGCGGGATCTCCGATTTCGTCCGGTACCTGAACTCCTCCAAGGAGCCGGTGCACGCCTCGGTGATCGACTTCGGCGAGGACGGGGACGGGATCTCCGTTGAGATCGCCATGCAGTGGACCGGCTCGTACTCCGAGTCGGTGCACACGTTCGCCAACACGATCAACACGGCAGAGGGCGGCACGCACGAGGAGGGGTTCCGCGCCGCGCTGACCTCGATCATCAACCGGTACGCCCGTGAGCAGAGGCTGCTCCGGGAGAAGGACGACAACCTGACCGGTGAGGACGTGCGGGAGGGCCTGACCGCGATCGTGTCGGCCAAGCTGGCCAACCCGCAGTTCGAGGGGCAGACCAAGACCAAGCTCGGCAACACCGACGCCAAGTCGTTCGTGCAGAAGGTCTGCAACGACCAGCTGCGTGACTGGTTCGACCGCAACCCCGGCGAGGCCAAGGACATCATCACCAAGGCCATGCAGGCCCAGCGGGCCCGGGTCGCGGCGCGACAGGCCCGCGACCTCACCCGTCGCAAGAGCCTGCTGGAGAGCAGTTCGCTGCCGGGCAAGCTGGCGGACTGCCAGTCGTCGGACCCCTCCCGGTGTGAGGTCTACGTCGTCGAGGGCGACTCGGCCGGCGGCTCCGCGAAGGGCGGCCGGAACCCCGAGTTCCAGGCGATCCTGCCGATCCGCGGCAAGATCCTCAACGTGGAAAAGGCCCGGATCGACCGGGTGCTGAAGAACAACGAGGTCCAGGCGATGATCACCGCGCTGGGCACCGGCATCCACGACGAGTTCGACATGACCAGGCTGCGGTACCACAAGATCGTGCTGATGGCCGACGCCGACGTGGACGGCCAGCACATCAGGACGCTGCTGCTGACGTTGCTGTTCCGGTTCATGAAGCCGCTGATCGAGGCCGGGCACGTGTACCTGGCCCAGCCCCCGCTGTACAAGATCAAGTGGGAGGGCCGCGGTAACGCGGACGAATATGCGTACAGCGACTCCGAGCGGGATCTGCTGGTCGAAGCCGGTATTGCGAACGGCCGGAAGGACCCGCGCCCGCGGGACGGCATTCAGCGGTTCAAGGGCCTCGGTGAGATGAACGCCACCGAGCTGTGGGAGACCACCATGAACCCGGCGCGCCGGGTCCTGCTCCAGGTGACGGTGGACGACGCGGCGCAGGCGGACGAACTGTTCAGCGTGCTGATGGGCGAGGACGTGGAGGCCCGCCGCTCCTTCATTCAGCGCAACGCCAAGGACGTCAGGTTCCTCGACATCTGACCGTCGTGGCGGCACCACCGTGGGGCGTGTGTGTGACGCGAGCTTTCCCAACCGAAACAAGGATATTCAGTGACTGACGTAACAACCGACGGCGTTCCGTCGTCGGGACACGACCGCACCGAGCCGGTCGACATCCAGTTTGAGATGCAGCGCAGCTACATCGATTACGCCATGTCGGTCATCGTCGGCCGGGCCCTGCCGGACGTACGGGACGGCCTGAAGCCGGTGCATACGCGCGTGCTGTACGCGATGTACGACGGCGGCTACCGGCCCGACCGCGGGTACTCCAAGTGCTCCCGCGTGGTCGGCGATGTCATGGGCCAGTACCACCCGCACGGTGACAGTGCCATCTACGACGCGCTCGTCCGGCTCGGCCAGGACTGGTCATTGCGTTACCCGCTCATCGACAGCCAGGGCAACTTCGGGTCGCCGGGCAACGACCCGCCCGCGGCCATGCGGTACACCGAGTGCCGCCTGGCCCCGCTGGCCATGGAAATGCTGCGGGACATCGACAAGGACACCGTCGATTTCCGGCCCAACTACGACGGCCGCTCCGCCGAGCCCGTCGTGCTGCCCGCCCGGTTCCCCAACCTGCTCGTCAACGGATCCGAGGGCATCGCGGTCGGCATGGCGACCAAGATCCCCCCGCACAACCTCCGCGAGGTCGCTGCGGGAGTCAAATGGTACCTGGAGAACATTGAGGCCTCCGACGAGGACCTGCTCGAGGCGCTCATCGCGCGGATCAAGGGCCCCGACTTCCCGACCCGCGGGCTGATCGTCGGCCGGCGCGGTATCCAGGAGGCTTACCGCACCGGCCGCGGTTCCATCACCATGCGCGCGGTCGTCGAGGTGGAAGAAGACCAGCGGGGCCGGGCGTGCCTGGTCGCGACCGAGCTGCCGTTCCAGGTCAACCCGGACAACCTGGCGCAGAAGATCGCCGAGCTGGTCAAGGACGGCCGGGTCACCGGCATCGCGGACGTCCGGGACGAGACGAGCCTGCGCACCGGGCAGCGCCTGGTGATCGTGCTGAAGCGGGACGCGATCCCGAAGGTCGTACTGAACAACCTGTACAAGCACACCCAGCTTCAGGACACCTTCGGCGCCAACATGATGGCGCTGGTCGACAGCGTGCCGCGGACCCTGCGGCTGGATCAGTTCATCCGGTACTGGGTCGCGCACCAGATCGAGGTCATCGTCCGCCGCACCCGGTACCTGCTGCGCAAGGCGCAGGACCGGGCGCACATCCTGCGTGCCCTGCTGAAGGCCATCGACCGTATCGACGAGGTCATCGCGCTGATCCGGGGCAGCGCCTCGGCTCACGACGCGCAGCAGGGCCTGATGACCCTGCTGGAGATCGACGAGGTCCAGGCGCAAGCCATCCTGGACATGCAGCTGCGCCGGCTGGCCGCCCTCGAGCGGCAGGCACTGACCACCGAGTACGAAGACCTGATGGCGAAGATCGCCGACTACGAGGACATCCTGGCCTCACCCATCCGGCAGCGGACGATCGTTGGTGACGAGCTCGCGGAGATCGTCGAGCGCTACGGCGACGGCCGCCGGACCGAGATCATCGCCTACGACGGCGACGTCACGGACGAAGACCTGATCGCCGAAGAGGACGTCGTCGTCACGATCACGAACGGCGGCTACGCCAAGCGGACGAAGACGGACCTGTACCGGGCCCAGCGCCGTGGTGGCAAGGGCGTTCGCGGGGCGCAGCTCCGCACCGACGACATCGTTGACCATTTCTTCGTCACCACGACGCACCACTGGATCCTGTTCTTTACGAACAAGGGCCGGGTGTACCGCGCCAAGGCGTACGAACTGCCGGAGGCCGGCCGTGATGCTCGCGGGCAGCACGTCGCCAACCTGCTGGCCTTCCAGCCGGACGAGACGATCGCCGAGGTTCTCGCGCTGCGCGACTACCAGGTGGCGCCCTATCTGGTGCTCGCGACCAAGAGCGGCCTGGTCAAGAAGTCGCGCTTGTCCGACTTCGATTCGCCGCGCGCCGGCGGCATCATCGCCATCAACCTCCGCGACGACAACGAGGTCATCGCCGCCCGGCTGGTCGCCCCGGAAGAGGATCTCCTGCTGGTCAGCAGCAAGGCGCAGGCCTTGCGGTTCCGCGCCAGTGACGAGTCGCTGCGGCCGATGGGCCGGGCCACGTCCGGGGTTATCGGGATGCGTTTTGCCAATGGTGACGAACTCCTGGACATGTACGTGGTGCGGGAAGACGAGGATGTCCTCGTCGCAACCGAAGGCGGTTACGCGAAACGGACACCCGCTGATCAGTATCCTGTGAAGAACCGTGGCGGCATGGGTGTCGTTACGGCCAGGATTGTGGAAACGCGCGGGCGGCTCGTGGGCGCCCTGATGGTCCGGCCGGACGACGAGATCTTTGCCATCACGTCGGCGGGCGGTGTCATCAGAACGAGGGCCGGTGAGATCAAGCGATCTGGCCGGCAGACCATGGGTGTCCGGCTGATGAACCTCGCGTCTGGGGACAGCGTGGTCGGGCTCGCGCGCAACGCCGAGTCGCTCGATGCGGCCGACGATGACCAGCCCGATGGTGCCGCCGAGCCGCCAGTGGAAAGCGGCGACGGAGCCGACGGGGAGTGACCCGGTGACGAAGGGACCGCAGTTACCTGGGACGGCTGAGTTTCCGGTGGGACGCCCTGACGTCGTGTTAGGCCGTATTCTGCCGAAGTAGCCTCACCAAGAGGGACTGCAGCCGAGGAGGACGGCGTGGAGCAACGCACGGACGAGACGGCGCGACGGCCGGGGGTGGCCGCGGACGATACCGGCGTGCCTCCTGCCGAGGACGGGCAGACGGAGACCGAGCCGGCCGGTGAGGACGCCGGCGAAGCCAACGGGCACTCCCACGAAGGAGAGTCCGTCTGGAAGACGGCGCCAAAATCCGACAGCACATACCCGGCGGACAGCACGTACGCCGGGTCTTCGGGCGGCGACGGCTATGGTCCGGCGGGTACGGACGGGGACTATCCGGCGCCGTCCGGTTCGAGCGCCGGGACCCAGGACTTTCCGTCCGCGTCCCTGGGCCGCGACTATGCTGCGCAGCCCTCGGAGAGCATCTACGGTTTCTCGGGAAATCAGCACGACTTCTCCGCTCCGCCGTATCCGGCCCAGGTCACCCCTTCGCCACGCACGCAAGCTGAGTCAGGCACCCAAGCTGACCTGCGCCCGCAGTCTGAACCGCGGCCGGAGCACGAGGAAAGCCAGCCGGAGCGGCCGTCGCCATGGCAGGCCGCGACGGCCCGGATGCCCAGCCCCCAGGCCGTCCCCAAGCGGGGGAAGGCGCAGCGGGCCGAGAAGAGCGGCGCCCCAACCCGGCAGGCGCACCTGATGGTCTCCCGGTTCGAACCCTGGTCGGTCATGAAGTTCAGCTTCATGATCTCACTGGCGTGCTTCGTCATCCTGTTCGTCGCGGTGACGCTGCTCTACGGCACGCTGGCCGGCCTGGGCGTGTTCGACTCGATCCAGAGAGCGCTGTCGAACGTCACCTCCGGCCAGGGGACCAACGGCATGAACGTCTCGCACTGGTTCTCGGCGTCGACGATCCTCAGTTACACGGCGCTTCTCGGCGTCCTCAACGTGTTCCTGATCACGGCTTTCGCCACCGTCGGCTCGGTGGTGTACAACCTGACCGCGCACCTTGTCGGCGGAGTCGAGGTGACGCTGCGGGAAACGGAGTAGTGCCCGGTCCGCCAGTTCGCCGAGGCGGCGCAAGTTGCGGTAACCTTTTCCGGCGTGCGCGGGTTCTCAGCGCGCATCTGGGGCTATAGCTCAGCCGGTTAGAGCGCATCCCTGATAAGGATGAGGTCGATGGTTCAAGTCCATCTAGCCCCACACAGGTCACAGCGTTAACGAAATCGGGGCCTTCGCCCGCGACAACAGCAGTTGACCACATCACTCGCCTGCCGGTGGCTGAAAGAGCAGATCAGAGATCTTGTCAAGGGCGCGCCTCCGGCACGCCGGATCTGACGGCCTGGACGGGAGTTGAGGGCAGGGCGTGGATCACCGACAGGGGGAGAAACCGCCGGGAGTAACCGGGCAGTTAGCGGCCCAGGTCGCCGGGGATCCCGTCGTCGCGGGGCGGCAGCTTTCGCCGCGCCCTCCGGGCGGAAGCCCTACGGCCCGACGAGCTGCCGCGCTCGGCCCCCCGGTACGGGGCCGCGTGCGGTCCCCCCATACCTCCCAGGTGCCGTGCCTGCAAACACCGTCGGCCGTCCAACCTCGCGCCAGGCGTCCTGCCGCCGGGCGACGAGTCACATAGCCGGGACCGGAATGCCGCGCATTGTCCGGGCCGCCCCCTCCACCCGCAAGGGCACCCGAAGATCCTTTCTAATCGCTCCGCAGAAAGGATCTTCAGGACCCACCCTTGCGCGCGGAGCCTCCAGCGGCCCAGCCTGGCCTGACGGCAAGGGCCAGGCCAAAGGCCAGGCCCCCAAGCATGCGGCAAACCTCGACAACAGAGACCCGCACCTGCGCGGGCGCCTGAGGACGCGGCGCTGAAATGTCCGCGAAGCACACCCAGAACTTCATGTGGGCCGGTCAGTGACGATTCGGTGCCCAGCCGCGTCGGCACGACAGGAAAATCTGGCTTTCGGAGGGATTGCCTGGAGTGTCAGTCTGGCGGATACTCATACGTGAACTTATCCTGACAAAGGTGCGGTGTTATCTAGGTCACATCGCAGGACCTTTAGGAGGTTGCCAACGGCCTAACTAGGCACGATAAGTTCCCTGAAACCACGGCAATTGAACTATCCAACGGTAGCTACTTCTCACCGTTTTCAGCTCGCGCCGGAAGGAGGTCAGCTGGAGTGAAATTTCTCAGGACCCTTTTCAGCACAACTGGTCTTCTCATCGTTGTCTACATTCTGATTGGAGTTTTCTTTAACACGGCATCTCCACATCTGCCGACGACGTTGGGCAATCTCCACAGCTGGGTACAGTACTTCATCTCGGTCCTTTTCTGGCCGCTGAGCTTCTGGACGCCCACCTTCAATGTGGGTAAATGGGCACCCTAGTCGTTCGCGGCAAGCGCTGACCGAGGCACTCGCCCCTGAGTCATATGCCGGATCTGTACGCTGCGCCCGGCACGCCCGTGTCGGCACGAAGAAGAACCCCACCCGCGAGGGATTACGCTTGATTTCGAGGGATACGCTTAATTTCGGGTCAACTCCGTACAGCGGTGAAATAGAGCAACCAGGGCGGCTGCCGATCCTGCTAACGCGGTTGCTAACAATGGTGCTGGATGGCAACGGAACCAGGGGGCGGCCGACCAGGAAGTGAAGACCTGCCCGGACGGCCAAGGACAGCCCTGATCCTGCTACGGATCAGATGGCCGCCGCCAGCGACGAAACGCTGGGGCTGACAACGCCAACTGACAACTGCCGACCCAAACACGGCCTCATCTGGCCACCATGGACAGCCCCCACGGCCTGCGCTTGCGCCGCCATCTCCGCACCGGGGATGAACTGATAAGGATGAGGTCGATGGTTCAAGTCCATCTAGCCCCACCAGGTCAGCACACATCACCGGGCAGCCTCCCCGGTCGCTTGACGGCAACGGCTACGCTTCCGGGGCACCGAACAGCGCGTCGGCCATCCGGTCGAGCGCGGACCGCTGGTCTTCCTCATCACCGTGTGTATACACCTCTATGGTGGTCGAGATCCGGGCGTGCCCAGGGATCTCCTTGGCGTCGTTCGGCGCGGTTCGCAGCTTCTAACATCTAACCGGCAGAGAGCAGTGTTCCAAACCCTGCGGAATAGGCCCGCTGGTTCTAGATCATCTCGGGTATTCGTCAGGTTTGGTGATTGCGGGTTCGGGCGATGTCAGCGGCGTAGCCGTTCCAGTCGGATCCTGCTTGGTGCATCCATCGGACGGCAGTGCCCGGGGAGAGGTTCAGGGAGCCGGATAGGGCGCAGCCCCGCCGCCTCCACCAGCTGGGCGAACGACCGCGCCAGGTTGCGCGGCTCCACCGGAAGCCCCGAACGGGTCGTGAAGACGTAGCCGGTGTCATGCCAGTCATCCCCGGCGCGGCGGCTTCGACCGCGGCGAAGTACTGCACCGTCAAGGGTGTGACCGCAGGGCACCAGCACCTGCTCGATCTCGCCGGTGTCGAGGTCGGTGCGGCGCAGCTGCACCTGGCCGGATGCACGCGCCGTGCTCGACGGCCAGGTCCTGTACGACCTCACGGGCCAGCGGCATGGCCAGCCGCTCCGCCCGCGTCGTCCTCGTCGTGCTTTCGTCGGTCACTGGTCACCTCCGTCGTCCTCGTCGCCGGTCCAGGTCAATACCACGGCACTTCCCGCCGATCTGCTGGAACGGCGCGCTCAGGTCTTCATCGATCTCGGCCGCGCCTACGTTCAACGCCGCGATGACGCCGCCGCCAGCACCGTCTTTAGGCAGGCCGAAGAACTCGCCCCCGAAGAGGTGCACTACAGTGTTCCCGTCCGCGAGGCCCTTCGCGAGATGCTCAAGCGGGAACACCGCTACACAACCCCAGAGCTTCGCCCGCTCGCGCGGCGAACCGGATTATCTGCTCATGAACCCGTGACTATGAACGATGACCCAGTTCTCTACGTAATCGTCTGCGGCGCCGAGCATCCCATCGTCCGCGGCCGCCAAGCGCCCGACAGCCCGATAACAGGCGCGACCAGGCGCAAACCACAAATACTGCCGCTCGGCCACGCCATCACGCCATGCGTTGCCGAATCGAGCCGTATTTGATCAAGGCGGCTCCGCTGCGCCCGGCCGCGCTCGGGTCGGGCTGCGGCCTTGGGAGGCCGACCCGCCCCGGCGCGCCGGGCAACAGCGCGCACGATCCGATGATCACGCAGGCTTCCTGGCAGCATCACGGCGCTAGGAGTGAGCTATCTTCCTTGGCTTGCCAGTGTCCCAGTCACGGCCACCGCGTCAAGGGCGCCTACGGCGTCGCACGCGATCGCTACGCGACCCTTGACCCGCCGACCGCTCACCAGGGGATTCAGCGCCAATCGAGAAGATGGGGGGAGAACAGGGGACAGCTCAGGCGGGAGGCACCAAGCTAAGCTCACCGTGTGGAAGACGAGCACCAGGGCACCGGCCTGGTGTCCCCGCTGCCACTCACCGCGGGCGAGAGCACACAGCCTGACGCCTGCACGTGCTGTGAGAACAGCGCAGGTCCTGGCGCTAGCCGGGATGAACGCTGGCTCCGGGACACCCGGTACGCACGATGGCTAGCCTGGGCCTCGCTCGCCTGGATGACCGCTGAGGGAGCCATCGGCCTGGTCGCGGGCATCACCGCGGGTTCGATCGCCCTTACCGGCTGGGCGCTGGGCAGCGCGGTCGAAGGGCTTGCCAGCATCATCGTGGTCTGGCGGTTCACCGGGGCACGCACGATGTCAGAGTCGGCCGAGCGGCGGGCACAGCGGGGCGTCGCGATCAGCTTCTGGCTGCTGGCACCCTACATCGCCATCCAGGCAGTGCGTGACCTGGCTACTCACCATCCGGCCGCCACCTCGATCCTGGGCATCGTGCTGACGGCGAGCAGCGTGGTCATCATGCCAGCGCTCGGCATCACCAAGCAGCGCCTGGGCCGACGACTCGGCTCGGGCGCCACCGCTGGTGAGGGAATCCAGAACCTGATGTGCGCCGCCCAGGCGGCGGCTGTGCTCCTCGGCCTGGCCGTCGTCGCGATCTGGCCCGCTGGATGGCCCGTCGATCCGGTCATCGCCCTGGGCATCGCCGCGTGGTCTGCCTGGGAAGGCCGCCGGGCATGGCGAGGAGATGACTGCTGCTAGGTTCGGGAGCCACGCCCGGAGCCAGGCGGACGAACGACCTTCCGGTTCTCCGGACCGATATGAACAGCGGGCAGGGACATCCCCCAGGTCACGGACTGATCTTGAACGGGTCCGGACGCCCGCACAGGTATCTACGGATCAGAAGGTTGGGGGTTCGAGTCCCTCCGAGCACGCCAGCCAGCCACGAGCAACGCATGAGAACACCCTCGTAATGCGTAGCTCGGCACGAGGGGGTCTTCTGGGACAGTTGATCGCCAGAGACTGACGGCAACGTGGCCAGACTGGAGCCGACAACCGCATCCGCGGCCCGATACCTCAGCCGAGGAAACACTATGCCCGCCTCGTCCATGATCGAACTGATAAGGATGAGGTCGATGGTTCAAGTCCATCTAGCCCCACACAGCACAGGTCAGGGCGTTAACGAGATCCAGGTCTTCGCCCGTGACAACAGCCACCGGCGGCCTGGACGTGAGTTTGAAGGCAGACGCGAACCCCGACAGGGAGAGCAGCAGGCAGGAGGACCGGGCAGTTAGCGGCCCTGGTCACTGGGGGCCGCGCTGCCGCCGAGTGATGAGTCCCAGGCACGGCCTGAATGCCGCTCAGGTGAAGGCTATGGCTTGCGTTCCGGCGTGGGTAACACGGTCAGGTTTCCGCGTCTCGGGGCTGGCGGCCTGCCCAAGTGGCTGGTCACGTCGGGCCAGCGACAAGTGGGGTGAACAGCACCAAAACGAGGGTGGTGACGCCCAAGATGCCGTGGGCGACGACGACCGGCAGCGGGAAGTTCCGTTCCGGAGGGATGGCATTGATCCTGGCCAGCGGCGTGCGGGGGGCAGCGAAGGCGCGGTACACCGGGACCCAGCGCGCCGCCATGATCAGGCCCAGGACGGCGACGGCGCCCAGGACGGCGACCGCGGCCCAGGCCACCCGCGTCTCATCTACGATGAAATAGAGGATCCACAACTCCAGGCCACCACGGCCAGCAGCGCGTGAGCGGAAATCACCGGCACGGGCAAGCGGGTCGCCGCCGCACTCTGGAACTCGCGGTCGTACTCGATGATCCAGATCGACAGAAGAAAGAAGCCAACAAGAGCGGTGATGACCCAGGCGATCAGGGCAGCGGTGCTCATCTGGACCTCATCTCTGCCGCCTGGGCGCGCGTACCGGGGCTTCAGCCCGCATTTGGCCGACTGTGAGCTGCTAGTTGAGTGGTCGGGGGGGGGCCGAACCGCCAGCCTTCGCTTTCTCAGGGGGAGCGAAGACCAGACGGCTGGCCATGACTGATCTCCTCGATCCAGGTCACGGCCTTCGCTCAGGCTGCGGCGCGGTAGTGGTAACCGCATACCTCGCTGAAACCCGTCCGCTCGTATAGCCGGAGAGCCGGCGTGTTATCGCGCTCCACCTGGAGATACATGCGGCCGGCTGCGTGTGCGCCAGGCCCAGTCGGCCAGCGCGGCCAGGACATCGCGGGCCGCGCCTTTCCCGCGTGCCCCGGGAAGTGTGGCCATCCCGAACAGTCCCGCCCAGCCGGTGTCGGCGACCGCGCGGCCCACCGCGACGACATTGCCCCCGCTTATCGCACGCGCGTAGGCACACGGCCGGTCCACACGTTCGAGCATTTCCCGCTCGGAACGGGTGTCGCCGCCGTGGCCATGCACAGCCTGCCAGACCCCGAACCACCCGTCGGTCGGCAGGTCGTTCACCTCAAATGCGCAGCGAGCTCGCCGGTGCCTGTCCCAGGACACTCGCGGCCGAGGCCGCCTGCAATGACATCGGGCTCTCACAGCGGTAACCCCGCTCCGCCAAAAGCGTGCCGAGGCGTCCTGGACACAGCTGCGGGCTGATCTGGAACCGCGTGGTCACGCCGTGCCTGGCATAGAACTTCTCCGCGTCAGCGACCCTGCGCACCAACTCGCCGGGCCCGGCGTCAGCGTGGGGCAGGACCGCTCCCGCCCACCAGGAGGCGCTAGGGGCGTAGCGGAGCCACCACCCGCCAATATGCTCAACCCGCTCCGCCGGAAGGGCCCGTGCCGCTCGCTCCTGTAGGCCCCGTACCATTTCCGGGGCGCTCGAAGCAGACGATGCCGGCACGGATACTCCCTCCGCAAAGGCCAACGGTTGGGCAGCTAAAGATCAGGGCAGCTCGCCGGCGTTGGTAGAGGTCTTCCCAGGTCCGTTTGGTGATAAAAGCAACGCTCGTGGCCCTGGCCCACTGCTGGCTTCTGGCTCAAGGTACCGGAGGCCAAAGGGCGCAGTCTGGAGGAGATCGAGCAGGACCTCGCCGTCCAGCCCGGTGCCGTGGAGTCCGTTCCGGTGGCCGCGAGTCAAGCTGATCCGGCGGCCTCGCACTGACGGCGGGAGTTGCTAGGCTGCGTCATACCCGTGGAGCCGCGTGCCGACTCCGCAGCGTTAACGCTCCTGAGTCCTCAGAGTGGAAGGGTTTCACACTGTGAAGAAACTGCTTGTCCTCGCCCTGCTAGGTCTCGGGGTGGCCGCCGTCTGGCGGAAGGTGCTGGCCGACCGGGCCGAGATCGATCTGTGGACCGAGGCCACCACCGCTGAGCTGAACTAGCCTCGCCGGGTGCGGCCCGGTGGAGGAGGCGTCCAGGTGAGCGATACATCCCCCGTATCGCTGGTGTGCTGTGACCTCGCAGGAACGATCGTCTCCGATGGGAGCATCCTCGAAAGAGCCTTCGCCGAGGCAATCGCGACGCAGGGAGTGGTGCCCGGTACCGCCGCCTACGCGCGGTCGATGGTCGTGGTTGACCGGTCCGGCGGACTGCCGCCCCGGGACGTCATGCGCGTGCTGTTCGCCGAGAACGACGCCCAGGCGCAGGCGGCCTACCTGTCCTTCGAGCGCTCCTACCGGGCCGTGGTGGACCGGTTCGGCATCACGATCGTGCCCGGGGCGCTGGATGTCATCTCCAAGCTGTCCGGCTCGCACGTCAAGGTGTGCTTCGTCTCGGGGTTCTCCCGGTCGGTGTCGCGGCTGGTGGTCGACAGCCTGGGCATCAGCCGCCACATCGACCTCACCCTCTGCCTGGATGACGCACCGCGCGGCTGCCCGTGGCCCGATCCCGTGCTCACGGCCGTCATCCGGCTCGGCATCGGCGACGTCGCGGAGGTTGCCGTGGTCGGGGACAGCGAGAACGTCATCACGGCCGGGCGCCGCGCCGGGGCCCGAACCCTCGTCGGCCTGACCAGATCACGGTCGGCGCAGCGACTGCGTTCGGCCGGAGCGACCCACCTGATTCCTTCGATCACCGAATTGCCGGACGTACTGCTGTAACGGGTAACCTTTGGAAGCACACGGGGCTTTAGCTCAGCTGGAAGAGCACCTGCTTTGCAAGCAGGGGGTCAGGGGTTCGAGTCCCCTAAGCTCCACCCGGAGGTCTTCACGTTTCAGTGGGGACTATTTTCACGTTTGCCTCTGACATTCCGGTGTGGCACGCTGCCTGCTGCGGTGTCGTGTGCTGTTTGTGTTTGCTTCGCTGCGTTCTGCTGCCCGGGCTGGTTTGCGGGCATGCTGCCGCTGTCTCGGTGCGTGGATGCTGCCGTGATGGGGTGTGCGCGGGGCTAGGGCGGGCCGGTGGCGGTGGCGAGCATGGTGAGGGTCTTGCGGCGGCGGCGCCGGGTTTTCGGTGGGAGCCCGGCGGCGGCGCGGCGCTGAGTTTCTTCCTGCCGGGCTGTCCCAGGCGGCGATGATGCGCTGGTTGCGGGCGATCAGCAGGGTCGTGGTGAACAGCATGAGGGGCGCCAGGCCCATGAGGCGGCACCAGCCGCGGGTGATGTCGCTGGCGGCGGGGTCCTTGATGGTGGCGAAGCCGCGTTCGGCGCCGGTGCGGCGGGCGTAGGAGCGGCGCCAGGCCGCGGATGGGTAGTCGTGTTTCTGGGCGGCCTTGGCCAGCGCGTCCGCCGGGACGGTGATCGTCTGCTGGGTGCAGCAGGCCTGGGAATGTTCCGGCGGGGTAAGGATCTCGGGCCGGTCCCGGTCCAGGGTCATCGATGCCGGGCGCAGCGGGCAGCGGATCTTGCCCATGGCGGCGGGACACTGGACGCGATGGTAGCCGTCGGTATCGTCACCTGTGATCCTGCCGAGCTTGTGGCGGGCGAGCTCACCGGTCTTGCGCTCCCAGTCAGCGGCCTGTTTGGCCGCGCCGGGGGCGAGCGGCCCGAGTTCCAGCAGTGGGCGCGGGGTTTTGGGGCAGTACAGGTTCCCGTTAGCGATGATCGCGCCGTGATGGGTGCCTTTGGGGCCGCGGTCGTGCGGGTGCAGGTCCTGGACGAGCCGGGCCCCGGCCTGGCGGAGCGGGAGTGCCCAGGCGCTGGCGTCGCGGTGGGCGTAGCCGGAGCCGGCGAGGATGTCGCCGAGACCGATGCCGTCTGCGGGCATTGCGGTTAGCGCGGGGGCCAGGGCGCGGACCGGGTTGTGGCGGCAGGCTGACAGCGTGGCGCGGCGGGCAAGTTCGGGGACGGCCGGGCTGTTCTCCTCGCGCGTCATGATGGCGGCGGAGAGGTAATAACCGAAGAACAGCTCGTCTTCACTGCGAAGCAGGTTGTTTTCGCGGTGGCCCCAGGACGCTTCGGGGTCGGCGCGGGGGCCGCCTTTGGCGGGCGGGGGCCGGGAGAAGGACTCCATGTCTGTCCAGTCGGCGGCCAGCGAGGCGCTCGCGTCCTTGTACGGGATCCGGGATGCTGGCTTCGAGCAGGTCGTCGCAGATGCGCTGCAGCGGAACGGAAGGCTGCCCGTCTGGCTCTTCCTTGCCGAGCGCGGCCGCGACCAGGCCGAAGGTGTACTCGGTCTGCCGGTAGGTGAGCCGGTGCGGCACGGCATCCCAGTCGCTGATCACGCCGAGCCGCCGCTGATCTGTCTCGGGCAAGCTGGTCAGCGCCTGGTGGATGCGGGTCAGGTGGGCGGGGCGCCCGTCAGCCTGGGTCAGGCACATGCCTGCCAGCAGGGTGCGGACGGCCAGCTGCCGCCGCCGCACCCCTGCGGGCAGCATGGCCTCGATCCGCGCCGCGGCGCCAGAGGCGCCGATGACCTCCTCGAACGCCGCTAGCGGGGTCATCGCCGGGTGTCCCCGAGCAGCCGCACCGCCTCGGCTTCCCCCGCGGGTTCGAGGCCGGCGACGAGGTCCCCGAGCCGCTGGGAGCAGCTGATCCCGGCCGCGGCCATGAACGTGGCCCGCCCAGCAGCTCCGCGACCTCGGCCAGCCAGGTGGCGCGCAGCCGGGAGGTGTCCAGCCGGGGCAGCCCGGTGCCGCCGTCCAGCGCGGTGATCAGCGGGTTTGTGATGTTCCGGCGGCCCGGATCGGTCCCGCCGCAGATCAGCCCGGTTCCGGCTGACCGGGCCGCGGCCAGCAGCGGGGCGTGGTAGCGGGAAAGGACGGGGACCGTCCGCGCCCGCCGCCCGCGGACGGCCACGACAAGCCCGCCGGACCGGGCGATCACGTCGGCGCCGCGGGCATCACGCAGGTCAGAACGGATCAGCCCGGCCCCGGCGCCCAGGCAGACCAGCCCGGCCGCCCGCATCCGCCGCTCCGGCGTAGACTGCGCATCCGCCAGGACGAGATACCCGTCGATCTGCGCGGGACTGTACGGCGCCTTGGCCCGTTCCCGGGGCAGCGGCAGATCCGCCGGATACAGCTGCGGCACCACCCGGCGGCCGATGAACCGCAGGTTCGTGCGCAGCGTCCGCCGCGCCGCCCCCGACAGGCCCGGCGCGGACCGGGTGAACCGCTCAGTCACCGACGGATGCAGCAGCACCTCCGGCACCGCCTGCAGCCCCAGCCCGATCGCGTAGCCGGCGAGCTTGCCCGCTGTCCACAGCAGGTTCTTGGCCCGTTCCTGCCCGGCCGGCGCTGCCAGCGGCACGACCTGCCGGGCGAACGCCGCCGCCTGCGGCGACACCGACGAGGGCCGCCACCGTACAATGTAAGCGGCTACCGCAGGTCCTGCCAGCTCCATCAGGCCTCCCATACGGGAACTTTCCACAGGAATATACTGTGGAAAGACGCCAAGCCCGCGGATCTGAGACGGTGTGTCGCATGGAACCAAGCCCAGCCCAGCGCGCGGCCCGCGACCGGATCGCCGCCGAGTTCGCGCAGGCGGGCTTCGCCCTGCCCGGCACCCTCACCGTCCGCGCCTACGCCTGCGGTAAGCCAGTCTGCCGGTGCCACGCCGACCCGCCCCGCCTGCACGGCCCCTACGCCGAATGGACCCGCAAGATCGGCGGCAAGACCGTGACCAGACGGCTAACCCCCCGCGAACTCGCCGAATACCAGCCCCTATTCGACAACGCAAAAAAAAATCCGCGCCCTGCTCAGCGAACTCCAGGACCTCACCCTAGACATCGTTGAGGCAGACAGTCCCCGCCAGCAGCACAGCCCGGAACCGGAGACCCACACTCCGGAAAACGTGGGTGAACCCCGCTTAACCTGTGGCCAGCCCCCCAGCCAGACCCCGTTTCCCCAGGTCATCCCCAAATGTGAAGACCTTACCAGGCAAAACACCATCCTCACCGATCCTGGCCAAGGCCTTCGCGCCATTAACGTGCCATTCAGCCACGCCGAGGGCCGCTGCGACGGCGACGCCGGGAAGGCTGGTTGCCCCCGGCCGGGCGGCCAATCGCCGGGTCGAGAGCGTCGGCGATCCTTCGATCAGCCGCGCTGTACGCGTGCTGGTAGATCATCGCCGCGCGGACACTGTCGTGACCCATCCGCGCCTTGAGATCCGCCAGGCTGACACCGGTCTGAGCGGCCAGCGTGTTGCCGGTATGGCGCAAATCATGGAAATGCAGGCCAGGGACACCCACACTGGCCGTCGCCTTGGCCCAGCCCGAGCCCCGGCGGAAGTTGCCCCGCCGCAGTATCCCGCCGCGCGGGCCGGTGAAAACCAGCGCCGTTCCGTCACGACCGACATAACTGTCCAGGTGATCCCGCAGAGCCGGGATGATCGCGGCGGGAATCGCAACTGACCGGGTGCCCGCCCTCGACTTCGGCGGCCCGAGGACCAGTTGGCCGGTCAGCTCGACGTACTGCCGCCGCACGGTCACCGTCCCGACCACAAGATCGATGTCATCGCGGGTCAGTGCGATCACCTCACCCCATCGAAGACTCGCGAATGTCGCCACCAGCACCAGCGCCCGGAACCGTCTGTCAGTTATCCGGTCGGCCAGGTCGAACACCTGGGCCACGGTCAGCACCGGCCGCTCGTCTGGCTTCTCGTCTCCCGCACCCCGGATGCGGCACGGGTTCCTGGGGATGATCCGGTCATCGGTCGCAGTCATCAGAACCGCCCTCAGCAGCCGGTACGCCTTGGCCGTGGCCGACGCCGAGACGCCCTTGTCCAGAAGGGTCGCACGCCAGTCCCGCACCAGCTCGGGCGTGATCTTGCCTATCGGCACGTCACCGAGGTAAGGCCAGATATGCCGGACAAGGAGCCAGGTGTACAGCTCAACCGTCCGGGGCCGTAGGTTCGCCCGCTGGGCAATCCATGTCTCGGCGTATACGCCGAGCTTCACCTTTCCCCGCTGCGGATCAGTCCACTCACCCGTGACCATCTGCGCCTCGATCATCGTCAACGCCCGGTCAGCCAGCGTCTTGCTGGCGTAGGTCATGGTCCCCGTCGCAACCGGCCGTCAGGTCCCGGATAGCGAATCCGGAACCGGCCCGATGGCAGCGTGCGGATGCTGCCGAAACGCCGATGACCGCCCTTGTTGGCCATCAGGCCGGCATCCTCTCCACACGCCACACCCCGGACTCCTCCATGGGCGCGACCTTGCCCGCCTCGAAAAAGTCAGTCAGCCCCGCTTCGCTGATGCGGACGTGGCGCCCGACCTTGTGATACTCGATCCGCCGTTCCGCGATCAGGCGACGGATAAACCGCGGCTTGGTCCCCAGCCGCTTAGCCGCCTCCTCCACATCCATCAGCACCTGCGCTGTCCTTGCCTCCCCGCGATCTGTCATGCCGCCCTCCCGGTTACCGGAACCTCGGTGTCCTCGTGCATGGCCGCTCTGCGTCTGGCCTCGGTGAGTGCGGCTTGCCATCGGACCCGGTCCGCGATCACATGCAGGAGGCGCCGGGCGTGTTCCATGTGGTCGGGGTCGCCGGGGGTGACCGGTTCCCAGGCGTACCGGCGGGGTCGGTTGCCGAAATCCCGAGCGTCTGAATGAGCCAGTTCTTCCGGTCGGCCCGGTGGTCGGCCAGCGTCTTCCCCGACCACTTGCGCGAGTTCAGGACGCGCCGCCCGCCGTAGCCGAGGTGATTACGGGTGTGGGCCTTGCCCTTGCAGGCGCCGGGGATCAGGCCGGGCCGGGCGTTCTTGGGCTGGATGCCGTAGCGGAGCCAGTTCGCGCACCGGGGTGAGCACGGTTCGTATTGCAGCGCGTCAGCCAGCCGTGCTGCGTGGGCGCGTTCGGTGTCGGTTTGCGCTTGGTGGCAGTCGGCCACCTGCTTGGTCAGGTACTTGGTCAGGTACCCGACGCAGCGGTTCGCGTCCTTGGAGCCGGGCAGGACGCCCTGGGCGTCGAACCGGTCCCCGAACCGGGCCACATGCACCGGCTCATCCTGGTCCCCGATCGAGTCGAGGGCCTGGTCCCAGGTGGGCAGGACTTCCCCGTGTACGGATCAACATACGTACACATCTGCTCGTCCCACACCGACCGCGCATCCCCGTCGAAACGGACGGCTGAGGTGCCCGGCCACCAGACCTGGTGATAGGTGGCGGCCAGCACGCGGCTCAGCTCCGCGCGGGACACCGTGCCGCGCATCGCAATGTGAACGTGCGGGGCCAGCCGCCGCTGTGGTTCGACGGCGGCGAAGTAGTGCACGTCATAGCCGAGGAACCGCCGGAGGTTCTGGATGAACCGGTCGAACAGCGCCGCGAAATGCAGCGCATCCCGCGCCGCCCGGCCGTAGTCGTAGGAGCCTGGGTCGGCGGGGGTGCCGTCGTCACGGACCCGCCCGTAGCTGGGGCAGGTCAGCGTGACGAACATCTACGGCCGGAACGTCTTGCCGCCCGGAGCGGTGTAGGTCTTCCCGACCGTCCGGGCGCTGACCTTGCGACGGGGCAGATCGGGAGCATCCTGGCGCCGCTTGGTGGAGCGGTGCCGCCGCGTCGGCCGGGCCGGGAGCACGTTCCCGCGTATCCCGGCGTTGCTGATTTCGTCATCCAGGTCGGTGACGAGCTCGTCCAGGTCGCTCGTGCTCCGCCCGTCGCTGGCGGTCTCGTCGCGGAGCGCCTGGGCGTCGGCGCGGGTCTGGATCCACCACCGCTGCTCCTCGGTGGCCGGGTCGGGGCCGGTGACCGGCTCGTGCTCGAGGTGCCAGCCTTCCCGGCATTGCGCCGCCCGCAGCGCCCTCGCCCGCTCCGCGCACGACGGGCAGACGGATGCCAGGGAGTGCCCGTAGGGGACAAGCACCTGCTCTATCTGTCCGGTGTCGAGGTTGGTGCGGCGCAGCTGCACTGGGCGGATGCACGCGCCGTGCTCAACAGCCAGGTCACGGACCACCTCACGGGCCAGCGGCCTGGCCAGCCGCTCAGCCCGCGTGGTCCTCGTCGTGGCCGGGTCGGTCACTGGTCGCCTCCGTCGTTCTCGTCGCCGGTCCAGACATCGCCGTAGCCGCACAGACGGCACTCAGCGGCCATCGCGTGGCCGTCGTCTAGGACGAGCAGGCCGGTGCCGCACACCGGGCACGGCTCATCGGTCCGCCAGGCCGTCGCCACGCTCATGCGGGCACCTTTTCCAGCGCGGGCCGGGGAACCTGCGCGGTCATGTCCCAGATATCGGCGTCGGAGACCCATCCGGCGCGGACCCGCATCGGGTCAGGGTCGGCTTCCAGCCGGACAAACGCCACCCCCGCGCCGATCGCGGGGTCGGTGGAGATTAGTTCACACGCCGCGCCGCGATCCCTCGCGCCGTCGCCGAGCACCATGTCCACCTGCTCCGGCTCGTCCAGCCGCATCGCGATCCGGTCCGGGAACAGGTTCCGGATACTCAGCACGTCCTTGCGTGGGTCCTGCAACGCGGCCACCACGCAGTAACCCACCGCCCGGCCCTGGGTAGTCAGCGTGGCAAGGGCGGCCATGATCCGCTCGCGCAGCTTGCGGTCCCGCTGGTGGGCGGTCAGGAACGCGACCTCATCGACCAGCACCACCACAAACGGCTCATCCCTGGCACCTGCGCCGGGCCTGGGCACCGCTGACCTTCACCGACGAGAACCCACCCCGCCCGGACAACCCCGTCGCCCCCGCCCGCCGCTCACCCAACGCGCAGGCCAAAGCCAGCTACCAGCACGACCCCGCCGGACGGCTCTACCGCACCTTCCGGGGCCCGCTGGAGCACCTGGCCACCCTGACCCGCAACGAGGTCCGGTTCGCCGGCGCCATGACCACCGTGCCCATGCTCACCGAGCCCACCAGCACCCAGCGCGAGGCGTTCGACCTCATCGGCACCCCGATGGTCTAACCTTGGTCTAACCTGTCACTAGGTTGGACCTGTCATGCTGACATCCTAGGACTACAGGATGACAGACGGAAGACGATAGAGGCTTACCGTGGGCTAGGACTTCGTTACTTCAGGAGTGACCGCAGCTCAGCGGCCTCGGCCAGCAGCACAGGCTCAGGAATCCTGGCGTCCGGCGCCTGCGCGGACAGCGGGAACGGCTGGCCGGGGCGAGGATCGGCGGGATACCGCGGGACCAGATGCGTGTGCAGGTGGGGCAGCGAATTGCCCAGCGTCTCGTAATTCATCTTCAGCGGGCTGTACACGGTGATCAACGCGCGTGCCACATCCAGAACCTCCGCCCAGTACCCGGCGGCCTCCGCGTCGTCCAGCTCGGTGGGCTCGTTAACATGCCGACCGCGCCAGATGACCAGCGTGTAACCGCGCTGCACGTCGGCGCGCTGCAGGTAGGCATCGGAGTAGGTGCCCTTGCGGATACGGACGCCGTAGCGGTCGGCTTCCGGGCGGCCTGCCTCGCACATCTCACACCCGACGCCGCGGATCAGATCGGGCCAGTTACGCGGCCACTCACTCATCCGGGACCGCCTCGTCCTCTTCCGCCCACTCAAATGCGAATTCGTGCCGGTCACCGGCATAAAGGTCATCAGCGACCTGAAGGGTCCGGCCGTCCGGGTCGTAGTCGATGTGCAGCATCCGCACCACCGGGACGCCCGGCTCCAGGTCCAGCAAACGGACCTCTTCGGGAGTCGGCATCCGCGCTCGGAGCAGTTCAACGCCATGAGCGAACTGATGGCCGAGCCGCTCGATCAAGTTGTCCGGCCCCTCAGGCAGAGCGTCCGACGACTCCAGGCGAGTACCTTCGGCTAGCCACAGCGGGTAATAGCTCGTCGAGATCACCGCGGGCACGCCATCGAGCAGCTGCAGCCGCTTCCGGATCACGGCTTGCTCGCCCGCTGTGCTAGCCGAGCCAGTCCGCGACATCGGCCGGGACCGGGCCACGGCCGGTCATCAGCATCCGCCGCGAGGGAACCTGTCCCTGCGCGATGGCCTCGGTATCAAACTCCGGCTTACCTGAAGCCCGGTGCGAGGCATGACGATGCGTGGAGGAAATCCGCCGCAGCGGCGGCCGGTCCCGGACATAGGACCCGAAGCCCTTGCGCGTCACCACCAGGCCCTCAGCGGCCAGCGTCGCCAGCGCCGCCCGGATCGTCGTCCGGCTCACCCCATAGTCATGCTGGAACTCGCTCTCGGTCGGGAGCTGGCTCCCCGGCCTGCGAAGACCCTCCTGAATCTCTGCCCGCAGCGCATCCGCCAGTTGCAGCGCCAAGTGGGCGATCAGATCGAGGGTCAAGGCGCTGCGTCATCATCCGCCCTGCCGTGCCAGATATCGCCTGTCGTGCTAGCACTACAGGCCAGCGTACCGCCCCACCCTCAGGCAGGCCCAGCAGGCACGCTACCCGCAACAGCCAAGCAGAACGCCGACACCAAGCCGCGACAACGCGTTGCCGAATTAAGCCGTATTTGATCAAGGCGGCGCCGCTACGCGGCGCCGCTGGCGCGCCCGCCGCCGGGCTCAGCGCTGGGGGCGCCCGCCCGGCACGGGCGCCGTGGCAGCAAGACAGGAGCGCAGATCAGTGACGGCTGATCGCTCGCCGCAAGCGTACGCTGATTCAGGCCCGTCTGCGGCAGCTCGGCGGGATACTGGAGTCAGCCACTTCTACTGCAATCGTCACCGTGCTCGCTGGCGCGACGCTGTGGCCGATTGTCGTTCCCTGCTAGGAACCAACACCGTCGCGACGAGGCAACTGTTGCGGAAGGTGGAGCAGAATAGAGTCCGAACGAGGTGATGGAGCTGGCCGCGACGAGCAACGTCCTGGCGGCCGCTATCGGAACGGGAGGCGCCGTACTCGGCACGATGGTCGGAGGCCTCATGACGTACAAGATCGAGCGTAACCGCGAGAAGACACAGCGCAGGCGTGAGCGGGAGGCCGAGGTCCGCGTGCTGCACGGCATCGCCCGGCTGTGGAGCAAGATGCTGGGCGACTTCTACGTCCTTGTCGACGACCACTCGCCTCCTCAAGCGGGATCGTCCTGGTGGACAGACGAGAACGATGTCAACCCGGAGATCGACGTCGAGGACATGAAGCGCGTCGCCGCCGCCGCAACAACACCGCAATGGAGAGCGATTGACTACGCCCTTACGCACGTACGCGAAGCGCGCGCGGCGAGAGCCCGAGATCTTCGGGTAGCTAGAGACAACGGCATTGACGACCCACTGCGGATTAGCCCCGAACATGTCGACACTCTGAGGCGCGCCATGGAGGAAGTGGAGCATGCCATCGAGGGGCTGGCGCAGCTTTCTGACGATAGGTATCCGCCAGAGTGGCTCGAGCCTCGGATTAATAGGAGCAGGAGCACGGCGGCTGGCGCCCTGTATCCGAGTAGATCTCGGCCGCAAGCGGCTCCAACAGGCGGAAGGTGCAAGAGTCCTGGATATGCACGGGATGATCTTGCGATTGCTTGACCAGCAGGCCACCAACAATGCAGGTCAGCACCACAGACGGCAATGTAACACTAGCGATCTTAAAAACGGCTTTCTCCGGTGGAGGCACTCCGGCTCCGGGATGATCAGCGGGACAGGTGTGCGCGAGAGCGCGCAACGGCTGCCGCGCTGGCCGAGGTCAGGGTCACAACGGGCAGAAGGTGCAAGAGTCCTGGCTGGGCTCAGATCCGGGGATGGCCCGGTGAGTGTACGTGCCCGCCCCTCCGGCCTCAAGCGTGACTGTGACCGTAGGGCGACCGGCATTCCCAGCGACGCTTCACCCATGCCACCCCTGACCTGGTCCCGGCCATGGCCGATATCGGCCGCTGCGTCACCACCTGCTCCCTGACATGCTCCGACGCCGTCTCGCACAGCGGGCACACTCGCGCGGCCGGGTCGGCCGTCATCACCCACACCGTCCGGCCGCCGCCGGGCCCCTCATCGACCTCTGCGACCTCCGCGCCATCCAGCGCGAACAACCGCGACGCCATATCCTGACGCACGTGCCCGTGGCTCTTTGGTGGTCATCCTTCCGTGGAAAGAACCATGATCTTGAAAGCCGCGGGCGCTCTTATGCAGCGACACGCCAAGCCCTGCCCGATCGCTACGCAACGTCAGAAGACCGCTACGCCACCCCGGTTAACTTCGAAGAGCCGGGAACTCCAGTCCCTGACGAGGAGCTGGAGATGAGCAGAGCGCCGGTGTTCCCGGTGGAAGACAAGATCCGGATCGTGCTTTCGATCCTCCGCGAACACGCCTTCGCCACCTTGAAATACGAGCACCTCTACCGCCACGCCGCCGGTATTGTCCGGGTCGGGCAGAACCTGTCAAGAGCGCCTTCGGCGTCGGCTCCGCCGATCTTCGACTCTTGACCGAACCTGCCCGAAAGTCCCGGAGTTCGCAGCTATCGGAAGCATGGGCACGGTGGCCAGGACAGGTACACTCTCTTACTGTAAATACCAAGCTTACTTACTGTAAATACCAAGCTCATTCTGGGTTGGCGTACAATAGATTGCCCACTTGGCGGGCCTCGTGACCGAAGCATGACGAAATCAGAGGGGAACTGAGTCGTTGATTTAGATGACTGCTGTTAACGCCGAGATGCGCTGAGGCGCCTGCGAGCGTCCGAGGCGGGGCGCTTGATGGATTGATCTCTATGCACGTGAGGCAGCGACTTCGCGGTGGATCGCCTGCGCAAGGCACTTCGCGAGCGTGGGCAGCAAGTCTGGCGGGACGTCGACATCACTGGGGCGCTAAGTGGCGGCCACGCGTCATGCGCGCGATCGAGGCCTCAAGGCGCTCATATTGTGATCAGTCCTGGTTCAGTTGCCTCGGAGGAGTGCAGCCAAGAGCTGACAACGCGGTCGCGCTGAACAAGCTGGTTATCCCGGTTATTACGGGATACTATCAGGATCGTTGCCGTCGGCGTTGGCCAACGCGGAGTGGGTCTTCCTGCGCGATGCCGATGATTTTCTGTAGGCATGGATCGGCTGGTTGAGGCGCTCGAGATCGACCTTCAGTGGCGTGGCCACACACGCGGCTTGCCGGCGGTGCGCGAGTGGGCGGACGCTGGCCGGAACGCTAGCGATCTGCTCCGAGGCGCCGACCTGCGAGCCGCCGAGGCGTGGCGGACCCAGCAAGAAGGGCATCGGGAGGCTCCGACCCGCGAGCATCATCGACGTTTTCCCAACGACTTTCACGTGATCATCTTGTGCTCGAATAGCACCAGGACAAGCGCGGCCCTGGCGATGAGGCCGATTCTCCCGGGGCTGGCGGTGACATGCTGCAGGGTGCGCCAGCGCTGGGTCAGCAGCGCGAAGCCGCGCTCGCCCAGGCAGCGCACCGAGCGGAGCAGCGCGTTGCGGGCGCGGGTATCGATGTCCAGCTCCTTGACCCCGGCGGGCTTCTTCACCGGGACGTGGACGCCGTGACCTGCGCCTTCGTAGCCGGGATCGGCCAGCACGGGCATGGCCTCCAGGAACGGCCGCAGCACGCCCAGGACGTTCTCGCGGGCGGCGGCCAGGTCATGGACATTGCCCGGAAGCACATCAGAAACCCACAGCGGGATCCCGGACGGGTAGAACAGCGCCTGGATGTTCCCGCCGAAATCATGGGTCTTCCCCGCGTACCACAATCGATGGTCTTGCCTTTGCGGCTGAGGGTTTTCTCCCGGCACCGGTCGGTATCGACGACCTTGCCGTCCAGGATCAGGTACGGCACGCCCTCGGCCAGGGCGCGCTCCAGGGAGTCCTGCAGGCCCGGCGCGCGGGCCGCGAGCACCTCGATGACCTCGTCCAGGTACCGGTACGCCGTCGACTGCGGCAGCCCGAACCCGGGCCCAGCCGCGGGATATCGCCCTTGTCCCGGAACCACGCCAGCCCGAACAGTGCCTGCTTATAGCAGGTCAGCCTGCGGGTTCCCTTCCGCGTGCCGATCTCGCGGCGGTGCGCGGCCAGCAGCCCGGAAACGAACCGGACCAGTTCCGCGGGGACGTCGAGCATGACACGATAGGAGACCACGCGGAGCCTCTCCCGGTAGCGGATGATCTTCAGCGAGACCTCTTCTACCGGGGGCTCCGCGCCTATCAGCTGATCTCCGGTTATGTCCGCGTGTCTGCCCGGATACCCGATTTCTCCCCGTGTGAACTGAGTCGCCTTTGGTGAGAAAACCTCAGTGAGTACATTACCCGCAGTCGGCAAGCGGCAGGCCGACGCCTGTACATCTTAATCGGTGCGCTCTCCGTCGGCCTGACGATTTCGATAGGCCTAGCCATCGTTGCTCTAATCCAGAAAAACCAAGCTGCTTGATCACAGACGGTCCAAGCAATCGGGTTTAACAGGCGACACGGATTTAGCGTCCGAATCGGACATTGCCGGGGACGATCTTCCTGTAGTGAAAAGCTCTCGCGACACGCGAGACGACGGGAGAAAACGTGGCCCCGGCGCGCAAGCCGCTGACCATGGAAGACAGGGAAGACATTTCCCGCGGACTGGCGAAAGGACTGGAAAATAAGGACATAGCCGCCTCGATCGGCCGGGACGAATCGGTCGTGTCCCGGGAAATAGCACGGCACGGCGGGCGCGAGGCGTATCGTGCATGGAGGGCCGGTGCGGTCGCACGAGAATCGCGGGGCCGTCCGAAGGAACGTAAAATAGACAATGACCGGAAACTGCGCGAAAGGGTCACGGGCGGCCTGAAGAAAGGTTGGTCACCGGAGCAGATAGCGGGCAGGCTGCGCTTCGAGCGTACCCGGGGAGAAACAGATATGTCCGTATCGCACGAGACAATCTATACCTGGATCTACGCCCAGCCGAAAGGCGAGCTGGCCCGTGCCGGGACTATCCTGCGCACCGGCCGTGAGCAGCGGAAACCCCGCGGGCGCAAGAAGAGCACGGGCGCGAAGATCGCCGGGATGCGGTCCATTGACGAGCGGCCGGCCGAGGCGGCGGGCCGCCAGGTGCCCGGCCACTGGGAAGGCGACCTGGTCATCGGCAAGGCAGGCAAATCGGCCATGGGTACCCTGGTCGAGCGGGTCAGCCGGTACCTGTGCCCCGTCGCGCTCCCGGACGGGCACGACGCGGACTCGGTAAAAGACGCCCTCTTCGATGCCGTGAAAGACCTGCCGACACACCTGCGCAAGTCGCTGACCTGGGACCAGGGCACCGAGATGGCCCGGCATGCCGCCCTCACCGTCGCCGCGGACCTTCCCGTCTATTTCGCCCATGCCCATTCCCCGTGGGAACGCGGTACCAACGAGAACACCAACGGCCTGATCCGGGAATACTTCCCGAAAGGGACAGAGATTACCGGCGACATGAATTATCTCTGGTCCGTCGCTGATTCTCTTAATGACCGGCCCCGTGCTATACTCGGATTCAGGAAGCCAAGCGAAGTGTTCACGGAGCTACTGCTTCAGGAAGCCGTGATTCCACCGGCCTGAATTGCTTCGATCGCTTGAGACCGCCCTGTCTACCAGACGAACATCACTCGTTCGCAACTACTTTCATCAAAGGCGGACTACGAGCTTGCCACTGGCAAAGTACTCGCATACCCAGCCTCTTGGACCTCGTGGCGTACGCGATCCAGCCCACACCACAGGCGCTAAGCGCAATGCTCAACGTGGCGGGGACACGCGAGCTCGGGCCGCCGCTGGAGGACGATAGCCCCATCTACGGATTGGCTTACGCGCCCAACAAGCCGGTTGTCGCCGCCGTATCAGAGTCTGGGGTCGAGCTATGGAGAAGCTCGTTTCGGGGACAGCCGTTTGACTTCAATCGAAGCATTATCGGCACCTACCCCCTGTACTCGCGGGGTATCAGCGCGGTCGCGGGTACCGGCGTGTCGTTTAGTCCGGACGGCCGCCTGATTGCTGTGGCGGCAGCCGACGGCACCGTCCAGGTTTCAATGCGAATCAACTACTGTCCCAGGAACAGCCGAATGTGATCGTTTTCCGGGCCGCCAGCACGCGGGCGACTTCGGTGGCCTGGAACGCCCAGGGAAGCATGCTGGCCGCTGGAGATGCAAACGGCAACGTTCATATGTGGAGCCTCGGAACGATTCTGGCTCTCGGCGCAGAGGCCAAGCGGACGGGTGCTCTCTTTGTGCCCGGAGGACCAGGAGCGGTCGTACCGGCGCACGTTGGCCAGGTCATCACGCTTGCCTTCGCAGGACGTCCCGACACGCTGGCTACCGGCGGCAACGACGGGATCAGCCTTCTCGACACCCACGAGCGCCGTCTCATCGGCTTCCTTGGCGCCCACGGTACTTCGATTACGGCGATCGCCTTCGCGCCCGACGGACAGACGCTCGCGAGCGGAGGCGCGAATGGCACCATACGCCTTTGGGACGTGGGAAGGGGCCAGAACGTCGGTACTCTTCCGGCGAAAGGAGCTGCCGTGACGTCGCTCGCGTTCGTGGACGACAGCTCCCTCGTTTCGGGCGAAAGCGACAAGACGATAAGAACCTGGAACACCGCCGCTGGGTACGAGACTGCCAGCGTTCCAACATCCGCCGCGGTCGTGGCGCTGGCGGTCGCGCCGGATTGAAAAACGGCCGCAGCTGCAACGTCCGATCAGCACATCGATTTCTGGACCTCGAGCGACCGCCGCCAGGTCGGTTCCCCGCGCAACCTACCCGCGCCGTTGGCTCTCGCTACGTTTAGCCCGGACGGAGGCACCCTGGCAGTCCTCGACCGGACTGGCAGGATAGAGGCCTGGCGGGATGATGGACGCAACCTGGTAACCGCCATCACGCCGCCCGCTGTACGCATCGACGCTCTCGCGGTTAACAGGGATGGCAGCATGCTCGCCGCAGGCGGCGAGGACGGCACGATCCGGCTGTGGAAGCTCCCGGGAGGAGCGCTGGTCAAGACGATCCCGGCCGCCAGTACGGCAATAACAGCCGTAGCCTTCAGTCCTGACGGGAAGCTTCTTGCGGGCGGCTTCGAAACAACATCTGCGGGCGGCTTCGATATAAAGGTCCAGCTATGGAGGCTTCCGAGCGGAGTGCCGGAGGGAACGCCCCTGTCGGGCGTGGTCGAGCCCGTGACAAGCATGGCGTTCAGCGCCGATGGGAACACGCTGGCCATAGTCGGCGACAAAGTGGCGCTCTGGAATCTGCCCAGCAAACGCGAGTTTGTACGCCCGTTGCCGATACCGCAGATAGGGGGGTCGTCCGGCAGTGGGACCGTGCGTGGGATGGTGGTATTCAGCCCGACGAACCCCGATCTTCTGGCCGTAGCGGGCGCAGGACTCCAGCTCTGGGATACTCAGAACGAGCAGTCACTTAGCCCGCCGCTAGCGGGCGCCGCACCGCTTGCCTCACTCCCGACGGCGCGGAAATAGCGTCCGCGACCGCAAGCGGCGTCCAGCTCTGGGATGTCTCCAGTGGCACCCAGCTCGGGCCGGTATTTCCGACGGGCGCAGCCCCGAACGCGGTCGGCTCCGATCGCGAGGGGAAGCTGCTCACCACCGTGGCTCCCGGCACGGTCACACTGTGGGTTTCAACGCGTCTTTTTTGCACCCGCTGTTGTGCGCCCTGGGCAACCGCCGCTGAGCCAGTCGGATTGGAACGCACTGGCCCCGGGAATCCGGTTCGAGAACACTTGTCACACCTAGCCTCACGAGCAGGAGACGTTTAGTGTTGATGCCCATCAGAATCCATAAGCCTATGACGTCCGCCGTATCTGCGGCAGTACTAATCGCTGTGACTCTGCCGATCGCAGCTTGCGGCTCATCGTCAAGCCCTTCGTCGGCCACTTCTGGTTCGTCAAGCCCTTCGTCGGCTGCTTCTGGCGCCAGCGTGGTAGGTCTCACCGACTGTTTTAACCAAACCGTGGTACAGCCGAAGTCTTTGCTTCTCGCCTGTGGCGACGGGAGCGTTGGCGCCACGGGGCTGATATGGCAAGGCTGGGGCCAGCCGACAAGTACCGGGCGTGGAAACATCAATGTCAGGGTCTGCGACCCGAGTTGTGCGGCGAGTACGAAGACGCTCCACACGCCGGGCACCGTAACGGCCGGACGGCTCCAGGTATGCCCTGATGGGCGACAGCGCTATACGCGCCTCACCTATGACTAAAGAGGGAATACGGCGGGACCAGTCACGATGACCGTAACGTGCCCATATCAAGCGTGATGCTCAAATGCGGGGCGATAAGTTGGGGACGTAATAGTGCACCGGTGGCCGCTGGCTGCTGCCTGCGCGGGTGTTCGGGCTGCTGGTGTCAACCTGGTGATTTGCATGAAGCGCGGGCACCGGCCGTATAGCTTTGACCGGCCGTGCCAGTTGAGTTTGTGAACGATGAACTCGCCGCGCCGCTTTGCGATCGGCGTCATCGAGGTAGACAAACCGCTCCAGCTCCGCCCGCGACGGCTCACTTCTAGACCGCCGACGCCACCTGCGCTCGCATTCGGAACTCAACCGGCACGGGACGGGCCGCATAGGTTGACCAGCCGTCGTGGTCCCAGCCGGGCCTGTTCCGTCCTGGTGACTGCCCGCCTCGGCGAGCGCGCCGGTGATGGCCCACTTCCGAACCACGGACGCAATCGCCCGAGCCGACCGCGGTACCGAGATGAGCTGACCGGTAACGTAGTCCTCGTGGCTACAAATGATCAAGTGCCCCGACAGCGTTTGCTCACCCAGTACTTCGGCAAAGTAAGCCCACCACCTACGGTCGAAGATGTCCGTGTGCCGCTGTGGTCGCCTCGAGTCGACCCAGCGCATTGGAGCGGCCAGCTAGCAGCATATTCAAATGCCATGCTTGAGCAATACAAAATCTACGTCGAGATGGCCGATCGCGTCAGTGCTCGCCGGGGGCTTACTAATACATTTTTCTGACGCTAAATTCCGCCATATTCACTATCATCGGTGTCTTCTGGACGACTCGGGTACACGCGGCCTCGTGGCTACTGATCTTCCCCGTGCTGGTGCTGATTGGACAATGTCTGGCATGGTCCTGGTTGGTCCGATCGTACAGGCAACTCAATTCGGCCAAGTACGCCGTCATTGGCGCCCTGGAGGAGCGCCTACCTGCTTCACCATACTGGCGAGCGGAATGGAAAGCAGTCGGCGAGGGCAAGGATCCTTCCCGGTACTGGCCTCTCACCCACCTAGAGCAGTGGATCCCAGCCCTCTTTGCAGTTTGCTATCTCAGTGGGTTTATCGCCGTCTTGCTCGCCTAAACTCGCCTGCGAGAATCAGCATTACGCGAGCGCTCAACCACACGCCGAGTACGACACTTGCCAACACGCCAAATGTTGCGACCAAAACTCCAATATTCATGCCCACCGCCGCGTGATCTGATAACGCCTAGACCGTTAGGGTTAGGGTAGCTACTAGCCTTCTGAGGCCACCGCCATGAGTCAGGCCAGTACAGCCGGGGGTGCAGCAGTAAAGTGCAGCAACCGCACCGCACGCCCCTGACCTTATGCGGTCGTTATAAACCACGGACCCGCATCAATGCCCCTCATTGACCACCATGCGCCTCTTTTGCAAGCAGGGGTCAGGGGTTCGATTCCCCTAAGCTCCACCGAGAGGTCTGCACGTTTCGGTGAGGCCTATTTGCACGTCACGATCCATCTGGGTTTCGGCTCAGAGTTGGCCAGCCGTCGTACCTCGTCTCGGAAGGTCTTGGCGTTGGCGAAGAACAGCGGGGCGTCGAACCGGTAGATCACCAGGCCGGGCAACTGCTGGGCCTCCGGATGGGCGCGCACGTCCTGGTAGCCGTCCAGCCCTTCGGCTCGCCCCAGCTTGGTGTCGTAAGGCCTCCAGGCCCGCCGGAAGACGTTGAGGATGGACAGCGCCACGGCGATCTTCCCGCCTAGGCAAGTCCGCCGCATCACCCAGTCAGGGTGAGTGAATGCCACGTGCCGGAACAGACGATCCAGGCTGATCGAGGCCGCCGCGCGCCTCCCAGGCTTGCACGGCGGCTGGGGTGGCCGCGCTACCCTGGACCAGCATTGGCCGGCGGGGAACCACCCGGTACCGGCGGGGAGCCACGCGCCACGAGGCGGAACTGGATGCGGGCGGCGGGAATGCGTTCCTGCTCGCGGGCCAGCAGAGCCATCGCGCGGGCATCGGCTGCGGTGGGGCGGTTCGGGTCCAGGGCGCGTGGCCACAGCTGGGCATAGCGGACGGCTGCGACTTCGGCCGCATACACCAGCGCCTGACCGACCAGGTACAGCAGCGCGAACATGCCTGCCACAGTGGCGAAGCTGCCGTAGACGGGTCCGGCCTTGGCCACCAGCCTGGCCAGCAACGGCGCCCCGGCGTTGAGCACGACCGTCACCACCGCCGCGCCCATGATGGCTCCTGGCCATAGGGCCCGCACCGGCGCGGGCCGGGCCAGCAGCAACTTGGCACCAAGCAGCAACACCGCGAAGACGACCAGCGCCGACCCGAGCACAGCCGCCGCCCGTTGCAGTCCGGGCTGGCTGGGCAGTGCGGTGGCCACCACCGTGAGCGCACCGGTCGCCAGCGCCCCGGCCAGCAGCGTCACCAGCACCACGAACACCCGGACATACCGCGAGAAGAAACCGGCCCGAAAGCGGTACCGGACCGCTGCGACGTGGTTCAGCGTCTGGTAGGCGGAGAACACAACACCAGTCCCGGACAACAGCAAACCGATCAGGCCGACAATGAATGGAATTGTCGACGTCGGCAAGGTGGCCAGCGAGTGCTCGACCGTGGATCGCAGCGCCTGCGGCACGACCGCAGTGATCAGCCGCTGACGCAGGTCCGGATGATCTGCCAGCACCCGTGACAGTACCGCCACCCCGAGCAGCAGCAGCGGGAAGATGCTCAGGAATCCGTAGTAGGTGATGAGCGCCGCCTGCCGGCCGCCGTCATCGTCGCTGTACTTCTTCACCACCGCGTAGGGGAACCCCAGCACGCCATGATTGCGCTGCAGCCGGTCCGCCCACGCGATGATCCGGGTCACCAGGCCACTCAAACCTTCCAAGTTCATAGGCCCAGCCTGCCCGGAACCGCTCCGGCAGGTCAGCTACCGGTGGTAACTAACCTGTCAAGGTGACTACGCCCAGACTTGGTCGACCCAGGCGATTGATAGAGACCCAGGGCTCCGGGTACCCGCGACCTGTGATCATGCCGGAGCCATGCCGGAAGCTGCCCCGCGCTGACTTGGTGAGCACGTCTGCTGGCCTGCCGGTCCTCGTAGGTGTGGATCTCCTGAGCTACAGCCGGTCGCGAGCGGCCGGGAATGCGCTGAGAGCATCGCGGGCCGGGGCACGCAGGTTCCTGAGCAGCGTTGCGGACGGACGGGGCAAACCGAGGCGTGCTGTGCCCATTACCCCGGCAGGAGCGTGTACCGGGTGCGTTCGGCCTCGTGGCATCGTTGGCAAACTCGCTCTTGAGCGGAAATTTGCTTGGTGCCGCAGTACAGCCAAGGACCCCACTCATGCCTGACCTGGGACTCTGTTGCGCCGCATCGTTCACAGCGGTGACTTTGGTCGCATAGGTCAGGGAAGATGTAATCGAACGGGCCCCAAGCGTGAAGTAAATTCGCTTCGACTTTTCCACAGGAATCGCAGGTTCGGGAGGTCCTGCATCGACCGTCCGGATCGGGACCATTCCCCGGAATGCCGTCCTGCCCTGCACCGTACTTTCGCCGAGACGCTCATCACCAACTCCTCGTTCAAGCTGCGCGTGTACTGCGATAGACCAATACGGCAGTCACTGTGATTTCAGTAGAAGGTCAAGAGGATCATTAGTGCCACGCCGACGCAGAGCAAGCCGAAACCCGCTCCAGCACCCAAGGAAGGGCGATCTGCCAGTGGGAAGATTGCGGCGATGCGGTCCGGGCTGGGTTGGCGGATTGGCCAGAGGAATCCCGGGACTGGCGAGGGCCGCGGCGCTGATGGTGATTAGGGTGCTCTTCATGGGGTTGTTCCCCTTTCCCCATCACGAATTGACCGCCGGGAGCATGCGGCAGATAGGGCCGAACGTCACTGGTCCTGCCCGGGGATGTCGAAAGTGTCGTCATCCTCCCGAGTTGGTCCCGGCGTCTCCACCCGCGCGCTAGCTGAGGCCCGGCGGATTGTCCCCGCGCCGCTGATCAGCGCCCGCCGCCACGGCGCAATGCCCTCAATCTCGGTTTCCAGCGAGAAGCTCAGGAACGTCCTTATCACCACAATCAGCCCGAGCACGAGGACGTTGTCGAGGGTGGGCGCGACCGCGACGGTACGCACCAGATCGGCGGCGACCAGGACTTCAAGCCCGAGCAATAGGGTGCCGCCGAATGCCTGACGCAGTACCAGGTAGGCCTTCGCCGGTCGGCCGAACCGCCGCCAGGCCACCGCCGTGAGTACGAACGACCACACCACGCCGACTACCAAGATCGCGGCTCCCAGTGCCTCGAAACCCTGGGCAACGTGATCCATCAGCCCAGTGAACGTCTCGGTCGATGCCTCGGCAGCGGTCGCAGTGAGGATCATGTGCCCCTTTCAGCGCACCACCCGAACCCGTCTTCGGCACCGCCCGGTAACCCAGTTCACCCAGGTGACCGTGGAACCGGAATTGCTGGCCCGGGCCGGCCCGGTGGGGGACAGGATGATCGCCGTTTGACGGCGACGGCTGCGCCTAAATTCGGCGGCGACCCACCCTGGGTGTGACGGCCGCGGCCACGACCGCGGTCTTGGCCACCGGTGCACGCCCTGGTGTCGCGGCGCTGGCTACGACCGCGGTCTTCGCGACTGGCGCGCGGATGACGCCGACTCTTCCGGCGCGTGCTGGTCTGAGTGCCATTGTCAGTCTCCTGCCGTTTCGGCTGCCTCGTCGGCCTCGATCGAGGCGATGATGGCCTGAATTGGAATCCGCCCATCGGCGATCAGCTGGCCACCCGAACGCCGCGCCGCTGATGCGAACGGCGCGGCCCACAGGTTCTCCCAGATGAGCACCCCGGCAGTGGTTCCCGGCTCCATCGCGGCGGCGAGGTGGTCAACATCCTCCGCGGCCAGCAGTTCAGCCAGCTCAGCCTCGATGGCCTGCAGTTCCCCGAGCTCACCGACGTCGGAGAGTTCCGTCGCCCCGACGGTACCGTCCGCGTCCTTGGTGAGGATCAGTACATCGATGACGCGGATGGTACCGGAGTCGACCAAAGCCCGCAGCTCCGCCGCCATCTCGCCGGTGAAGTTGCTCGCCCCTGCCGGGAACTCGACGACAACGTAGTCGACGGGGCCCAGTTCATCCAAAGACACGCTGGTCATGATCATTTTCCGTTTCGCTGGGCGGAGGGGAGCTGCCGCCACCTGGACGTCTCGTGGGCCTTCCTCACCCGGATCGCCTGCCTCCCTGCGACAAGGCCGACGGCAAGTGGCTTGCGCTGCTGATTGGCGGGACCTCCCGCAGCCCGCTCCCGGTTACGCGTAGCTCAAGTATGCCGGGTGACCGCGGCCGCGTCCTCACCCTCTAAAGGTGACCCGCCGGCATGGCCGAGCAGCGCTCAAAGTCAGCGCAGCAGGTCCGCAACCGCGGCGACAGCGGTCTCGACTGCGCGCCGGCTCGCCGCTCTGCAGCCTCCGCTCCTGATCGTGTCGCGGAGCGCGGCTTCGAGCCGCGACCGGAGCGGCTGACCGCATCCGCGGTCGAGCTGGAGCGGCAGCCCCGGTCCCAGACCGGACCACTGAATGGCCACAAGATTGGACCTTATCAGCGCTCCACTTGGCACCTACGGTCCGTATATGAGCACCTTGACCCGGAACGAGCACCCTAGGGGCGCCCCGCAGACGGGGCAGCCGGACCGCCCCGCACCGCGCGTACGACTCGTCAGCGGCCGGCTTGCGCTGGCGCTGATGTCCTCGTTCGGTGCGCTGACCAGCTTCTACCTCATGCTGTCGGTGACGCCGATGTACGCCATGTCGGCAGGTGCCGGGAGCGCCGAGGCTGGCATGGTGACCGGCTCGCTCATGCTGGCCACCGTGCTGGCCGAGTTCGCCTCGCCCGGCTCATGAGGCGCCATGGCTACCGCAAGGTGTTCGCGGTCGGCGCGCTGCTGCTCGGCGGCCCGGCCCTGGCGCTGCTGACCCCTCACCACGTCGTCACGATCGTCGCGGTCAGCATCGCCCGCGGCGTTGGCTTCGGCCTCAGCACCGTTGTCATTGGGGCCCTGGTCGCCAAAGCGCTGCCGCCGGAGCGGCGCGGCGAGGGGATCGGCCTGGCCGGAGTCGTGGCCTGCGTGCCCGCGATCGTCGCCCTGCCGTCCGGGGTTTGGCTAGCTGAGAATACGGGTTACGCGGTGGTCATAACGATGACGGCCGTCAGCGCGCTAGCCCCGCTGGTGGTGGTCCCCTGGCTGGTCGATCCGGCTGATCGTCACACGGATGCGGACCCAGCCGCGGCGCAGTCGCCAAGCCTGCTGGCCAGCCTGCGATCTGACGGCCAGTTGCGGCCGTCCCTGGTCTTTGCGGCCACGACCGTATCGGCAGGCGTGGTCGCCGCGTTCCTTCCGCTAGCGGTTGGCGTTTCCGGTGGCGTCGCCGCGCTCGGGTTGTTCGCACAGGCTGTGGTCTCGACAGCGAGCCGCTGGTGGGCCGGGCGCCACGGCGACCGGCACGGTCATGCTGGCCTGCTGGTTCCTGGGCTGCTGACCGCCGCCGCCGGGATGGCCATCCTGATCTGGGTGGCGGTCCCGGCAGCCCTGATCGCGGGCATGTGCCTATTCGGGATCGGCTTCGGGATCAGCCAGAACGTCACCTTTGCGCTGATGATCGACCGTGCACCGGTCTCCGGCTACGGCACGGCCAGCGCCCTGTGGAACCTGGCTTATGACGCCGGGTACGGGGCCGGCCCCATCGTGTTCGGCGTGTTCGTCGTCTACACCGGTTATGCGGCTGCCTTCGCCCTCACCGGGATGCTGATGCTGGCGGCGCTGGTGCCTGCCGTGCGTGACCGTGCAGCGGCCCGTGATGTGCCTGAAGCCGCGGCGATGCCCGCCGCTACTGACTGACTGTGACCGGAAACGCTCTAGTGAACTCAGCTGTCCCTCATGGCTTGTTTTGCCGCTGTTGTCCGGCGTGTTACCGTGAGGACAGGCGGCCACCGCGCGTCGTCGTCGGGTTCCTTACAGAACTGGAAGAGGAGGCGGTGGCCGTGGCATTCAGTATGGCGTGGCGCGAGGCGCGGGATACGGCAGGGACGAAGAGGACCAGGCGCTCGGTCTGCTGGCGGCGTTCCGCGGCGAGCTGTACCGGTGCTTCGCGAAGCGGCGGGATGCGCTGCTGGAAGTGTGCGACGCGGTGCTGTGCAGGCAGGACCGGGTGCACATGCTGGCGAGCTGTCGCTGGAGCCGGAGTGCCGCCGCGGCCACGGCGCGATGGACGACGCGGTGAACGGCGGAGAGGTCGATATCGGGCGGTTGCGCGGTCGCCGCGGGCCTGCCGATGCCAGCCTGGGACGACGGGCGGATCCGGCTGGCGGCGGATGTGAGCAACTGGCTGCGGCCGGACGCGGCGACCAGCCCGGAGCGCCTGTTCTGCCACTGCTACGCGCGGGGCAGGGGAACGCCAGATGATCCGAGCTGGCCATACTCGCTGATCGCCGCGCTGGAGCTCGGCCGTACCTCATGGACGCTGCCGCTGAACGCGGTCCGGCTCGGCCCGGCCGATGACGCGACCGCGGCGACCGCCGCGCAGGTCCGCGAGGTAGTGCTGCGCATCATCGCCGCCGGGCACTGGCATGACGGCGACACGGACATCCTGGTCATGTTCGATGCGGGCTACGACCTGACCCGGCTGGCCTGGCTGCTCCGGGACCTGCCGGTCGAGGTGATGGGCGGCTGCGCAGCCACCGGGTGATGTACTTCCCCGCCCCGCCGCGGCCCGGCGCGAACGGCCGCCCTGCCCGGCACGGCGCCGCGCTCAAGCTCGCGGACGCGCAGGTCAGGCCCGCCCCGGCGGTGCCACCGTCACCGAGGCGGCCAGGTACGGCACCGCCCTGGCCATGCCTGGGGCCGGCTGCACGAGCAGCTGGCCAGCCGCGCTGGATGGAAGGACCACCACGGCGACTGCCGGTCATCGAGGGACCCTCATTCGTCTGCAGGTGCAGATACCTGCCCGGCGACCGCAGCCCGGACCGCTGTGGCTGTGGTCGTCACGCGCCGGCACCGCCGCCGGCGAGGTGAACCGCCCTGGCAGGCGTTCCTGCGCCGCTTCGATATCGAACACATGTTCAGGTTTTTCAAGCAGGTTCTCGGCTGGACCCGGCCCAAGCTGCGGGACCCGGCCGCCGCGACCGGTGGACCTGGCTGATCCTCGCCTGCTAGGCCCAGCTCCGGCTCGCCCGCAACCTCGCCGCCGACCTGCGCCTGCCCTGGCAGCAGCCCTGCCCGCCCGGCCGCCTGACCCCCGCCCGGGTCCGCCGCGGGTTCCGGACATCCGCCAGGCAGTGTCCGACCGGCCAGCGCGCCGAAACCCGGCAAACCCGGACCAGGCCGCCCGCGAGGATCGAAGAACCGCCGCCCGGCCACCCGCCTTTTAGTTTTATGCAGTATGCGGTGGTGGGGTGGTATGTGCGCAGGTTGTAGGTACGGGCATGCACGTGATCATGTAGGTCTCTAGGTCTACGTGAACGACGTGGGCATGACCGCAATGGCATTGTGCGCGTGGGGGCGCGCGTGGTCGAGTCGGTGCTGACGGTGAGAATCTGGCGCGGGGTGTGGCAGCGGCTGGAGGCGCTGCCCGACGGCGTTCACCGCAGGGGCAGATCTACCGGCAGGCCTGCCTGGTCGCGGTCGCGGTCTGCGCGTTCACCGCGGCCGGGGACGACAGGTTCACCGCGGCGGCAGTGGATCAAACATGCTGGCCGAGCGACTGGCCGACTACGCGCTCCGTGGGCCCGGTCGCGACCGGTACCGGGCACCGGATGAGAAGACGATCCGGGTGGACCAAGACCGGCTGGACCCGCGAGCCCTGACCAGGGCCTGCGCGAGCCTCGCTCGCGCGGGCATCGCGGCGGGACGACCGCGGCCAGCGTGCGCCGATACCGTGCCTGGCGCGCTGCCAGGCAGGCCAGGCGCAGGCCGCGACCGGTTACGGACGGTGGCGGTCGACGGCAAGACCTCCCGGGGCGCAGGCCGCGCTGACGGCACCCGGATCAATCATCTGGCGTCGCCGAGCACGGCGGGCAGCTGCTGGATCACCTCGAGGTCGACATCAAGCACAACGAGACCAGCACTTCACCGCGCTCTGGAACCCTGGACCTGGCGACGCGTGGTGACCTTCGATGCCCTGCTACGGTGCGGGCGAACCTGGTAAGGCTGGCAGGGCAGAAGAAGGCCATTACATCGCGGTGGTGAAGAAAAACCAGCGCTACTGCACGCCCGGGTCAGGGCCCTGCCCTGGCGGCAGATACCGGCAGGCAGCATCACCCGCGAGACCGGGAAAGGCCGTACCGAGACCTGCACCCTGAAAGCCGCCCACGAGGGCCGCCTGGACTCCCCGTGCGCGCGTGAGTCCAAGAAGATAACCCGCATGCAGAAGGACACCGCACCAGCAGGACCACCCGCGAGACCGTCTACGCGGTCACCAGCTTGACCAGTGCTGACGCCACCGCGGCGGACCTTGCCGCCTGGTCCGCGAGCACTGATAAATAGAGGCACATCAGCAATTAGTGAAGATGTTTGATGAGGATAGCTCGAAGCTGCGCGGCGGCGGGCCCGCCAACTGGCATGATCCGCGCCGCGGTCATCGCGGCATCAAAGACGCCGGCTACCGCAGATGCGCGAGGGCTGCCGCGACCACACCACGCCCGCCGAACCCCGCCTCCACGGCCTCGATTAGCAGAAATGGGACATTCACAGAACACGCCGGAGCTCTCCAGGGACAGGGGGTCATGGCCCACAAGATCATCGCTTCGTGGCTGGCCGGGAGGCGTTCGTAGTCGCGGACGGTGCGGCGGTGTTTGCTGATCCAGGCGAACGTCCGCTCTACCACCGACCTGCGGGGCAGCACCTCGAAGACGTGCCGGTTGCGCCTGGCGACGATCTGGAGGTTCATCTTCAAGCTGGCGGCCCAGGCGGCGAGCTTGCCGGTGTAGACGGCATCAGCCCAGATCAGCCGAATGCCGCGGGAGAAGCGGTGCAGGTTCCACAGCAGCGGCCGGGCGGCGTCGCGGTCCTGGACGGAGGCGGCGGTGATCACCACGGCCAGCAGCAGGCCCATCGCATCCACGGCGATGTGCCGTTTCCTGCCGTTCACTTTTTTCGCGTTATCCCACCCGCGGGTGGCCTTGGGCACGGTGTCGGCGGCGCGGACGGACTGGGAGTCGATCACCGCCGCGGTGGGCTCGCGGTCCCGGCAGGCGGCGGCCGGACCCGGGCGCGCAGCGCGTCGTGCAGTCGGGACAGCGTGCCGTCATCGCGCCAGGCCGCGAAGTACCCGTACACGTCGGCCAGGGCGGGAAGTCAGACGGCAGGTACCGCCAGGCGCACGCCGCCCGGTCCACGTAGAGGATCGCCTCGACGATCCGGCGTAACGGCCAGATGCGCGGCCTGCCCCGCCGCCCGGGCACCGCAGCCGGAGACGCGAGACGATGACCTGCCACTGGGTATGGGTCAGGTCACTGGGATAGCCCCTGCCCTGCCGTCCCGCCCTGTACATACCTTGGGCATGCGCGGGCTCTTGTGTCTTTCTGGTCTTCACACATCGGGAACGCGGGTCCGCGCCCGGCCATCTCCACGGCACGACACGCCGCAACCCGGGCAAGCCCGTCATGGACCGGCACCCGCTGATTTATCAAACACTCTTAGGCTGCACCAGCGCCCATCATCGACGGCCATTAGGCAGACATGACCGAGGCCTGACGGAATAGCGAGCTGGTCGCAGGTGCGCTGGGAGCGTTTTGGCTGAGGTGCTGCAATAAGGTTTTCCGGGCATCCTGAGCGCTATGAACCACCCGCAAGCCGGCGGCCCCGATACCGGGCATTGCCAGAACCACGGCCATATTCATGGTCACGAACATGAGCAGGTCGGCCGGGGGCTCGTGGTGCGGCTGCGTCACATGGTGCGCTCGCACTCCCATGAGGCGGCCGACCAGGTCGATGTGGCCATGGGAGGCAGCGCCGAAGGCATGCCGGACGCTGTGGATCTCACTGGGCCTGCTGGGCTTGACCGCGCTTATCCAGGCGGTCGTGACTGCGCTGTCGGGGTCGGTGGCACTGCTGGGTGACACGCTGCATAACGCGGCTGATGCGCTGACCGCCGTGCCGCTGGGCATCGCGTTCATCCTGGGCCGCCGTCCGCCGACCCGCCGGTACACCTACGGATACGGCCGCGCCGAGGACCTAGCGGGAATCGCGATCGTCCTGACGATCGCGGCGTCGTCGGCGCTGGCCGCTCATGAGGCGATCACTCGGCTGATTCACCCGCAGCACGTGTCGGACCTGATCGCGGTCGCCGCTGCCGCGCTGATCGGGTTCGCGGGCAATGAGCTGGCGGCGCGATACCGGATCGGCACCGGGCGGAAGATCGGCTCGGCCGCACTGGTCGCAGACGGGCTGCACGCCCGGACGGACGGCCTGACGTCGCTGGCGGTCCTGCTGGGTACAGGCGGGGTGGCGCTGGGATGGAACTGGGCGGACCCAGTGATCGGGCTCCTGATTACGTTGGCGATTCTCGCCGTCTTGCGGCAGGCGGCCCGCGAGATCTACCGGCGTCTGATGGATGCGGTCGACCCGGCGCTGGTCGATCAGGCGCAGAGCGTTCTGCGGGCCACGCCCGGCGTGCTGGACGTAGGTCAGGTCCGGATGCGCTGGGTCGGCCGCCAGATCCGGGCCGAGTGCGAGATCGTCGTCGCCCCCGACATCGGCGCCGTCCAGGCCCATCAGCTCACCGTCAGCGCCGAGCATGCCCTGCTGCACGCGATCCCGCGACTGTCCGGTGCGCTCGTTCACGCCGATCCTCAGGTCACCGGCACTGACCCGCACAACGTGCTGGCCGACCATCGGCCCGTGGCGACCTAGATCAATCCGGCACAAGGACATCCGTGCCTGGCTGGGCCGACCGAGGCTGGACCCAGGCTGGTAGGTGCGGTTCCCCTGCGTATGAACTCACGGCCCGGCGGCCATTTCGTCACGTACCGGTCCCCGGTCGTTTCGTTGTGGGGAGATAGCTGATGGAATCGAGCTCGCGGTTCCGGTTCTCAGTGCCCGGCGAACCAGGCCAGGAAGTCCTCGTTGCCGAACATAGCCGCGGTGTCGGCCGCGCTCGGGTGACCCGCCGCGGGGTCGGCGCCCGCGTCCAGCAGCAGCCGGACGATCTGCGGTTCCTTCTTGAACACCGCGCCCGCCAGCGGTGTCTGGCCGTGATCGTTGGGCCGCCCGGGGTCGGCGCCGCGCTCCAGCAGGGCGGCGACGGTGGCCGCGTGGCCGTGGTAGGCCGCCAGCATCAGCAGACTGTCGCCCTTGTCGTTGGTCAGGTTGACCGGCACGCCGGCGTCCACGTAAGCGGCGATCGCCGCCGTGTCCCCGCCGCGGGCCAGGTTGAAGAGCTTCGTGGCCAAGCCGATCAGCTCGGCATCGGCTCCAGCGCCGGGGACGTCACGGGGACCGGGGACGTCGGGGGAACCGGGGGGCATGGCAACTTCCTTCCGGGCAGAGGAGACCGCCCGCCGGATGGAACGGCCGCTGAAAGCAAAGTAACCGGATTGGATCCCCGGCGGTACCGGCTGGCCCGCACCGGTGCGCCGCGGGCGTCAGCGACGGGATGAACCGCGCCGGCGGCGAGGCGGCGGCGGCGCAGCCGCTGCGGTCGCGGTCAGCGGCAGGCGGGACCGGTCCAGGCCGCAGGCGGCCTCGCCGTCATCGCGGGCATCGCGATGAGCAGCCTTCCGCTGCTGGCGGCGGGTCGGCGGCGGCCGGTCCCGGTACAACCCGGAGTGGGGTACGGCTCGCACATCGCTACCCCCGTTGAGTATTGATAAGCCTACGTCGGCGAGGGCTCGGCTACTGTAGGCCCGGTGCGGGTAGCGACGTGGAACGTGAACTCGGTCAAGCAGCGGATGCCGCGCCTGCTGCCCTGGCTGGACCAGCGACAGCCCGATGTGGTCTGCCTCCAGGAAACCAAGCTCGGCGACGACGCGTTCACCAAGCTTCTCGGCCCCGAGCTCGACGCCCGCGGCTACGCGGCGGCCGTGCACGGTGAAGCCCGGTGGAACGGGGTGGCGATCCTTTCCCGTGCCGGGCTGGACGGCGTGCTGACGGGAATCCCTGGTGCGCCCGGATTTCCCGCCCCGAGGCGCGGGCCGTGTCCGCCACCTGCGGCGGGATCCGGGTGCACTCGGTGTACGTGCCGAACGGGCGGACGCCGGACTCCGAGCATTACCACTACAAGCTCGCCTGGCTGGCGGCGCTGCGCGAGGCGGTCAGGGCCGGTCCCGGGACCGTGATGGTCTGCGGCGACATGAACATCGCGCCGGCGGACGCCGACGTCTTCGACCCGGACGCCTACGTGGGGCAGACCCACGTCACCCCGCCGGAACGGGCGGCCCTGGCCGAATTGCAGGCAGCTCGGCCTGCGGGACGTCGTGCGGGACCGCTGGCCGGGCGAGCGCGTGTTCACCTACTGGGACTACCGGGCCGGCATGTTCCACCAGGACCTGGGCATGCGCATCGACCTCGTGCTGGCCAGCGCCCCGGTGGCCAGCCGGGTCAAGGCGGCGTGGGTGGACCGGCAGGCCCGCAAGGGGACCGGCCCCAGCGATCATGCCCCCGTCATCGTCGACCTGGACGAGGCGCCGGACGGCGACATCGGGCCGGTGATCCCGCCGCCCTCGATGCGCACACCCCGGCGGGGTTCGGTCAAGCTCCCTCAATCACCTTGACGGAACGGGGCCGCAGGCGGGCTGTTCCGCCTGCGGCCCGTTCCCGGCGGAGTGCCGGGTGGCCGTCGTTTTCCCTCAGAGCCCAGCCGCCGCGGCCAGCGCGCGGCCGGTCAGGACGCGGGCCAGGTGCCGCCGGTAGTCGGTGGCCCCGTGCAGGTCAGCGGGCGGCTGGGTGCCCTCGTCGGCCAGGCCAGCCGCGGCCCGCAGCGCGCCGCGGCTGGCCTGCGCGCCCGCCACGGCATCCTCGGCGGTGCGAGCCCGGACCGGGACCGTGCCCATATTGGTGAGCCCGATCCTGGCCTCGGCCACGGACCCGTTGTCGCGCCGGGCCAGCGCGGCCACGCCCACCGTCGCCCACGACTGCGCCGTCCGGTGGAACTTCTCGTACCGGTAGCCCCACCCGGGCCCGAGCTTGGGAATCCGGACGGCGGTCAGGATCTCGTCCGGCCGCAGGCTCGTCGTCAGGTAGTCGACGAAGAAGTCAGCCGCCGGGATGTCCCGGTGATCGCCCGGGCCCCGGGCGATCAGCGTCGCGTCGAGCGCCAGCACGACCGCGGGCAGGTCGCCGGCCGGGTCGCCGTGGGCGAGCGCGCCGCCGAGCGTGCCCCGGTGCCGGACCGCCGGGTCGGCCACAGTCTCGGTGGCCTCGGCCAGCAGTCCGCAGTGCTCGGCCACCAGCGGGTCGTTGACCAGCTGGTATAGCGTAGTCCTGGCGCCGATCACGAGCGCGTCCCCGGCGTCCGTGACGCCGCGCAGCTCGTCCAAGCCGCCGACATCGACCAGCAGTTCAGGGTAAGCGAGCCGGAGGCGCAGCAGCGGGAGCAGGCTCTGGCCACCCGCGATGACCTTCGCGTCGTCACCGCCGTCCGCTAGCGCCCGCACCGCCTCGTCGACCGAGCCGGGCCGGACGTAATCGAACTTTCCGGGGATCATGCCGTGCCTCCGGCCTGCTGTCCGTCCCCGCTGCCGGGGCTGATTCCCTGCGGGCTGTTGCCCTGGGTCTGGTCGGTCTGCCGGGCCTCGTGCTGCTCGGCGGCGCTGGCCTGACCGCCGCCCCGCGCGCCCTGGATGGCCCGCCAGACGCGCTCGGGCGTGCACGGCATGGTGATGTCGTCGATGCCGAACGGGCGCAGGGCGTCGACGATCGCGTTGACCACCGCCGGGGTCGAGGCGATCGTCCCGGCCTCACCGACCCCCTTGACACCCAGCCGGTTCGCTGCCGGGCTCTCGGTCCGGCTGGTGACGTAGGACGGCAGGTCGGAGGCCGACGGGATCAGGTAGTCCGCGAGCGTGGAGGTGACCAGGTTGCCGTCGTCGTCGTACACCGCCTCCTCGTACAGGGCCTGCGCGATGCCCTGGGCCAGGCCGCCGTGGACCTGCCCATCGACGATCATCGGGTTGACCACCTTCCCGATGTCGTCCACCGCGACGTAGGAGCGGATCTTGACGAAACCGGTCTCGGTGTCGACCTCCGTCGCGCACAGATGGGTGCCGTGCGGGAAGGAGAAGTTGTCCGGGTCGTAGGTGGCGTCGGCGTCGATGCTCGGCTCGACGCCGTCCGGCAGGGCGTGAGCCGCGAACGTGGCCAGCGCTATCTCGGCGATCGTGACGCCCTTGTCCGGGTCGCCGCGGACCGCCCAGCGTCCCGGCGTCCACTCCAGGTCGGCGGCGGAGACCTCGAGCATGCCGGCCGCGATCACCCGGGCCTTCTCGACCACCTTGTCGCAGGCCATGACCAGGGCCATTCCGCCGACCGCCAGTGACCGGGAACCGTAGGTGTCCATGCCGCGGGGCGAGATCTGGGTGTCGCCGTGCAGCACCCGGATGTCCTCGAAGGGCACGCCGAGCTGGTCGGCCACGATCTGGCTCCACGCCGTCTCGTGCCCCTGGCCGTGCGCGCTGGACCCGGTGACGACCTCCACCTTCCCGGTGGGCAGCATCCGGATCGACGCCTGTTCCCAGCCGCCCGCCCCGTAGGCCAGTGAGCCCAGGACGCGGGAGGGGGCCAGGCCGCACATCTCGGTGAAGGTGGAGACGCCGATGCCCAGCTGCACCGGATCGTTGTTCAGGCGGCGCTCCTGCTGCTCCCGGCGCAGGGCGTCGTAGCCGAACAGTTCCGTCGCCTTGGCTGTCGCGGCCTCGTAGTTGCCCGAGTCATAGGTCAGGCCGGCCACGGTGGTGAAGGGGAATTCCTCGTGCTTGATCCAGTTCCGCTCCCGGATTTCGAGCGGGTCGAGGCCGAGTTCCACGGCGAGCTCGTCCATGAGCCGCTCGATGGCGAAGGTCGCCTCGGGGCGCCCGGCACCGCGGTAGGCGTCGGTGGGCATCTTGGTGGTGAACACCCCGCGGCAGCGGAACGAGTAGGCGTCCATCTTGTAGATGGCGGGGAACATGAAGGCACCGAGGACCGGGACCCCGGGGGTGACCAGCATCAGGTAGGCGCCCATGTCGGCGAGCAGGTCCACCTCCAGGCCGCGGATCCGGCCGTCGGCGTCAGCGGCGAGCCTGAGCTGCTGCCACTGGTCCCGGCCGTGGTGCACGGTCATGTTGCCCTCGCTGCGGGACTCGGTCCACTTGACCGGCCGCCCGAGCTTGCGGGCGATCAGCACGGCCAGCACCTCTTCCGCCGTCACCTGCAGCTTCGAGCCGAACCCGCCGCCGACGTCCGGCGCGATAACCCGCAGGTTCTGCTCCGGTATCCCCGTGACCATGGCGAGCATCAGGCGCAGAATGTGCGGGATCTGGGTCGCGGACCACAGCGTGAACTCGCCGCCCACGCACGAGCAGACCACCGAGCGCGGCTCCATCGCCGCCGGGATCAGCCGCTGCTGGCGGTAGGTGCGCTCCAGGACGACAGGAGCGTCATGGAACGCGGTGTCCACGTCGCCCTGGGCGAACTGGAAATCGTAGCTCAGGTTGCCCGCCTCGTGGACCCTGGGTGAGCTGTCCTCCAGCGCCGTCCTGATGTCGAGCACCGGCGGCAGCGGCTCGTAGTCGACCTCGATGGCGTTCAGCGCGTCGGCGGCCGCGTAACGATCCCGGGCCACGACGCAGGCCACGGCCTCACCGACGTAGCGCACCTCGTCGGTGGCCATCGGCGGGTGCGCCGGGATCACAATGTCGGGCGTCACCGGCCAGGCGCAGGGCAGGCTGCCCTGCTCGTCGGCGAAGTCCGCGCCGGAGTAGGCGGCGATGACGCCCGGCTCGGCCCGTGCCGCGCTGACGTCCGCCGACGTGATGCGGGCGTGCGCGAACGGGCTGCGCAGGAACGCCACGTGCAGCATCCCGGGCAGCCTGATGTTGTCGGTCCAGTTGGTCTGGCCGGTGATGAGGCGCTCGTCCTCCTTGCGCAGGCGGGCCTGGCCGAGTTCCGGCGCTGGTGCCTGGACTGCCTCAGTCTGTGCGGTCATTCGCTCACTCCCGCCTCGGCGGCGCGCCGCACGGCGCGGACGATGTTCTCGTAGCCGGTACAGCGGCAGAGGTTGCCTTCCAGCCCCGCACGGATCTCCGTGTCGGTCGGGTGCGGGTTTTCCCGGAGCAGGTCCGACGCGGCCATGATCATGCCGGGCGTGCAGTAGCCGCACTGCAGCGCGTGCTCCTCGTGAAACGCGCGCTGCAGCGGATGCAGCGTACCGTTCGACATGCCCTCGATCGTCGTGATCTGCGCCCCGTCCGCCTGCACGGCCAGCACGGCGCAGCTCTTGACCGACTGCCCATCCATCAGCACGGTGCACGCGCCGCAGTTTGACGTGTCACACCCGATGGGGGTACCGGTCTTCCCGACGACTTCCCGCAGATAGTGCACAAGCAGCATCCGGGGCTCGACGTGATCCGCGTAATTCACGCCGTCGACGGTAATCTCTGCCATTCGTTCTCCTCAACTGGAGGAACAAGAGATGTTCCTGATGCAAACCTAGGTCCGCCGGGCGCGCCGCACCAATACCGACCGGTGTCCTAATTTTAGAAACGGCCGCAGAAACACCTGCTCACCCGGGGTGTGAGCGTTCAGCGGAGGAGCGGGGTCCAGGGAGGCAGCGTCGGGTGCGGGGCGTCCGGGCCGAGCGGGAACACGACCAGCCGCTGCCCAGCCGCTACCTGCTGTCTCCGCCTGAAACCTGCCCGGGCCGGCCGCGAGCGATGGCTCCGCCAGGGACAGCGCGGCGTCGTCGCCGAGGATGTCCGCGGGCTCGATCCGCATCAGGTCGTCCCGGCCCCAGCTCCGGTCCGGGCTGGCCGCGAGGCGGTGCGCGTGCCGCAGCCGGGCCCGGTCCAGTTCGTTCCGGACGCTGCGCGCGTTGGCGAACCGGGCCTCGTGCATCCGGCGCTCGAGGTAGACGCCCAGCGCCGCCTCCGCCTCGGCCGAGAGGTAGTAGCTTGACTGTTCCACCATCACGCGCCCGATGGACATCAGCTCGCCGAGGTCGTAGTCGGCGAAGTCGAGGTGGTGGGCGATCCGCGAGCGCATGCCCGGATTGGAGCCGAAGAACTCGTCCATCCGGTCCTTGTAGCCCGCGAGGATCACGACGAGCTTGTCCCGGTCGTTCTCCATGACCTGGAGCAGGATGCCGACCGCCTCCTGCCCGAAGTCCCGCGAGTCCGCGACGTTGAACAGGTAGTACGCCTCGTCGATAAACAGCACCCCGCCCATCGCCTTCTCCATGACCTTCTTCGTGCGCGGCGCGGTCTGCCCGACGTACTCGCCGACGAGATCGTTTCGCATGGCGTGCACCAGATGCCCCTGCTCCAGGTAACCCAGCCGGTGCAGCATGTCGGCCATGCGCAGGGCGACCGTGGTCTTGCCGGTGCCCGGAGCGCCGGTGAAGCACATGTGCAGGTTCGGCCGCGGCGCCTCCAGCCCGAACCGCTGCCGCGCCCGGTCGACCAGGAGCAGCGCGGCGATCTCGCGGATGTGCTGCTTCACCGGCACCAGGCCGACCAGTTCCCGGTCCAGGCCGGACAGCACATCGTCGATTCCCGCCGCCCGGCGTTCCTCGGCCAGGGTGACGGTCGCGTCCGGCGGCAACTCGCCGCGCTGGCGCTCTGTCAGGGGACCCAGACCAGGGGAACGGCGGAACCTGGACGTTTTCCCGGCACCCGGCTGGCGCCGCCCGGGCGAGCTCACCGCATCTCCATGGTCCGATTATCCCGGATCGGGCCTGGTAGTCCCGTCAGGACCGGTACGCCTACTGCTGTCTCCGCGGCGTCCCCGGCCGCGGCCGGGCTCATCCGGCGCTGGCCGGATGCTCGCCGCGCCCGGCGCGCAGCTGGCGGGCGAGCGCGGAGAGCGGGAAGCCGAGCAGGGTGGCCGCCGCCGCGACGGCGAAGGAGCAGATGGACGCGGACATCCAGCTGGCCGCGGTGAAGCCGAGCAGGTGGTTCAGCCTGGCCCACGCCGAGACCCACCAGGTGACATAGCCAGGGTTGATGAGCTGGTAGGTGATGAAGCCGGCGGCCCAGGGCACCAGCATCAGCCAGCGGGAGGGCGCGTGCGCCGAAAGGTCCCAGCGGCCCCGGGACAACAGGAAGAAGTCCACCGCGAGGACCCCGAACATCGGTACGAACACCGAGCCGAGCAGGGTGAGAAAGTTCTCGTAGTCCGCGATGTTCAGGAACAGCGCGAGGATGGTCGCCAGCCCGGTGATCAGCGCGGCGATGATACGGCGGTCCCACAACGGGCGCAGGTTCTGGGTCGACACCGCGGTGGAGTACACGTCGGCGAAGGACTGGTCCAGTTCGCGGGCGGCCAGGACGGCGAAGGCCACGGCGCCGAGGGGCAGGGCGATGAAGGCCCCGTAGATGTCGTTCGGGTTGCGGGCGACCGTGACCAGGGCGAGCAACCCGATCACGTAGCACAGGACCTGGGTGACGCTGTAGCCGATCATCGCGCCCGCGAACGCCGAGCGCTCCGACCGCGCATGCCGCATGTAGTCGGCCGCCATCGGCGCGAAGGAGATCGCCACCGCGACCACTGTGTCGGTCGCGGCCCAGTACCCCGACCAGGTGCCGCGGGTGAACGGCGGGAGCGGGTGCCGGGCCAGCTGGATCAGCAGGTAAATGAGGACGGCGAAAACCGCCGCCGTCGCGTACCGGCGCAGCACGCGTATCGCCCCGAGAGGGTGGATCGCGAACACGCCGGTGATCGCCCCGGCGATGAGCACGTATCCCCACTTCGGCATCGCCGGGGCCACGATGTGAGTGGCGGTCGCGATCGTGACCAGCTCGAAGATGCTCCAGCCGAGTAGTTGCAGCATGTTGATGACCGTGGGCAGGTAGGACAGCCCGGCGCCGAACAAGCCGCGCAGCAGCACCATGGCCGGGGCCCCGGTCCTGGTGCCCGGTATCCCGGACACGGCGACTCCGAGGGTACCGAGCAGCGTGCCGGCGACGATGGCGCAGAACCCGGCGGCCAGCGACAGCTCGGGTGTGCCCGCACCTCCCGGCTGGAGTACGAACAGGGCGCCGGTGAAGCCGAGCAGGCTCACCCCGAGGTTGCCCCACAGGCCGAGCTGATCGACGAAGCTGAGGGCCTGCGGCACCGGTCCGGCGAGGGTGAGGGGCGCCTCGGACCGCCGGTTTCCCGGTACGGTGGTGAATTCGCCGGTGCCGTCGGCTGGTGTGATCGCGGTGGTCACGACTTTCTCCCTACGCCGGCATTACCCGGTCAGGTTCGAACGGTCGGTGGCGCGCAGGCCATGCGGCCAGCCACCCTCTCAGCCCGGTCGGCCCGAGCTCCCGTGTGGTTGTTTTGCCCCATTCTACGCCGAGGCTGGTCGCGGGTTCACAGCAGTCGCCGCCGTCGGGCACACTCGATATATGCCTGAGCTGCCGGAAGTCGAGGCGCTCGCCGCATTCCTGGGTGAGCGGGCCGTCGGCCATACCGTGGCCCACGCCTACCCGGCGGCGATCTCGGTGCTGAAGACCTATGACCCGCCGTTCACCGCCCTGGCCGGTCAGCTGATCAGAAACGTGAGCAGGCACGGGAAGTTCCTCGACCTGGCCGCCGGGCCGCCGGGCGATGACAGCGCCCCGCTGCACCTCATCGTCCACCTGGCGCGGGCCGGCTGGCTGCGCTGGCGTGAGGAGATCCCGTCCCAGCCGCCCAAGCCGGGCAAGGGGCCGCTCGCGTTCCGGGTCATCCTGGACGACGGGTCGGGCTTCGACCTGACCGAGGCGGGGACGCAGAAGCGGCTCGCCGTCTATCTGGTCCGCGACCCGATGGACGTCCCCGGCGTCGCCTCCCTCGGCCCCGACCCGCTGGACCCGTCGTTTAGCGCGGAGACCCTGGCTGGCCTGCTGGCCGGGCGGCGCACGCAGATCAAGGGCGTGCTCCGCGACCAGCACATCATCGCGGGTATCGGCAACGCCTACTCCGACGAGGTACTGCACGCCGCCCGGATGTCACCGTTCAAGGTCGCCTCCAGCCTGACCCCGGACCAGGTGACGGTGCTGTACGACGCGATCCAGGCGACCCTGGCCGACGCGTCCAAGCGTGCGGCCGGGGTGGCCGCCGGTGACCTCAAGGCCGAGAAGAAGACCGGGCTACAGGTGCACGGGAAGGCGGGTCAGCCCTGCCCGGTGTGCGGCGACACGGTCCGGGAGGTGTCGTTCGCGGACTCGGCGCTGCAGTACTGCCCCACCTGCCAGACGGGCGGCAAGCCGCTCGCCGACCGCCGCCTTTCCCGCCTCCTCAAGTAGATACCGCGGGCATTAGCATCGGGGCATGGGCAGCACAACCGTGTTCGTCACCGGGGCCAGCGCCGGGTTCGGTGAGGCTATCGCGCGGCGCTTCGCGGCCGGCGGCGCCCGCCTCGTGATCTCCGCGCGCCGCGCCGAGCGAATTACCGAGCTAGCCAGAGAACTCGCCGGCGACGTGCTGCCATTGACGCTCGACGTGCGGGACCGGGGGGCTGTCACCAGCGCGGTCTCCGGCCTGCCGCCCGAGTTCGCCGCGATCGATGTGCTCGTCAACAACGCGGGCCTGGCCCTGGGGCTGGAGCCGGCTTGCAAGGCGGACCTGGACGACTGGGACGCGATGCTCGACACGAACTGCAAGGGCCTCACCTACTGCACACGTGCCATCCTGCCCGGCATGGTGGAACGTGGCCGGGGGCACGTGATCAACCTGGGCTCAATCGCCGGGACCTACCCCTATCCGGGCGGCAACGTGTACGGGGCGACCAAGGCCTTCGTTCACCAGTTCAGCCTGAACCTGCGCGCTGACCTGCACGGCACCGGTGTCCGGGTGACCAGTGTCGAGCCGGGGTTGTCCGGGGGCACCGAATTCTCAGTGGTCAGGTTCGGGGGTGACCGGGAGCGGGCCGGCCACGTGTATGCGGGAGTACATCCGCTGGAGGCCGGTGACGTGGCCGAGGCGGTGCACTGGGCGGCGTCATTGCCGCCGCACGTGAACATCAACGTCATCGAGATGATGCCGGTGGCGCAGAGCTTCGGGCCGCTGGCGGTGGCCCGCGAAGGATCGTGACGGCCTGCTCACGGCCTGCTCGCCGTCACTTCGTACTCGTACAGGGCGAGGTTGCTGTTGCGTTTGCGCAGGACCGAGATCCGCACGTCGGTGAAGCCGGCGGCCCGGAGCAGCGACGCGTACCAGCGCTCCGCGGGCACCACGTGCCCGTAGAAGGTCGAATTCCCGATGATGTAGATGGCCTGGCCGCCCGTCTTGACGTGCCGGAAAGCGGCCCCGAAGTGCGCGGACATGTCGTGGAAGTACTTGGTCACGTACGTCGCGAGCAGCGGCCCGTTCTTACCGCCGTCGCGGGTGATCAGGGCGCACACCTCGCGAAGTTCGCCTTCGATCGGGGCGACCGTGCCGTCGGCCGCCCAGCCGTTCAGGCGTGAGGTGGCGATGCCCCACGTTCCGCCGATCGCCGCCCAGTCCAGCTCGCCTGCGTCGCTGGCCCGGTCCAGGAACCGGAGCCAGTACATGTAGGGGCGAAGCTCCCGGATATAGGACATCCGGTTGACGTAGGGCGGGGACGTCAGCAGAAGGTCACAGCGGGGCAGGCTCCCGGCGTCAAGGTCGCGGGCGTCACCCCGGATGATGCGGCCCGACCCGGGCAGGCCGGCTTCGGCGCTGCTCAGCACCGCGGCGGCTTCGGTGCCGAAACGGCGGATGACCTCCGCGCAGCCGCCGTCCGCGTCCGCCGTGACGCGCGGGCTGAATGACATGCTCTGGTGGTTGAAGGCCGCGTTGCTGGCGGCGATGGCCGTCCGGCAGAAAGCGATGCCCAGCAGGTCCTGCGCGGCCGCCGGCAGGCAGGTGTCGTCGAGCACGCGGCGCAGGCCTTTCAGGGCCGCCAGCGCTCCCGCGGACCACCACCGGCCGATGTTGTGCAGGTTCGGGGCCCACAGCGCCGCGGCCTCGGCGGCGCACGTGACGGCGCGCCCGGTGATCACCGGGACCGATGCGCTGGTTTCCGCCAGCAGCGCGGCCGGATAGCGGGCGGCCTTCGCGTTCCCCAGCCAGACCAGAAAGGGATTGACGTCGACAGCGTGGCCGTCACAGCCATGCTCGGCCGCCGCCAGCGCTGTGGTCCCCGAACCGGAAAAGGGATCCGTGACGACCGCTCCGGTGGGCAGATGCCGGGTCCGTTCCCGGACCAGGCGCACCGAGTACGCGGGCGTGAGCCGGAGCCAGCCGTGCCGCCCGGCTCCTGCATTCGCCCGGTGCGTAAGGTATGACTTCTGCTGCTGGGAGTTCATCTGCTCACTGGAACGCGCTGGCCGGGTGGCGATCACCAGATAGCGTACCGGCGGGCCGTTCCGGCCGGCCGCCCGACACGGCGGCCACGGTCCTCCCGCTCGCGTGACCGCATCGTTACTTGCCTAAAAGCAAGTTCTGGTCCCGGCGCGGGAACGGCAGGGCCACGCTAGGCGTTGCATGGTTGACAGGCGGTCCCCGGCACCGAACGGGCCCGCCCGCAACGGGGTTGAGTCACGGCAGATAACTTCGGTAACCGGTTGAGGTGATGGGTCCATGTCTCACGTGCGTCGGCCGTCGGCGGTGCCTTCGCAGCCCAACTGGGGCTGGCAGGATGCGGCCGCGTGCCGGGAAGAGGATGTGATCCTCTTTTTCGGGCCCGACGGTGAGCGCCAGCCGGAGCGTGAGATCCGGGAGCGGAAGGCCAAGGCGCTGTGCGCCTCGTGCCCGGTACGCATGGACTGCCTTAACTATGCGCTGTCCCGGCCGGAGAAGTATGGGTCGTGGGGCGGTCTGAACGAAGACGAGCGCGCGGCCGAGCGGCGCCGGCGGATGCGCCGCGTCAGCGCGGCTTAGCGCGCGGCCGGTGCGGGGCGCGGCTGTTCAGGTCGCCGGTTCTGGCTCTGCCTGCTTCTTCAGGTACAGGTGCGGCCACTGGCAGTCGGCAAACTGCTCCAGGTGGTCAGCGAGCCGCGGCCCGAAGTCGTCGTCCGTGGCGCTGGCGCCAATCGCCCGCTCGATGGCTGAGGGCGTGACCAGGCCGAACGCGACAGCTCGCACAGCGCCAGCGTCACGCAGGCCGCTGACGTGCCATCGCTGCACCGTGGCCGCCTGATGGGCGCGCGTATCGCCGGGGATCGCCCGGCCGTACCTTCTCTCCCGGCCCCTGGTCAGCGCGCCCGGCTCGTCCGTGGTGCGCGCGGCCTGGCCGCGGCTGTCCTGCGCGGGATCACCGGCCGTGAGCGCGTCGAGCAGGAGCACCCACTGGTAGGCGGGCGCGAGCCACGCTGGCTCCTCTTGCGGGCACATCCACATTCCCCGCGTCACCCGGGCCCGCATCGCGGTGGCGACGTGCGAGGCGAGGGCCGGGGGGCTCACCCGCGCGCAGATCAGCGGCGTTCGCGCCGCGACCGCCGCATCGACGCCGTGTGACAGCGCGCAGTCACGCAGCCGGGCCGGCAGGGCCCGCAGCAGATCCAGCAACGGCGCCCGGGGGATCGGCATCGGCCAGCCTGTCAGATGGGACAGGACGGCGATCTCCGCCCACAGGGCGATGCCGGGATGACGGTCCAGGGCGCGCTGGGCGGCCCGCATGTCCCGCAGGGTGCACGGGCGCCCGATGCAGTCCGCGCCGCAGGTGCCGCTGCGCGCGGAGATGACGGCGGCCGGGCTCGCCGTGCCGGCTGCGCCGCCGGCGGCCTCGCGTGCCGTCCCGTCGGCCATCCTGGCCAGCAGCGGATGATCCATCCCGTCCACCGATACGGCCGCCTCACCTGGCGCCAGCGTGACCAGGTACTGCGACTGCGCGCGGCTCAGGTTCATGGTCGCGCCGACCGCCTCGCGGTCATCGGCGGCGGGCAGCCGGTGCACGATCTTCACCGCGGTGTTCTTGATGACGTCGGGGATCAGCTTGGCCGGGATCTGCTCGGCGATCACGATGCCCTCACCGTACGCGCGGATCTCCGCCAGCAGCCCGGCGAACAACTCGACCGCGTGCGCGGCCACGCCGGCGTCCCGTTCCGGCCGGCGCAGCAACCGGTGCGCTTCCTCCACCACGGTGAGGTGCCGCAGGCCCGGTTCGGCCATCGCCTCGTGCCGCCGGGCCAGCCGCAGCTGCTCCACCAGTCGGAGCAGCACGGTGCCCATGAGGAACGCCTTGTCCCGGTCGTCCCCGACGTCCTCGATCTCCAGCACCGTATTGTGCCGCAGCAGCTGGCCGAAGTCGACCGGGTGACCGCCCTCCAGGAACCGCCCGCTCGTGCCGAGACGCAGGCTGGACAACCTGACCTTGATGAACCCGAGCACGTCGGCCCTGACGTCGTCGCTGTAGCCGATCTCCCCGACCACCTGTTCGGCCGTCCGCTGAAGATCGGCCAGCCCAGGGTACCCGGGGATCAGTCCCGGAGTCAGCGGCTCACCCAGGGCCAGATCCCATCCGGCGTCCTCGTACACACGCGTCAGCGCCGCGCTGAGCACCTGCGGGAAGGGCTCTTCGGACTGGAAGGCGGCGAGGAAGAGCGCCCGCACGAGATCGGCATGGGTCTGCAGGGGGAAACGTTCCCCCGTCTGGTCGGCCGCCGGTTCCAGCGGGTTCAGCCCGGCGGCCACCGCGTCCGCCTCGCCGGGCCGGATCCGCACCACCTGGGCGCCTGATCCCGCGAGCCGCGCCGCCATCAGGCGGTATTCGGCTTTGGCCGGCTCCACCACCAGCCAGGGCACTCCGGCCCGGGTGGCCGCCTCCAGCAGGCCCCGGACGGTCTGGGACTTCCCGCCGCCGGTCGCTCCGCACACGAAAACATGCCGGTTCAGGGACCCCAGCGGGACGCTCAATGGGCCCGCCGGCATCCGCTGCCGGTCGAGCACCTGCCCCAGCGGCACCGTGCTCTCGTGCCACCTCGCTTCCGGGCGTTCGGCGGGGCTCGCTGCACCCGTGGTCGGCGCGCCCGCGAGGACAGGCGGTTCGGCGTTCTGGCAGGCGACGGCCGGGGTCTCCGGCGTGACGTCGAAATCCGGGCGGAGCGCCAGCCGTATTCCGGGTATCTCCGTGTCCGGACTGCGGGTGAGCGCCGCCAGCAGGCCCGTGCTCGCGTGGAAAGAGTTCTGCGGCCCGGTAGCGGTCTCCGTGCCGGGGCGGCCGAGCAGATCGCGCAATCCCGCCGGGCTGCTGTGGGCCGGCGCGAGCGTATACGGCAGGCCCTTGAGATCGGCCGACGCGCACACGAGGCCGGCCACCCGCGCGGCGGCTGGCGGATCGGCACCGCCCCCGAGCAGATGGACACGCCACATGCCGGTCGACAATCCCTGGCGCAACTCGGTGTGCCGGTGCCGGAGCCGGCGCGCCTCCACGTCCCGGTCCGGGAACCGGTCAGCCATCCCGGTGGCCAGCCGTTCACCCCGCGCGGTCTCGTCGGCCAGCCATTCCAGTTCGGCCGGGGGGACCGGGTCGGCGACGACCAGCCAGCCGAACGGGCCGGGCCAGGCGGGCAGCAGGCAATCCCCGAGGGATGGCGCGGCCTGGAACGCGGTCGGGCTGTGGTTCGCCGGCGGCAACCAGGAGCCCGTCACTGATCCCGCCAATCGACCGCCAGCAAGCCAGCCCGGACATGGCCGGCGCGAGCGCGCCACGGCCCAGGGTACGCCCCCGGGCACCGCCGGGGAGGGCCAGCATCACCTCCCCGGCGCCGGTGCTCCCGGCCAGTGCCGCTCCCGCGGCCAGGATCTGGACCGGGCCGCCGGCCTGAAGGCGTATCCAGCCGTAGGCCACGGTCCCGCCGGAGTGGTACGCGGCGACGAGGGCGGCGATCCGCTGGGCGCGGCCGGGGTCGCGGTCCGCGTCCGGGCCGCTCTGCATCTCACCGTTCGCCCGCCGGGGGATTTCGGTAATCCGGTAAGCGTCCAGCCCGCAGAGCTGGCGCCATGGCGACGCCACCGCGGTCAGGCCCACTTCTCCCGGAACCGCTCAATCAGCGCCCCGGCCTCCTGAGCATCGATCTCGACAAGCTCGGGTCCCATCTCTTCCCCACGTTCCCATTGATAGATCTCTGCGCTTCGCACCCAGGTGAGATCCCGTCGTAGGGACTCGTCAAGGCGTCCCTCCTCGGTAAATGTCCGGCGAGCCAGTCCAGTAGGGTCGGCTATTGATCGGCCGGGGCCCAGGACGGCGAAGTATTTGATTTCATTGGGCATAGTGTTATGACCCGGGCTTTCGGTAGTCGGTGATTTTCGTCCAGCGATCGGGGTGTTGTATCGAGCTGCTTACTGCGCGCTGGAAGGCGCGCAAGGTCTCGACTTCCTCGATGGGCGTGGCAGGATTGCTGATTTTCTCGTAAGTGTCGTGGGTCTTTTGCTTCGCGTCCCAGCTCTCGGGAGTGTGAAATTGGACTTCGAAGGATTGGCCGCTCCGAGGGTCGAACCATCGGCTGTTTATCCCTTTATATTCGTCACCATCCCAGAGATTGGCGAGCCTGATAAGCTCATATCGGTCATTTGCTAGGCTTGCGCACATGTCCTGTGTTTCGCTGACATAGTGCTGAGATTCGAGCAGAAAGGTATAGCGTATTCCATCGTGAATTTCGCCTGCTAGTTCCCTGACTGAGGAGTCCGGTCGGCGCTCGATCATCTTGGCGAGTTTTTCCTTGAAGCGGTCGGGGGACTTTAGTGCGAATTTCTCTGTGTCCGGGATGAGGGTGCCATGCTCCAGTCTCGCCTCGACGCGCCGCATGGCCGGGGTGATGCCGTGATCGCCGTAGCTTCCGTCGCTTTCGCGGCCTTCGGCGGTGCGCCGCGCCGATAGCTCCTCCTCGGCGATGCGGTTGGCCCCCGCCTCCAGTCGCAGGCCTTTCCATTCCCAGGCGCCGTCGTCGGTGATGCGGGGGCCGTCCGGACCGGATCGCGGGCCCTGGTCACCTCCGGCACCGGTGTCGCGCAGGTCGGAATACAGTTCGCTCCGGCTGCGCCGCTCCTCCGGGACGGGGCGATCTCCCGTCACCGGCCGGGGGATTGACCTGGCCGGGCGCTCCTCACCGTCCGCCATGGGCGCTCCGGCATCGACGGCAGAGCCGTTGTTGTCGTGGCGGTCGGTAGCCATGAGGCACGAGCGCTCCGGGGCCCGGGACGGCGGGTGCGGACGCCCGCCGGAATGGGCACCCGCTCAACTTCACGGATACCTTAACCGGATGGTTCGAAAGCGCGGGGAGGAGTTTCTTTCCTAGATGAGCGACTGCAGGACCGGGGACGAACCTGGCGAGAAGGCTGCTTTGGGCCGCCGCCAGCCCCAGAGCCATCTCCAGCCGGGGAACAGGCACAGCACGACGAACGCGACGGCCACCACGAGCCGGCCGTAGGCGCTCAGGTCAATCCCTTCGACGGCCGCCACGTGGTCGATCCAGGCGGGCGGGTTGCCGGGGATCTCGGGCATCCCGGGCAGGTACACCGGCGCGGCCAGGATCAGGCGCACCAGCACCAGCCAGTCCAGCCGGGACGCTGGATAAACCGCCAGCAGGCAGATGGCCATCACGTCGTACCAGGGCCGCTGATAGGACCACACGAACAGCCACGCGAGGCTGAGCGCCAGCGCTGGGCTCAGGGCCGGCAAGCTCGGGGTTCCGTCGGGGAAGCGGAAGAAGGCGAGGATGGCGACGGCGCCGAAGGCGATCCCGGCCACCAGCGTCAGGTTGGGCGGCATGATGAATGCGCCGAACGTCTGGTAGCCGAACGGCCGGTAGAAGATCTGGTACATGGTGTCCCAGGTGGTGCCGGGACCACGGCTGATGAGGACAGCAATGGCGGGCTGGCCGGCCAGCGCGTACGCCGGCACGAGGATCAGCGCGAATCCGGCGATCACGGCGCCGAGCGCTTTAAGCGACTTGCGGCCAGCCCAGACCACCCCCATCCCGAACGCCGCGTATGGGATCTTGATGGCTGCGGCGATCCCGATGAACAGGCCAGCCAGCAAGAATTTCCGCAGCGCAGGGCGTTCGCTGTGCTGGCCGGTCGCGAGCACCAGGATGCCCAGCAGGCCGAATGCGGCACTCAGGCCGTCGATGTGGCCACTGGCCACGATCTCCCATAGCAGCAGCGGATTGACCGTCCACAGCAGGTGCGCGCGCAGCCGGCGGGCTGGGTCCCGCCGCAGTACCCGGTCCAGCATCAGCGTCACCGCGCCGAACGCGATCGACGTCAGGAGCTTTAGCCAGAACGTGACCCGGGCCACGGACGTACCGCTCAGTTCCGCCGCGGCCCACTCCTCTGCCGTCGCCACCGGTCCGTAGACCGAGACGCTGGTCTGCCAGGAAGGCGGGATCCACTGGCCGATCGGGTCACCTGAGTTCTTCAGCTCCAGCGGCGTCATGACATACGGACTATGGCCGGTGGCGGCCATCCGGCCGTTAGCCGCGTAGCTGAGAACGTCGCTGGATCCCCCGGCCGGGAGCACGGTGAGGATCGCCACGGCCAGGAAAGAGAAAACGATCAGCGCCCGGGCTGAAGGCCGGGCGCCACGCGCCACGGCGACGAGACCCGCGATGACCCCGGCCCCGCCGGCGCCGGCCACCGTCCACAGCGCGAAGGTCACAAGCGGAGTGGAGGGGTGCAGCGAGAACCACCACGGAGGGCCGGCCGCGGGCATCGGCACGTGGATAACGGCCATGCTGGGGCCAGCCGCCAGCACCGCGATCATGATGGCGACCGAAATGACGATCAGGATGGCGGCGGTCCAGGCCAGGACGACGGTCAGCCGGTCACGTGCCGGCCGGGACCGCCCCGCGGTTGCCGGCGCGCGGGGCGGCCCGTCAGCAGGCCGTGGGGGATCGCCGGCGGTGCCCTGGGCCGGTCCCTCCGGGTTTAGCCGCTCGCTGGTGCTGGTGGCGGACGCTGGCCGCGGGGAACTCACGCTGGAGGCGCCTGGATATGGCGAACGGGACGGTTCGCTGCCACTCGCCACGCTGCTCGCCACCCCTGCCCGAAGATCAAGATCGCCAATGACGCCTTCCGTGCCTGGCCTACGGCACGGACCTCACCAGGAGCGCAGGCCCACCCGGCCGTCGGCGCGCGTGCCCTCCAAAATTTACCGGACGAGAGGCGGGAAGGACAGCGCATGGCCAGTCAGGACCGTCCGTGGCCGGGAATGAACCAGCTCCGTATACGAAAATGGGGGGAGATGCAGATCGTATCAGGCTGAACGCATAATGTTCCGGGGGGACGGCTGGGCCCGGAGGTGTCACCGTGCAGGAACGTCCCGCCTATCTCGTTGTTGCTGATGAACTGCGCCAGCAGATAGTGTCCGGCCATTATGCGCCGGGCGCGCGGCTGCCCACCATGGAGGAACTGCGCCGCGCCTACGGCGTGTCGGAAATCGTGATCAGGCACGCCGTGTCGCTGCTCCGGCTCGAGGGCCTGGTGGAGACGCGGCGCGGCGGCGGCACCGTCGTACGGACTCGGCCGCAGGTCCGGCGGCGGGCGATGGAGCGCTGCGCCGCGCACGCGCGTCAGGCCGCCGAAAGGTACGCCACCGACACCGGTCAGGCCATCGAGCCCCGCATGTCATTTACCGAGGGCGACGCCATCGAATGGCCGGACTACCAGCTGACCACCCGCTACTCCGAGGTCCCCGCCGATGAGGAACTGGCGGCCCTCTTCGGCACCGAGCCGGAAGCGCCCCTGCTCCGCAGGCATTTCGTGTTCTACGCCCGCGGTGAACCGGAGCAGATCAGCATTAACTACCTGCTCCTGGACCTCGTGGCGGGTACCCCCGTGGCTGACCCCGCACGCGAGCCATGGCCGGGCGGAACCGTTGCCCAGCTGGCCTTCCTCGGCCGTCCCGTCTCACGTGTGGAGGAATCGGTCCGCGCCCGCATGCCTACCGAGTCCGAAGCGCTGACGTTGCGGGTGGCGCAGGGGGTCCCGGTTTTCGCGATTCTCCGGCGGCTGATCTCCGGCGATGCGGTGCTGGAAGTCTGCCGGCACATCGTGATTCCCGCCGACCGCGTCATCCTTGAGTACGGGATCGACGTCGGCGCGCCGGCCGCGGGTGAGTTAGCAAACTCGTGTCCGCCAGGGGCCCGGATGTGATGGTTCGCGGGGGTTTCATCACCAGGACCTGGCGTCTTACCGCGACGTGCCGGATGGCGTGCCTGGCGCCGTTCCCGCCCGTTCTGGGCGGCCTGCTGCGACCGTGATGGCCGGCCGGGCGCCGGGCGCCGAAATGACCCCGGCACGATCGTCCGCCGGCCACGGCTGCATTTGACCGCGCGCAGTGACCCGCGCCCATGGGCACGGCGCATGGGGCGTCATCGGCGCGGCGCCCCATGCGCCGCCTTACGTCTATGCTGCGCGGAACCTCAAGACGGGACTTCAGGGCTGGCGCACGCGGCCGTTCACCTCGGAGTCCAGGCCGGCCGGAGCCGTCGAGTCCCCTGCGTCCTCGGCCTCTTCGCCAGGATAGGGCGGCGGGGGCTCGGGCTGCCGCTTGCGCAGTACGACCGCCACGGCGGCACCCGCCGCAAGGACAACGGCGAGGCCTACCGCGCCCGGCCAGCCCAGCAGGCGCCGGGCCTTCGACGGTTTGGGGTCGACTCGCCGTGCGGTCGCCTTGAGTGCCGCAGAAACCTTGGGCGCGACCGTCTCGCTGACCGCGGTGGCGGCATCCTCGATCCGCGGCGCCGCCCACTCGCGCGCATCGTAGACGCCCTGTTCCACGTTCTGGGCGGCCGTCACGCCGACTCGCTTGCTCAGAGGTACGACCTGTGCCGCCGCCTCCTGGGCCCGGCTGAGGGCAATCTCGGCCGCATCGCGCGCACGGCTACGGGCGACGTCCGCGGCGTCCTGCGCACGAGCGCGGGCGACGTTCGCGGCGTCCTGGGCGCGGTCGCGGGCGATGTTCGCCGCGTCCTGCGCACGGGCGCGGGCGACGTCAGCGCCGGTGGCCGCTGCCTCCGATGCCCGGGCCTTGGCCGCCCCGGCGTTCTTAGACTTGGTAAGGGACACAGTTGACCTCCTGCAGAGAATCTCGACTCAAACACTTCCCGTGACCCGCGTCCTCAACCCTCCGTAATTGCCTGGCGCTGCGGACCGCATGTCAGGACGGACACGGCGGCCGCCGCCGGTCTAGCCGGTCCCGCCACCGCGGCGGCCGGTCACGCGATATTGCTTGTACCGTGGAAGTGTACGGAACATGTATCTGTCCCTACAGCCCCCCATGGCGTGGGCTATGCGAGGATTCCCGGCATGACCAATACGCTTACCGCAACGCTGAACACCAACCAGCGGCGAGATCAAGGTCCGGCTTTTCCCTGACCAGGCGCCGCAGACCGTGCGTAACTTCGTCGAACTGGCCGAGGGGGCCAGGAAGTGGACCGATCCCCGTTCCGGGGCTCAGACCAGTGACAAGCTCTACGACGGGACGATCTTCCACCGCGTGATCCCGGACTTCATGATCCAGGGCGGTGACCCGCTCGGCACCGGGACCGGAGGCCCGGGGTACAAGTTCGGCGACGAGATCCACCCGGACCTCGCCTTCAGCCGCCCCTACCTGCTGGCGATGGCCAACGCGGGGCCGGGAACCAACGGATCACAGTTCTTCATCACGGTCGTTCCCACGCCGTGGCTCACTGGTAAGCACACCATCTTCGGTGAGGTCGTCGAGGGAGCCGACATCGTGCAGGCGATCAGCCAGGCCAAGACCGACCGGCGGGACCGCCCGGCTCAGGACGTCGTCCTGGAGTCCGTGGTGATCGACCGTGACGGCGACGCGCCCGGCGCGTCCAGGTAGACGTCATTGGACGCTCCCACTTCTGGGCAACCCGACGGCCGCATGAGCGAGCCGGCCGATCCTGCGGTGCCGACCTGTTTCCGGCATCCTGACCGCGAAACGTACGTCTCGTGCGTTCGCTGCGGTCGCTCCGCATGCCCGGACTGCCTGCGATCGGCCGCGGTGGGCCAGCAGTGCGTCGAATGCATCCGGGGCGCGAACAAGGGTGCCCGCGAGGCGAGGACGGAATTTGGCGGGCGGGTGGTCACGGCCCCCATCGTCACCTGGACGCTGGTCGGCATCAACGTTCTGCTCTACCTGGCCGTCCTGGCCCGCCCCAGCATCGCCGACAACCTTGAGATGGTGGGTTATGCCGGGAACGGCCGCGGTGCCATCGGCGTCGGGGCGGGCCAGTGGTACCGGCTGATCACGTCGGCCTTTGTGGCACCGACCGGGGGATTCGGCATCACCGACATCGCCTTCAACATGTGGGCCCTGCTCGTGGTGGGGCCACCCCTGGAACGGATGATGGGGTCCGCGCGCTACCTCGCGGTGTACCTGCTCAGCGCGCTCGGCGGCGGGGTATTCCTCTATTACCTGGTACCGCTCAACCAGCCCGCGCTCGGGGCCTCCGGGGCCGTCTTCGGCCTCTTCGGCGCCTGGTTCGTGGTGTCCCGGCGGCGGGGCCTGGACAGCCGCGGCATCCTCGGGCTGATCGTGATCAACCTGGTGCTCGGATTCGTGGTGCCGCACATCGCGTGGCAGGATCACATCGGCGGCCTGATCACCGGGACGGTGGTGACGGCTGCCTACGCCTACGCGCCGCGCTCCCCGCGCTCCCGGCGGTTCCTCATCCAGGGCGGCGCCACGGTGGCCGTCCTCGTCATACTGGTTCTCGCGGTCGTCGTGCGGAACGGCCAGATCGGCGTGGCCGGATTCTGAGCCCGATGTGGTAGGCCGGTCCGCTGGCCGTGGGCCGTTGGCCGCTCCTAACGCCACCGGGTGGCCAGTGCCACCCCGCCGATGATCAGGGCGAAGCCGATCACCACGTTCCAGTCGCCCAGCGCGGCCATCCCGGGTATCTGATTGTCGGTCAGGTAGAAAAGAGCGATCCACACCAGGCCGAGGAGCAGGCACGCCACCATCGTGGGAGCCAGCCAGGGAGGGCTGACCCTGGCCCTCACCGACCTCGGCGGAGGCGTGTAAACCGCCTTCTTGCGGACGCGGGACTTCGGCACCGTCATCTCCTGGTCTGGGCGGGTGCTCGCACACCGGCGCCGGGGCTCGGGCTGCTGGCGTAATCGTAGTGGGTTACGCCATCGCGCGCAGTCGCGCGCCACGCCCATGCCCGCCCGCCATGCCCGCCCGCCATGCCCGCCGGTCGCCTGGACGGTCCTGATCGCCGCGGTGATCGCCGCTGCGCTCTGGTTCGGTGGCTTTCCGTGGCCGTAGTTGCCGCGTGCCGGTGGACGCAGCGCGATCAACGGCTGACCGGTCGGCGCCTGAGCAGACCGCCGTTCAGACCGAAACGGCGGCCCGTCCGGAGACGGGCCGCCGCCTGCGACCGGTGAACCTGGCCGTTCTAGTTGCCGTTGCCGTTGCCGCCTCCGTTGCCTCCCCCGCCTCCGTTGCCGCCCCCGCCGCCTCCGTTGCCGCCCCCGCCGCCCGGCAGGCCGCTGTCTGTCGGTGAGGGTGACGGGCTGGCGGACTGCGTGGCGCTCGGGGTCGGGCTCGGGGTCGGGCTGGCCGACTGGGACGCGATGTAGATCGTCACCGTCGAGCCCTGGGCTGCCGAAGTATTGCCCGTAGGAGTCTGCTGGAACACGTCCCCGGGGGTGGAGCTGGCCGGCCCGGCGACGGTCTTGGGCAGGACGTTGAACCCGGCGCCCTGGAGGATCTGCTCCGCGGTGGCCGCCGTGTCATTGGTCACGTTGGGTACGGTCACCGCGCCGCCGGAGACGTAGATCGTCACCGTGCTACCCGGGGCCACGCTGGTGGTCGCCGCGGGCGATTCCTTCGTCACCTGGCCGTTTGGCGCGGTCGAGGTCGTGTCCGCCACCTGTTTCACGTTCAGCCCGGCGTTGGTCAGCGTGGTCTGGGCGGCGCTGACCTGCTGGCCGACCACGTTCGGGACGGACACCGCCTTCGGGCCGCTCGAGACGAACAGCGTGACCAGGGTGTTGGCCTTGACGGTATTTCCCTGCGCCGGATTCGTGGTGATCACGTCACCCTTGGCGACGCTGGAACTCGCCTGGTCGGCGATCGCGGACCGCAGGTGGGCGGCGGAGATATCCTGCACGGCCCTGGCCTGGGGCAGGCCCTGGACCATCGGCACCGCGTAGGTCTTGCCGGTGCCGCCGAACATCATGTAAGCGAGCGCGCCGACCGCGCCGAGGACGACCAGCAGGCCCAGAATCCACAGCAGCGCCCGATAGCGGCGCCGCGGCGGCTCCTCGCCGGTGTCCTCCTGGCCGTAGTTGTAGGGCGGGACGGCCGTGGTCGGGCTGGCCATCATCGTCGCGCCGCCGATCTGCTGCGTCCGCCCGTAGTTGTCGAGCCGGGTCGGTGCGGCCACGGCCATGCCGTTCATGGCCCGCTGGACGTCCATCCGCATTTCGCCCGCGCTCTGGTACCGGTCCGCCGGGTCTTTGGCCATGGCCTTCAGCACGATGGCGTCCGCCCACGCGGGGATCTCCGGGTCCACCACCGACGGCGGCACCGGATTCTCCCGGACGTGCTGGTAGGCGATCGCGACCGGCGAATCACCGGTGAACGGCGGCCGCCCCGTCAGCAGCTCGTACATCAGGCAGCCGGTGGAGTACAGGTCACTGCGCGCATCCACCCGCTCGCCGCGCGCCTGCTCCGGCGACAGGTACTGCGCCGTGCCGATGACCTGTGCGGTCTGGGTCATGGTGGCCTGGTCGTCGCTCATCGCCCGGGCGATGCCGAAGTCCATCACCTTGATGTCGCCGTTGCGGGTCACCATGACGTTGCCCGGCTTGATGTCACGGTGCACGATGCCGGACTCGTGGCTGTAGTCCAGCGCGCCCAGCACCCCGTCGATGATTTCCAGCGCCCGCTCCGGCAGCAGCCGGTGGTCAGCCTGCAGCAGATCGCGGACGGTCCGGCCGTCCACGTACTCCATCACGATGTAGGGGACGGGGAGACCGGTCGCCATGTCCTCGCCGGTGTCGTAGACCGCGACGATGGACGGGTGGTTCAGGGATGCCGCCGACTGCGCCTCGCGGCGGAACCGGGCCTGGAACGTGTGGTCGCGGGCCAGGTCGATGCGGAGTGTCTTGATGGCGACGGTGCGGTCGAGCCGGATGTCGTGGGCCCGGTACACCTCGGCCATGCCACCACGCCCGACAACGCCGTCGAGTTCGTAGCGCTCACCAAGGAGTCGGGGCTGTGTCATGTCTCGCACTTTGCCAAACCATCCCGCGTTGTGTCATCACTGGCCCCCATTGGACCTGGTGTCTTCGTCCCCTACGAGTTGCCGCTGCCAGCAGATTGCGTTGGACCCGTTGAAGGCGTCGTTGGCGGTCCCGTGGTTGGTGGTGCTGTCGTCGGTCCCGTGGTTGGTGGTGCTGTCGTCGGATGCTGGACCGGTGTCGTTTTCACCGGTCCCGGCTTCTTGCTGGGCGTGACCGGGGACTGGCCCGCTCCGTTTCCTTGTCCGGTTCCCACTCCCAGGTTAGGCGTAGTCGCCACGATGCCGGCCGGAACCTGGACCTGTGTCGGCCTCGCGCTCGCGGGCGCGGTCCTGCTCGCCGTCGGGGCCGGGGACGTCGCGGCCGGGCTGGGCGGGGACAAATCGCTGGTCGTGCCCATCGGATGGCCGGAGAGCATGACCGCGGCGACCGTACCGCCGATCGCCGCGACCGCCACACTCACCGCCGCGGCGAGAAACGCGGACCGCCGACGGTGACGATTATCACCAAGCTGCCGGCCGGTATCGGCCGACAGGGGGCCAGGTCCTCGCCCGCGGGGGCCGCCGCGCCAAAGTCGGCTCGGGTGAGCGCCGCGCCGAGGGCGGGATCCGTCACCGCGTCGGGAGCGATGTCCCTGACCTCGGTCAGCTCGTCCGGTCCGGCTTCCGTTACCTCTTCCCCCACCAGGTCTGGTGAGCTGGGCAACGTGCTGCGCAGCAGGCGGGCGCGGTCAGCTACCCACCGGGCACTTTGCGGCCGCTCATCCGGCTGCTTGGCCAGCATGTTGGTGACCAGCTCCGCGACGGGAGCGGGCACATCGTCCGGCAGGGGCGGCACCGGGCGGTGCATATGGGCTACCGCGATCGCGACCGGCGTCTCCGCGGTGAACGGCGGCGTGCCGGTGAGGCACTCATAGGCCACGACGCCGAGTGAGTAGATGTCGGAGGCGGAGGTGATGGTCCCGCCGGTGGCCTGCTCGGGCGAGACGTAGCTGGCCGTGCCCATGACCATTCCGGTCTGGGTCAGGTGGGACGCCTGGGCGGCCCACATCGCGCGCGCGATCCCGAAGTCGGTGATCTTCGTCGTGCCGTCGGTGGTGACGAGCAGGTTGCCCGGTTTGATGTCGCGGTGCACGATGCCCGCCTCGTGCGCGGCGGCCAGCGCGTCGGCGGCTTGGCTCACGATCCGGAGGGTGTCGGCGGTGGGGAGCCGCTCCTGCCGGGCGATCAGCGCCGACAGCGGCTCGCCGGGCACCAGCTCCATGACCAGATACGCGCCGCCGGACGGCAGATCGGCGGGGGCCTCCTCGTCGCTGGAGGTCTCACCGTAGTCGAAGACCTGGGCGATGTTCGGGTGAGACAGTGATGCCGCGTAGCGGGCCTCCGCGCGGAACCGGGCCCGGAACGCCTCATCGGTCGCGTGCGCCGCCGAGAGAAGCTTGACCGCGACGGGACGGTCGAGCAGTTCGTCGGTACCGCGCCACACTTCGCCCATGCCGCCAACCGCTATCCGGCCACTTAGCCGGTAACGTCCGCCCAGCAGGTGACTCGTTCACCCGTTCTCCAGGTACGCCTTGAGGACACCGACGGCGATCGGAGCGGCCGCGGCGGCGCCGTAACCGCCGCCCTGAATGATGACGCCGACGGCCATGGAACGGTTGCCGTTAGACGCGAAACCGGTGAAGACGGCGTCGTTGAGGCCGCTGTTGTTGATCCCATTCTGCGCCGTCCCGGTCTTGCCGGCGATCTGTACCCCGGGAATCGCGTTCTTGAACGCGGCCGCGGTCCCGTCCGGGGAGTTGACCACGCTCACCATCATCTGCTTGATCTGGCTGGCGACGGTCGGGCTGACCGGCTGGCCCAGCGCCGTGGGCGCGGCCGAATCGACGATGCTCAGGTCGGCGGCCTGGATCTGCTGGACCAGGTAGGGCTTCATCAGCGTGCCGTTGTTGGCGATGGCCGCGGAGAACATGGCCTCCTGCAGGGGCGTCACCGTGTCGTCCTTCTGGCCGATGGCCGACAGCGCGGTGGTGGCCTGGTCCGGCTCCAGCGGGAAGTTGCTCTGCGCGACCGGCGTCGGGATCTTCAGGTTCGGGTCGTTCATGCCGTACTTCTCGGCCATGCTCTTCAGCGTCGCCGAGCCGAGCTGCATGCCGATGTTGGCGAACGCCGTGTTGCACGACTCGGTGAACGCGGTGATGATCGTCGCCTTGTTGTTGCCGAGGGTCCCGCAGACCTCACCGTCGTTGTTGATCAGATGGGCCGTGCTCTGCGGGAGCTGCAGGCTGACCGGCGCGTTCACGATCGTGTTCGGATTGGAGTTGCCCTGCGAGAACGCCGCGGAGCTGGTGACGATCTTGAATGTCGAGCCCGGCGGGTACGTGGCGCCGGTCGCCCGGTTCAGCAGTGGCTGGGCGGGGTCTTTCAGGAGCTTGTTGTCGTTGCTGTTGAGCTGCGGCCCGTCCAGGACGGCCAGCTGGTTCGGGTCGTACGACGGATAGGAGGCCATCGCGAGGATGGCCCCGGTCTGCGGGTTCAGCGCCACCACCGCGCCCGATTTCCCGGAGGCCCGCAGCATGTTCCAGGCCGTGTTCTGCGCGTTGGAGTCCAGGGTGAGCTGGACGGTCGCGCCCTTCCGGGGCTTGTTGGTGATCATGTCGATCACGTTGCGGACGGCGAGCTTGGAGGAGTTGCCGGTCAGGTACGAGTTCTCCGCCGCCTCGATGCCGGCTCTCGCTGTACAGCGCGTCGTAGCCGGTAACGGGCGCGTACTCCGGGCCCTGCGGGTAGACCCGCTGGTACTTGTAGACGCCGCCGACGTTCTTCGAGCTGGCGATGACCTTGCCGTCCGCGGTGGTGATCTCGCCGCGCTGGTACTGGAACTGGGCGGCGAAGGCCCGCGAGTTGCCCGGCTTGTTGGTCAGGTTCCCGGCCTCGAACGCTTGGAGGTAGTTCACGTTCGCGAGCAGCAGCACGAACATGACGAGGACGGCGATCGAGATACGGCGCAGCGCGCGGTTCACGAGAGGTTCACCACCTGTGTCATGCCTTCGTCCTGGATCGGCTGCGGTGGCGGCCTCCGGGCCGTGTCACTGAGCCTCATCAGCAGCGCGATCAAGATCCAGCTGGCGACGAGCGAGGAGCCGCCCTGGGAGAGGAACGGGGTCGTGATACCCGTCAGCGGGATCAGCCGGGTCACGCCGCCGACGATGACGAAGATCTGCAGCGCCAGCATGAAGGCCAGGCCGCCGGCCAGGATCTTGGAGAACGGGTCCTTGACCGAGACCGATGTGGCCAGGCCGCGCTGCACGATCAGGCCGTACAGCAGCAGGATCGCCATCAGGCCGGTCATGCCGAGTTCCTCACCGAACGCGGTGACCACGAAGTCGCTCTGCACGAGCGGCGTCAGATACGGCTGCGCCGGCGCCCAGGCCTTTCCCGAGGATCCCTCCCGACGCCATCCCGTAGAGGCCCTGTACGAGCTGATACACGTTGTTGAACACGTTGGTGCCCGCGAAGGGGTGCAGCCAGATCTGGAATCGCTCACCTACGTGGCCGAAGAGCTTGCTGGACGCGAAGGCGCCCGCGACGAATAGCACGAACCCGATCAGAAGCCAGGATGTCCGCTGCGTGGCGATATACAGCATGCAGACGAAGAGCCCCATGAAAAGAGCCGACGTGCCGATGTCGCTCTCGAACACGAGCAGCAGGAGGCTCACGGCCCAGACGATCAGCACCGGGCCGAGGTCACGCGCCCGCGGCAGGTCGATGCCGAGAACCCGGCGGCCCGCCAGCGACAGCACCTCGCGCTTGGCCACCAGATACCCGGCGAACGACAGGGCCAGGGCCAGCTTGGCGAACTCCTCCGGCTGGATGGTGAAGCCGCCGAGCCGGATCTGGATCTTGGCACCCTGCACCTCACTGATGCTGGCCGGGAGGAGGGCCGGCAGGGCCAGCAGGATGATGGCGATGACGCCGAAGGTGTAGGTGTAGCGCTGCAGTACCCGGGGCTCGCGGACGAGCGCGAGCACGGCGACGAAGCAGCCGAGGCCGATGGCGGTGTACACGATCTGGGTGAGGGTCGCCGACGAGCTCAGCGGCACGGACATGGTGCCGGGGTTGCCGTTCCGCCCCACCTCCTGCAGCCGGTAGGTCATCACGATGCCCAGGCCGTTCAGCGTGGCGGCGAGCGGCAGCAGCAGCGGATCGGCCCACGGTGCGAGCCTCCGGACCGCCAGGTGAGCGAGCGCGAGCAGCACGACGAAGGCGATCATGTACTCCGCCATGCCGGACGGCAGCGAGCCCTTGAGCCCGAACCCGACGTTGGCGTAGGCGAAGGCGACCAGCGCGACCGCGAAGAGGAGCATGGCGGCCTCGGTGCGCCGCCGTCCCCGGGGCATCGCCACCGGGGAATCGGGCATCCCCCCGAGGGCTGCGTCCTCCGACGTCGCGACGCTGCTCATCTGGTGCTCTGCGCGGACGGGCGCGGGGACGCGCTGTGGCTGGCCGACGGGACCGGTGACGGGGGCGGGCTGGACGGTGCCGCAGCGACCCCGAGCGCCGCCGCGGCCGGGCAGTCCGCTGGCACGGTCGGCTCGGGCGGCAAGGTGGGCTTGGGCGCCTTCGGGTGGGCCTTGGCCTGCGCGGTCAGCACGGCCTGCTGCCTGGACCCAGGAGTTACGCGCCGTGTAGGCCTGCTCGCACTGCGAGTCCTGAGCGCGCAGCTGGCCGACGATGCGCCGAGCGTCGCTCAGGCTCGTCGCGGAGATCGTCCCCTGGATCATCTGCAGTTCCTGCGGCGGAACCTGCTGCTCAGTGATCCCGGTCCGGGCGTACACGCTGGACAGGTTGACCCCGGCCACGCGCTGGTTGACCCCGCGGAAAATCGTGACCTCGCCCCTGTCTGTGCCGATGTAGTACTGGTGCTGGGTGTAGTACCAGGCCCCGTAGCCGCCGCCGATGATGACCACGGCCAGTACCACCAGGGCGATCGTGACGATCGGCCAGCGGCGGCGCGACGGGCGGGACGAGCGCCGCTGCCGCTGCGCGCGGTGGCCGTTCCTGGCCTGCGCCTGGTCGCCGGGTGACGGCCAGCCGTCCCGGCCCTCAGGCTGGCGGCCGGGCTCCGCCTCAGGCCAGCCGCCGGGTGCGGTGCGGGGCTCGTCGAGCATGACGGCCGGCTGCGGCGCGGTGTGCGCGAGCATCTGCGCCCGGCCGGCCGGGCTGTCCGCACGCTGCAGCAGGCTCAGGTCCCCGGCGCTGCCATGCGATGCCGCCCCCGCCATGACCGGGGCGGTCGTGGGGGCGGCCGTGGTCGTGTCGGTGTCCACGACATCGGCCACGATGACGGTGATGTTGTCCGGGTCCGCCGCCCCGGATGGCCAGCTCGATGAGCTGCACGGTCACATCGTCCAGATCCGGGATCGTGCTGAGCGCATGGTGCAGCGTCTCCGCGCTGACCACGTCCGACAGGCCGTCGGAGCAGAGCAGATACCGGTCACCGAGCATGGCCTTGCGCATGGACAGGTCAGGCTCCGCCTCCCCGCGCCCGTCGAGCGCCCGCAGGATCAGCGAGCGCTGCGGATGGGTGGCGGCCTCCTCCGGGCTGAGCCGCCCCTCGTCCACCAGGGACTGCACCAGGGAATGGTCGTGGGTGATCTGGTACAGTTCGCCGTCGCGGAGCATGTAGCCGCGCGAGTCGCCGATGTGGCACAGCGCATAGCCCTGGTCCGCCCACAGCATGGCCGTCAGCGTGGTCCCCATGCCCTCCACGGCGGGGTCGGCGGACGCCATCTGATGGAGGGTGTCGCTGGCCGAGTGGACCGCTTCCTTCAGCGCCTTGAGCAGGTCACCGTGGGGCGTCGCCGTTCCGTCCAGTGTGGCCACCGAGGCGATGGCCACGGCGCTTGCCACCTCGCCGGCGGCGTGGCCGCCCATGCCGTCCGCGACCGCGAGCAGGCGGGGGCTCGCGTACGCCGAGTCTTCGTTTCCCTCGCGGAGGAGACCGACGTCGGAGCGTACCGCGTAGCGGAGTGCAAGTGTCATCTGCGCAGTTCCAGAACGGTCTTGCCGATACGGATCGGCATGCCCGCCGGCACGGGAGTGGGCCGCGTCACTTTCTGGCGATCTAGATATGTGCCGTTGGTCGAGCCGAGATCCTCAACGATCCATTGCCCGTCCTGCAGGAAAATCCGGGCGTGTCGGCTTGAAGCGTAGTCGTCGTTGAGAACGAGCGTAGCGTCATTTGCCCGGCCAAGCGTGATTTGCTGCTCACTGAGATTAATGCTCGTTCCCTTCAGGGAACCAGCCGTCACCACGAGCACATGAGGCTGCCCCCGCCGCGCTCGTTGCGGCTTGGCGGGCTTAGCTGCGCGGGGAGCCGTCGCCTGCCTCCGCGCGGCCCGCGAACGGCCTCCGGAATTCCCCGAAAGGTCCGTGCGAACGACGCCGATCGCCGCGATCACGAACAGCCATAGCACCGCTAGGAAGGCCACCCGGATAAGGGTGAGGGTGAGATCGTTCATCCCAGTGAGATGTTCCTCGCCTCTGGCGTCAGTAGCCGCTGTCCCGGCGGAAGACCAGGGTCGTCCGGCCTAGGGTGATCTGCATGCCATCGGTGAGCACCACGTGCTTGATGGGCTGCCCGTTGACGAACGTGCCATTCGTAGAGCCTAGGTCGACAAGGATGACTTCGCCCCCCTCAACCCGCAACTCCGCATGGTGGCGCGAGACGCCCGGATCAACGAGCCGGAGGTCGCAGTCGGTCCCCCTGCCGAGCAGGGTGGTCGGCGTGACGAGGTCGTAGTTGCGCTGCTGCCGGCCGCCGCCGTTCGGGTCCCCGGTCGACACGAGCAGCCGGGGGCGGCCGGCGAATTCACTGCCACTCGGCTGGGGCAGGTCGCTGGCCGGCTGGCGGATCTCGCCGCCCTCGACGGTGGACCCGCGGATCACCCCAGACCGGATCCGGAACGTGCCCGTCGTAAGGTCATCCACGCCCTCGAAGCGCATCCGTACCGGTCCGACGAATGAGTAGCCCTGCTCCTTCGCGTAGTCCCGCGCCAGGTTGGCCAGCTCCACGCCCAGGCTGTCGGCGTACACGTCGAGACGGTCGTGATCGCTCTCGGCCAGCTCGACCACGAAGTCGTTCGGCACCAGGGTGCGGCCCTGCGCCACGATCGCCGCCCTGTCGTCCATCTCGCGCTGCACGGCGCTGGCCACTTCGACCGGCTGTAGCTCAGATTTGAAAGCTCGCGCGAAGGCGCCCTCGACCATGCCCTCGAGCCGTCGCTCGAAGCGCTGCAGAACTCCCACCGTGGCACCTCCCTTCGCTACTCGCATCTGATCGTATCTGGGCTATGGGTGCGCTCGGGGTCGTGCTACCCTTACTGCCTGCCCAGGGCGGGTGGCGGAACGGCAGACGCGCACGGTTCAGGTCCGTGTGTCCGAAAGGACGTGAGGGTTCAAATCCCTCCTCGCCCACGAGACGGTTCATGCTGGCCGCTGGCCGGCTTCCCGGTGGTCCGCGGTGCTGGTCCGGGGGGACGGCCCCCCGGAACCCCCCGCGCGGCGCACTCTCCGGCTCGGGATGCCCACCGGTGGCCTCGTGCGGCTTGTTGTGCCGCTGGCCGCTGGCCGGGCGGCCCCTCGCTTCTGCTGGTGCTCGCCGGTGGCCTGGTAGCGGCCCGTTCTGGTACCCGCCGCTGGCTTGATCACCCCTTGGGTGAGGGGCTGGATTCCAGATTCCTGGAAAGTGCAGGAGTGGTTCGCGGCCCTTGGTGCGCTGGGCGCCGAATTGGTGGGCACGCACTTCTGGTGGTGGGGCGTTCACCTTCGGTTGCTCTCTTGATGCAGGCCGGCAGGGCAATTGTGGTGCGGGAGCCAGGAAAAGTTTCGTACATTCCTATGAGTTAGATGGATACTTCCCGTTTTACTGCTGAGAGAACATTGAGAGTGTGCGGGGAACGGTCCACGATCCCGGGTAGTTGCCGCTGGAACACGGCTTTCCTCGCGCGATCGCGGAACGCTCCGGGCGGGGCCCGCGTTCCCCCGACCCGGAGTACAGACAAGGAAGCGGGCTGCTGTGACTTTTCGTGACACAGCGTAGCTGTCTGGCGTCTTGACATTTCGAACATAAATTCGGTACTTCTTAGTCATGCGGGAGGAGATTCCGCAGTTCACGGGGGTTTTGGAGGGGTTCCCCGATGACGCTGCGCCAGCCGGTGCCATCTGGCCGCTTGGTAACACTGCGTCTCCACAGACCGCAGTGTCTCCCCAGACCACTGTGGCTTCCCAGACCACCGGGTCCCCCCCACCCACTGTGCCGGCCCAGACCGCTGTATCCCCCCAGACCGATGGGCCTCTCCGGCTCGGTGGTTTTTCCACGGACGCCGGGGTTTTCCGGGACGCCGGTTTCGCCAGGGACGCCGTGCTGCCGGGCGGCGCGGTGCTGCCGGTGCTGCCCGCCCTGGCGGAACTGCTTCCCGCGGGAGGGCTGGCCAGAGGATCGGTGATAGCGGTAGACCAACCGGGATTGCTGTGCCTGGCGCTGGTGGCGGCGGCGTCGGCGGCAGGGGCCTGGTGCGGGGTGGCCGGGATACCTGATCTGGGCGTGGCCGCGGCGGCGGGCATGGGAGTGCAGCCAGCCCGGCTGATGCTTGTTGCCCACCCCGGGCCCGGCTGGCCGCAGGTGGTCGCGTCGATGCTGGAGGCCTGTGAGGTCGTGGTGGTGCGGCCGCCCGGCCGGCCGCCGGCGCCGATCCGCCGTCGGCTGGAGGGGGCGCTGCGCCGCGGCGGCGGGGTACTTGTGGCCGTCGGCGAATGGGAGGGCGCGCCGGTGCGGCTCCGGGTGGCCCGGCGGTCCTGGACCGGGATCGGCGATGGATACGGGAGCCTCCGGGCCTGCCGCGCCGAGGTGGTGGCGGCGGGCCGGGGAGCGGTGGCCCGGCCGCGGCGGCGCTGGCTGTGGCTGCCCGCTCTCGACGGCACGGTGACCACGGATGAGACGGCGGACGCTGGCTGCATCGGCCTCCCCGGCGGGACGGCCACGGCAGAAGCTCCCGGTGCGACGGCGGCGTTCCTGCGGGCGGCCTGGTGAAAAAAGGGAACACGGCTGCGCCAGCGCGGGTCCTGGCGGTGTGGTGCCCCGGCTGGCCGGAGGAGGACGCCGGCGGCGCCGGAGCACGGGCCTTCGGGCATGTCGTCGCGGTGGTGGAGGATTTCTGCCCGGAAGTCGAGGTGCTGCGGCCGGGAATGTGCGTCCTCGGCGCCCGGGGGCCGGCCAGATACTTCGGCGGTGAGGACGCGCTCGCGCGGAAGATCGCCGGAGCCGTGGCCGCCCGGGGCTTCGACTGTCACACCGGGGTCGCCGACGGCCAGTTCGCCGCGTGCCTGGCCGCCCGCGCCGCCCGCCCCGGTGCACCTGGTGGCTCCGGCGTGCCCGGCGTCGTGGTCCCGCCGGGTGGGACCCGGCAGTTTCTCGCCGCCTATCCAGTGCACGTCCTGACCGGCCCGGGCCTGGCCGGTCAGCTCGCCCGGCTGGGCATCAGGACGCTGGGGGATTTCGCGGCCCTTCCGGCCCGGGACGTGGCGAGCCGGTTCGGCGCCGAGGGAACAGCGGCCCAGCGGGTGGCCGGGGGCCAGGAACCCCGGCGGCTGGTGGCAGGCACGCCGCGGGCCGATCTCTCCGCCGTGCTCGAGTTCGACCCGCCGGTACACGCCGAGCCGGCCGTGTTCGCGGCGAAAGGCCTGGCCGAACGGATGCTGGATGGCCTCACGGCACGGGGCCTGTCCTGCGTCCGGGTCCGGGTCGAGGTGACCGGCGCGGACGGGCAGGAGAGCAGCCGGCGGTGGCGCCACGACGGCCTGCTGTCGGCGCTGGCGGTGGCGCAGCGGGTGCGCTGGCAGCTGGATGGGTGGCACCCGGCCCGGGCTGGAGGGGACGGCGGCCCGGCGGACGAGGGCACCGGCGGGATCACCATGCTGCGCCTGGTCCCGGACCAGCTGGTGCCCGACGAGGGACGCCAGCTTGGCCTGTGGGGCGATGACCTGGTCAGCGGCCGGGTGGAGCGTGCCGCCGTCCGCCTGCAGGCCATGCTCGGGCATGAGTCGGTGGCCCATCCGCTGCTCGCGGGCGGCCGCGGGCCGGCCGAGCAGGTCGTGCTCGTGCCCTTCGGCGACGTGCGTGGCACGCGCTTCCCGGCGGACCGGCCGTGGCCCGCACGCATCCCCACGCCCGCTCCGGCCACGGTGTACCCGGCCCCCCTGCCCGCCCGGGTCATCGATGCCGCCGGTGTCCCGGTGACCGTCACCGGCCGCGCCGTCATATCCGCGCCGCCCGACGCGCTGATGGCGGGGGACAGCCCATGGCTGGCGATCACCGCCTGGGCCGGCCCGTGGCCGGTGAGCGAGCGGTGGTGGGACGAGCGAAACGCCACCCGGCGGGCCCGGTTCCAGCTGGTCACCGAGGACGGTACCGCCTGGCTGGCCGCCATTGAGCTGGGCGGCTGGCAGATCGAGGCCAGATATGACTGAGGCCGGGCGGCCATGGCCACCACGAGCGGGAGGCGGCAACCATGGGCTGGGACAACCCGCCGGTCACCTGGCGGGAACTCGAACGGCGCCTGTCGTGGAACGTGACCCGGCTGCCGGCCGGCCCGGGAGAAGGACTGGGAGAGGAACCGGGGCCCGGGCCGCCTGGTGCCCAGCCGGGGCCCGGCCGCGTCGGGCCGGCCGCAGACCGGGAGGAAAACCGCGGCGACGCGCCGCCCTGGGCGGAGCTGCACTGCCATTCCTCCTACAGCTTCCTCGACGGGGCGTCGAGCCCGGCCGAGCTGGTCGCGGAGGCCAGCCGTCAAGGTGTGCAGGCCCTGGCCATCACCGACCACGACGGCATGTACGGGGTGGCCCAGTTCGCCCAGGCCGCGGCGCGCCAGGCGGAGCAGGCAGGAACCCCGCTCCAGACCGTCTTCGGAGCCGAACTGAGTCTGGGCTGTGTTGCCCCGGGGGGGCGACCCCCCGGAACCCCCCGTCACCCGCTGTGGTGGCCGCCGCACACCGGCCGCTCGCCCGGGCCTGACGGCCCGGGACTCGCTGGGCCGGTAAGAAATTCCGGCCGCGCGGGGGCGCCCGATCCGGAGGGGCAGCATCTGCTGGTGCTGGCGCGTGATGCGGAGGGCTACCGGCGGTTGTGCGCGGTGATCAGCGCGGCCCAGCTGGCGGGGGGCGAGAAGGGGCGGCCGGTCTACGACCGTGGCGCTCTCGCGGATGCTCACGACGGGCATTGGGTGGTACTGACCGGCTGCCGTAAGGGCGCCGTTCCGGCCGCCCTGGCCGCCAAAGGTCCCGGGGCCGCGCTCTGTGAGCTGCGCGCGCTGGCTGGCGTGTTCGGCCCCGGCAACGTCATGGCGGAGCTGACATTCCACGATCAGCCCGGTGACGACGAACGGAACGACGTCCTGGCCGGGCTGGCCGCGGCCACGGGAGTGGGCCTGGTGGCCACCGGCAACGTGCACTACGCGTCGCCGGCGCGGGCGCGTCTGGCGGAGGCACTCGCGGCGATCCGCGCCCGCCGCAGCCTCGACGAGATGGACGGCTGGCTGCCCGCTTCCGGTGCCGCCTACCTCCGGTCCGGCGCCGAGATGAGCCGGCGGCTGCGGCGTTTCCCTGGTGTGCAGGAGCGGACCGTGGAGCTGGCCGGCTCCTGCGCGTTCGACTTCCGGGTGATCGCGCCAGGGCTGCCCGACTTCGGGGTGCCCGAGGGCTACAACGAGATGTCCTGGCTGCGGGTACTGGTCGCGGAGCAGGCCCCGAAGCGCTACGGGCCGCCGGGCGCGGAGTGGGAGCCGGGAGCCTACCGCCAGATCAAGCACGAGCTCAGCGTGATCGAGGAGCTCAGGTTCCCCGGGTACTTCCTCCTTGTCCACGACATCGTCCGGTTCTGTGAGAACCGGGACATCCTGTGCCAGGGACGCGGTTCCGCCGCGAACTCGGCGGTCTGCTACGCGCTCGGCATCACCAGCGTGGACGCTGTCCGCCACGGCCTGCTGTTCGAGCGGTTCCTGTCCGCCGGGCGGGACGGCCCTCCCGACATCGATCTGGACATCGAGCACCGGCGGCGCGAGGAGGTGATCCAGTACGTCTACGAGGCCTACGGCCGGGACCGGGCCGCCCAGGTCGCCAACGTGATCTCCTACCGGCCCCGGATGGCGTTGCGGGACGCGGGCCGCGCCCTCGGCCATCCTCCCGCGGAGCTGGACGCGTGGTCGCGGCGAGCCGGCCCCGGGGAGAACGCGGGCGAGGACGCGGGCGTTCCCGACGACGTGGCCGCGCTGGCGGAGCAGATGCAGCGGCTACCGCGGCACCTGGGCATCCACTCCGGCGGGATGGTCATCTGCGACCGGCCGGTGGGCGAGGTGTGCCCCGTGGAATGGGCGCGGATGCCCGGCCGCAGCGTCCTGCAGTGGGACAAGGACGACTGTGCCTACGTCGGGCTCGTCAAGTTCGACCTGCTCGGCCTGGGCATGCTGTCGGCCCTGCACGACTGCTTCGATCTCGTCGAAACCCACTACGGTCATCAGTGGAACCTGAACTCGATCCCGCAGGAAGACCCTGGCGTCTACGAGATGCTCCAGGCGGCGGACACCGTAGGGGTTTTCCAGGTCGAGTCACGAGCCCAGATGTCCACTCTGCCACGGCTGCGCCCAGAGAAGTTCTACGACCTCGTGGTGGAGGTCGCGCTGATCAGGCCGGGCCCCATTCAGGGCGGATCGGTCCATCCCTACCTGCGCCGCCGCGCCGGCACCGAGGAACGGCTGATCCCGCACGAGACCATGCGCGAAGCCCTGGGCAAGACGTACGGGGTCCCGCTGTTCCAGGAGCAGATGATGCAGCTGGCCATCGACTGCGCGGGTTTCACGCCGGCCGAATCCGACAGGCTGCGGCAGGCGATGAGCTCGAAGCGGGCACCCGAGCGCATCGAGGAGCTGCGCCAGCGGCTCCTGGACGGCATGGACCGGCGGGGTATCCCCGGCCCGGTCGCCGAGGATGTCTACGAGAAGATCCTCGCCTTCTCCAGCTACGGATTCCCCGAGTCCCACGCCATCAGCTTCGCCTACCTCGTGTACGCGAGCGCGTGGCTGAAGCACTATTACCCCGCGGCGTTCACCGCCGCCCTGCTGCGCAACCAGCCCATGGGCTTCTACTCCCCGGCCAGCCTGATCAGCGACGTGCGCCGGCACGGGGTGGAGGTGCTCGGGGTGGACGTCAACGCCAGCAGCGACCTGGCCACTCTGGAATCCGCCGGGACGCCGGGCGCCCCGCCGCCGTCGGGCGTACCGGGGCCACCGGGCACACTGGGGCCACCGGGGCCGGTTCAGCTCCAGCCGTCCCGGCAGCAGCCCGCCATCAGGCTCGGACTGCGCGGTGTCCGGAACCTCGGCGCGGACACCGCCGCGGCGGTCGCCGCGGCCCGTCCCTACCGGGACATAGAGGATTTCGCCCGCCGGACCCGGCTCCCGGCGGCGGCCCTGGAAGCCCTCGCCGCCGCGGGCGCGTTCGGCTGTTTCGGTATGAGCAGGCGGGAGGCGATGTGGGCCGCGGGCGCCGCGGCGGCTATCCGGCCGGCTCAGCTTCCCGGTACCACGCCCGGGCTGGTCGCGCCGGTGCTGCCCGTCATGACGCCGGCGGAAGAGACCGTGGCCGATCTGTGGGCCACGGGGGTCTTCGGCACGCATCCGCTCCGGCACATCCGGCCGCTGCTGGAGGATCAGGGGGTCGCGACCATGGCGGCGCTGGCTACCGCCCCCGCGGGCGGCGCCGTCGTGGTGGGCGGCCTGGTCACCCACCGGCAGCGGCCGCCCACGGCCGGCGGTGTGGTGTTCCTCAGCCTGGAGGACGAGACCGGAATGGCGAACGTCATCTGCCCGCCGCAGGTGTGGGAGCGCTACCGCCGGGTGGGGGCGGAATCGGGCGCCCTGCTCATCTCCGGCCGGGTTGAGCGCACCGAGGGTGCCACCAACCTGGTCGCTACCCGGCTGCGGCGGCTGCGGGTCGCCGCCGTCCCGCCCAGCCGGGACTTCCGGTTGTAAACGTAGCGGACCGATCCGAATGTGCGGTTCAGCAGGCCCGTCTGCTCGGGGGCCGGGTAGAAGCGGTACTTGTACGCCGCTTCACCACCCGAATGCTCATGCTGAAATTCTCCCATGGCACTGTTCAGCCGTGCGGCGCCGCGGTGGGATCGGCCATCTGGTCCAGCTCGGCCAGCAGCCACTTCTCCAGGTCGCCGGTGTGCTCGGGTAGATGGCACCATGAGGGGGTGGTGACAGGGCCAGCGGAGAAGGTGAACCAGGTCGACGTCACGGCCTGCGCGGTCATCGAGTGCGCGGCCGACGCGATCGTCGCCTTCGGCACCGACCGGACCGTGCTGCTGTGGAACCCGGCCGCGGAGCGGATGTTCGGCTGGACGGCGACCGAGGTGACCGGCCTGGAGCCGCCGATCATCCCGGAGGAGCTCAAGGCCGAGCACAACGCTGTGCTGGAACGGCTGCGCGGCGGGGGCCAGATCTCCTTCGCGACCCGCCGCATCGCCAAAGACGGCAGGATGCTGGACGTCCGGATCGATACCAGTGCCCTCATCGGGGCCGGCGGCGAGGTGACCGGCTGGGTTCACGTCTGCCACCAGGCCGGTGAAGATGACATGGCCCGGCACTACATGGCCGAGCGGGCCGGGGTCGTCCGCAGGCTGGACGACGTCGTGGCCGACATGAACGCGCAGCGGGACCTGGAATCGGTGCTCGACCGCATCGCGGCGAGCCTGCGCGAGCTGACCGGCGCCGACGCTGGCGGCTTCGTGCTCATCGAGGACGGCATGCTCCGGCTGGTCAGCTCCTCGGGGCTGCCGGCCCGGCTGCGCGGACATACCGCGGCGCTTTCCGCCAGCCTGGTCGGTGACCTGATGCGGTCGGGCAAGACGGTCATGATGACCACCGGTGACTCCGGCGGGTTCGACGACCTGATCTGGTCCGCACTGCCCGGGCTGCACACCATCGCCCTCAGCCTGTCGCACGTGGGTGAACGGCCTTACGGCGCGCTGTACGCCCTCTACAACCGGCGTAACCTCAGCCACGTCGAGCTGGAGCTGCTGGAGCTGCTGGCCGGGCACGCCGGTGTCGCGCTGACCAACGCAATGGCCTTCGAGGAAGTCCTGCGGCAGCGTGCGCACGAGCGGGCCGTCATCGACGGCAGCGCCGACGGGATCGCCGTCCTGGACGGCGCCGGGATGGTCCGGCAGTGGAACCCGGCCGCGCACCAGCTCACCGGGGTGGCCGCCGATGACGCGATGGGCAAGCCGCCCCCGTTCCCGCAGCCGGTGCCAGGCGCCAAGCTCACTCACCGGCTGCCAGGCGGCAGGTGGCTGGACGTGCTCTGCACTGCGCTGGCCGGCACCGACGAGCGGGTCATCGACTTCCGTGACGTGACCGCGGCCAAGGAGCTGGAGGAGACCAAGGACCTTTTCCTCGCCACCACGAGCCACGAGCTGCGCACCCCGATCACCGTGGTGCAGGGGTTCGCCAGCACGCTGGCCCGGCGCTGGGACCAGATGACCGACGCCGACCGGCGCTCAGCGGTGCAGACGATCGCCGAACGGGCGGCTCGCTGGGCCGGCTGGTCGAGCAGCTGCTGCTCGGCTCGCGGGCCGGAGCCGACCAGCTGCCGGTCCGTAACGGCCCGTTCGACCTGGGCGCGCTGCTGCGGGCCGCGGCGGTCGCGTTCCAGCCCCTGTCGGATAAGCACACACTGGTGGCCGACATCCCCGGCGACCTGCCACCGGCCTACGGCGACGCGATGGCCACCGACATCATCGTCGGCCAGTTGCTGGAGAACGCGTTCAAGTACTCACCGGAAGGCGGCCAGGTCACGGTCCGGGCGCGGGCCCGGGACGGCCAGCTCGAGGTAACCGTGGAAGACCGGGGCATCGGAATCGCGGACGGTGACCACGAGCGCATCTTCGAGCGTTTCTTCCAGGGCGAGGCGGGCGACCGCCGCCGGTTCGGCGGCATCGGCATAGGCCTCTACATTGTGCGCCGGCTCGCGGTGGCTCAGGACGGCCAGGTGGACGCGGCATCGCGGGACGGCGGCGGGAGCGTGATGCGGCTCGTCCTGCGGATCGCCGGCTGAAACCGGCTGGCGGGACCGGCGGTCGCCGCCAGATGCCTCCAGATAGGCGTCGATGATGCCGGGGACGTCATCCCCGTCCATGATGATCTCGCCCCGCTCCAGCCAGATCACCCGGTTGCAGGTCTCCTCGACCTCGCCGAGGTTGTGGGCCACCAGGAAGACCGTGCCCGCCTCCTGGCGGAGTTCCTCGATGCGCTTGTGGCTCTTGGCCCGGAAAGGCGCGTCGCCGGTGGCCAGTGCCTCGTCGATGAGCAGCACATCGTGGCTCTTGGCCGAGGCGATCGCGAAGCGCAGCCGCGATCCCATACCACTCGAATAGGTGCGCATCGGCAGGTCGATGAAATCGCCGACTCCGGAAAACTCCACGATGTCGCTGTAGCGGCCCTTGACTTCCTGCGGGCTCATTCCCATCGCCAGGCAGCCGAGCACGACATTCCGCTCACCCGTGAGGTCGTCGAGCAGCGCGGCGTTGACGCCGAGAAGAGACGCCTCACCCGTGGTGTAGACGGCGCCTTGTTCCGGGGGCAGCAGGCCCGCGATGGCCCGCAGCAGCGTCGATTTGCCTGAGCCGTTCCGCCCGATGATCCCGACTGCGTTGCCGCGGTTGGCCACGAAAGAGATGCCGCGAATGGCATGCACTTCCCGCAAACCCGGGCGATTCTGCCGGCGCAGGACCCGCATCAGGGCGGTCGCGGCCGTGCCCTTGCTGCCGCCCGCACCGTAAACGCGGTACACGATGTGCAGGTCGTCGACGACCACCATCGGCTCTGCCACCGCCATACCTCGCCTTCCGCGTCCCGGGGATAAGCGCAAGCCTAAAGGCTGGCGGGGACCCGGTGCGCTCGGTTGCCTCGCTGTCTATCCAGTCAGCGACCGTCACTTTATGTGGCCATTATCTACGCCGGACGGGGAGACATCGCGATCCGCTCGCCATTTCGGCTACAAAATGTGACCACTGCGGTTTCCCGGCCTGTCCCGCGGGGCATTTTTCCGCTCGTACCGGGTTCGTTTGATCGCTGGGGCGGAACGGCTTCCCAGGGAGGTGAGTACATCGGCAGTCGTACTGCTTCCGTACGCGCCGTCCAGCGTCGCGGTGGCCCGGCGCCGCCTCACGGCCGACCTGGTATCGGCCGGAATCTATGAATCCGTGGTGGGCGACGCCGCGCTGGTCGTCAGCGAACTGCTGAGCAACGCGATCCGGCACGCGGCCCCGTTGCCCGGCGCAAAGGTGCGGGTAGCGTGGACGGTCAGCGACGATGCGCTGCGCGTCGCGGTCAGCGACGCAGGTGGTGGCCCGCTGCCCCGTGTCACCCAGGCTTCCCCGGCCGCGCCCGGCGGGCGCGGGCTCGGAATCGTGGAAACGCTGTCCTCCCGCTGGGGGGTGCTACGGGACGAGGGCGAGACCACCGTATGGGCCGTGCTCATGGCCGCGCCCGTGCGGGAGCCGACCGCGCCGCCGCTGATCCCGGTCGCGGATCCAGCCCCCCGAGCCGGAACGTTCCGTGGCTGAAGCCTGACGAGCAGCGGGACGGTGACCGAACAGTCCGGGGTTCCAATCCAGACCGCAGGACTTTGTGGCCCCGTCGATCAGATGACGGTAGGGTTCGCTCGTGGAACTCAATGTCTCGAGCCGGTCTCAAGGTGATCACACTATTGTGATCGCATCGGGCGAAATTGACCTTTACACCGCGCCCCGGCTGCACCGTGAGCTCGTTGACGTGCTGGCCGACGACCGGCCCGCGCGGGTGATCGTGGACCTGTCCGGCGTGGTGTTCTGCGACTCGACCGGGATGAACGTCCTGCTCTCCTCGCTCCGGCGCGCCCGGGAGCGGGGCGGCCACCTCGAACTCGCCGCTCCCCGGGCCGCGGTCCGCAAGATCCTGCAGGTGACCGGGCTGGACTCGGTCTTCACTGTGCTGGACGACTCCGTCGCGGCGTCCGGCCAGTAGGTCATCACCTCATCCCCTAGGATCGAGCGCATGCTGCCGAAGGGCGATGGAGCGCAGGCCGGCGATATTGCCGTCGTTATCCCCGCGAAGAACGAGTCCGAGTGGATCCGGGACACCGTCACCGCCGCGGCCGGGCTGCCCGGCGTGGATCTGGTCCTCGTCGTTGACGACGGCTCACGGGACGGCACCACGCGGGCGGCCGAGTTCGCGGGCGCTACCGTTGTGCGGCACGCCCGCACCCGCGGCAAGGCCGCGGCCCTGGAAACCGGCGCCGAGGCGATCCGTCTCCTGGACCAGCGGGAGAACCGCGACCGGCCGCGTCACCTGCTCTTCCTCGACGCCGATCTCGGCAGCAGCGCAGCCTTCGCGGCCCCGCTGGCCCAGCCCGTCACCGCCGGGCAGGCGGACATGACGATCGCCGCCTTCACCTCCACGGTCAAGCTGGGCGGCCACGGCATGGTGGTCGGGCTGTCCGGCGCGGGTATCCGCCGGGCCATCGGCTGGGCTCCGGCCCAGCCGCTCAACGGGCAGCGCTGCCTGACCCGCGCCGCGTTCGAGGCGGCCCGCCCGCTGGCCGTCGGCTTCGGCGTGGAGACGGCCCTGACCATCGACCTGGCGCGCCAGGGCTTGCGCATTACCGAGGTCGAGGTTCCGCTGGCGCATCGCGCGACGGGAACCGACCTGCGGTCGCAGCTTCACCGTGCCCGGCAGCTGGCCGATGTCGCAAGGGCCCTGGCCACACGTCGATGAGCCTGCGGCCGCCCTTCCTGCAGCGGCCGGAACACGCCGCCGGGTGCGCCGGGCTCGCTGGGCTCGCTGGGCGGGCCGGGCTCGCGGCGACCGGCGTGAGCATCGCGCTGACCTTCACGGTGGCCGTGGCCGGGACGTCCGTCATGGAACCGCCCTATCCAGGACGGCCGGGTCAGCCGCCCTGGGCGTTCAGCGCACACCTTTCCCCTTACCTGGCGGTCGCGCTGGCCGGTGCCGCGCTCGCCGCCGGGACCGCCGGGGTGGCGCTCACCATGCGCGCCATGCGGTGCGGGTGGGTCATCCCCGCGTGGCCTATCCTGGTGGCCGGCCTCATTGCGGCGGCGGCGCTCACGCTCGTGCCCCCGTTCGGCTCCTCCGACCCGCTGAGCTACGCCGCTTACGGCCGGATGCTGGTCACCGGGCACAACCCCTACGCCATCGGGCCCGACGTGCTCGCCCGCCTCGGGGACCCCGTGGCGCGCGCAGTGCAGGACTGGTACACCACCCCGTCGGACTACGGGACCGTCGCGACCGGCGGTCAGGCGCTCGCGTCGCTGATCGGCGGCACATCGGCCCGCCTGACCGTCTTCGTCCTGTCCTTGCTCAACCTGGGGGCCTTCGCCGGCACCGGGCTGCTGCTGCACCGGCTGGGGTGCGGGGACCGTCATCGCCAGATCCGCGCGGCCCTGCTGTGGACGTGCAACCCGTTGCTGCTCCAGGTGCTGGTGGCCGGTGAGCACGCCGACAGTCAGGCTGTGTTCTTCGGCGTCGCCGCCGTCGCCGTCTTCAGCCCGCTGATCTCCGGGGCGGTGCCCCGGTCCCGGGACGGCACAGCTGGCGCCGGCGGTACCACCAGCACCGACAGCACGGCCCGCCGGATGGCCTCCCGGATGGCGCCGCGCGCCGCGGCGGCCGGCGCGCTGATCGGGCTCGGGTTCGCGGTCAAGGTGACCATCGCGCTGCTGGGAGCCGGGCTGGCCGTCGCAGCGGTGCAGGCCTTCGCGCCGCGGCGGGCTCCGGGAGGGGGCCCGCCGCGCGGGTGGGCGTTCCTGGTCCCGGTCGCGGGCGGCTTGGCCGCCGGGTTCGCGGTCATCGCCGGTGCGGCGCTCGCGCTCGGCGGCGGGGACGGCTTCCACCAGACGATGCAGGCCAGCAGCATGGTCTCCATCGGATCACCGTGGCGGGCCATCCGCACCCTGCTGCATCTCGGCATCAGCGAGGCTGCGGCTGGCGACGCGGTCAAGATCGCAGCGGTCCTGCTCGCGGTGGTGCTCGCCGTCCTGCTGCTCCGGGGCCTGCCGCCCGGGCCGCCGGAGAGGTCGCCACAGCCGCCCGTTCGGCAGGAATATTCTCCGGGCGGCGGCGGTGAGGGGGCGCAGACCGCTACCGAACCCCCTGCGTTCCTGGCTGCGCAGGCGAGGACGGGCGGGAACGCGGGCGGGAACGCGGCCGGGCGTGCGGCGCTCGCGCTCGTGCTGGCCTGGCTGCTGGCCTGGCCGTACGTGCTGCCCTGGTACGACGCGCTGGCCTGGGCGCTGCTGCCGCTGGTGGCCGCGTCCGGCCTTGACTGGCTGCTGCTGGCCCGCACCTCGGCGCTCGCGTTCGGCTACCTGCCCGCGCGGGTCGCCGGGGTGGTCATGCCCGGCGGGCTGGGCTGGCTCCGGTCGGTGGTCAGGACCGGGGTGACGCCGGCGGTCCTCGCCATCGTGATCATCTGGGTGGTGGTGAGCGTGCTGCGCGGCCGGGCCTCATCCTCTCGCCCGGGCGGCCGCTCCGGGCCGGACCGCCCCGCCCCGCCCGGTCCCGCGGCCGCCCCCTCTTCGGCGCGGCAGCCCGCCACGGACGGAAGAGCCGGATGACGAGAGCCGCTAGAGCGCCGCTCGCCGCCGGCCGCAGCCCGGTCATCCTCACCGCGCTGACCGGGCTCACAGGGCGGGTGGCCGCCCGGGCCGCCGCGCTGCCACGGTGGGCGACCGGGCTGCTCGGCGTGCTGGCCTGGGCGGCGGCGCTGGCCGCCATCGTGCCGATTGTGCACGGGTACCTCACCAATCCGGCCGATCAGCGCCTGGTCGACCTGAACGTCTACCGTACGGGGGGCCTCAGCGTGCTGCGGGGCCAGCCGCTCTACAGCGTGCTCACCCAGCCTCCCCAGCTGCTGCCGTTCACCTACCCGCCGGTGGCTGCGATCTTCGCGGTCCCGCTCGCGCTGATGTCGTGGCCGGCGGCCCAGCTGGTCTGGGTCGCCTTCGTCTACGTCCCGCTCGCGGTCATCACCGGCTACGCGTTCCGCCCTCTGCTGCGCCGGGCCGGGCCGCTGAAACCGGCCGCCTTCGCCGTGATCTTCTGCGCCTGCGCGTACCTGTTCCCGATGCGGGACGAGATGCGGTTCGGCCAGGTCAACGCGGTCCTGGCGGCCCTGTGCGTGGCCGACTGCGCGGCGGTGCGGCCACGCTGGCCACGCGGCGCCCTGATCGGGCTGGCCACCGCCATCAAGCTCGTCCCGGGGGTGTTCATCATCTACCTGTGGGTCAGCGGGCGGCGGCGGGCCGCGCGAACCGCCGCGCTGGCCGCGGTGGCCTGGACCGCCGGCGCCTACCTGCTGCTGCCGCGCGACTCGGTGACCTACTGGACGAGCACGATCTTCCAGTCGGGGCGGCTCGGTGACAACGCCGGGACGGAAAACCAGTCACTGCGGGGGCTGCTGCTCAGGATCTTCCTGCCCGGCCAGGCACCGGGTGCGGTGTGGGTGGTGATCGCCCTGGCCGTGGCGATCCCGGGATTCGCCCTGGCCCGGAGGCTCTCCCGGGAGCACTACGAGATGGCGGGCATTGCTGTGGCCGCCATGCTCGAGGTCCTGATCTCGCCCGTCGCGTGGATTCACTACTTCCTGATGGTGATCATCGCGATCGGCGTCATCGCCGGGGACGGGCGGCAGCCGCGCCGGGTACTGACGGCCGCCTGCGCGGCCGTCTTCTTCGGGCTGACCATTCCCTGGTGGGGTCACTCACTGCTGTCCGATCCGGATGTGCCCCGGCTGCTCAGCCGGGTCGTCGAAGACGCCTTCGGGATCGCGGCCGTGGCCCTCATCATTATCATCGCGCGGATGCGGAAGACCGGTGCGGACCGCGACCAGCCGGGGAGCGGCACCGGGGCGGGAGACCCCGGGGACGCCGGGCCGGCCGCCGCCCATCCGGGCGAGCGGGACGCCGGGGCCGCTGGGTGCGCCGGGGCCACCGGGGCTGCTGGGTGCGCCGGGGTCGCTGGGCCCGCCGAGCCGGAGATTCTGGCGCCGGGAGCGTCCGCTGACGTGAGTACCCTTTAACAATATGTAATCGCCGTACGGCCGGACGCCGCGCCGATAGACGGCCATAGAGCCGTATAGGGCGGGATCACACCGGCCCCTATACACGCCAATACATCGGGATACCGCCGCACGGTCCCCTGGCCGGCACCGCCCCGCCCGCCCGTCACACGGCTGGCCGGGAGTCGCTCGCCCCAACCGCGAGGAGCCCGGAATACACCACAGTATTTACGGGCGGGTGCACTAGCATCAGGGGACTATGGCCGAGCGTTACGCCTACCTGGGACCGGAAGGCACCTTCACCGAGGCGGCGTTCCGTGCGCTGGACGCCGCCGAGCATGCCGAACCGCTGCCGTGCGCGACGATCCAGGCCGCGCTGGCCGCTGTCCGGGCCGGGACGGCCGACCGCGCAGTGGTCCCGATCGAGAGCTCGGTGGAAGGCGTGGTTACCGCGACCCTCGACGATCTGACCGCGGGCGGCGACCTGCTGATCCAGGCCGAGCTCCAGCTCCCCATCGCCTTCGCGCTGCTGGCCAGGCCCGGGACGCGGCTGGCGGCCGTCCGTACGGTGAGTGGCCACCCGCAGGCTCAGCCCCAGTGCCGCCGCTGGCTGGCCGCCCATCTCCCGGACGCCGAATGGGTCCCGGCCGCCTCCAACGCCGAGGCGGCCCGCCAGGCTTCCGAGGGGAAGATCGACGCAGCGCTCGCCGGGGCCTTCGCCGCCGCCCGGTACGGGCTGGAGGTGCTCGCCTCCGACATCCACGACCGGCAGAACGCGGTCACGAGGTTCGTCGTGGCCGGGCCGACGGGCGGACTGCCCGCCCCGACCGGCGCGGACCGCACCTCCCTGGCCGCGTTCCTGGCCGACGACCACGCGGGCGCCCTGACGGAGATCCTCACCGAATTCGTCGTCCGGGGCGTCAACCTGACCACGATCCAGTCGCGCCCGACCGGCGACGGGCTCGGCCGTTATTACTTTTTCATCGACTGCGAAGGGCATGTCGCGGACGCGCGCGTGGGGGAGGCCCTGATGGGCCTGCGGCGGCTCTGCGCCGACGTCAGGTTCCTCGGCAGCTACGCGCGATGCGACGGCGGACAGACGCAGATGCCCCGGGGAACGTCTGACGCCGAGTTCGCCGCCGCGGCCGGGTGGCTGTCGCGTCTCCGGTCGGAAGGCACTGACCGGTCCGGCCCTCACCGGTCAGGTCCTGGCCTTTGAGGCCTGGATGCGCCGGGCCTAAGCGGTCCGGATGCGCGCTGCCTTACAGATGCTGCCTTATAGATAAGGCCCGGATGCGCCGGGCGGCCCCAGGCGTCCGGCGTCCTCTCCTGGCATCTGTCCTGGTACCTGGCCCAGGCCGGGCGGCAGCGCCCGCCGCATCTGCTCGAGCTGCGCGCGCGCGGCCATCTGCTGCGCGAACAAGGTCGTCTGGATGCCGTGGAACAGCCCTTCGAGCCAGCCCACCAGCTGCGCCTGCGCCACCCGCAGCTCCGCCTCGCTGGGCAGCTCGTTCTCGGCGAACGGCAGGGAGAGCCGTTCCAGTTCTTCCACGAGCTCCGGCGCGAGCCCGTCTTCGAGTTCCTTGATGGAGCTCTCGTGGATCTCCCTGAGCCTGGCGCGGCTCTTCTCGTCCAGCGGCGCGGCCCGGACCTCTTCCAGCAGCTGGCGGATCATGCTCCCAATCCGCATGACCTTGGCCGGCTGCTCGACCATTTCCGTGACCGGCCGTTCCGAGCTGCTCGTCTGCTCGCCGTCCTCGCCCAGCGAGGCACCCTCGACCGGCATGCCGTCGGGACCGACCACGACCACGTTGGGGCGGTTCCCGGAGTCTGCATTCATTCCGTCACTCATCTTCCTAGTGTGTCGGACTTGATCTGCGGGCCGGACCACGAGGCCGTTCGTTCGGCCGCCACGGTCGTTCTCCCCTCATCTCACCAGTAGTACCTTCCCGATGTGGTCGCCGGCCTCGAGGATCCGGTGTGCTTCGGCGGCCTCGGGCATCGGGAACCGTCCGGTCGATGACGGGAACCAGCTTGCCCGCGCTGACAAGTGGCCACACGTTTTCGCGCACGGCAGACACGATGACGGCCTTCTCGCCGAGCGGCCGGTTCCGCGAGCGTGGTGGCGTGGATGCTGGCCTGCTTGCTCTGCAGCACACCGAGATCAAGCTCGGCGCGGTTCCCGCCCTGCCTTCCGATGATCACGAGCCGGCCGCCGGGCGCGAGGGCCGCCAGATTGCGGGCCAGGTAGCTCGCTCCCATGATGTCGAGGATCACGTCCGCGCCGCCGCCCCCGGCCGCGTTCCGGACGACCTCCACGAAGTCCTCGTCGCGGTAGGAGATGGCGACATCGGCGCCGAGGTCCCGGCAGCGCTTCAGCTTCCTCTCGGTCCCGGCCGTGCACATCACCCGGGCGCCGGTCGCCTTGGCCAGCTGGATGGCCGCCGTGCCGATCCCGCTTGCGCCCCCGTGCACAAGGAAGGTCTCGCCCGCGGCGAGCCCGCCCACCTGGAAGACGTTGCCATGGACCGTGCAGGTGGCTTCGGGCAGTGCCGCCGCCTCCACGACGCTGAGCGGGTCCGGGACGGGCAGCACCTGCCGGGCGGGGACCGCGGCCTTTTCCGCGTAGCCGCCGCCGGCCATCAGCGCGCAGACCTCGTCCCCCGGCTGCCATCCGGTCACCTCCGTCCCGACGGCCTCGATCCGGCCGGAGCATTCCATCCCCGGATAGGGCGGCGCGCCCGGAGGCGGCGGGTACAGGCCCCGGCGCTGCAGCAGATCGGCCCGGTTGACGCCGGCGGCGGCCACGTTGATCAGGACATCGGCGGGGCCCACATCGGGGTCTGGTACTTCCTGCCACTCCAGTACCTCTGGCCCACCAGGCTTGGTGACAACCACGGCCCGCATATATCACTCCTATGTATTTTCCTGGTATCGGTTGCGACGGCGGGTGATCAATGTCTAGCTCTATGGCAACCGATGCCGTTGGCCTAGGCTTCCGCTGTAAGCAGACCAGACCCTGCCCGCACAGGGTTAGACATTGTCCCACCATGAGAAATCGGGGAGCGACCTGTGGCGACCGATGACCGCGACATGCCTGTTGGGGCGGCAGAAGGCGGACGCGACGAGATGCCCGCAGGACCGACGGCGCCGCACGCGGACAACGGGAGGCTCGACACCGGCAGCGGGCGCGGATCCGGCACCGGTAGCGCGCCCGTTCCCGACAACGATGCCAGCCTGAGCGCCGCCGCCGGGAAGCAGCCGACCCCGGCCGGGAAGCAGACCAGGGCGGCCGGGAAGCAGACCAGGGCGGCCGGGAAGCAGACCAGGGCCGCCGGGAAGCAGACCAGGGCCGCCGGGGAGCAGACCAGGGCGGCCGAGGAGCAGGTCGGGGTCGGCCGGCAAGCAGACCAGGGCGGCCGAGGAGCAGGTCGGCGGGCACGGGGACGACGACTTCGAGCCGTACCTGCCACCCGGGCCCAATCCATTCTCCTCGGTTCACCCGCAGGGAGCGCCGCCCTACCGGCCGGCGGCAGCCGGGCACGGCGCAGCGGATGAGCCCGGTCCGGTACCCGGTCCCCTGGCCAACGGGGCGGGGACGAACGGGCAGCCCGCGGACACCGCCGGGCCGGGGTACGGAGGATTTGCGGAGCCGGGGCACACACCGGGGCACCCAGGAGCAGAGGCGGGGTACGCGGGATTTGCTGAGCACGGGTACCCGCCCGTATCGCCGTACCCACCGCTGACCGACGAGGAAGCCCCGGGCGGCCATCCCGGCGAAGGGGCGCACGGGGGCCCCTCGCCGTACCCGGCGTACCGCCCCTACGGCCCGGAGGACGAGGCGGCCGCGGATGCGCTGGCTGACTACGGGCTGCCCTCCCCGCAGGCCTACGGGCTGGCCCCGCCCCCACCTCCGGTAGAGCCGCTCCCGGATCTGGGCCCCCCCGAGCGGGTCTACCGGAACGAGCCCCACGACCCGCCCGGCTACCGTGACGACACCCTTGAGGATGAGGAGAGCCCGGCGCCGCCCGCGGAACGCGCCCGGCCGTCCGGCGGCCGCCCGCGCACCCCTGGCGCGACGGGTCAGCATCGCGCCGGGGCCGCGGAGAACGGCCTGCGCGGCGGTCCGGCGCCCGCGGACGTCCCGCCCGCGCGTGGCCCTCGGCCTCCCGCCGTACCGCCGGGCCGAACGGCGCCTGGCCAGGGCTATCCTCCGCCCGGGGCCGCACCGTCCGGCCCGTTGCCGCCCGGGGGCGCCCCGCGGGGCACGGCCGTGCACCCCGGGCCCCGCGGGCCCCGCGGGCCTCACGGGCCCGACGTTGACGATGAGGACTTCCCGCCGCTGGCGGCGGACGCCGAGAGCGCGCTGGAACACGAGACGGCGGACAGCCTGACGGCCGAGGCGCTGCTCCACGGCAAGCGCCCGGCGCCCGGCTCCGGCTGGCGCCGGACCATCTTCCGGGCCACCGGCGGCCTGGTCCGGGTCGGTGAATCGGCCGGCTCGCAGCGCCGCCGCGAGCTCATCTGGCGGGCCCGGACGCCGGTCGCGGGCGGTCATCACCGGGTCGCCGTCATGAGCCTCAAGGGCGGTGTGGGCAAGACCACGACGACCGTCGGGCTGGGAGCCACGATGGCCACCCTCCGCGGCGACCGGGTCATCGCGGTGGACGCGAACCCCGACCGGGGCACGCTGTCGGACAAGGTCCGGCTGGAGACGTCGGCTACGGTCAGGGATCTGCTGAACGAACGGCAGCAGGTGCACCGCTACGCGGACGTGCGGGCCTTTACCTCCCAGGCGTCCAGCCGGCTGGAGGTGCTGGCCTCCGACCGCGATCCCGGCGTATCGGTGGCGTTCAGCGAGGATGACTACTGCGACGTCGCCCGCGTCCTGGAGCATTACTACTCGATCTGCATCACCGATTGCGGGACCGGCCTGCTGCACTCCGCGATGACCGGCGTGCTCAACCTGGCCGACCAGATCGTCCTGGTCAGTTCCCCGTCGGTGGACGGGGCGCGCTCCGCGAGCGCGACCCTCGACTGGCTGGACGCCCACAACTACGGCGGCCTGGTACGGAACGCGGTCGTCGTGCTGTCGACCGTGCGCCCGCGGAACAAGAGCACCGTCGACCTGGACCGCCTGGAGCAGCACTTCGCCGCGCGGTGCCGCGCCGTCGTGCGCGTTCCCTATGACCCCCATCTGGAGGAGGGCGCCGAAGTCGAGCTCGAGCAGCTCAGCCCGGCGACGACCGAGGCCTATCTCAGGCTCTCGGCCACGGTCGGTGACGGTTTGGCGTGGCCGCGCCGCGCCCTGCAGCGCACCCCGGCGCATCCAGGACGGTGAGCGAGGCGGGCGGCGTAAGGTTGGGCACACGGGAGGGCTCGCCTAGTGGCCGATGGCGGCGGTCTTGAAAACCGCTATGGCTGGTGACAGTCATCGTGGGTTCGAATCCCACGCCCTCCGCACTGACCAGCGAAAATGACCCCTGACCAGGACATACGTCGGTCAGAGGCCGTTCGTATGCCATCATGGGATGAGCGGCTGTGTGCGGTTCGCGGCGGTACTATGCGGCTGGCTGTGCTGAATACATGCTGAAGATCATTCTCGGTCCGGCTTATCGTCGGGACAGCCAGCGGGTGATTGTTCGCTGGGCTGGTCGGGCTGGGTCGCTTCGAGGATGCGGCGTTTGGCTTGGTCCTGCTGCCCGTGGATGCACTTGGCGTAGACCCGAAGCAGGACGTCCACGCTGTGGCCCGCCCACTCGGCGACCTGAGGTGGCGCTACCCCGGCGTTGAGCCAGGTCGAGACGGCGGCATGCCGGAGCGCGTAGGGAATCTCCGCAAGCGGCGAGGCGGCCTCTTCAGCTGTGAACGCCGCGCCGACTCGCCATGCTGGACTCACCGCACCACTCGTCCTCGGAACGTACGGTGGTGGCCGGATCGCTCACGTCTCCACGTTGGGTGGGCGCCACGATCCCCGGCGAGGGGCGCTAGGAGCTTGATCATGCCGAATACGTGCCGAAGCGACGAGCCCTACCTGGCATCCACGCAGTTCAGTAAGATTTCCATATGGGTCTTGAGAACCGCCAACGGCGTGCCAGCAGGCCCCAGGGAGGAGCGCCGCCAGGCGGGCGTGCTCACGTAGTGGAAGTCGTCCCAGCGCTCTTCCGTCGGGTGTCGGCGGGTATGACCGAGTGGTTCGGGAGGCAGCCGAGCGGCACAGCACCGTGAGCGACATGCACGTTGGTCGCGTGGACTGAGTGCTCCCCTGTGGGGTTTCGATCTTCCACTGTGCGCGATCGCGCACACTCCAGCCTGTCGGTTCATCCCGTCACCGTCGGCCCCGCAGGTCAAGAACCGGTTCTGTAACCGATTTGTAAACCGGACGCTGCGGGACGGGTTGAGACGGGGGAGACGCAGAAGGCGCGACGCCAACACGCACCACCCGTACGCCGAGGTTAGCGCGGATACCGGAGATGCGCCGTTGACACCAAGACGGGAGAGACGCACGTCGTACGGCTCATAACCCAGCGACGGCAGGTCCCTGCCTCCGGCGGGGCTCTCTGGCTCCGGGATAATCATCAAGGCCGTCGAACGCCAGGCGAAGAACAGGCGACCCCAAGTCCGTCAAGGTGACTAGATTGACCCGTTCTGGCACGGGAAGGGGACGATCCAGAAGAGTGAGGAGGCCGATGATGAATGACCCAGCAACGGGGCAAGGACCGGGTGAGATCGGCGACACCCAGGCAACCGACGAAGGTACCGGCGTCTCGGGCAGTCCGGAGCGCAGGCAAGGACAGCCGGGCGTGATCGGCGACAGCGGGGAAGCCGAGGAAGGTACCGGCGCGATGGGCGGGCCGGAGCCGGAGCCGCCGACTGACTGACCGGGTTCGGCGTCAATCACGGGGCGACTTGGGACCTCCAGGCTCCGGCGTGCGCGTCACGGCCATCTTGCTTGTAAACGCTGATCGCCCGTACGTCCGGGGGCTGCCCCGACATGCCCCCGGACGACCGTCAACAGCCAGTGATCACCACCATCAACCTGTAAACCCAACGCAACACCTGGGCTTGACTCTCCCAAGGCGGTAGGGGACAGGCTCGTAAATGCGCAGCTCGAATTGCCCGTTATGCCTCGACTGCCGAACGTCGCCACTAATCCGGGACGAAGAGGCCATGGGACTGCCCCATCTCTTCGAGAAACGACCGACTGTGGGCGCTACAAACCAGGCTCTCCCGACCCCAGCAACCAACATCGCCACGACGATACGAGCAATCTCCGCACAAGATCCCCCACCCCGACCGGCGCCCTGGCTTGCCGCTAGGTCGAAAATGCGGTTAGCGCAAGCCCCATTTGTCGCGGTCGACGATCCGACGTCCGGAAGCCGAAGTCGCGCGGATCCTCACCCAGTGCGTTCTTAAGCCCGGCGCCCAGGGCTCGAGCTCAAGACTCTCGAGCGAGTCAATCTCGGCCGGGTCGGTTACTTCCTCGGACTCGCCAACGATGATCACGCTCCACCCGGCCCGCTCGACAGGATCGGTGCCGTCGATCTCAAACGCCGCGGTTCCCGAACTCAGGCCCTCGCGGAGCTTGGAACCCAGCGCCGAGCGGAAGACGACAGACTGCGTTCGTTCTTCGAAGGCGAAGTTGACCGGACGGATCATTGGTGGCGAGACGCTGACGGCAATGCGCCCAACGCCACCACTAGCCGCGACGAGCAATTGCATGCACCGGTTCCGGTCGATCTCCGCGAACTCGATCACCCGCTCAAAGTATCACCTGGTACAAGGTCCGGCCGTGTTGCGCATTAGATTTGGGTGTTTCGCCTGTTAGCGCCGATTTCCGCGCAGGAGGTTCGGGGCAACGTTCAGGTGATTTCGTAACGGATGGTGCGTCCGCCCCGCCAGGGGACGGGGGTGGCGGCGGGGAGGTCTGCTTTGCGGAGGACGGGTGAGAAGGCGCGGCGTTCGAGCCGGACGGTGATCGTGTCAGGGGCGGTGATGATCCGGCCGGGGGTTTCGAGGAACCGCCGCTGGATGGTGTCGGGGGTCACGGTCGCGTAGCCGGGGAGCCGGGCGCGCAGGGCGGCGGTGAGGGCCTGGGCGAGGACGGCGAGCATGACGTCGAGGTCGACGTTGAGGTTGACGGTGGAAGACAGCGCGTCGGCGCAGAACGCGCGGATGATCTCGGCGAGCCGCTGCTCGATGGTCATTCGGTGGGCGTACTGGCCGGCGAGCGCGGGTCTTGATCTGGTCGTCGTTGGTGATGATGACGGTGGGGGCTTCGCGGCCCAGGCCGGTGACGATCAGCTGCCGGACGGTGCCGGGGTAGCTGGTCAGCTTCACTGCAGGGTCTTCGTGAACCTTGGGCTTGTTGTGCGGGCCGGGCCAGGCACTGCACCGGGCTGAGCAGATGGCCTGCCCAGTTCGCGTACGCTTGCGCCCTGGCCACCGCGACGTCGCCGGTGCGCAGTTCCTCGGCCAGGTAGGTCAGCACGCACGCCTTCAGATGGCGGCGCACGAACATCCCCGGCCGCTGCCGGTCGCGGATCGCCCGCCGCCAGTCCTCGGAGGCGAACGATACATCCAGCTCCCGCATCACCGGCTTGCCGCCAGCGTCGGTCAGCAGCCGCCCGTCGTCGTCGCGGGCCGGGACGCGGCCGGGGATGTGATCGCGGGTCAGCGCCGTGATCTCCCGCACGTAGTCCAGGGTGTCCAGGACGCTGCGATCGACGCTGGTGGCCTGCAGTTCCAGCGCCCCGGCCATGGCCAGCATCGCGGCCCGGTCCCGGTGGAAGTCTTTGGTAATTGCCGCTGCAACCGGTCTGCAACTGGCTGCGATCTGCGCTGCTACGGCCGCGCACGAATCTGAAGCCATGAGAGCAAATCGCGCCGCCGCCGCCATATCCGGGATTGCCCGGAACACCTTCGAGCGGGATTGCTTCGCTGCGCTCGAGGCGAACCTCGCCGCAGGCATGAACCGCCTCGACTGGCTGGGAAAGCAGGCCAGCGCGATGGAAGCGGCCCGCGCCGAGGCGAACCGGGAGGCCGGATCATGAGCACCGCTTACGGGCCACAGCTGCCCACACGGGCCGTCGAAGACGATGCACGCACCATTGCCCAGGCCACGGCCCGCGCCGCCGCTCACCGTGCGCCGGCCACCGCTGCGGAGGTATGGGCCGCTGTCCGGGGCGAGGTCACCGGTGACGAGACCCGGTCGGTTATCGCGTCCTACCTGGCGCCGGGACCGCAACCCCGGTACGACACACCCCAGGCCAGGGCCGAAGCGCTGGCAGACCAGGAGGCCGGCTCATGACCCGCCTCGCCGAGCTCCTGCAGGCCGAAAACCGGGCCGACGATGACCGCCGGGCCTTCGGGCGCGTTCCCGAGGTCCTGCAGCAGCCAGGCGCCGCTCAAGAGGCGTACGAGCGGTGGGAGGCCGCCCACAAAGCCCTCACCGAAGCACGGGAAGCCGAAACAGACTGGGAGGCCGGATCGTGAGCACTACCTACGGACCGGAGGCGGCGACGGCTCTCGACGAACAACGGAACAGCCAGTCACGCTAAGCGGCTGAGTTGATCTTGGCGCTGCGGGGCGAGGAGAAACCGTGCAGGAATTAGCCGGATCAGCGCAAGCCCCTCCTCCAGGTGCGGCCGCAGGATCTGCCACCGGGCCAGCGCCCGGTCCTGCCGCGCCTCAGACATCCCGGTCAGCGGCGGAAGCCCGCGGCCTGGCCGAACGGCGGCTGCGTTCATGTTTCCAGGGGCCCGCCCGCGAAGATCATTCACAGACGGTCGCCGGATCGAGCTGGACGTCACGCAGAGCCGGGAGCAGCCAGTGCTCGCCGAGCTGTGCCAGGCGGCGACGGCTCGACGGCCGCAGGCGCCGCTACCGGCCAGCCACGATTCCCACGCCTGGCGGAACGTCTCGCCGCTGCCGCCCGGGCCAGCGTCGAGCGCGAGCCGCTTCCGCACGTCGGCGACTGACGGAAGCGGGCCGCTGTAGCGGGTGCGCTCGAAGATCAGGTCACCGATCAGGGCCCGCGTACGGTCATCATCCCCGGCCAGCTTCACCAGCTCGCGGACGAGGACACAGCCGTCGAAGATCCCGCGACTGGTGTATTCGGCACCGGTGACGACCTTCCCGCCGCTGTCCAGGACTTTCAGGACGCACTTCAGGATCACTTGGCAGTACTGGCCGGTGAGGACGCGCTCGCCCCGCCTCTCCAGCGCCAGCTGGAAATCCTGCGGAGCTACTTCAACGCCCCCTGACAACGACTGGACGATAGCGTGCCGCGATCGGCTAAGGCTCGTGTGGTGAAGGCTGCCCTGCTCGCAAAGGGAATGGAGTCTGACGAGAACCATCACCACATGCTGCGGAAGAAGGTCAACGGTGTCGTAAGGCTCGTCACCAGAATGTCCCATGACGACAAAGAGATCCGCGGCGACCTGGCGGTCCTCATGGCGCGCCAATGCGCTCTGCGATCTGCCGAGTTCTGGCAGCTCGTCGATTGCCCGCTCAGCGAAGAAGACTGGGAGAAACTGATCAAGGAACGCTGCGCAGGGGGCGCAACCCTTTCATCGGTCAGTAACCGCGAGGACCTGATGCCGTGGCGCGATCAGGACCGGAACCCGGCCTATAACCTAACCGCGGATGGAAGGCTGCCCGCCTGGCCTGCCTGCAGCGGGCCAACTGGCGATGTGAGATCAAGGGCCCGAAGTGCACCGGGACCGCGGTCACCGCTGACCACCTCTACGGCGTCCGCAACGATCCGCAGCACAAGCACCTGCAGGCGTCATGCCAGCCATGCCATGACGCCAAGTCGCAGGGCGAGGCGGCACGCGGACGGCGTAACGGGCCAGCAGACCCACCGGCTACACCTCGTACGAAGTGGTAAGCCTCTGACCTGCGCAGATGTCCACGAGATCGGGCCCCTTGCCAGGGATTCCCGCCGTCTTCCCCGTCTCTGGATGGTCACCCTCGTGACGGAAACCCGCAGGTCAGCGCCAAACGTCACCGTGACGGGCACCATCCGCCATAATCCTGATCATGGGCAGCTCAAGCACTGAGCGAATGCGAGCCCTCCGCGCGAGGAGGGCCGCCTCGCTGCTGCCAGCCGACGGCCAGGCGGCGCGTGACACCAACGAGCTGCTTCTCCCGTCCGTCGACGAGGCCCTCGCCACGCTCGACCTGGACCCCGAGCACGCGGCGGCCCGGAAACTCGCCCAGCGCTACCCCGGGGCTGGCGCCGGATCCTCGCCGGCCCGCTATCAGCTCCGGCGGGCGGCGGGGACCCTTAGCTTTCCCGCATCACCGGTATCACCGGCACCGTCCAAGTACGTTGCGGTCTCCTCGGGCATTCGCCGGCTGCCCGCCGCTGACCAGGGCTTTGCTTCTTTTCTGTAATGGGGTGGATTCCGCCTGTCAAGGGTGCACGCCGGGAAAATCCTGGCCCCGCCGCCTCGCCGCCGCCAGGCCCTCACGGATCAGCTCATTCAGCTCAGCGGTTGTCCGCACACCCGCGAGCAGGTCATCGATGGACACCTCATCGGCGCTGGGAATCTCAGGGGCCTGCGGTCTTAGGTCCATGCCCTAAGCGTTACCGGGAAGCAATGGCCGGGCAAGGGCCAGACGGTCACCAGATAGTGTGCGGTTTGTCACGGATTGCCAGAGGGCAATCCGTCCCGGCCGAACTGGCTGGGGTGGCGGAGGGCCCGCACACGATGACGCGCACACGGGCTTGGCCTAGCAGGGATCTATGGGGTCCTGGCCCAGGCCCCAGAACAGGTGGTCGTTGTCCGGCCCGTGGTACTTGCGCCAGTACGCTTCGCGCTCTTCCTTCTCCTCGCTGGTGATCTGGCGGAGCGCGCCGCAGGCCTCGCTGACGCGGACCAGCGCCCGCCGCATCTGCTCAAGGTCGGCGGCCAGCTGCTCCAGCTCGGCGCTCACTTCCCGGCCTGCCTGCGGCCCATGATGCGGCCGATCCGGTAGGCGCCGATGACTGGCCGGACGGCCCATTTCAGGTACGCGCCGAGCGCGACGGCCGCGGCGCCGCCCGCCATGATCTTGGTCATTGAGTCGTATTCCTGCCTGCGGGATGAACGGTACCTATGCGACGCGCCGGACGTGCGGCTGGATTACTGGCCCGCGCGGTCCTGAGGCCGCCCCCTAGTCGCTAGCGCCCGGACCGCGCGGGCCCGGTCGCCGACTGCCCCATCGGCTGGCCCGGAAACTTTGGAGCGGTCCAAAGTTCATGGACTCCTCTGCGGCGGCCGGGCCGTGCACCCTCCTCGGCAGGGCAGAGGCCGTCAGGCACGTGCTCTCACCTCCCCTCGCCGCACTGGTGGCCAGCCGCGGGCAGGATCGCCCCGCAGCGTCCGCAGACAAGATCCGGGTAGCACACCTCGGCGAGCCCCGCCCCGGCGCCAGCGGCGGCCAGGGTGAGCGCGGCGGCGAGGATGACGATCACAGCTTCCGGCCCAGCCGGAACCCGCCGGGGAGCGGAATGCTCACGTACGGGCGCCGGTAGCGGCTGTTCCATGACACGGCGGTTCCCCGCTGGCCACGAGAGGCCCGCCGCGGCGGCGTTCTGGGCGCCGCGGCGTTCTGGGCGGCGCGTAAGGCCGGGCAGGGCGATGATTGAGCGCGCTGGATGTGGGGACGCCGTGGGGACAGACGGCGTGAGACGAGCCGCGACCGGTCGCGACGAGCGGCTACTGCGGAACTGCTGGTGAGCAGCGAGAATGCCTCTAGCGGCGACGAGCCGCTATCAGCTACTACGAAGGGGATAGGTCGTGAAACCGCTATGGCTGGTGACAGTCATCGTGGGTTCGAATCCCACGCCCTCCGCTCTGTGATGTCTCAAGTCACCGGAAGCTGGGTCAGCTGATGTCCCGGCCGTCGGCGAGGATGGCGCGGACCAGTTCACGCAGCGGGCCGATGAGATCGCCCTCGGCCACCCGGGCCACGCGTTCGCCCGCCGCTATCTCGTACACCGGCTCTCCCGGATGCGGCGGTACGGCGGCGGGCGGTCGAGCCTGGCCTGCTGCGCGAGGCGCTCCCAGCGCGCAGCGTCACGACGGCCGGTCGTGTCCACCCGCGCCCGGCGAATTGTCCCATCGCCGTCGACCTGCGTGATCTCGCACCTCATCGGCTTATTCTGCACCGAAATAACTGAACGGGGCTATCACCGGAGAGTAGTCACTGGAGGGTGCCGCCGCAGGCTGGAGCGGTTGACGTGATGCACCGGCCGCGGGTGAGGAAATCCTTATCCTCCCTAGATGCAATCCCATTTGCCCTGGTCGCCGTATTTAGGGGAACATGCGACACTTTCGGCTTCCTTTTCTGACACTCTCGGCTTCCTAAAAGGAGAGTTTCCGTGAGCATCACCGTCCGTTCTCGCCTCCGCCCATCGGCGCACCAGCTGCTGGGCGGAAGCCTGCTCCTCGGCGCCGCCATCACCGTGGCCGCCTGCGGGGCATCCGGTGCTACCGCGTCAGGGTCCGGATCGAGCCCGAGCTCCGGTACCGCAGGTTCGGCAGGCTCATCGCCGTCCTCCGCCATGACCGTGAGCGCCAAGAACGTCACGGGCGTCGGCACCGTTATCGTCAACGGACAGGGCCAGACCCTTTACCTGCTCACCTCGGACAAGGGCGGCAAGATCACCTGCACCGGCAGCAACGGCTGCACGAAGATCTGGCCCGGGATCACCCTCCCGCACGGAATGACGGCGGCTAAGGCCGGCCGCGGCGTCATGTCCTCCCTTCTCGGTACGGTCAAGGACGCCAGCGGAAACCTCGAGGTCACCTACAACGGCTGGCCGCTCTACACCTACGTCGCGGACAGCGGGCCGGGTGTAGCGCACGGTCAGGGGATCGCCACCTTTGGCGGGACCTGGTACGTGCTGGACGCGTCGGGTGACCCGGTGACCGGGAAGTCGCAGCCGTCCGGATCGTCGTCCCCCTCCGGCAGCGGCGTCAACGGGTACTGAGCCAGAGCTGCGACCGAGCCATGGACAGTAAAACGGCAATCCATCGGAGCCGCCGGCCCGTATGGGACAATGTGCAGAGAATGGGGATTCCTGCGGACCGGCTGCCGGATGATACGCTCCTCGCCGGTCTCGGGGCCGGTGACGCCGACCTTTCGCTCGCGTTCGTGCGGCGTTTCCAGCGCGTCGTGTTCGGGGTGGCGCTTACGGTCATCGGCGACCCGACCACCGCTGAGGATGTTGCGCAGCAGGCCTTCGAGCGGGCCTGGCGCCATGCTCAGGTGTACGACTCGCGGCGCGGCTCGGTTCGTGCCTGGCTGACGACAATCGCGCACAACCTGGCCATTGACGTCATCCGGTCGCGCACGTCGGCGCCTGTTGACCCGCAGGATCTCCCGGCTCTGCTGACCGCGATGACCGACACCCCGGAACGATTCGCGGTGGCCCACGACAACGCGGCCGGGGTACGCCGGGCTCTGGCGGCCCTGCCGGTGAGCCAGGCTCGCGCCGTGGCGATGGCCGGCATCTATGGCATGACAGCCCGGCAGGTCGCGGAGGCCGAGGGCGTCCCCTTGGGGACGGCGAAGACCCGTATCAGGGACGGAATGGAGAAGCTGCGCTCGGCTTACCTCCGGGAGGACGTAGGCGATGAGTGAGCTGACTGACATGAGCTGCGAAGAGTTCGCCCAGGTAGCCGCCGAGCTGGCGCTCGGCGTGCTCACCGGGCGTGAACGCGCCCGGGCGATCGCGCACCTGGACCGGTGCGACACCTGCCGCGAGCATGTCCGGCAGCTTTCGCTCACCGGCGAGGAGATGCTCGGACTGCTGCCCAGCGTTGAGCCGCCGGCGGGATTTGAGACCCGGGTGATGGGCCGGCTCGGGCACACGACCGCGGCCAAGCGCCCGAAGTGGACACGCCTGATGCTGGCCGCCGCGGCGGTCAGCCTCGCGGCCGTGGCGTGCGGCCTGGGGGGGTGGGGATTGCGCGACGCGATCTCGGCGCCATCGCCGGGAAGCAGCACAGCTCAGGCGACGTTGCGCTCTGCCGCACTGCTGACATCGGCGCACCAGACGGCCGGGAGGATCTTCCTCTACAAAGGCGACCCGCGGTGGCTCTACATGGATGTGGACATTGACACGGGCGCGGGCGCGGGCAACGGGACGGTCATCTGCCAGCTGGAAGCCAGTGGCGGGCGCATGGTTACTGTCGGATCGTTCCGTCTGGATGGCGGATACGGCTGGTGGGGCAGCCCCGACCCCATCAAGGCGGCCAGCGTGACCGGCGCGCGCCTCACCTCCCTGAACGGGACCGTCCTGGCTACGGCCAGCTTCGCGACCGCTAAGTAACCGGTGGCGGCCCGCACGGGCCGCCGAGGGACGAGTAGTCTCGCCGGTATGGGAAGCCAGATGCTCCCGCCGTTCGGCGTGTCGGAGGCGCTCAGCCGGTGGCAGTGGGCCCCGGTCGTCACGGCCATCACCGTGATCGCGGCGGCGGCCTACCTGTGGGGTGTCCGGCGGGTGGCGCGCCGGCATCCTGCCCGGCCCTGGCCGCTCTGGCGAACCGGGATGTTCCTCGGCGGGCTGCTGATCATCGTGCTGGCCACCGAGAGCGGGCTCGGCAGCTACGACGATGTGCTGTTCTGGGACCACATGATCCAGCATCTCTTGCTGATCATGGTCGCGCCGGCGCTGCTGATCGCCGGCCGGCCGGTGACCCTGCTGCTGCACGCGAGCCGGAATCCCCTGCACACCTGGGCGAAGCGCATCGTGCGGTCCCGCGTCGCGGCGGCTCTGACGTGGCCGGCCTTCGGCATAGCGGCGTACGCAGCGACGATCATCGGCACGCATCTGACCAGCTTCATGAACCTCGTCCTGACCAACGACGCGGTACACAACGCCGAGCACGCGCTCTTCATCATCGTCGGCTACCTGTACCTGCTGCCGCTGGTCGGAAGTGAGCCCATCCGCTGGCGGCTCTCCTACCCCATCCGGCTCATCTTCCTGTTCATCGCCATGCCGGTGGACGCGTTCACCGGAGTGGCCCTGGGCTCCTACTCCAGCGACCCGTTCCCCGTGACGTCGGGCATGCGCCACCGGACCTGGGGGCCGAGCCCCGTCGACGACGTGCACATCGGCGGCGCCGTGATGTGGGTCGGCGGTTCCGCGATCATGTTCGTGCTGATCATGGTGACGTTCCTCGCCTGGACCCGGCAGGGCCAGCGCGCCGACAGCCACGGCTGGCTCGAAGCCGCGCGCCGGGCCAATCTCGAGCACCTGACCGGCGCAGATGTCCCGCTGGCGGCCAGCGCGGCCGGTCCCGCCGCTGTCCCCCGGACTGGAGCCACCACCAGGGTGCCGGGCCCGCCGGCCCGCCGGCCCCGCCGGACCCGGCAAGGCCGCCGAGGACGGCGAGCCCTGCCCGCCCCGACATCGACGAGGACGACGACCAGCTGGCCGCCTATAACGCCTTCCTCGCCCGGATCAACCAGGGCGGCAGCCAGGCGTCTCCGCGGTAGCTCATCGCGAGCCGAGAGAGTGCAGCCAGCCCGCCAGCAGCCGATTCACCTCGCCGGGACGCTCCTGCTGCACCCAGTGCCCGAAGCCGCCGGTTCCGGCACGGCGCGACACGCCGGTAGGGGTATCTACCGAAATCTAAGGACCGCGCTAGATCACGTCATAGAGTCCGATGCTGTGGACCCGGTACGGAATCCCTATGCCCCCGGCGCGGGCCAGCGGCCGCCCGAGCTGGCCGGGCGGGATCGCGAGATCAGGCAGTTCGAGGTCGTTCTGGAACGCGTCGCGCGCGGGCGGCCCGAGCGCAGCATGGTGCTGACCGGCTTGCGTGGTGTCGGCAAGACCGTTCTGCTCAACACGTTCCGGTCGATGGCGATGCAGCGGCTGTGGGGCACCGGGAAGATCGAGGCGCGGCCGGAGCAGTCGATCCGGCGCCCGGTCGCGGCCGCGCTGCACATGGCGGTGCGTGAGCTCGCCCCCCGGCATCGCGCGCCCGACCGGATCGAGCAGTTCCTGGCCGTGCTCAAAGCCTTCGCGCTCCGTGACCCGAAGGCACCCAAGGGCACCTCGGTGACGGTGCAGCTGGGGATCGACGTTCCCGCCGCGCGGGGCCGCGCCGATTCCGGGGATCTCGAAATCGACCTGACCGAGCTGTTCAGCGACGCCGCGTCGGTCGCCGCCGACCTGAGCGTCGGGATCGCGCTCTTCATCGACGAGATGCAGGACGTGCCCGCCCCGGACATATCGGCCCTCTGTGCCGCCTGCCATGAGCTGTCCCAGAACGGTGGCCCGCTGATCGTGGTCGGGGCGGGACTACCGCATCTGCCGTCCGTGCTGTCGGCCAGCAAGAGTTACTCGGAGCGGCTTTTCCGCTACGTCCGGATCGACCGGCTGGAACGATCGGCCGCCGACCTCGCACTGCTCGCCCCGGCCGAGCGGGAGGAAGTGACCTTCGACCCCGGCGCGCTCGATGCCCTGTACGAGGCGGCCGACGGCTACCCGTACTTCGTCCAGGCGTACGGCAAGGTGACGTGGGATGTCGCGACGGCAAGCCCGGTGACCGCGAAGGATGTGCGTGTGGCGGCGCCCGAGGCCGAGGGGGAACTCGCGGTCGGGTTTTTCGGCAGCCGGTACGAGCGCGCCACCCCGGCCGAACGCGAGTACATGCGGGCCATGGCGGCTCTCGGCGATGACCCGGTGTCAACCTCGGCGGTCGCCGAGGAACTCAGCCGCAAACCCTCCAGCCTGTCGCCCGCACGCGACGGCCTGATCAAGAAGGGCCTCATCTACAGCTCAGAGCGTGGCCTGATCGCGTTCACCGTTCCGCACTTCGGCAAGTTCCTGCGTTCCCAGCCGGCCTAGCCGCAGCCCTTTCCCGGCCGGCCGAGCCGCAGCCGTCTGGGTGGGTATAAGCCTTTCTACCCCTGACCAGATACTGTCTTAGAAAGTGGCAGAACTGCGGCGGTGCTCTGGCCCGGGCCGCCCTTCATCGGCGGCCCGCGCGGTCGGGTCGGCGAGTGGCCGACCTGTCGCACGGGGCCGCATCACGTTCAGCGGGTGCGGCACACTCACTCGCCGCTTCGCGAAAAGCGGTCGCGCAACGCCCAGTCCAGGCACTTCACGGAGCCCGGCTGGCGTGGCCGCAGGCCACCGGTCGCCGTCCGGGCCCTGATCTGCACGCGGGCGCGCGGGCAGGTCAGTAAGCACCTCGTTGGTGACGGCGTCCAGCACGGCGGCGCGGACTTGGGGACGGCGTGTCCGCAGGTACACCGCGAAGACGACATCCATGCGGCGGCCGTCCACCTCGCCGGGATACAGCACGTAGCGCCAGCATCCCTCGCGCCAGATGTCGGCCGGCGCAGCCGAGACTACCGTGCCGCAATACCGGCGCCACTGCGCGCTGCCGGTCAGCGAACTGAGGGTGCGCTCGACGCTGACCCGCCGGACCTCGCAGGGTTCCGAATAGCCGAGGCGGCTCATGGCCTCGCCAATTTCCGGTGACAGCGCCGCGATCAGGAGAAGTTCGGCCGCGAGGAACCCGATCCGCAAGACCGCCGCGGAACCCGAGATTGGCATGCGCAGGGGAGCCTGCCCGATGGTGGCGACGGCCGCGACGGCCAGCAGGACCGGCCGGGCGATGGTCCGCGCTCCCACCGGCGTGACGCTCAGCTCGCCGAAGCACCCGCACCCCGCACCGGGCCGCCGGTCGCGCAGTTCCACCAGTGTGCCCACGGCGATCAGGAACAGCAGGGTCGTAGCGACGCGGACGAGCGCCGCCGGCAGACCCGCCCCATAGCGGCCGGCGGTCAGGATGAGCGCGATCCCCAGCGCGAATTCGGTCGCGCACAGGCATATCGCGATCGGCCGGCGCAGGCGCAGCGGGAAAAGCGCGGTCGGCCCGAGGGCTACCCTCATCTCATGCGCACGTAGCCCACGGAATGCTTTTGCCCCGCATCCGCCCAGCAGCATGGCAGCGAGCAGCGGGATCTGCACCGCCCTGATCGCACTGAGCATCGTCAGCCGCCAATCGTGATCGTCGCGTTGAAGCATCCGCGGTCGAGATCGCCTCCGAGATCGACGAACGCGGACATGGTCAGATCGGCCACCCGGCCGCGTGGTGACGTACCGCAGGTGACGCACCGATCGCAGAAAAGGCGCGCCGGGGCCCCGCAACTGGTCACCGGGAGGTCCCGCGTGCGCTGCGTGCAGTCGTTATAGATCCGCACCACGCTGCCCAGCGACAGATAGGGAAGCCGGATGCAACCCGGGCCGGCCAGGTGCGGGTCAACGGCGTAGCGTTCTTCGCGGTGGAAGTCGGTGGTGCACGGTGCCGGATCGTGACCGAAGGCGCCCGCCACGTACGGCGCACCGCCACGGACGTGGCCGCCGCCGGGTGTGCGCGTATGCCGGCCGCCATTCGGGCAGGGCGCCTTACCCGGGGAAGCGACGGAGTCGTCGGGCCGGGCACGATTGTGGCCTTCGCAACCGGTTTCCGGGTCGAGCGCCGGGTAGGCCACGCCGAGCAGGTCCTCCGGCTCCTCACCAGGCTCGTGCCAGGTCGCGGTGCCACTGATCGAATCCGGGATGTGCCCGCTGACCATGGGCGGGCTAGGCGGGTGGTCGGCGCGGTACGGAGGCTGAGAGGTCGCCGGAATCAGGCCCTCCACGAAACCGGGACGGCGGAGCCCGATGACGTCAATGAGGTAGCCCGGCTGCAGGCGGGGGAACCGTACCTGAATGCGCCCGGTCGCATACGGGGGAATGACGAGAATCTTCCGCCCCTTCTCCGTGCCCTCGTCGACCAGGAGAGTGCCGGCATGCCGTTCCACGATCGTCCCGGTCACGCGGCCGATTTCCGCCCATATGCGGTCTGCAATCGTTCGCCGCACATAATTGCGCTGCACAATTGCTCTGTCGCTTTGCCTGAGCGCGGCTGGAGCGACGGGATGCCCGCGCCAGGCCGCCGTAGAGGCCGCGAGCGTGAGCCGCTCCTCGCCCGCCGCGGTCTGAAGCACTAGCACATGTGGGCTAACATCTAGCACAGTTCCGATAACTGCGTGTGTTGCTTCGCTGTTCACAAACGTTCTCAGATGGAGGCGGTGACGCCTCGTCGCTGCTGCCGCCGGACCATCCGAACAGCGCGGACTTCAGTAGCCTCCGGCGGGCAAAGCGTGCGGGACTAATAGCGTCCGTGAGATCATCAGCGGACGAGCTATGGTCGTGCAGACGGTGCACTTGCCCCCCATGGGATTGCATATCTGTCCTCGACGATGCTTACAACCGGTGGTCTACGTCAAGCGAATCCGCAACCTTTTCTGAACCTTCACGCAGCGATACATTTGCCGTTCATCGAAATGGTGTCCGAAAGCTCGCAGACGACCGGCGCGAATCCAGCCATCATCGCAGACACCCTGCAGATGATGGTGCGCATCCGATTACTTTGGGTAGCGTAAACCCTATGAGGACCCGGACCGGCCGCGCTGGTGAGCGGCTACGCCCGGAGAGCGATGACCCAGACGGAGCGCCGCAGGAGGACTCCGGCCAGGACGACCTCGGCCCGGACGGCGAGTCCGCCTTCCGCGAGTACGTCACCGCGCGCGGTGCCGCATTGCTCAGAATCGCCCTGCTGCTCACCGGTAACCGCGCCGACGCTGAGGACCTGCTGCAGGCGGCGCTGGCCAAGACCTACCTGGCGTGGGACCGGATTCACGATCGTGCCGCGCTCGACGCGTACGTCAAGCGCGCCATGGTCAACACGCAGATCTCCTGGTGGCGGCGCCGCCGCGTCGAGGAATTCCCCACCGAAGACATCCCTGACTGGGCCGTCGCCGAGCACCTGCCGCCCAGCGAGCTCGAGGACACGGTCCGCCGCGCCCTGGACCGGCTGCCCCAGCGGATGCGCGCCGCCGTCGTCCTCCGGTACTACGAGGAGATGAGCGAGCCGGAGATCGCGGACGTCCTCGGTGTCAGCCGAGGGACGGTCAAGAGCACGGTGTCGCGTGCGGTGGCGAAACTGCGAATCGACGCCGAACTGTCCGGATGCGCACCGGGCGGTGCGGGAGCGGCCGATCACTGAATGCTTCCCCGTGGTGCAGCCGCGCCTGCCTGTGGGAATATCAGCGAAACAGTGTTGACTGCGCGCCGTGCGGCCGGGCCGGCGTGCGAATCCACGAGGTGGTGGGCCGTGCGCAGCACGATGATGGATGTCCCGTTGACGGTCACGTCGATCATGCGGTACGGCACCACGAGCTTTCGCGACAAAGAGGTCGTGACGAATACCGGGGAAGGCGTCCGGCGGCAGACCTACGGGGAGCTCGCCCGCCGGGCCGCCCGGCTCGCCAACGCGCTCCGGCAGCTCGGCATCGACGGTGACCAGCGGGTGGCCACGTTCATGTGGAACAACGCCGAGCACCTCGAGGCATATCTGGCCGTGCCGTCGATGGGCGCGGTCTTGCACACGCTCAACATCCGGCTGAGCCCCGCCCAGATCGGCTATATCGCGACCCACGCGGAAGACGCCGTCGTGATCGTGGATGCCTCCCTCGTCCCGCTGCTCGCGGAGGTACTGCCGCACGCGACGACGATCCGGCATGTGATCGTCACCGGCACGCCCGCGGGCGAGCCGGTCCCTGGTGCGCAGACACTGGCCGGGCCGGGCCGCGCGGTGCACAGCTATGAGGAGCTGCTCGCCGCCGGGCCCGACTCCTTCGGGTGGCCCGAGCTGGACGAGAAGTCGGCCGCGTCCATGTGCTACACGAGCGGCACGACCGGCAACCCTAAGGGCGTGGTCTACAGTCACCGCTCGGTCTATCTGCACGCTATGGGCCCGTGCCTGGGGAACACGTTCGCATTTTCCGAACGGGACCGTGTGCTTCCCATCGTCCCGATGTTCCATGTCAACTCGTGGGGGTTCCCGTTCTCCGCCGTGCTGTGCGGAGCCACCTCGATCATGCCGGACCGCCACATGCAGCCCGCCGCGATCGTCCGGCTCATCGAAGCCGAACGTCCCACGGTGGCGGCCGGCGTCCCGACGATCTGGCAGGGCGTGCTCGAGCATGTCCGCGCGCACGGCGGGGACCTGTCGTCCCTGCGTGTGGTGATCGCCGGCGGTTCGGCCGTGCCGCACTCGCTGATGAAGTCGTACGACGAGTTGGCGGTGACCCTGGTCCAGGCCTGGGGCATGACGGAAACGTCGCCGCTGGGCAGCGTCGCGAACCCGCCGGCGGGGGTAACCGGTGCCGAGGCGTGGCCGTACCGCGACAGTGCGGGCCGGCTGTTCTGCACGGTGGAGGCGCGGCTGACCGGCGATGGCGGCGCGGTACTGCCCCAGGACGGCGAGACGGTCGGCGAGATCGAAGTGCGCGGGCCCTGGGTCACCGGGGCTTACTACAAGGACGACGATCCGCAGAAGTTCAACGACGGGTGGCTGCGCACCGGAGACGTCGGCAGCATCGACGAGGGCGGCTTCATCCGGATCAGCGACCGCAGCAAGGACGTGATCAAGTCCGGCGGTGAGTGGATTTCCTCGGTCGAGCTGGAAAATGCCCTGATGGCGCACCCCGACGTGCTCGAGGCGGCGGTGATCGGCGTGCCCGACGACAAGTGGGGGGAGCGGCCGTTCGCGGCGGTCGTCGTCCGGGATGGCGCGGACGTGACGGGCCGAGCACCTGCGGGACCATCTGGCCGCCAGCGTGCCGCGCTGGCAGCTTCCGGAGCGCTGGGCGTATATCGACGAGGTGCCGAAGACCAGTGTGGGCAAGTTCTCCAAGCGCACGATGAGGGAGGCGTACTCGCAAGGCGAGTACAAAGTCATCCAGGTTGGATGACGCCGGCACACGGGATACTCTTGGTCCTCGTCAGGACGGGGCGCGGTAGGCTGACGCGCACAACGTCCCGACGGTGGGAGGCTTCGCCTAGTCCGGTCTATGGCGCCGCACTGCTAATGCGGTTTGGGTTTACCGCCCATCCGGGGTTCAAATCCCCGAGCCTCCGCTCCCGAGCAGCGGCTTCATCCGAGCGTCTTCCGGGTGAGCCGCTGCTTCGCGTCGTTACGGGCTGCTGCGCGAGGCCGGAGACAATGCGATGACACCAGAGTCACCCGCCACGCTCGGGTAACTCAAGGCATCGAGCAGTGCAAGAACGGCATCGCACCTGGCGATCCGCGCGTAGCGCCCTTGCGTCCGCTGCCGCAAGATTCCGATGTCGGTTAGCCGACCGGATCTGTGCCGCTGGCTAGGGTGCGGCCGTCCAGTGCAGGGCGAAGCTGTCGAGGGTGTAGCCGAACGCGTTGACCGTGGGCTGGATGAAGTTGTTGCGGATCATCTGGGACGCCTCGGTCTCGGCCGCGCTGATCAGCGGGCCCGTCACCTGGGAGACGTGGTTCACCCGGTAGAAGCCGATGTCCTGCGCCTCGGCGTACACCACCGACTGCGCGAACTGGGGCCGGATCAGCGCGCCGCAGCCCAGGCCCGGATACGTCCAGCTGTGCTGGGTGTCGAGCGGCCGGGACAGCGTGTTGTCGATGCTGACGTCGTGTGCGCTCTGCGGGAGCTGGGGCGGTGGCAGGATCATGGCGACCGCGACGTGGCCCGGCTTGCCCGGCTGGGGTTGGCTGAGGACCTGCAGCCGGTAATGGCCCGAGGTCGCGGTCCACCAGGACGGACCGGGATTCAGGTTGACCGTGGCCGAGGCATGGCCGACGGCGTAGAACGTGCTGGAGTACCAGCAGGGCCACGGGCCAATGTTCTTGGACACCTTGTGGGTGAAGACGAAGCTGAAGTTCTCCGTGCCCAACGCCGGCTTGGAGATGCCCTCGATCTTCTGCAGGACCCAGGGTCCGACCTGCGCGTTGGTGGTGCTGCCCGCTGTGATCGTCTGCCAGGGCCACGCGAGCCGGACGTGCGGCAGGTGGACGTTAAAGCCCAGGAAGTGGAACGTCGCCGACAGCGCCATCAGGACCACCGAGGCGATCACCCGCCGGAAGATCAGGCCCACGAGCACGACGGCGGCGCTCCACTTGACCCAGCGCGGGACCCAGCGCCGGCGGGGACGCGGCGGGTACGGGGGCCGTGAACCGGTCCCGGGAGTGCGCTGATACCCGGAGCCGGGCTCGCGCGGGCGCGGCGCCGCCCTGGGCGGCAGTACCTGGGTCGGGCGGAGTCCGCGTCGTATCCATGATGGCCAAGGTCCGCGGATACCAGCCGCGCGCGGCGCCCGGGCCGGCCCAGGCCGCCTCGGCGGGCACCAGCCTGCGCCTGACGAGCGAGCTCACCACGAGGATCAGCAATCGAACCATCGGTCTCCCCTTACATCTGCCAGCCCGGGTGACTAAACGGTGGCCGGGTAGTCCAGGCTCAGGACGACGGGCACCGCGCCGAACGGCCTGCGGAATCTGGCGCCCGGCTTGTCTGGGGCGTTCGGCTCGGCGATCTTCGGCCAGCGCATGTTGGCGTACTGCTCGGTGAGCCCCTGGACCGAGTACGGGAATTCCATGGCCGATGTGTCGTGCAGTCTGAGCAGGCCGCCCCAGCGGAACGCGGCGAAGACGCGGGCCAGCTCGAGAACGGACAGCTCCACCGGCACGGTCAGGTCGATCTGGTACACGGTGTCCGCGACGGTCACCAGGTCACGGGCGCACTGGGTGAGCGCCTCGGACTTGGTCCGGAAGACGGTGCCGTCGGCGTTGACGGTGCCCAGCTTCTCCCCCTGCACCGGCGAATAGCGCGGGTGAGCCTCGCATTGCATCCAGTCACACGCAGCCAGCAGCTTCCACGGGATTCCGCAGGTGCCGGCTACGTCCCGGTAGATGAGCTCGGCGCGGGCGAGCGGCTTCTTGGCCGAGGCGAGGAAGGCGTTCTTGACCGGCGCGGGCATCTGCGGCTGGTAGCGGGGAGCGGGCCGCCGGGCCCTGGCGGCCGCGCCCTTGCGCTTCGTTGCCTTCTTCTGCGCTGGTGACCGGTCCGCCGTGGCCCGCTTCCCGAGCGGCGCCTCGGCAGAGGGCTTGCGGCCCGGCGCACGGCTGTCCGGTGCCTTCTCCGCGGCCGGCTTCCCGGGTGGCGGATCGTGACGGTAGACAGCAGCCAACTCGGCCACCACCTCTGTGTCTGAGGGGGAGCGCAGCCCGCCCGAGCCTGCGGAGGAGCGCACCTGCGCCGACGTGCGGGCGGACGTCGTGCCGGGACCGGAAGGGAGGCCGGGAATGGCGGCCTGATCCGGCGGTGTCCCCGGGGAGGCCGGCCCGGCGGGCTGAGGCTGCGGCGTCGCGAAGGGATGCGGCACCGGGCGTGACGGCGCTGCGGCCGCTCCCTGCCCCGACGCCTGGGCCGACGGGGCGGTGGCGAGCGGGGGGCTGACCGCGACACTCGGGGTGAGTGGGGGACGCGGGCTGGCCGTGCCATTGAGGCTGGCCGCGGCGCTTGGCCTGACCGCGACATGGGGGTGAGTGCGGGGCGGGGGCTGGCCGCCATTGGGGCTGGCCGCGGCGCTTGGCCTGACCGCCGTGTGCGGGCTGGCAAGCGCCGGGGCGGTCGCAGTGCCCGAGTGCTTTGCCGCCGGCGGCCTAACGGCCGTGCTGGGCGCCACCGCCGGCGCGGGGGCCGTCGTGCTCGGGGTCACCGGCCTCGGGCTCGACCGCCGGCCCTCCCGTCGTGGCCCTGGGGACCGCCGCCCGTGGCCTGGGCGCCGATGGGGTCGACCGAGCGCCGCGCGGAGGCGGTGGCCTGGGCCGTGGCGGTCCCCGGAGCCGTGTTCGCGGGCGCTGCGGGCTGAGCGCTGGCGCCGAAACGGTACAGGTTGAAGCGCTGCATCAGGCCGATCAGGTTGTTGCCATAGCTCGGATCCGTCGCGTATACGCCGGTGAGCGCCTGCGCGAAACTGTCCGGCGTCTGCCGGACCGACATGGCCGCCGTGTAGTAGCCGCTGGTGGCCAGCAGTTTGCCGTGGTCCTCGATGCTCTGCGCGATGTCGCGGTACGCACGGAACTGCGCGGTGGTCGTCACCCACTCGCCGTTCTGGAACTCCTGGGTCGGATAGGAGTCGCTGCCGGCGGCCCGGCCCCCTTGATCCCGAATAGGTTGTGGTCCTGGACGGCGAGCGTGCTCTGACCCCAGCCGGATTCCTCGATGGCCTGGGCGATCGTCACGGCCGCCGGGACGCCGTAGGTCCGCTGGGCCGCGATCGCACCCGGTGCGACCTGGTCGATGAAGGCCTGCTGCGCGGGCGTTCGAGGACCGGACGTGGCAGCAGGAACCGCGACAGGAGCCAGCTGGTGCCCGCTGGAGGCGGCGGCCGGCGGCTGCGCTGGGCCGTCCGTGGTGGCCGATGGCTGAGCGGGGCCGTCCGTGCCGGGCGCGTCCGGCATCCCCGGCATCCCGGTATCGCGGCCTCCGCCGAGATATGGCTGGTCGCGGTCGGGGGTGCAGCCGCCGGGGGCGGGGCAGCCTGGGACGTGGTGCGGTGGGACGCATTGGCCTGCTGCGCCGTGGTCTTCGGCGCAGCGGCCTGATGTGGCGCCGCCTGCTGCGAAGACCGCCCGCCCCCGGAGGCCACCGCCGGGGCCTGCGGGATTCCCGGGATGACCGCGCTCTCGGCCAGCATGCTGGCCGAGGCATCCGACGTTACCGGCACGGTGCCTGGCACGGCCGCGAGCGCCTCGGCTGGCTCCTCAACAGCCTGCTGGGTCGCCGCTGCGGCCGAGTTGCTTCCCGCCGCCGGTGATGAGCCCGTGCGATCCGCTGCCGGTGCCGACGTGCCTGTGCCGGGAGATGCCGGTGCCGGTGAGCTCGCCGTCGCCGAACCGCCCGCGGCCGGGAGGTTTCCGTTGCTGACGAACCCGACTACGCCCTGGGCGGCCAGCGGACCGGGGTATTGGTGGGCATTGACCGAGAAGTTGGGCAGCGAGTCACCGCCTACCGTGGAAAGGACGCCGCCGGAGTAACTCGTCACGACCTCCACGTGGCCGTCGAACAGGACCCAGTCGCCAGGGAGCGGCTGGTAATCGTCGCCGAGCGGATGCCAGCGCTGGTGCGCCTGCGCGTCCTGCAGGATCGACGTGATGCCGGGCGACGCCGGGTTCGGGTCCACGCGCACGTCGGCCCAATCCTGCAGCGGCCACGGATAGGTCGAGCCACCGGTCACCCAGCTCTGCCGGCCGACCAGCTGAGCCGCGAGGGCCAGCGTCAGGCTGGCGAAGGCCGCGCACGATTCGCCATGGTCGGCGCTGTCCTTGCTGTCCCGCCGCCAGATCAGCGCCTCCATCTCGGCGGGGGTCTTGCCCTGCGCCATCCGCAGGTAGTAGTTCGTCACGCTGACGATGGCCGAGCGCGCGGCCGAGTCGTCCGATGCTGCCGGGCGGGCGGCCTGCTCCAGCGCCGTCAGCGCTACCGGGATGCTGGCCGGCGACGCGACGTGATCCGCTGTGCCCGGGACGAAGGAGAAGCCGGTAACCGCCCCGCCCGCGCTCAGGCTGACGAGCGCGGTCGCCTGCTGCCACCAGGGTCGACGAGGGGAATTCACAGAATCACCTTCTTCCGCGATCGAGTTGGGGATCGGAACCGGCAGGCGCTGGATCGGCGGCTACCGATCTGGTTCACAGGTTCGTCTGTGACAGGTGCGTAAGGATGGTCTGGACCTGCGGGTTTCCGGGGTTCCCGGCATTGAGGAACAGCACAGCGGCCGCCCCGGCCGCCTGCGGCGTCGCGCCGACCGCCCATTTCCGGTAGAGGTCCTCGACCAGGGCAGCCTGCTGATCGGGGGTCGTGACCTGGCCGGAACAGATACTCGGGAATCCCGCCCGCGAAGTGATGGCCGCCGAACCCGTGTAGCGGGCACAGTTGCCGGGGTAGCTTTCCAGCCCCGGCTGAACGGATGGACTGCCGCTGGCCCCGATCGCGGACGCGCCACCGATGATGTTGTTGATGGCCCGCGCGGCGACCTGGAGGCTGTCGATCGGATTCATCGGGTCGTAGGGGTGGTGCAGGTTCAGCGACCAGGCCACCTCGGCGCCCTGGGCCGGAGCGATGGGTTCCAGCCCCATCCGGCCGGTCTTCTTGTCGCCAAACTGCGGATTACCCGAGCTGGCCAGCAGTGCGAACACCCAGAGAACCTGCTGCGTGTCCCTGGCGCACGCGAAGTTGACCTGTCCCGGCTCGGAGATCACGTCGGGGTTCTGGCACGCCGTGGTGATCTCGGCCTGCATCCTGGCCACACTGGCCGGCCAGGTGACCCCCCCGCTGAGCAGGAGCGCCAGCAGGGAGATGATCAGCACCACCGCGGCAGCCGCCACGCCGAACACGACCTTGTGCCGCCGGATCAGGCCGGGGCGGTAGGCACTGCCGCGGCCGTGGTTGATGAGCTGTGACGTGCGGTCCGGTGCTGCCGGGACCCCGGCCGCAGGACCGCCAACGTAGTCACCGTCGCCGGCGAATCGGCCGCCGCGGCCATATGCGCGGTTCGTGGCCGCCTGTTCGGGCACCGCGTAGAACGCGGCGGCGGTCCGGTCCCGGGCGGGTACCCCGTCCAGCTCGTCCAGGGCCTGCCGGGCGTTGTTCCGCGCGCGCGCCGCCGCGTCCCGCGCGAGTATCGACTCGGCGGCCCGGCGTTCGAATTCCTTAATGCTCTTCATAAAAACCGCCTCGGGGCTGCGGGGGCTGATGCGGAGCTGCGATCCGGTTCGCGGTGGGGGCCGGGGCAGGGGACGAGAGGCACGCGTGGCCGTAGGGATACTGAGAAGGCGGGCGAACCGGGCCAACGCGGGAGGCACGCGGCACGCACCACCGCGGGCGCGGCGGGCGTGGCGCCCGCTGACCTCGGTTCATTCATACGTTTGGCCTCACTCATGCAGGTAATTAGAACACATTGGCGACTCAAGCTCAATCCGAACTGTCAGACCACCATGATATCCGAACACAGATTCGAGTTGCTGTGTTCCCCAGGGCCGATTGAGACTTGCCGGTCGGCTAGGCCGAAGTTCCGCCCGCGTCAGCTGAGGCCCCTGCTTACCAGGGGAAACCTGGGTTCCCATGACCACGGTAGGCATGTATGTTCCGCACTGAGGCTCTATGACCTGGGCGAACATGCCGGGTCCTATCGGCTTGGGGGAACCTCGGGCTAGGCGCGGCGGGCGCCCGGCCTGTTCTGCAACCGCCCGGTCCTGGGGCCGGTCCGGCGGGGCAGATCGCGGCTCAGCTTCGTGAGCGCCGTGACCGCTTCGGGTTGAGCTGCAGCACCGTGCACGAGCCGTACATGGCTACGCTGGCTCCGGTCATCGAGCAGCTGCGCCAGCCCGTATCCAGGCGCTAACTCTTGTCCATCCGCGGGAACAGGACCTCGATCAGGAGAAGCCGGATCGCGGCCGCCACCGGGATCGCGATCAGCGCGCCGACGATCCCGATCAGCACTCCCCCGATCAGCACCGCCACCAGGCTGACGACGGCGGGCACTTCCACGGTGCGGCCCATAATGCGCGGCACGATCAGGTAGTCCTCGGCCAGCCGGTAGGCGATATAGAACGCGAGGGTGCCGATGGCCGTTGGCAGCGAGACCGTGAGGGCCACGAGGGTCACGATGAACCCGCCGATCGTCGACCCGATGACCGGAACGAGGTCCAGGATCGCGACCAGCAGGCCCAGCAGCACCGGGTACGGGATGTGGAAGGCGAGCATCCAGAAGAACGTCCCGAGCCCGGCGATCGCCGATGTCAGGACGTTGCCCAGCACGTAACCGCCGACCTTGACAAAGATCTGGTCCGTGATCAGGATGACCCGGGGCCGACGGGAATGCGGGACCAGATGGTAGGCGAACAGCTTGATGCTGGGCAGCCCGGCCAGGAAATAGATCGTCAGCACCAGCACGGCCAGGATCGACGAGAAGGTGCTAATGACCAGCGCACCGGCACCGAGCACGCCGCCGATGAGGGACGAGCCCTTGCTGCTGAGCAGGTTCGTCAGCTTCTGCTGGATCTGGTACTTCTGATTGAGCTTGCCCAGTTCGGAGTTGTGATTCTGCAGCTGGTGCAGGTAGGTGGGGACCTGCTTGGCCAGCGCCGTCGTCTGCGAGGTGAGCGGCGGGATAGCGATGGCGAGAAAGATCCCGATGACGCCGACCAGTCCGGCGAGCACAACCAGGACCGCGGCCCAGCGCGGCAGACCCCGGCGGATCAGCCAGCTGACCACTGGGTCGAGACCGACCGCGATGAACAGGCCGAGGCCGATGATGATCAGGATCGACCGGGAGCGGGTGAACAGCTCCACCAGCCCGTAGGTCACGGCGACCCCAGCCGCGCCGGTCAGCCCGATATAGAAGGGCGAACGCCGGTTCATGGGCAGGCCAGGCTCGCCCATTCCGCCCGTTTCCTCCGCTACGGCGCTGGCGGCGTCGACCGCCTGCTGCACGCGGCTTCCGGCTTCGTCGGTCACCGTGCCCGGCTGGTTCCCCTCGCCGGCCGCGGACTTCCCGAGGCCTGCGGCGTCCTGCCGGCGCCGGTTCACTCGCCGGAGGGTCACCGACCCCGCCGGGTCCAGCGCGGCCAGGCCCGTCCGCGCTCATGGTGCGTCACCCAACACGGAATCTCCCCTTGCCGGCCCGCCGGTCCTGTCGCTATGCCGGTCCGCTGGCGTGGCGCTGCCGTCGGCCTTAGCGCCGGTCATGTCCGCTGGCACGGCTTGGCCGTCCGCTGGCGCGGGCGGGGTGGCCGGCGGCGCAGCCTGGCCGTCCGCGGGCGTGGGCGGCGCGGCGCTGACCTCGTTCCGGCTCATCATGCCCGACAGGGCCTGGCGGATGGCCCGCAGGCCGGCGCCACGCGGCACCTTGAGCGTGACATAGGCAATCGCGCCGGCCGGGATCGGCATCCAGAAGTTGACGAGGCGCCAGCCCAGGACGCCGAGCGTCGCCAGGTTGCGGGTCACCCCGAAACTCACCAGCAGCAGCGGTGTCAGGGAATCGACCACGCCTCAGCCGGCCGGCGTGACCGGTAGGGCACCGGCCACGTTGGCGATGCCGTATGCGGCGAACAACTCGACCGGATTGACGAACCGGCCGAATGCCGCCACGAAGCACCACAGCGAGGCCGCGTCGAGAATCCAGTTCAGCGAGGCCCAGGTGAGTGATTCGACCAGGACCCGCCGGTCACGGGCGAGCGTGGACAGGTTGGCGCTCGTGTCCCGGATCAGGTGTTCGAGGCGGTCACCTACTCTCGGGAACCGGCGCCCGATAGCGCGCATGATGCGCACGGCACGGTCGGCGCCGCGGGTAACGCCGAGCACCAGCAGCCCCACCGCGAGCATGATGACCGCGCCGATGACGGCCACCGTCACATAAATGGGATGAAACCCGGCTAGCGGGATCGAGATGACCAGCGATATCCACAGCAGGACGTTGAGTACCACGGTGGACCCGATGCCCTTTGCGGCCATCATCACCCCGGCCTCGGCGCCGGGGATTCCCTCGGCGGTGAACAGCCGGTATCCGATTGCCGCGCTACCGAGCGTCCCGGCCGGGATGACGTGCGCGACGGCCGCGGCGGCCAGGTCGATCCGGAAGAGCCGGGACAGGCTCGGCCTGCCCTCGGGTGGCAGCAGGGCTCTGGTCAGCAGGCCGTAGCAGAACAGCGAGAGGCCCTCGAGGATGACGCCGGCGGCCAGCCAGTACGGGTTCAGCTGGCCGAGCAGATTCAAATCCTTGCTGGCACCGGTCAGTTCTGGGACCACCAGGTATTCGACGATCAGGACGATGAGGAAGAGGACGACGCCACGGCGCAGCGGCCGGGCGATCACCGGCAGCCAGCCACGCCAGCCCGGAGGCCGTTCGGGTGGCGTTTCCCCGGCGCGCCGACGCCACCGCGGCCGCCGCGCCGGCGGCGGAGCCGGGCTCAGGCCGTCCTCGTCCGTTGGCACATGACACGTCTACCCCAGATAAGGGACGGAACCCATACCGCGGCAAACCGCCGCGCGGCGGTTGCCGCTACGGGACCAGGGTCGCGTAGGCCACGACGTTGCTGAGGTAGCGCCCGGTCGTCGAGTCGAACGTCCCGCCGCAGGTGATCAGGCGCAGTTCCGGGTCGGGGGCGGGCCCGTAGACCTCGGCCGTCGGGAAGGCGTCCTTCGCGTAGGCCCGCACCCTGGTAACGCTGAAGACCGCCATGGTGGCGTCGGCCCGGCTCACGTAGACGCGCTCGCCCGGGCGCAGGGCGCCCAGCCGGTAGAAGACGGCCGGCCCGCTGACGGAGTTGACGTGTCCGGCGATCACCGAGGACCCGACCGCTCCCGGACGCGGGCTGCCCGTGTACCAGCCGGCCTCGGTGGTGCTCGACGGGACCTGAAGGGACCCGTTGGGCTCCAGGCCCAGGTGGATAAGCGACGTGCGCACCCCGACGGCGGGAATCGTCAGCTTCACCGGGAGAAGCCGGCGGCCGGGCGGCCGACAGGCCGCCTGGTGCCTCCGCCGTCTGGCTAGGCACCGGCACGATCGCCGGTTTGCCCTCCAGGTGCAGCGCGGCCGACGCGTGAGTGTGACCGGTGGTGAGAAGCCCTGCCGCCCCGGCGCCCACGGCCAGCAGGCCGGCCGTGAGCGCCGCGATGGGCAACAGCCGCCTAGGCGGCCTCCTCACTGATGAGCTCCGGCGCGGGCCACCCGGGACCGGCGAAGGCCGGCGAAGCCCAGGAGGGCCAGCAGTGACCCGCCGGCCAGCGTGAGCAGCCACGGCGCGGAATCGGGACCGGTGCTGCGCGCCATCCCGCCGAAGCCGGTCGCGGCGCTGCCCATCGGCATCGTCTTGCTACCCGCGGCGTCGGTCAGGTTGTCGACCTTGAGTCCGGAGGAGCCGTCCAGGACGACGATCGTGTGGACCGTATCGGCGGCCAGGGTGACCGGCATGGAGGCGGTGCCGCTCGAGGCGGTGAATTTCACCGCTCCCGTGCCCGAAGCAACGGCGGCGTAGTTCGTCGCCGAGCCAAAGGCCAGTTCGCTCGCCAGCACGTCCGACCCGTAGGTGACCGTGACCAAATGGTCCTTGAGCGACGCCTGGATCACGCGGACCAGCGTCTTGCCCGCTGGCGCGGTCATGTCGTCCTTCAGAACCTGCAGTCTCAGCCCGGACGCCGGCCCGAGGCCCGCCACGGTGTAGGCATTCCCGGCGGTCACCCGGAAGCTGGTCGAAAGCACGGGGGCGCTCGATGCGGGCGCGCCGGCCTGGCGCATCGCCACCGTATACTGGCCCGCGGCAATGGCCATGTAGTCGGAAACGCTGCCGTAGGAAACGTGCTTCAGCACGGTCGGGTTGCTGTCATTGCCGAACGGGAACATGTAGACGTCGACGGCCGGCGTATTCGGCGACAGGTGTGCGCAACGTACCCAGCCGACCTGCGCGGCGGCCGGCGAGGTGGCCGACGCGGACGCCGTCGGCGCCAGCGCGGCCAGAAAGGCAAGAGATCCCCCGAGCAGTGTCAGCAGCGCGGAAAGCCGGAAGAATCGCAAATACGGTTTCACAGTTACTCACCTCTCATTTCACGAAATGCCCGCCCCCGAGGAGAGACGCCCGTGGAGGTGAACTCGTTCACCGCTGAGCGCTGTTGATCAGGAGGAATTTCCGCCGGACAGCAGCCCTTGCGGACTTGGCGCACCGAATTCGATGCGCAGGACGTTCGGGCCCCCAGGATGGACGATGGTCGCACTATCGGCTAGGTACGGTGCACGCTGCGTCCGTACCTGGTCAAGATCGGCGGTCAGGGCAGCGTCTTGTCCGCCCGGGCCGGTGATGGTGACCTGGCGGAACTCCCCGGGCGCACCAGGTCCGGTGTCACCAAAGGAGCCCACGCTGACGGCTCGCTGGGAAACCAGCGAGGCCAGCGTGACCAGCAGGCGTGCGTCGACCTGACCTGCTGTGATCTGCCGGGCCGCCGACGCGGTGGGGTGGAAACGCGGGTTGCGCAGCAGCTGGGCGCCCGCCTCCTTCCGGTCGGCCAGGTCGGGCCCTTCGGCCGCCCGGTACGCCGCGCCGCCCAGCGGGGCGATGGCGCGGACATCGACACGAGTGGTCCCCGGACCAAAGCTCGCGATCAAGGTGGGCGCGTACAAGCTGGTGAGGTCGCTGCCGTACTCGCTGCGCACCGAGGGGGACGCCACGATCACATCCGCGCCGAATGGGTTCGCCCCGGTCGATTGCAACGGCAGCAGCCGCCCGGCCGGGATGCCGTGCCCCAGCAGCGCGGAGCACATGAGGGGATCGCACGCGATGATGGTGCCGCTGCCCGCCTGCTGCGCGACCCAGGCCGCCGCCTGATCGCGTGCCGAGGCCGCGACCGACAACGCGGACGCGCCACTATTGCCGGGATTAGCGGCCGGTTTCCCCGGCGAGCCGGGTTTGCTGAGCACCCCGGAAAGCTGCACGGCGACCAGGGCCAGGATGCCGGCGGCCAGCACGCTGGCGGCCAGCCGCCAGCGCCAGGCACTACGTGACCGGGCCGGGGCGGACGGGGCGCGATCCGCGGTTCCGGCCCCGCCGTAGGGCCGGCGCCGCCCGATGCCGAGCCGGCGGAGGCGCCGGGTAACCCACAGCCTGATCGTGGTGGCCAGCACCCGGAGCAGCGACGGCTCCGGAGTACTCGCCCCGCCGGCCCACGCCTGCGGGGGGCCTGGCCGCGACCGGCGCCGGCTTGCTGACGTCCCTGTCCGCGTCTTTGCCCGCGTTCTTGGCCGCGTGATTCTTCGCGCTGTAACCCGGATCAGCCGCGACCTGGCCCGCGCCTTGGCCTGCGCCGGTGTGAGCGCCGCCCGGTGCGCCCGCATCCGCGTCGGCGTTCACGTCACCCGCTGCCGCCGGCGGTTTTCCCGGCAGGGGTCCCGGCTCGGCCGCTCCCGGCCTGGGGGTCTCCGCCGCCCTGCCCCGAGCCGGGGTCATCGCGGCTGCCTTGCGGCCTCGGCTGGCTGACCGGGCGGCCCCTGTTCCTGGGTGTGCTCTGGGGTCAGTGCTGCTTCCTGGGGGCCGCGACCCGCGGGGCCATCCCGCGGCGGCCCGGATCCGGCCACGGGCTCTGCCATTCCCCCCGGCGGCTTCGCGATGGCACTGCCTCCCTCCGTGGCCGTATGCGGCGCCGCCTCCCGCCCCGCGGCCGGCGCCTGGCGCACGGCTCCCCGGGCGCGGCGCCGGCCGAATCGTCGAGGAGGATGCCGCCGCGCGGTGGCCAGCCATGGTCGTGTCTGCGCACACCTACTAGCCCACCGCCGCAGGAGGCATTGCGGCGAGTTTGGCCAAGCACAGCACAACACCGGTCCGTATATCAACCAATATGACGACTTGCTACGAATCGATACCTATCGCGGCGAACCGTGCGGACCGTGTCGGCCGGTGCGGGAGGGCATTGACGTCAATGTCAATGCTGGCAGAATGGACGCCACGCCACCTCGTGCGTGAAGGCGTCGCGCACCCGGTCGCGCCGCCGGATATGGTGGCCACCGCGGTGTCGGGCATGGCCGTCCGGTTCGCGCCGCTGATCGCGGCCAGCCCGGCTGACCGGTCGCTGATCATGCGTCACCTGGTACGCCTGTACTTGCAGACCCTGGGAATCGAACCGGAACCGTCTCCGGGGGAGATGTCGTGAACGTGCGCGGATCAGGTGCCGTGGTCAGCGGCGGCGGCAATGGAATCGGGCGCGCTCTCGCGCGCAGGCTGGCCGCCGCAGGCGCGCGTGTTGTGGTCAACGACCGTGACCCGGCCGCCGCTGCGGCAGTGGCCGCCGAGACCGGCGGCTGGGCCGCTCCGGCCGACGTCTCGACCGAAGCCGGCGTCCGGGACCTGATCGCCGCGGCGCGGGAACACGTCGGCGAGATCGAGATCTACTGCTCGAACGCGGGCGTTGCCGCCGGGACCGGCGAGGACAGCACGGAAGAGACGTGGCAGCGCTCATGGGACGTCAACGTGATGGCCCACGTGCGGGCCTCACGTGAGCTCATCCCCGGCTGGCTCGCACGGGGCCGTGGCCGCTTCGTCATCACCGCGTCCGCGGCCGGCCTGCTCACGATGCTCGGGACGGCACCCTACTCGGTAACCAAGCATGCGGCCGTCGGGTACGCGGAATGGCTGGCGGCCACGTACGGCCACCGTGGCCTGCACGTGCATTGCGTCTGCCCGCAGGGCGTGCGTACCAGCATGCTGGCCGGTTCGGGCCGGGCCGGGGAGGTGGTCCTGCAGGCGGCGGCGATTGAGCCCGCGGCCGTCGCCGATGCGCTGTGGGACGGCATGAGCGACGGCCGGTTCCTGATCCTCCCGCATCCGGAGGTGGCCGATTATTACGCCCTGCGCGCCGGTGACACCGACACGTGGCTGCACGGTATGAACCGGCTGCAGCAGCGCATAGACCAGAGCTGACCGAACATTTCCCAGAGTGGAGGCAGCTGTGCGGGCATGGCAGGTTCAGCAGTTCGGCGACCTGCGGGACGCGATGAGGCTGACCGAGGTACCGGACCCAGAGCCCGGCCCCGGCCAGATCCTCGTGCGGGTCCTCGCCGCGCCGGCGAACTTCCCTGACGTTCTCATGTGCCAGGGCGCGTACCAGGTGAAGCCGCCACTGCCTTTTACGCCCGGCGTCGAGCTGTGCGGGGAAGTCGTCGCGCCCGGCCCGGGCGTGACCGGTTTCACCGGCGGCGAGCGCGTGGTCGGGGGTGCGGCCATGCCGGCCGGCTCGTTCGCGGAGCTGGCCATCATGGACGCGGCCGGGGCGCTTCCCGCCCCCGAGAGCCTTGACGACGCCGAGGCGGCCGCCTTTTTCATCAGTTACCAGACCGGCTGGTTCGCCCTGCACCGGCGGGCGGCTGACCTTCCTGCCCTGAGGGCCGGATGAAGGCGGTGACGGAAATGACAGATACCGGAGCGGGACACGCCGGGGAGTCCGCCGCCCCGGCTGAGACCACGGCGGCCCAGGAGGTACGCGGCCTTGACGTGTCGGCGTTCGGCGCGTACTTCACGGCCGCCTACCCCGGGACCGTCCGCGGTCCGCTGCACGCCAGCGTGCTGGCCGGAGGCAAGTCGAACATCACCTATGAGGTGACCGACGGCCACGGCCGATGGGTGGTCCGCCGGCCCCCGCTCGGCCACGTGCTGGCCACGGCTCACGACATGGCCAGGGAATACCGTGTGATCAGTGCGCTGGCGGGCACCAAGGTCCCCGTCCCGGCCACCTACCTGCTGTGCGAGGACACAGGGGTGATCGGCGCACCCTTCTACGTGATGGAAAAGGTCGGCGGGACGGCCTACCGGACCGCCGCCCAGCTGCAAGCCGTCGGCGCGGAACGGACCCGGCTGATGGCCACCCGGATGATCGGGACCCTCGCCGACCTGCACGCCGTCGATCCCGGCGCGGTCGGGCTGGCCGACTTCGGGCGGCCGCAGGGTTTCCTGGGCCGCCAGGTGCGCCGCTGGAAGAAACAGCTCGACGCCTCCCGCAGCCGTGATCTCCCCGGCGCCGACGAACTCTACGCGGCGCTCGAGGCCCATATCCCGGCCGAGTCCGACGTGGCGATCGTGCACGGTGACTTCCGGCTGGACAACCTCCTGGTCGGCGGCGGCGACCGGATCACGGCCGTCCTGGACTGGGAAATGGCCACGCTGGGCGATCCGCTCGCCGACGTCGCGCTTTTGCTCGCTTATCAGGCCCTGGCCCACCTCCAAACCGGATACGCCGTCGCGGACGCGGCCACGGCGCCCGGATTCCCCGGCGCGGACGAGATCGCGGCCCTGTACGCCGAGCGCAGCGGCCGGGACCTGTCGAACCTGGGCTTCCATCTGGGCCTGGGGTACTTCAAGATCGCCGTGATCTGCGAGGGCATCTACTACCGCTATACGCACGGCCAGACGCTGGGCGAGGGATTCGGTGACATCGGTGCCGCCCCTGGGCCTCTCGTCCGGGCCGGCCTCGCCATTATGGACTCGCCGGAATGAGGGAGCATTTCTGATGCATGCCCAGGCCCGGCTCGGCCCCGGCCGGATCCACCACTGCATGCCTCGATCGGCGTCGCTGAGTCCGTTCGGGGAAAAGACAGGGGGCACAGCCCGGCGTCCTGCATGGCCGGGAACTCACCCGTCGTCCCGGCGGGGAACACCCATCCCATCGTGGCCGGCCCGAGCACGAAGAGCCGGCGGCCCCCGCGCAGGTCCAGACCGCCGGAGGGGGTGAACGGGTCGTTACGGCGGTGATCCGTCCAGGCCGGTTGGCATCTATGGTCCCCCATGCCCCTGTATGGCTGGATCTGCGCGGCCTTACAATACGCAAATACCAGAACGAGGAGGGCCGATGCCAGGTCAGGACGGATGGGTTGTCGTTGGTGTCGACAACGGCGGCACGGCCAATAACGGCACCGTCCTCGACGCCGACGGCCGCTTCCTCATCGACAGCATGGCGGAAATCCCGAGCTACGTGCGGGAGGGGCCGGACGAGGCAGTAAAGGCCCTGGTCGACTCCGTCGAGCACGTGCTCGCTCTCGTCGGTCTGCCCAGGTCAGCGGTGCGCGCGGTGGGCCTGGACACCCCGGGGCCAGCCAGCGCGACCGGAGTGCTGTCCTCGCGCGGGGCGACCAACTTCGCGAACCCGGAATGGTGGGGATTCGACATCCGGGCCGCCATGGAGGACCGGCTGGGGCTGCCGGTCGTCTACAACAACGACGGCAACGCGGCGGCCCTGTACGCCCACCACACCCAGTACAGCGCCGAGCCGGGCCAGCACAGCTCGGTCGCGGCCATCGTGGGAACGGGCCTCGGCGGCGGCGTGGTGGAAGCCGGGCGCGTCATCAGCGGCGCGGCGGGGATGGCCGGCGAGCTTGGCCACGTGCCGATCCCGATGACCGGGCTGCTCGAGGACGCGCAGCCCCTGCCGACGTGCAACTGCGGCCAGCAGGGCGACGTGGAAAGCGTGGCCTCACTGACCGGGATCGAGAAGAACCTGCTGCCGTACTGGCTGACCCGTTACGAGGGGCACGAACTCGGCCGTGGGGTTCCGCTCAGCAAGGCCGCGAAGCTGGTCCGGCGCTACGGGGAAGACGCCGACGAACTCGCGCTGAAGATCTTCGAGCAGCAGGCGATGGCGCTGGGCCGGCTGTTCACCATCGCGGCGAACTTCACCGATCCGGGCACTTATTTCGTCGGCGGCGGGGTGGTGGAGGCGGCGCCGCACTTCCGGGACTGGTTCCTCGCCCGCGTCCGGGAGCACTCCACGCTGCGCGCCGAACAGGCCCGGGTCGCCACGTTCGCCCTGGTGCCGCACCTCGACATGGCCGGGGCGCGCGGCTCGGCGGTGGCCGCGCGCGACTGGCTGCTGCGTGGTTAGGGGACGACCCCCTAATCCCCGCTGCGCTCCGCGCGCCGCCGCGGCAACTCGCGGACACGCCGGCCGTAGGCCGGTTCGCTGTGCTGGCCCGGAGGAACGACCCCGGAACCCCGCTGCGCTCCGCGCGCCGCTGCGCTAACTCGCCGGCACATCCGCCGTTCGCCGGCCGGAGGCCGGTTCGCCGGGCCGGTATGAGCGCCTCGCCGTATCTTGTCCGTGGTCCTAGCCAGTCTGGGTTGGGGGGATCACCACGACCATGGTCAGGCGGACGGGGGTGGTGCGTTCGTTGGTATAGCGGTGCGGGCGGCCGGCCGGGAAGCGGGCGCACTGCCCCGGGGTCAGCTCATGCCGTTCGCCGGCGACCGTGAGCGTCAGCGTGCCCGCCTCCACCCATACCATCTCCCGGGTGGCTGGGGCGTGGGCGTCCCCGCCGAACGTCTCACCGGGCATCAGGTCCCAGCGCCACAGTTCCACCGCCCACGGCGGGTCAGTCGCACCGAGGATCGTGCCGTTGCCGCCCGACGGCCCCCGCCACAGGACCCGGGCTCCATCGGGTCGGGAAACGTGCACGGCTGGCTCGCCGCTCACGTCCACCAGTCGCGTCACCGGCACTCCGAACGCATCGCTGATCCTCGCCAGGGTGGCCAGGTTCGGGTTCGAGCGTCCCTGCTCGACGGCGACGAGGACGCCCTTACTCACCCCGGAACGCGCGGCCAGCTGATCCAGCGACCAGCCACGGTCCGCCCGCAGTGCCTGCAAGGTTCTGGCGACCGCGACCGTGATATCGGGTGGTTCCGTCATATTCGCCCCCCGGGTGCTGCCGTTCGGTCGGTATAGTGAACTAGGTAGATTCTTATTCCGACCGATCCTGCGGGTGCGCGCATGTCCGCCTCATTTGCCTGCTGCCGTACCGGAGGGAGATGACGCCATGGGCACGATCCTGGCACTGGCCGCCGCCGTGCTGTACGGCTCGGCCGATTTTCTAGGCGGTGCGGCCGCTCGCCGGGCGCGGCCGCTCGCCGTGCTAGCGATCACGACGGCCGCCGGCGCGGTCATCACGGTGGTGGCCGCGGTGGCGGCGAGCGCGGCCGGGCTCGGCGGTCATGGCCTGCCGGGACCGGCGGGGCTCGCCTGGGCCGCCGCCGCAGGCGCCGCCGGCACGGTCGGCCTGCTCATGTTCTACGTCGGTTTCTCGGTGGCGCCGATGAGCGTGGTCGCTCCAATTTCGGCGCTGGCCTCGGCCCTGCTTCCGCTGGGCGTGGCGGTCGCCCAGGGCGAGCGCCCGGGACCGTTGGTCATCGCGGGCGGCGTGATCTGCCTGCTGGCCGTGGTGCTGGTCAGCCTGGAGCGCAAGAGCGGGACGGGCTCGGCGGCGGCCCGGCTCCGCGGCCTGGGTTACGGTCTGGCCTCGGGCCTCATGTTCGGGCTGTTCTTCCTGTTCTTCAGGTCGGCAGGGGCTTCCGGCGTGCTCTGGCCGGTGGCGGTGGCGCGGCTGGCCGGGACCACGATCGCGTTCGGCGCCTGCCTGGTGGCCTGGGTACGGCCGGTATGGCCCGGGTCGCCGCGCGGTGCGCTGCCGCTGGCCCTTGCGTCCGGGACGGTCGACGCGTCCGCCAACGTCTGTTACGTCCTCGCCACCCGGACCGGCCTGTTCGGGATCGCCGTAGTGATCACCGCGCTCTATCCGGGGATAACCGTGCTCCTGGCGCGGGTCGTTCTCGGCGAGAAAATGCGCTGGCTGCAGCGGATCGGGCTGGTTCTCGCTGGGGCCGGCCTGGTACTGGTGACGATCTGACCGCTACCCGTGATCCACGCAACACAGATACGCAACACAGATACGCTGCACAGACTCGTGCGGCCGGATGGTTCAGCTCGCTCATCCGGCCGCACGAATCCCGGGGAAGGGAGGACGACGGGGGACGAGCTAAAGATCGTCGTCGCCGTCGTCTTTCCGGCCTGGGAAGATCAGCCCGCAAACTTCGAGGTAGAGCTGCTCGGGGTAGGGCAGAAAGTCCACTACGCGCAGCGCCTGGTCCTGGCCGGCCGATTCCAGGATGAACTCACCATACCCGAGCAGCCGCCCCATCGTTGAGCGCTGGAAGCTCATGTCCGTGACTTTGACGAGCGGCATCATCGCTACCTTGCGGGTGACGATCCCGGTGGCCAGCAGCATTCGCCGGGACGTGACGATGAAGTAATCCTGGGACCACTCCCAAACCTTGAAAGCCAGCCACACCAGCACAACCGCCCACGCGATCCAGACGAACCCGACCACACCGGAGTTATGCCGCGCGACCGTGATACTGATAACGGCGGCGATCACCAGCCCGGCCAGGGCGAAAATGATGGGCCTGAGCAGCACGGCCGGATGCTTGCGAACCGTAATTACCTGATGCTCGTGCGGCAAAAGGTACTTGTTGACCGCATTGGGGACAGTATCGGTTCCCGGTACGAGCCTCATAACGATTCCTGAACGTCAGGCGCAGAACGGCTCATAGCGAGGTAAAGAAGGCAGAGATTCCGCGTGCCACCGAGGCAAGAAAGTTGCCGATGTTGGTAACAACATGCGCGGCGCCTGCCGGATCCTTAATCACGAAAAACAGGATGAAGGCGATTGCTGCATAACCTAGGATCGTCTTCAGCTTCACGGTGCCTCCCTGGACCCGGGCCCAGCCACTTTACCGCCACCATAGCTTAACCCACGGTGCTCCGGCTACCAATGGTTACTGAAAGTTACCCTACTGGCTGACCCGGATGCCGTGGCGGGTGGGTCCTGTCTGAACGGGGGAGACACCAGTCTGCCAGAGGCTGGGCGATTCGGGCGGACATCCGCCGGCGTGGCGCAGCGTAACCGGGATAGGCTGCTATGAGCCGGAAACACGGTGCGGGCCCGTCCGGAGCGCGGGGAGCCTGTCGCCTGACATCCGGCCGCAGGGAGCTGCCCATGCTGAATCGCCAGTTTGGTCGCTCCGGGCCCCGCCATCTGGCAGCATTCCCCCCGTGCACAGGATATTTACGGAACGACGATGACAGACGTGAGCGCCACCGATTTTGCTGTCATCGCTTACCGGGAGGATGACCGGTGGGAAGCCGAGGTCCTTCCCGAAGTGCTGACGGCCGATCTGAGCGGCCTCATTCACGCGCTTCGCCAGCAGCCGAGCGTGGCCGGCACGCTCGGCTTCGTTGGTGTCGGCGACGACTTTTTCATCGCGGTACGGGTGATGGGCGGGGAGGTCTCCATCTTCCTGTCCGACGTCACCGCGGCCGCGGACTGGCCGCTGGCCTCGCAGGTTCTCACGTGGCTCGACATCCCTGTGCCGGAGGACGAGGACCTGGACCAGGTGCTTCCCGCCGGGGACCTGTCGATCTTCACTGATCTGGGGCTGGAGGAGTGGGACCTGTGCGCCATCGCCGGTGACCTTGACCTGTTCCCCGACGAGGCGGTGGTCAGTATCGCCGGGCGGCTGAAATTCCGTGACGCGATGGAGCGGGCGCTCGAAGTCGCGCTCGGCCCCTGACCCTGTGCGGCAGGCGCCGGATACCGCGATGAGCCCGGATAACAAGTGAGCACAGGGTATGAGGCCCTGTTCGCGCCCGCGATGCGGCTGGCGCTGGCGGAGGCCGCCGGGGCAGCGGCCGGGGCCGATCCCGCCGGGGCCGACGTGCCGGTGGGCGCGGTGATCCTTGACGCCGACGGTGCCGTCGTGGCGCGGGCCGGCAACCGGCGCGAGGCCGAGCACGACCCCACCGCGCACGCGGAGATGCTGGCGATCCGCGCTGCCGCGCGCCGTGCTGGTCAATGGCGGCTGACGGGCTGCTCGCTGGTCGTGACGCTGGAGCCGTGCACCATGTGCGCGGGCGCGGTGACCGCGGCACGCCTGGCCCGGCTGGTGTACGGCGCCGAGGATCCGAAGGCCGGGGCGGTGGGCTCACTCTGGGACGTGGTCCGGGACCGCCGCCTCGCGAACCGCCCCGAAGTGATCGGCGGGGTGCTCGCCGGCGAATGTACCGAACTGCTCCGCCAGTTCTTCCGCGAGCGCAGGCAGGCGGGCCCGGATGGTAAGCTCACCGGCGGTGGAGTCGCCTAGTGGCCGAGGGCGCACGCCTCGAAAGCGTGTGAGGGGGCAACCCCTCCGTGGGTTCAAATCCCACCTCCACCGCCAGCAGGATGACGGAGGGCATGGTTGCGCGGCAGTGAGCACGTTCCGCGCTGACCCGTTCCTCACAATGTGCGCATTCGCCGTGGAGTCCTCGTGGAGTTCCGGCTGCGCGCCGTGCGCGGCATCGGGCACGCCGCGTTCCGCCGGGAGAGCCTGCTCAATACCCCGCTGTTCGCCGGCTTCCCCGGGTTCGTATCCAAGCTGTGGCTGGCCCACGACGACCTGGGCCGCTACCGGGGCCTGTACGAGTGGGACGACCCGCTCCTGGCCGAGAACTACGCGCGGGCCCTGTGGCGGGTGCTCGCCCTGGTGTCGGTGCCGGGCTCGATCCACTACGTGGTGCTGCCCGGACTGCGCCGGGGCGAGGTGCTCGACCGGCCGCACCTGCTGGGCGGGGACGAGGCCTGGTGGCGGCTGACCGGCGTCGGCTGACGGCCGACATCCTGGTGGCGGGCGCGGGCCCGGCCGGGCTGGCCCTGGCCCTGCAGGCGCACGACCACGGCGCGGTAGTCCGGGTCGTAGACCGGCGGCTCGAGGCGATCCGGCCGTCTCGCGCGCTCATCCTGCACGCCCGCACGCTGGAGGTGCTGCGCCCGCTCGGGGTGACGCAGGCGCTGCTGGGCCGGGCCGACACCGCGCCAGCGGCCGACCTGCGGCTCGGCGCTCGCGTGGTCCGCGTCAGGTTCGGCGATCTCCCGCTGCCGGATACCGCCTTCCCGTACCTGACGCTGGTCCGGCAGATGGACATGGAGCGGGTGCTGGCGCGAGGCGCTGGCCGACGCGGGGTCGAGGTGGAACGCGGCACCGAGCTGGCCGAGGTGCGCGACGAACCCGGCGGTGTCCGGGCGGTCCTGCGCACGCCGGCCGGAGCCGGAGGAGGTCCGGACCGGCTTCGCAGCCGGCTGCGACGGCCCGGCCAGCACGGTCCGGGCCCAGGCCGGCCTGGGCTGGACCGGCCGCGTGTACCCGGTGGAGGTCGTGCTGGCCGACGCCGAGCTCGACGGCGACCTGCCCGGCGGCGCCGCCCAGGTCGTGGCCGGGCGAGGCGGGCTGCTGTTCGCCTTCCGCCTCGGCGAGCGCGCGACCTGGCGCCTCCTCGCGACCCGCCCCGTGACGCCGGGCCGGCTGGAACCCGGGTCGTTCGGCCCCCCGGTTTCCGCCATCGACCTGCAGGCCCTGATCGACGAGGCCGACCTGGACGCGCGGATCACCGACCTGCGGTGGTCCTCCCGGGTCACGGTGCAGCGCGGGGTGGCCAGCCGGTTCCGCCGGGGTCGGCTTTCCTGGCCGGGGAGGCGGCGCACGCCTTCTCCCCGGCCACCGGGCAGGGGATGAACGCGGCCATCCAGGACGCCGCCAACCTCGGCTGGAAGCTCGCGTTCGCAGCGGCCAGGAACCGGAGCCCCGGTGGCGGGCCGCTGCTCGACTCCTACGACCGCGAGCGCCGGCCGGTGGCGCGCCAGCTGCTGGCCCTGACCAACCTGGCGTTCTGGGCCGAAGCTGGCACCGGGCCAGTCCCGTCCGCGCTCCGCGCCCGGCTCGCGCCGCTCGCCGTCCCGCTGGTGCCCATGCTGACCCGCGGCCGCCCCGCCGCCAGCGGGATCCGGCTGCTGTCACAGCTGAACACCAGCTACCGCGGCAGCCCTCTGTCGGTGGAGGGGACGCCGCGCCGTCCCGGCGTCTTGCGCGCCGGAGACCGGCTGCCTGACCGGTTGGTCCGCGCCGACGGGCGGAGCATCAGGCTGCACGAGCTGCTGGTCCGGCCCGGGGTGCACATCCTGCTCGACCGCGACGCGGACCAGCTCGAGAACCTGGCGCCGGGCCGGTTCGTGACCATTCACCGCCTGACCAGCGTTCCCGGTCATGGCGTCACCGTCGTCCGCCCCGACGGCTACATCGGCTTCCGCAGCCGGACCGCCGAGGCCAGTGAGCTCGCCGCCTGGCTCGCCCTTGTCAGCGCGGCGGGCCGCTCTGGTCACCTGCCTCCGCCACCATGACAGCGGCCGCGAGTACAGACACCGCCGGAACGGAGCGTTCAGGCGTCGGCACAGCGCCTTGACCCCTCCGCGGCATCAGCCTGCGGAAGCCGCTCGTGCTGCGTCAGGGCGGAGGCTGGCCGCCGCTGACCAGCGCGGCGGTGCCGGTGACGTTGCCGTCGCGGGTCATGGTCTGCAGCGCGTCCGTCTGGCCGAGCACGTACCGGTCGAAGAAGGCCAGCGTCACTCGGGCCAGTGAGGCGCTCCACCCGATTCGTTCCCTCGTACGGAGTCAGGTGGCTTGCGCCGAACAGGTCCAGGTAGTACCTGGCACCGTCGGCGTCGGCGCGGTAGAGCTGAAGGCTCATCCACGGCGGGTTGATCGTATCGGCGCTGCCCTGCGTGAACAGCATCGGTGGTTCCCCGCCGGGGAAGTACCGCCCCGGCATCGGCGGCCACTCCGCTCCGGACAGCACGGCCACGGCCTTGAGCCGGCGATCGGTACAGCATGTGCTGGCCGCAAGGGCGGCGACCGTGTCGCCGCCATCGGACTGGCCGGCCGCGCCTACCTCGTGCGGGTCCAGCAGGCCCGAGAACGGGTCACCAGGCCGCGCGCTCAGCGCAAGCAGCCTGGTCAGGACGTACGACATGTCCTGTGGCTGGTTCACCAGGTCCGCCTCATATGCCTCGGCGCCGAGGCGGCAGCTGGTGCGCGGGAAGTTCACGGCGGCGACCACGTATCCGGCGGTGGCCCAGCCCTGCAGCAGGTCCGAGTACGCGCCGGGGCACTGCAGGAACCCCGGGGCGAACAACAGCAGCGGGAACGGCCCGGAGGGCCCGTGCGCCCGGGGATACCAGATCTGGGTCACCAGTGTGCGCTGGCCGAGATGCTGGCCTGCCGGGCCTGTGCGGGCGGGCTCGGTAAACGTCACCTGCCGCTTAGCGGTCCGGTAGCTGCCATCGGCGCCAACGGCGGCAGCCGTGGCCGGCGCGGGGGCGGGCGTCCGCGTCTCAGATCTGGCGGAGGCCGTCGGCCCGGATGGCCTGGCCGTCTGCTGCTCCGGCTGGCTCGCGCAGCCCGATGCCAATGCGAGCATGACGAGAACAGCGGCGACGATCAGCCTGGTGTCCCTGACGGCCGAAACCACGACTGGATTTTGCCTCCCGCACCTGTCTGATCCAAGCAAAGTTACCCGAACCGGCGCGAACCCGGAGCCGTGCTCGTGACAACGCCGCCGTTCCAGCGTGATCCCAGTCAGGACTCATCGCCCGGCCGGGCCCGATGGCGGGCGGACGCCGCAGACGAGGCCGGCTTCGGCGGCGACCGGCTGGAAGCACACCTCGGCCAGTCCCGCATCGTGCAGCGCCTGCTGCCAGAACTCCGGCGTTGCCGGGTGCTCCGGCCCGACGCGGAGGCCGTAGCGGGTCAGGTTCTTGGCGATGCGCCACCATCCGCCGATTCCCTTGGCGGCGAGCGCGGTCACTTTCTGGCGCAGGATGGCACGGTCGCGCCGGCTCCCGCCGCGGCCGAACATCATGTCGGCGATGACCAGGCGGCCGCCGGGACGCAGCCACTGCGCCGCACGCGCGGTCAGCGCCCGTTTGTCGGCATCGGCCAGGTGGTGTAGCGCGTAGCTGCTGACAATGAGGTCGGCGCAGGACGGAGGAAGCCGGAAGTCTTTCAGGTCAGTCACCTCGGTCGATACGTTCGCCAGCCCCGCATCGGCCGCCCGGTCGGCGAGGGCCTCGGTCATCGCGGGCGAGATGTCGACTGCGTGCACCGAGGCCACCAGCGGGGCCAGGGCTGTCGTGACGAACCCGGTGCCGGCTCCGAGATCCACGCAGACATCAGACGGCTGCGGCTGCGACAAAACAAGAATGCGGTCAAGCACTTTTCCGAATGCCGCCGCCGAAGTCACGTGATCATGCCATTGCCCGACGCGCTTATCCCACTTCTGGCTCACTGTCACCATTGACTCCTGGCCCGTCGTCTCCTATTGACCGCCATTGACCGTCCGGGGAACAGTACGTTGTGCTTATGAAGCCAGCATGAAGCGCTGTTTTATGAACGAAACATGAAGCGCACACCGACGGCCGCTGAGATGGCACCATAAAGTTTCGTGCCGACCGGTATTGGCCTCGGCCCGCCGGCCCGCCGGCGATAACGCCATGCTGCGGCGGCTGGCTTCATGATGCTGTCACGGTTGCCATGCATCCTTATTCGCGGGTACGCACCGCAGGTCGATGCCGCTCAGCCGACGGCCGCCGCTCGGTACGCCGGGACGGCGGCCACTGCGGCGTGAGCTGGACAGCGCCTGAACCTGGCAGCGGACGTAGATAGTGCTTGTCGCGGAAGATGACGAAGGCCTGGGCGATGTCCTGGCCCGCGGGCTCCGGGAGCGGGGCTAGTCGTGGACCTGGTGCCCGACGGCGAGACCGCGGCCGCGTACCTGCGGTTCTACTCCTACGAGGTCGCGGTCCTCGACTGGCGTATGCCCCTGTTGTCCGGCCTGGACCTAGTGCGCAGGCTGCGCCGTGGCGGCACGGCCACGCCGGTGCTGATGCTGACTGCGCGGGACGCCCCCGCCGACCGGATCACCGGGCGACCCCCTCGATCGCCCAGCGCGTCTGGGACAACGAGGCCGACGCGTTCGGCTCGAACACCATCGACGTCCACCTGGCCCGGCTGCGGTCCAAGCTCGCCGGCGCCGGGGTGCGGATCGAGACCGTACGCGGCGTGGGCTACCGCATCGTCGCGTCATGAGGCTCGGTCCCGCGGCCAGGGTCGCCGCCACCGCGACGGGGATCATCGCCGTCGTCTACGTCATCGGCGTCATCGTGCTCAACCTGGTGGTCTCCGCCCGGCTGGCCCAGCAGAACGACAACCGGCTTGCCGACCGCCTGGCCGCGGCCAGCCACGACCCGGACGTGTTCAGCCAGCGCGCGCCCCGCACGTTCCGCGGCGCGGGTGACGGCGACGCCGATTCGGCGCCGGTTTTCTTCTGGCTGCTGGACGCGCGGCAGGCGGTCACTGCGCATAGTCCGGGCGCCCCGGCGTTGTCGGCCCGCCCGCTCGGCGGCCAGCAGCCGCGCGACGGCCTCACGGTCACGGTCAATGCCGGCCGGGCCGGCCCGTTCCGGCTGAAGATGACCCGGGACGGCACCGGCTGGCTGGTCGCGGGCCAGAGCCTGGCCGGGGTCGCGCATACCAAGCGTCTGCTGCTGTACGCCGAGGTACTGGCGGGGCCGTTCGTGCTGCTGGCCATGTTCTTCGGCTGCCTTGTGGTGGGTCAGCGTGCGCTGGCCCCCGTCGAGCAGTCACGGCGCCGCCAGCTCGAGTTCACCGCCGACGCCTCGCACGAGCTGCGCACTCCGCTGAGCGTGATCCGCGCCGAGGCCGACGTGGCGCTGAGCACCCCGCGCGACGCCGCCGGGTACCGGGACGCCCTGGTCCGCATCCAGGGGGAGAGCGTGCGGCTGCGGCATCTGGTAGACGACATGCTGTGGCTGGCCAGGTTCGACTCCCGGCCGCCGCCGCCCCGCGACGAGCCGGTCGACCTGGCGACGCTGGCGCAGGCCTGCGCGGACCGGTTCCGCGCGGTCGGCCCGGCGATCACCGCGGAAACCGCCGCCGGGCCCGCGCTGATCAGCGCGCCGCCGGAATGGATCGACCAGCTGGCCGGGGTGCTGATGGACAACGCCTGCCGCTATGCCGGCCCGGACGGCGTGGTCCGGATCGGCGTCCGGGCCAACGGCAGCCGTATCAGCCTCACCGTCGAAGACAGCGGCCCCGGCATCGTCGAGGCCGAACGGCCGCGGCTGTTCGACAGGTTCCACCGCGCGACCGAGCAGGGATCGGGCGCGGGCCTCGGGCTGGCCATCGGCGACTCGATCGTGCGCTCCACCGGCGGCCGCTGGCACATCGGCGACTCGCCGCTCGGCGGGGCACTGATGATGGTGACCTGGAAACGGAATTCCACGCCGCACCGGCTCGCCGCGCAGCGGATAACGACCGGCGGGCCTGGAGTATCTGCGAGAGTGGCGGGATCGGGGCGGAGCCCGGTGCCAGGCCAGGAATTCGGTCAGCCCACATAGCGCTAACCGGTCACCGGGTGCGTCGGCGTCGAGCCGTCCGGCAGCAGCAGGTCGAAGCCATCCGGGGTGTTGAGTTCCCCCGGCGCGGTGCCCGGCTTGCCGGTGATGCCGTACTGCCACACCAGCGCGCCGGTGGCCGGGTCGATCGCGACCATGCGGTCGTTGTAGTCGTCATTGGTCATGAACACGCCGCTCGGCAGCAGTTCGGTCAGCGAGGGATGATCGAGCATCCCCGGTCCCGACGCGGCCCGGTAGCGGTACAGGATCGTGCCCTCGCGGTTGAACTCGAGGATCTGCCCCGGCGAGGCGTAGTCGGCGATCAGGTACCTGTCCGGGCCAAGCTGCTGCGGATCGGACGGGTAGCTGATCGGAAGCCGGACCGTCCATACCAGCTTTCCTGCCGGGGTGTACTCGCTGACCCATGACCCGTTGATCTCCGATACCAGCAGGTTGCCGTCGGCCAGCGGCGTGTCCCCGTTCGGGGAGCCCATCGAGGCCGGCGGATGATGCACGCAGGCGCCGTCGGTGCCGATCTGGTGCGCGACCGTCCGGTTCGCGTTGATGACCAGCACCCGGCAGTTCTGGGCGTCGGCCACCGTGACCTGCCCGTTCTTCAGCAGGTAGGCGTCGTCGGGTTCGTTCAGGTACCCCGGCGCCGTCCCCGGTGCCCCGGATGGCCGAACGACCAGATGATCCTGCCCGACGGATACGCGAGCTTGATGATGGTCTCGTTCTGCTCCTGGTTGGAGATGATCGCCGTCCCGTGGCCGGTGAAGAACGCGTCATCGGGGAAGTAGAAACGCAGCGGATCCCGCGGCAGGCCCGGCGACGGGTACCGCCACACCACGTGCATCGCCGCGTCCATCAACAGCAGCCGGTTGTTGCCGCGGTCGGCGATGAGCAGCTTGGCCCCGAAGTACGGCGAGCCCGCCCCCGGCGCGCCCGCGGTTCCGAAGGCGCGGTCAGGGCGCAGCATCTGCACCGCCGAGACCACCGCGCCGCCGGATTCGCCCCCCACGATCCAGGCGGTGGACCCGGTCACCGCGACCGCGGCATGGGATACCGGCACCTGGAGCCGTCCGGCCGGCAGCAGCCGCCTGGCGGCGGGATCGAACGCCCAGATCGTCGACACGGCGGAACCGCCCGCCCCGGACTGGCCGGACAGCTGGGTCGTGCCGAGGCCCGGGCCGGCCGCCGGGCCGCGGGGCTGTCGCCGCCGGCCACGAATACCTCGCCGTCCACCGTGACCGCGGCCGCGCCCGCCAGCGGCTCGGGCAGGCGGCCGATGACGGCCGCCGTGTGCCGGGCCGGGTCCACCGCCTGGATCACGTTCACCGCCGCCCCGGCATCCGGGCCCGTGATGGCCTGGCCGCCGAACACGTAGATCATGCCGTCCAGGGCGGCGACGGCCGGATAGCGCACCGGAACCGGCAGCGCTGCCACCGTGGTGAAGGTCCTGCCGTCCGTGGTGGCCAGCACCGAGGCGTCGGGCTTGCTCCCGTCGTAGCCGCCCACGACGTAGGCGGTGCCGCCGATGGTGACCGCCGCGGCGTCGGAGCGCGGCGCGGGCAGCGATCCCGTCACGCGGGCGGTGCCAGCGCCGGAGAACGCCTGGACCGTGCCCACGGTGACCGGCGATCCGCCCCCGAAGACCAGCGCCCGCCCGCCGGAGGTCACCCCGGCGGCATCGTGCAGCGGGGCGCTGAGCGCGCCGATCTGCCGGGCCGCCCCCGTGGCCGTGCGCAGCGCGTACACGCCGCTGGCCGACGTGCCGGCCGGCGTGAGCCCGCCGAGCACGATGAGCTGGCCCGGCGATCCCGGCACCACCACCTCACGGCTGAGCGGTGCCGCCAGGTGCCACGGCAGCAAGCCGGACTCGGCGGCGTCCAGGACGGGCGGCGCGGCCGCGGCCCGGACCGGCGGCAGCGCGGTCCCGTGCGTGCTGGTGCCGCCGTGCGGCAGGATCGCGAACCACGCGACAACGGCGACGACGACCACGGCCACCGTCGCCACGACGGTACGCCTGCGGCGCACGCGCGCCGACGCCCGGCGCCGCCCGGCACCCGCCTCCGGCCGTCTCCTCTGGCCCGGGGATGCTGACACCGACTCATCATGCCGTAAATAGATGACGGCACCGTGAAGAAAGCTGGCAGAAGTGATGACCTGCACTCCGAACGGGCTGATGCCGGCCTACGTGGCCGCTGATACTGGTGTCGGTCAGGTCGGGCTGCCTGCGCCGCGTAGGTCGCTGAGCACAGCGCTGGCCACCTCTTCCACGGCCGCGGCGACCGGCGGGGTCAGGCCGGTGCCCTGGGTCAGGTCGGCGGCCTCAATCGCGTGCACGATGAGCCTGCCGGGCATCCGGTCCAGCGCGAGCGCCAGCTGGATCGCGTCATCCAGGCCGAAGCCGTGCGAGCTCGCCGTCCGCGTGGCCCCGGCCAGCGGCCGGTCCAGCACGAACCGGTGCACCCGGCCCGGGCGGGGCGGATCGGCGCGACCGCGTCGACCACGATGGCGAGCGCCGCCCCGGTCCAGGCCTCGATCAGCCGGGTGGGCTCGCCGTCGGTGAGCACGACCTGCACGCCGGGCGGCACCCGGTCGCGCAGGCTGGTTACCACCGCGAGCCCGGCGCCGTCGTCCCGGCGGTACTCGTTACCGACGCCGATCACCACCACCACCAGGCTCACTCTACGCACGGCCCGTAGGCCGGGACCTTTGGCACTAGCCGAAGTGATTTACGTCCCTTCCGGCCGGCGGGGCCGCTGGGCGACGCTGGAGCTATGAACGCGAGATTCGGCCCGTCGCCAGCCAGCCAGGTCGAAAGCGCGGCCGGGCTATTCGACGCCGCCGCCAAGCGCGGGCCGGCCACCAGCCTGTCCGGCCAGGCCTGCTGCTGCGTGGCCCAAGCCGTGGTCCGGGTCGTCATGCCGCCCACGGCGGATCGACCCCACGAGATCGAGCTGCTGATGTGCGGTCACCACTACCGTGTCTCGCGCGCCGCCCTGACGGCCGCCCACGCCACCGTGTCCGAGCTGCCCGGGAGTGCCGACGACCCCGACGCCTGGTTCAACGGCGACTCCGGCTACCTCGCCAAGGCCTCGGTCCCCGCGACCTAGCGCCCGTCGACGTGGCAGCGGCGGGACCTGCCTCAGCCCAGTGCTTCCCGTCGGCCTCGCACAGCGCGCCGGTACCAGCGCCAAACGGTCCGCCTGGACACAGCCATCGTCAGTGACGAAGGTCCCTTTCCCGCCCCCCTTTCGTCCCTGGTTGCCGGATTAGTCCCGTCCGACACTTGAGTTGGGAAAGAAGAGTTTCATCGTAGGGAGGCTAAGGCAATGTATGACAAGATCCTGGTGGCGGTGGACCACTCCGAGCCATCCGACCGGGCCCTGCTCGCGGCCCGCGACCTGGCCCTGCTGTCCAAGGGCGAAGTATGGGTGCTGCACCTGCGCGAGCGCGAGATAGCGACCAAGACCGGAGTCGTCCTGACCGACGAGACGGCGGATGAGGCCAGCGCTGCGGTCGAGGCTGCGGTCGACAAGCTGACCGCGGCGGGCGTCAAGGCGCACGGCGATGTGGGGCACACGATATTCGGCTACGCCGCGCGGAGCATCGTCGACGATGCGATCGACCGCGACGTCGATGTCATCGTGATGGGCTCGCGCGGCCGCGGCGACCTCGCCGGCCTGGTCCTGGGCAGCACGGCGCACAAGGTGATTCACCTCACCGACCGCCCGGTCCTGATCGTCAGGTGACCGCGGTACGACTGGTTGGGTGGGCCGCGA
>CAWELT010000022.1:0-58413 GCA_963809975.1 uncultured Actinomycetes bacterium
GGGTTATGCCGACCGGACTGCTGGAGGGCCTGCCTGGCGGGCAGGCCGTCGTTCTGGATCGGCATAACCCGGCGGGTGCTGGCGGTGGCTAGAGGTTGTCGAGGAACGCGAGCAGGCTGTCGGGCGGCCGGTAGCGGCCGGGGCTGGTGCCGGGCTGCTGGACGCGGGCGAGGGCCTGCTCCTTGATGGTCATGTCGGCGTGAAGGTAGACCTGGGTGGTTTCGGTCCCTTCGTGCCCTAGCCAAAGGGCGATGACCGAGGTGTCGACGCCGGCCTTCAGGAGGGTCATCGCGGCGGAGTGCCGCAGCGTGTGCGGGGTGACGTGCTTGTCCCCGATCGACGGGCAGGTGCCCGCGGCGGTGGCGGCGTGCCTGGCGACGAGGCGCTCGACGGCGTCGCGGGAGAGGCGGCCGCCGGGCTGGGTGGGGAACAGCGGGCCGGCGGGGCCGGGGCTGAGCTCGGCGAGCCAGGTCCGCATGACCTTGACGGTCTGGGCGGTGAGGGGGGTGGCCCGGTCCTTGCGGCCCTTGCCGTGGCAGCGGACGTGCGGCCCGGCCCCGAGGTGGATGTCCTGGCGCTTCAGGCCGGTGAGCTCGGAGACCCGCAGGCCGGCCTGGACGTCGAGCAGGAGCAGGGCCCGGTCGCGGCGGCCGTGCCAGGTCTCGCGGCCGGGGGCCGCGACCAGCGCGTCGATCTCCTCGGCGGTGAGGTAGCTGACGATCGCCCGCTCGCGCCGCCGTGGCGGGATCGCCAGGACCTGGCTGATCACGGCGGCGTGCTCGGGCGCCTTCGGGGCCGCGTACTTGAACAGCGAGTGGATCGCGGCCAGGCGGGCGTTGCGGGTGGCGCTGCCGTTGCCCCGCTGGTCTTCCAGGTGCTGCAGGAACGCGCCGACCAGGGTGGCGTCCAGGTCGGCGAGGCTGAGCTGGCTGGGCGGCTTGCCGGTCTGGTCGCGGGCGAAGGCGAGCAGGAGCCGGCAGGTGTCGCGGTAGGCGGCGACGGTGTTCGGGCTGGCCTTCTTCTGCCGGGCGAGCCGGTCGGTGAAGAACCCCTGCAGGACGGGGGCGAGGTCGGTCACGATGCCTGCCGCCGTGTCCTGGCCGGCGGGCTCCAGCCTGGCGGCGGCCAGGGCGAGGAGCTCCGGGACGGCCGAGAGGTAGTAGTAGGTGGACTTCGGGTCGATATGGCCTAGCCAGGTGGACAGGACCGGGAGGCGGGCCTGGACGTCGCCGCCGTCGCGATACCAGTCCAGGAGCGTCGAGACCGTGAACACGTGCCGCAGGTCGTGCAGCCGCGGGGCCCGCTGCCCGGGCGGGGCCTTGATGCCCGCCGCCGTGACGAGCACGGCGAACGTCTTGGAGGTGTTGCGGCTGTCCAGCGGCCCGCCCCGGCTGTTGACCAGGAACGTGCCCGCCGCCGGCTCGGGGAACGCCTCGTCGCGGGCCCGGTCATAGGCGCGCAGGGCGGCGGCCGCGGTCGGGTGGAGGAACACCATGCGGGACTTGCCGAACTTGGAGTCCGCGATCGTGACCGTCTCGGCGTTCAGGTCGACGTCGCCGCGGCCCAGCCGGCAGGCCTCGCCCTGCCGCATGCCGGTCACGGCCAGCAGGCCGATGAGCGTCCGCCAGGTCACCGCCCGGAACGCGGGCTGGAGCGTCCGGGCCGCGGTCATCAGGGCGGTGACCTCCTGCGGGGAGTAGAGGTAGGGCGGGATCCGCCACTGGCGGCGGTCCAGCACGTCCTCGGGCGGGACCTCGGTGGCCGGGTCCAGGGGCTGCAGGTGGCGGGCGAAGATCCGCACGATGTCGAGGCGGCGGGCCTGGTAGGCCTCGTGGTCGCTGGCGGTCGAGGTCGCCCACTCCACCGCCAGGTCCGTGGTCACCGTCGTGGCGCCGCGGTCCTCGCAGAACCGGACGAAGCTCATCAGCCGCGGCCCGTGGCTGGTCAGCTTGAACCCCAGGGCCCTGCGCATCGCCAGGTACTCCTCGGCCCTGGCCCTCAGCCCGCTCACTGCCGGCCCCCGGCCAGGGCCGCGCCAGCGGGCGCAGCGCGTTCTGGTCGACCTTGGCATAAATCGAGGTGGACAGCATGCTGCGGTGCCGAAGCACCTGCCCGACCTCGGGCAGCGATGCCCCGGCCCGCAGCATCTCGGTCGCCAGCGAGTGCCGGAGGCGGTGCGCTCCCCGCCGCTCCAGCCCGGCCTGCTCGCAGGCCCTGGCCATGATGACCCGGACCAGGTGCGGCGTCAGGGGCCGGTAGGGCCGCCGGATCGTCACGAACACCGACCGCGACTCGCAGGACGGCCGGCCGTCCTTCAGCCAGGCGGCCAGGGCCTCCCCGGCCGGGGCCGGCAGCGGGAGCCGCTCGGTCCGGCTGCCCTTGCCGGTGACCGTGATCTCGCCGGCCCGCCAGTCGATGTCGCCGAGCTGGAGCCCGGCGGCCTCGGCTCCTCGCAGGCCCAGCCGGGCCAGCAGCGACAAGATCGCGTAGTCCCGCAGGCCCACCGCCGTGTCCCGGTCGCAGCCGGCCAGCAGCCGCCCGATCTCCGCGGCCTTCATGCCGCGGGGCAGCGAGGACATCCGCCACGACGCGACCGCGGGAACCGCCCCCGCCAGCGGGACGGCCGTCCGGCCGGTCGCGTGGGCGAACCGCAGGAACGCCCGCAGCGACGTCACCATCGCCTTCGCCGTCCACGTGTTCCGGCCCGCCGTCCAGTCCACCATGAACGCGGTCACCTTGCCCGCGTCCAGGCCGCTGACCGCCCCGGCCCCGCCGATCCAGGCCAGGAACGCCTTCGACTGCTTGGAATAGCACTGCACCGACACCGGCGACAGGCCCCGCTCCCGGCCCAGCCACCTGCCGAACTCCGCCAGCAGCGCCGTGCTGTCCCCGGCCGGCTGAACGCCGCCGGGAGCTGTGTTCGTCTCCATGATCGTCTTCCTGTCCGGAGGAACACTGACACGAACCAGGAAGCCAGGCCGCCGGCGGACCCGCAGGATTATGCCGACCCCGGAAAGCAGCGACCGCTTTTGACCAGGAGATCTCACTGACGCATCGGCATAACCCGGACCTCGGCATAAGCCGACGACCATCTCCTCGGGTTCACCGGCCCAAGGCCGAAGCGGAGGAAATCAAGCAGCGCCTCGCCCGGTTCCTGCATGACGAGCTCAAGCTGGAACTGTCGGCGGACAAGACGCTGATCACCCACGCCCGCACCCAGAAGGCGCGGTTCCTCGGCTACGACATCATCGCCCAGCACAGCGCGACCCGGCCCGCCGTCAACGGCGTGATCGGGCTGCGCGTGCCCCGGGGGGTGATCACGGCCAAGGCAAGCCCCCTACCTGGTCCACGGCAAGCCGTGGCACCGGCCCGGGCTGCTGAACCTGGACGACCCCCAGATCGTCAGCACCTACGGCTCGGAGTACCGGGGGCTCGTCCAGTACTACCTGCTCGCCGGGAACGTTCATGAGCTGGACCGGCTGCACCGCACGGCCAGGTGTCGATGCTGAAGACCCTGGCCTGCAAGCACCGCTCGACGGTGACGAAGATGGCCCGCAAGTACAAGGCCACGATCGCCACCGACACGGGCCGCGTGCCTGTTACGAGGCCCGCAAGGAGCGGCCGGGCAGGAAGCCACTGGTCGCACGGTTCGGCGGCATCCCGCTCAAACGGCAGCGCAAGGCGGTCATCGACGACCGCCTGCCCGCCCCGGCCATCCGCCGCAAGGAGCTGGTCACCCGGCTCCTGCGCGGCGAATGCGAGATGGTGCGGCCAGCGGGCCACGGTGGAAACCCACCAGGTCCGCAAGCTGGCCGACCTCACCTCGCCGGGGCAGCAGCCACCCCCGTGGGCGGCCCTGATGGCGAAAATGCGGCGCAAGACGCTCATCGTCTGCGCACCCTGCCACCAGGTCATCCACGGCGGGAAGCCAGCCGCGGCCTGCACGTAAACATTGCTGGAGAGCCGGATGCATCGAAAGGTGCCCGTCCGGTTCGGACCGGGGGTCGCCGGAAAAGGGCCTGCACCCAGGCACCTCGCCGGCGGCCTACCGGTGGGGTTCCCGCGAAACTTGGGCTGCGGGCTGCTGCGGGTGGTCGCGGGCCGGCGTTGCTGGCGGCAGGCGTGCTGTCGGTGGGGCCGGCGCCGTGACGGGTTCTGGGTGGCCGGTGCCGGGTGTGATGTCCAGCCGGGAGCGGCGGGGGGCGGGCTGCGGGAACAGGTGGCGGGCGTGAGCGGCCGTGGGCATGATCGTCGCGTGCTGCCCGTGACGCCGTATCTCCATGGTGCTTCGTGCCCGGAAGGCAGTCTGGCGCTGGGGGCGATCATGCGGGCTGGGGTACTGTCGCTTCGAGCACGCCGATCAGATTCGGCTTTCTCCGTGCCGCTCCCCGGGCAGCCTGGTTCCTGCCGGCATGCGAGGGAAAGCGAGGCGGCGATGGCCGCGGTGAAGAAGAAGGACGCGGACGTGACGGGCAGCGCGGCGGGCGGTCCGGTGCTGCCGGGGACGGCGGTGACGGCGCAGAGGTGTCTGAGGACCAGGTGCGGGTCATCGAGCGCGCGGCCGCGATCGATGTGGCCAAGGGGTCGGGGATGGTGTGCACCCGGGTGCCGGGCAGCCGCCCGGACCGGCGGCGGCAGAAGGTGTGGCCGGTGACGGCCACTTGCCGGGAGGTGATCGCGCTGATGGATCACCTGCGCTCTCAGGGCATCCAGCGGCTGGTGCTGGAGAGCACCTCCGATTACTGGCGTCTGTGGTATTACCTGGCCGAGGCGGCCGGCCTGGAGGTGTGGCTGGTCAACGCCCGCGACGTCAAGCACCTGCCCGGCCGGGGCAAGAGCGACCGGGCCGATTGCGTGTGGCTGTGCAAGCTGAACGAGCGGGGGATGCTGCGCCGCTCGTTCGTGCCGCCGCAGGCGGTCCGGGACCTGCGGGCGCTGACCCGGACCCGGGCCCGGCTGGCCCAGGACCAGGCCCGGCACCAGGGCCGGGTGGAGAAGATCCTCGAAGACGCGCTGCTGAAGATCTCGGTAGTGATCTCCGACCTGTTCGGGGCCAGCGGGCGGCGGTTCCTGGATGCCCTGGTGGCCGGGGAGCGCAGCCCCGCGGCGCTGGCCGCGCTCGGCGACCCGCGGCTCAAGGCCACCCGCCAGGAGCTGGAGGAGGCGCTCACCGGGAAGTTCCGCGACATCCACGCCTTCGAGATCAAGACGCACCTGCGGATCCTGGACGTGATCAACGAGGAAACCGCCCGCCTGGACCAGGCGATCGGGGAGCAGCTCGCGCTGGTCCCGCGCACCGCGCCGGCCTGCACCGCCTGCGGCGAGGCCGGCGGCTCGCACGCCCCCGGCTGCGCCGGCGAGGGCACCCCCCTGCCGGGCCTGGCCGAGCGGATCGACGAGATCACCGGGGTCGGCGTGTGCAACGCCCAGGTCCTCATCGCCGAACTCGGCACCGACCCGTCGCAGTTCCCCACCCCCGGCCACGCCGCCGCCTGGGCCCGCCTGACCGCCCGCACCCTGCAGTCCGGGCAGAGCGCCAGGCCCGGCCGCACCGGCAAAGGCAACCCGTACCTGCGCGGCGCGCTGGGCCAGTCCGCCATGGCCGCCGCGCATACCGATACCCGGCTCGGCGTCATGTACCGGCGCATCGCCCGCAAGCGCGGCAAGCAGAAAGCCATCGTCGCGGTCGCCCGCGTCATCTGCGAGATCGCCTGGATCCTCATCTGCGACCCCGGCGCCCGGTTCGAAGAGCTGGGACCGGATTACTACACCCCCCGCAGCCCCGCCCGCCGGACCCGCGACAAGATCCGCGAGATCGAGCGCCTCAACCCCGGCAAGAAGGTCATCCTCGGCCCGATCGATGCCGGCGCGGATACGGCCGCCTGAAGCACGCTGCCCAGCGTAACCAGACCATCACCGGCAACGTTCCGGAGCGTCACGCTACTTACCGTGATCGCCGCAGGTCACGCATAACCCTCGCAGCCACGCTGCCCGGGTAGCTGGTTGCTGCCCTCCGCATGGGGTCAGTTTCCGGTCAGGAGATAACCACGGATCAGCCCCCATCCGGGCAGGTGAGAGCACTCGTGATGGACGTTAAAGACACGCTAATTAAGGCTGGAGATAACCATCGAGTCGCTGAACTACCAGCTCAGGAAAGTGACCAAGGCCCGCGGCCACTTCCCGGCCGACGACGCCGTGGTCAAGCTGCTCTGGCTGGCCATCATCAAACATCGGGGACAAGCGCGCCCGCGAGCGCGCCGCCCGCCGCCAGGCCACCGGCAAGCGCTCCGACCAGCCCGCCCGCCTCGTCGAAGGCCAGCGCATCATGGGCTGGCGCGAAGCCCTCAACGAGCTCGACACCGCCTACCCACACCGCCTACGCTAGGAGCACAAAAATCAAATAATTCAAAAGCTTTTACACGCCTGAGGTTACAGGCTCGGCCCGCGTGGCCGCGGTGGTGATGGCCTGCGTGGTGGCTGTGGGCCGCCGTGCTCGGGGCCGGGCTGCCCTGACCAGGATGGTCGTAGGACTGACCAGGCTGGCTGGGGGAAGGACATCGAGGCGAGCTGCGCGGCAGTGCTGGTGCGCGGGGCCGCGCGGCGGGCCTGGGCCGTGGGTGAGGGGCCGCGCGGTGTGGTTCCGTGGCTGGGTCAAGGGGGCGGGCGCGGCCTGCGGGTGTCAGGGGGCGCGGGGTTTGGTCTGGCTGGGCAGGGGGCTGTCGAGGGTGAGCCAGCCGTTGGGGTGGGTGAAGTGCAGGGTGGCGTTGGGGTCGCCGGTGACGGTCCAGCCGAGCAGGTGGATGTAGTGGTGGTGGTGCACGAAGCAGAACAGGGCGGTGTCGTTGAGGCTGGTGGTCCCGCCGTCGCTCCAGGGTCTGAGGTGGTGGGCGGTGGACCAGGCGGCGGGCATGCCGCAGCCGGTGAACCGGCAGCCGTGGTCGCGTGCTTCGAGGGCGCGGCGGATGGCGGGGGTTTCGGTGCGGTAGCGGCGGCCGACGTCCAGCGGGATACCGTCGCGCCGGCGGATGACCGACAGGTCGGCGCGGCAGGCCAGCGCGAGGACCTGCCGGGCGGTCAGCATCGCGCCGTACCCGGTGCGGGCCGGCGGCGGCCCGGGCAGGTGCGGTGTCCCGGCCGGTGCGGGCCCCGCACCGGTCCCGGTGTCCGCACCGGTCCTGGTGTCCGCGCCGGTCCGGGCTGGCCCGGTGCTACCGGACCAGGTGGCTGCTGATGGGCCGGTCCCGGTGTCCGCGCCGGTCCCGGTGGCCGCGCCGGTCCTGGTGTCCGCGCCGGTCCTGGTGTCCGCGCGGTCCGGCCGCCGGTGGTGCCCGGACGGGCGGGCCCGGCTGGGCCGGTGGTGCGCGGACGGGCGGGCCCGGATGGGCCGGTCCCGGGCGCCCCGGGACCGGTCGCGGCGCAGGGACCCGCGCCGGGGGAGCCGCCCGTCCCCGATGGGCCGGGGCCGGTGCTCCCGGCGGCGCCGGCGAGGGTGTGCTCGTCGACCAGGATGCTCAGATGGGGGGCGGCGCCGTGCCGGGTCCCGGCGGCCCCGCAGTCCAGGGCGGCGGCGCACGCGGCGGTCAGGCCGTCCATCCGCCGCTGCGCCGCCGTCCGGGTGTCCTCGGTGCCCAGCGGCGGCCCGAACGCGTGCACCGCGGTCTTGATGATCTCCGCCGACACGCGATCCCCGCACGCCCCGGTGATCGTGCCGGTGTCGTCCAGGGTGAACCCGAACGACAGGTGCCGGCGCTCGAACCGTTTGCGGTCCCGTTCTTCGACCCCATCGGGGTCGGCGCGGTAGATCAGCTCCTCACCCAGGCGGCGCAGCTGGCCCGGATCCAGGACGGGGGCCGCCCACCCCAGGCCCGGGCCGGCCCGCTGGCCTGCCGTCTCATCCGCGCGGGGATCGGTGCCGCCGGGCTCCGCCCGCTCGCCGTCGGGCCCGGGCGCGGGCTCCTGCGGTTCCCGGATACGGGCGAAGGCCAGCAGCTGCTGCTCGGCCACCCGCGCCATCGCGGGGTCGGGGATCTGGGTGGCGGTGCGGCAGATGAGATGCGCGGAATCGAAGGAGAGCTCCCCGGCCATTAACGCCTTCCCGGTCGCTTCCAGGGCGCGCAGGGCCCGCCCGGTGGCCACCAGTTCCCCGGCCCGCCCCGCCGACCGCCCGCAGCCATGCCGCAAGAACGCCGCCGTCGACGTATACCCGGCCGCCGCGGCCCCATCGGCCGCGTCCACCGCGGCGACCAGGCGGGCCAGTTCCCCCTGGGCACGGTCGATGAACCCGGCCAGGTCACGGACCTGGCCCAGCAGCGAGACCGCGTCCGTGATCCCGGGGCCGAGGCCGGCCAGGTCGGCCAGCACCTCGTCCCGTGCGGTCCTGCCAGGGGAACACATAACCGGATCATCCCATGAGGCACCGACATTCTTAGGACACAGGATCGACGAGGTCCGTTCGGATAAATCAGTGGGATCCCGGCGCGGAGGTGTGGTGGCCAGCGGGACCTCCGCGGCGCCCGGGCTTGCGGCTGAGCCCGGGCTCGCGGCGGGCTGCGCTTGCACCTGAGCCAGGGCTCGCGCCGGGCTGCGGCCCGGTTCAAGGGCAGGCTGGAGGGACCTGTGGGGCTCGTGTTTCCGGGCTGCGAGATGGGGACGGTGTGGGGCCGGGGGACGGTGTGGGGCCGGGGGACGGTGTGGGGCCGGGGGACGGTGTGGGGCCGGGGACGGTGTGGGGCCGGGGGACGGTGTGGGGCCGGGGGACGGTGTGGGGCCGGGGACGGTGTGGGGCCGGGGGACGGTGTGGGGCCGGGGGACGGTGTGGGGCCGGGGGACGGTGTGGGGCCGGGGGACGGTGTGGGGCCGGGGGACGGTGTGGGGCCGGGGGACGGTGTGGGGCTCGTTGGCGACTCGGGGGCGGAGATGGAGGTCGGCGCGGGGGACGGGAGCGCGGAGCGGACGGCGCCGATGCAGGCGATGACCACGCACCCGACGGCGGCCCATTCGCTGACCGACAGGTGCTGGCCCAGCAAAGCCAGCCCGATGAGTGCCGCGGCCACCGGCTCGAGGCTCATCCAGATGCCGAACACCCGGGTCGACAGCCGCCGCAGCGCCCGAAGTTCGACGGCGTAGGGGATCGCCGATGACAGCAGGCCTACGCCCGCCCCGGTCGCGAGGACAGCCGGCCTCCGGAGCGAGCCGTTCGCGGTGGCCAGGGCGCCCGGGGTTACCACCACCGCGGCGATCAGCATGGCGATGACCAGCCCCGACGACCCCGGGAAGCGTCGGCCGGTCGCAGCGCTGAGCACGATGTAGGCGGCCCAGCCCACGGCGGATAGAGCGGCGAAGACGACGCCGGAAACGCTCAGGTGAGCCGTACCGCCGCCGGTGAGCAGAACCACCCCGGTGCCCGCCAGCGCCACCCAGAGCAGGTCGAGCAGGCGGCGTGAGCCCGCCACGGCGACGGCCAGCGGGCCCAGGAACTCGATGGTCACCGCCACGCCGAGCGGTACCCGCGCGATGGCCTGGTAGAAGACGAAATTCATGCCGCCCAGGCAGATACCGAACGATAGCGCGATGGCCGCATCACGCCAGGCGCGGCGCTCCACCAGACCGGCCACGATGCCTGCGGCCCGGCGGCCGCCGATGATGAGGAGGAAGACCGCGGCGCTCCACAGCCGCAGCCCGGTCACGGCGGCGGGCGGCAACTCGTGGAACAGGCGGGTGGCGAGACCCGCTCCGAGCTGGACGCACACGATCCCGGTCAGGACCAGCGCAGTCGGGCCGGCCACCGCCTGCGGCCGCCGTCCGGGCCGCGCGCCCGCCTCCGGCCGGCTATCCGTGCCGGTTCCCCGCCGGGCCGGTCCGGGCCGGGCGGCTCCGTTCTGCACGGGTCCGTGGCGGGCGGCTCCGTGGCGGGCAGTCACTCCCAGCGGAACGTGCGCGCGGCCAGGCCGATCCCCACCACGGCCCAGACCGCGAGCACGAGCAGGTCACGCACGGGGAAGCCCGCGGCGTTCGCGAGGACGGCCCGCAGCCCGGTGGCCAGCGCGCCGGTCGGCAGCAGGGTCAGGAACGGCCGTGCCCCGGCAGGGAACTTGGTGAGCGGGAACACCACGCCGCCCAGCCCGAGCAGGACGATATAGATCAGGTTGGCCAGGGCCAGGGTCGCCTCGGCGCGCAGGGTGCCGGCCATCAGCAGGGCCAGCCCGCTGAACGCGGCGGTGCCCACCAGGACGAGCAGCGGCACGGTGAGCAACGCCAGCGGCGTGGCGTCCGGGCGCCAGCCCAGCCCGGTCGCGACGGCCGCGATGATCGCCGCCTGGAGCAGCTCGATGATGATGACGGTCGCCGTCTTGGCCGAGATCAGGCCGCCGCGCGACAGGGGGGTCGCGCCGAGCCGCTTGAGCACGCCGTACCGGCGCTCAAAGCCGGTCGCGATCGCCTGGCTGGTGAACGCGGTCGACATGACGGCGAGGGCGATGATGCCCGGGGCCAGGAAGTCGATCCGGCTGCCGCCGCCCAGGTTCACGAGGGGCTCGAGGCTGAACATGGCCAGCAGCCCGAGCGGGATGACGATCGTGACCGTGAGCTGCTCGCCGTTCCGCAGTAGCGAGCGCGTCTCCATCGCGGTCTGCGCGGCGATCATCCGGGGCAGCGGGGCGGCCCCCGGGGCCGGCGTGAACGCGGCTTCCGCCGCGGGGGTCGCGGCGGCCGCGGTCACGGGCGCAGCTCCTTTCCAGTCAGTTCCAGGAAGACGTCTTCCAGCGTCCGGCTCTCGATCCGGAGACTGGTCGGCAGGACACCATGCTCGGCGCACCACGCGGTCACCGAGGCGAGCAGCTGCGGGCTGATCCCGTCCGGCACCTCGATGACGTAATGCCCGGCCGGGGATTCCTTGGCCAGGCTGCCGTCCGGCAGCGCGGACAGCAGGGCGTCGGTGTCCAGGCCAACCTCGGCCCGGAACCGGAGCTGGCCGGCGCCGCCGCACAACTCCGCGGGGGTGCCGCCGGCGACGAGCTGGCCGTGGTCGATGATCGCCACCTGGTCCGACAGCCGCTCGGCCTCCTCCATGAAGTGCGTGGTCAGAATCACGGTCGCGCCCGACGCGCGTATTTCCCCGATGAGTTCCCAGGTCGCGTGGCGGGCCTGCGGGTCCATCCCGGCCGTCGGCTCGTCCAGGAACACCAGCTCGGGCCGGCCGATCACGGCGGCGGCCAGCGCCAGCCGCTGCTGCTGGCCGCCCGACAGCCGCTTGTAGGGCGTCCGCGCCGCGGCCGTCAGCCCGACCCGGGCGAGCAGTTCGGCGGGATCGAGGGGGTGGGCGTGGAAGCGGGACAGCAGCCGGAGATACTCCCCGGCCGGGACGGCCGGCGGCACTCCGCCGGCCTGCAGCATGACCCCGACACGCGGGCGCAGGGCCCGGGCGTCGTGCGCCGGGTCCAGCCCGAGGACCCGCACCGTTCCGCCGTCAGCCTGGCGGTACCCCTCGCAGATCTCGATCGTGGTCGTCTTGCCCGCCCCGTTGGGACCGAGGATCGAGGTCACCTCGCTGCGCGCGGCGGTCAGCGTCAGCCCGTCCACGGCCACCGTGTGCCGGTACCGCTTTATCAGGCTCACGAGTTCGACCGCGGGGACGCTGCTCACGCTCGCGAGTCTATGGGCGCTTGCCTGCCGCCCGGCGGCCGGTACCAGACCGGGCCGGAGCTACCGGCCACGAGCCGACCTTGACCGGCGTCGCGGCGAAGTGGTCGTGGCCGTGGGCGGCAAAGCGCTCCAGCCGGGTCGCCCCGGGCAGCTGAATCCGCGCGGCCATGAGATGGGCCTGATCGTCGGTGATCTCCACCCAGGTGATCTGCTGAGCCCGCAGGTAGGCGGGCGGCATGCCAAAGCGGGTCGGGATCGCCTCCACCACCGTGGTGCACGACCCGGTATTGGCGTAGAAACCCTGGCCGGCCGCGAGCAGTTCGGGGTGGTGCGTGTGACCGGACAGGAAGCCGCGGTAACCGTCACCGGTCAGGTCCGCGGCACGCTGCCGGGCCGCGCGGTTCTGCCCGTAGCCCCGCTCGTCCAGGGCCAGCGCGCTGATGGCCGTCCACGCGCGCCGCGACACGATCGCGATGATCAAGGCCACGACGATCAGGTCGGCGACGGCGCCATAGCCGAGGATTTCGGCGCCGTGCACCCAGCGGGTGGTATCCGGATAACGGGACTGGAGCTCGAAGAACTCCGATATCCGCAGGACCAGCAGTATCGCGACCGGCAGCGCGACCAGCCACCACGCATGCCGGACCAGCTTGCGGTAGAAGAGGCGGGACCCCACGAAGGCCGGGAAGTCGGTCGGATCGGCCATCTCGTGCGCTCCGGTGAGCCAGTCCCGGCCGAGCCACTCGATCCGCGGCAGCACCTGCCGGACGATGTGATGGCCGAGCGGTGTGTCCAGGCTGTTCCGCTGGTCGTGGAAGCAGTTGTAGGGATCGAGCTGGTGACCGTGTTCCACCCGTACCCGGCGGCCGCCGGGCAGCACCAGGTCGGCCGCGAGGCAGATCCGGGCCCCGGTCATCTCCCGTACCGCGTCGGCGGCCTTGACGTCCCAGGCCAGATCGCTGTCGTGGTTGCCGATCGCCCAGATGACCTGCCCACCGCGTTCGGTCACGGCGCTGAGCGCGGCGCAGAGCACCTCGTGCTCCCGCAGGATCTCCGCCGCGTTGGCCTGCGGGAAGCCGAGCAGCTCGATGACGTCGCCGGCCAGGACCACCGTGACGGGGCCCGTCTCCGCCGACAGGCGGCCGGCCAGGACCTCGCACGAGCGCCCCGACACGTCCGTCCGCTGCGGCGGCAAGTGCAAGTCGCTGATGGCCAGCACCGCGGTGCCGGCCGGCACCGCGACATCGAGCAGGTCGGCGACGTCGGGTTTGGGGGAGGCCATGACAGGTCCATCCTTCCCTGATCGGCCGACGGCGAAAAGGGGCCCGGCCGACGGCACCAAGGATGCCTTGACCTCCGGTGCGAACCGGGCCGCTTCCGGGCCGGCGCAGGGCCGCACGACATATGACGTTACGGGGTGCCCGGTGGTTCACGGGACGTGACACGGCCGGCCCGCGATTTACGTCACATCGCCATTAGGTAAACTTTGCCGGAACGGACTTATTTACGGCATACTGATGTTGTGAAAAACATGCGGACAGCGGACACGGAGCGCAGGGCGGCGGCACACGATGCCGTGGCCAGTGACGCCGTGCGGCCGGACCGCCCGGGCTCTGCGGGTCCAACGGGTCTCACGAGCCCCGTGGCGGCGCCGCGGCCGGCGGTCGAGCTGTCCGCGCAGGGGCGCGCCGAGCGGAGCACCCGGGCCCGGGTCGCCCGGCTGATCCTGGAGCTGGGGCCGTCGACGGCGTCCGTGATCGGCGGGCGGCTCGGCCTGACCCCGGCAGCCATCCGCCGGCACCTGGACAACCTGCTCACCGAGGGCCTCATCGAGACGCGGACGGCCCGGACCTACGCCAGCCGCGGGCGGGGGCGGCCCGCCCGGCTCTTCGCGATCACCGATGCCGGGCGCAGTGCCTTCGAGCACACCTACGACGACCTGGCCAGCAGCGCCCTCCGCTTCCTGGCCCAGGAGGCCGGCCCGGCCGCGGTGGAGAAGTTCGCGCGGCACCAGGTCTCCGAACTGGAGCGCCGGTATGGTGCGGTGCTGGCGGACGCGTCGCCCGCGGACCGCGTGCGGGCCCTGGCCGACGCCCTGTCCGCAGACGGGTACGCCGCCTCGGCGTACGCGGCCCCCACCGCCGGCGAGGCCGCGTCGGCCGGCCCGGCGGGCGCTGTGGGCCCCGCGATCGCGGGCGAGCAGCTGTGCCAGCACCACTGCCCGGTGGCGCACGTGGCCGCGGAGTTCCCGCAGCTCTGCGAGGCGGAGACCGAGGCGTTCGGCCGGCTGCTGGGCCGGCCCGTGCAGCGACTGGCTACGATCGCCCACGGCGACGGAATCTGCACTACGCACGTCACCGGCCGCGCGCTGGTGGAAGACCCGGCCCCCCAGGGCCGTCCCGGGGCGCGGGACACACAACGACGTCAGCGGCCCGTCACCAGCCAGGTGAGTACGCCGCCAATGAGGACGCACGGCGAAACCATTCCAGGGTCCGGAGGGCTCTTCATATGACAACGACCACACAGGACAAGCTTGACGGCCTGGGCACGTACAAGTTCGGCTGGGCCGACTCCGACGTGGCCGGCGCGGGCGCGCGGCGTGGCCTGTCCGAGGACGTGGTTCGCGACATTTCGGGCAAGAAGAATGAGCCCGAGTGGATGCTGGACCTGCGCCTGAGGGGGCTGCGCATGTTCGGGCGCAAGCCGATGCCGGCGTGGGGCGCCGACCTTTCCGGCATCGACTTCGAGAACATCAAGTACTTCGTCCGGTCGACCGAGAAGCAGGCGGCGAGCTGGGACGAGCTGCCCGACGACATCAAGAACACGTACGACAGGCTCGGCATCCCCGAGGCCGAGAAGCAGCGCCTCATCGCCGGCGTCGCGGCGCAGTACGAGAGCGAAGTGGTATACCACAAGATCCGTGAGGACCTTGAGGACAAGGGTGTCATCTTCCTCGACACCGACACCGCGCTGCGCGAGCACCCGGAACTGTTCCAGGAGTACTTCGGCACGGTGATCCCGCCGGGCGACAACAAGTTCGCCGCGCTGAACACGGCCGTGTGGTCCGGCGGCTCGTTCATCTACGTGCCGAAGGGCGTGCACGTCGACATCCCGCTGCAGGCTTACTTCCGGATCAACACGGAGAACATGGGCCAGTTCGAGCGGACGCTGATCATCGTGGACGAGGGCGCCTACGTCCACTACGTGGAAGGCTGCACCGCACCGATCTACAAGTCCGACTCGCTGCACTCCGCGGTGGTCGAGATCATCGTGAAGAAGGACGCGCGCTGCCGCTACACCACGATCCAGAACTGGTCGAACAACGTCTATAACCTGGTCACCAAGCGCGCCATCGCTGAGCAGGGCGCGACGATGGAGTGGATCGACGGGAACATCGGCTCCAAGGTGACGATGAAGTACCCGGCGGTCTACCTGATGGGTGAGCACGCCAAGGGCGAGACCCTGTCCGTCGCCTTCGCCGGTGAGGGCCAGCACCAGGACGCCGGGGCCAAGATGGTGCACTGCGCGCCGAACACCTCCTCGACCATCGTGTCCAAGTCGGTGGCGCGCGGCGGGGGCCGGACCTCTTACCGGGGCCTGGTCAACGTGCAGGAGGGCGCCGAGCACTCCCGGTCGACGGTCAAGTGCGACGCGCTGCTCGTGGACGCGATCAGCCGCTCGGACACCTACCCGTACGTGGACGTGCGGGAGGACGACGTGGAGATGGGCCACGAGGCCTCGGTCTCCAAGATCTCCGAGGACCAGCTGTTCTACCTGATGAGCCGGGGGATGACCGAGGACGAGGCGATGGCCACCATCGTGCGCGGCTTCGTTGAGCCGATCGCGCGTGAGCTGCCCATGGAGTACGCGCTCGAGCTGAACCGGCTGATCGTGCTCCAGATGGAGGGGGCGGTCGGCTGATGGCAGGGCTTCAGGGGGCGCTGGAAACGTCGGCGCCCGTATCAAGGCTGCACGAGCAGCAGTCGTTCGACCCGGCGGACTTCCCGGTCCCGACCGGCCGCGAGGAGGAGTGGCGGTTCACCCCGCTGCGCCGGCTGCGCGGCCTGCACGGCGCGGACTCAGCGGGCCCGCTGCCCGCGGGCACGGTGACCGTGGATGTCGAGCCGGCGCCCGAGGTCAAGGCGGAGAAGGCGGAGCGCGGCGACCCGCGCGTCGGCGCGTCCTACGTGCCGTCGGACCGGGTCAGCGCCCGCGCGTTCGCCTCGTTCACCACGGCCACCGTGATCAGCGTGCCCGCCGAGGCGGTCACGTCCGCCCCGACCATCGTCACGGTGCGCGGGCACGGCACCGAGGGCGCCTCGTTCGGGCACACGGTCGTGGACGTCGGCCCGATGGCCCGCGCCACGCTGGTCCTCGACCATCGGGGCAGCGCAACCTATGCCGACAACGTTCGAACTGCTGGTGGGGGACGGCGCGGGTCTCGACGTGATCAGCCTGCAGGACTGGGCCGATGACGCCGTGCACCTGTCGCACCACCACGCGCGGCTGGGCAAGGACGCGCGGATCTCGCACACCCTCGTCTCCTTCGGCGGCGACGTGGTCCGCATCGTCCCGTCCGTCAGCTACGCGGGCCCCGGCGGCGACGCCGAGCTGAACGGGCTGTACTTCGCCGACGCGGGGCAGCACCTGGAGCACCGGCTATTCGTCAACCACACGGTGCCCGACTGCCGCAGCCGCGTGCTGTACAAGGGGGCGCTGAAGGGCGACGGCGCACACACCGTCTGGATCGGGGACGTCCTGATCGGCGCCGAGGCGACCGGCACGGACACCTACGAGTACAACCGGAACCTGGTACTGACCGACGGGGCCCGCGCCGATTCCGTCCCGAACCTGGAGATCCTCACCGGCGAAGTGCGCGGTGCGGGTCACGCCAGCGCGAACGGCCGCCTGGAGGACACCCACCTGTTCTACCTGATGGCCCGCGGCATCCCGTACGAGCAGGCGCGCCGCCTGGTCATCCAGGGCTTCTTCGGCGAGCTGCTGGACAAGATCCGGGTGCCGGACCTTCGGGAGAGGGTCGCGGCCGCGGTCGAAGCGGAGCTGGGATGACGCAGGCCGAACCGGAAAAAGCAACGCCCGGCGACACGGTCCAGCAGGACAAGGCCCGGAACGCGGGCCGGGACGCGGGCCCGAACTTCGTGTTCGTCTGCTCGCTGAAGGATGTGCCCGAGGACGGGGCGCTCGGCGTGGACATCGAGGGCACACCGGTGGCGATCGTCCGCACCAGCGATGGGGTCTACGCGCTGCGCGACGTGTGCTCACACGCCGAGGTCCCGCTGTCCGAGGGCGAGGTGTACGACCACACGCTGGAGTGCTGGCTGCACGGGTCCTGCTTCGACGTGCGGACCGGCGCGCCGACCGGCCCCCCGGCCACCGAGCCGGTGCCGGTCTACCCGGTGAAAACCGAGGGCGACGACGTGTACGTCGCGATCCCCTGAGACCACAACTGACGTTTATCTGGAGACCTTAGACATGGCGACCCTTGAGATCCGCGACCTGCACGTCAGTGTGGAGGAGGCGGCCGGTACCCAGCGCGAGATCCTGCGTGGCGTCGACCTCGACGTCAACGCCGGGGAGACGCACGCGATCATGGGGCCCAACGGCTCCGGCAAGTCCACTCTCGCCTACGCGATCGCCGGGCACCCGAAGTACCACGTGACCCAGGGCTCGGTGACGCTGGACGGCGCGGACGTGCTGTCCATGAGCGTCGACCAGCGCGCCCGCGCGGGCCTGTTCCTCGCGATGCAGTACCCGGTCGAGGTCCCGGGCGTCTCGGTGTCGAACTTCCTGCGGACCGCGGTCACCGCGGTCCAGGGTGAGGCGCCGAAGCTGCGCGAGTTCATGAAGAACATGCGCGCCGCGATGTCCGCCCTGTCGATCGATCCTGCTTTCGCCGAACGGAACCTGAACGAGGGTTTCTCCGGTGGAGAGAAGAAGCGGCACGAGGTCCTGCAGCTTGAGCTGCTGAACCCGACCATCGCGGTGCTCGACGAAACCGACTCCGGGCTGGACATCGACGCGCTGAAGGTGGTGTCCGAGGGCATCAACCGGTTCCGCGCCGATCCCTCCCACGGCGTCCTGCTCATCACGCACTACACCCGGATCCTGCGGTACGTGCAGCCGGACTTCGTGCACGTGTTCGTGGCCGGCCGGATCGTCCGCCAGGGCGGCCCGGAGCTGGCCGAAGAGCTCGAGCGCAACGGCTACGAGAAGTTCATCACCGCGGAGGCGGCGGCATGACCCTGGACGTCGGGCGCGTCCGTAAGGACTTCCCGATCCTGGACCGGCAGGTGCGCGGCGGCCGGCCGCTGATCTACCTGGACAGCGCGAACACCTCGCAGAAGCCGCGACAGGTGATCGACGCGATCAGCGGCTTCTACGAGCGGCACAACGCCAACATCCACCGCGCCACTCACGAGCTCAGCGAGGAGGCGACTGCCGCCTACGAGGGGGCCCGGATCAAGGTGGCCGGCTTCGTCGGTGCCCGGGACGAGTCGGAGATCATCTTCACCAAGAATGTCTCCGAGGCGATCAACCTGGTGGCTTACTCGATGGGCAACGCGTCGGCGGGTGCACCCGGCCCGGCGTCCCCGGACCGCTTCCGGCTGGGCCCTGGCGACGAGATCGTCGTCACCGAGATGGAACACCATTCCGATCTCGTTCCGTGGCAGCTGCTCTGCCAGCGTACCGGGGCCACCCTGCGCTGGTTCAGCGTGACGCCGGAGGGACGGCTGGACCTGGCCAACCTCGACGAGCTGGTCAACAAGCGCACCAAGCTGGTGGCGCTGGTGCATCAGTCGAACGTGCTCGGCACCATCAACCCGGTCCGCCTGGTCGCCGGCCGCGCGCACGCCGTGGGGGCGCTGGTGCTGGCCGACGCCGCCCAGTCGGTCCCGCACATGCCGGTGGACGTGCAGGACCTCGGGGCCGACTTCGTCGGCTTCACCGGCCACAAGATGTGCGGCCCGACCGGCATCGGGGTGCTGTGGGCGCGCCGGGAGCTGCTCGACGAGATGCCGCCGTTCCTCGGTGGCGGCGAGATGATCGAGACCGTCTGGATGGATCATTCGACGTTCGCCACCCCGCCGCACAAGTTCGAGGCGGGCACGATGCCCATCGCCGAGGCGGTCGGCCTCAGCGCGGCGATTGATTACCTGAACGAGGTGGGCCGGGAGTCCATCCACGCGCACGAGCAGGCCCTCCTCACAGACGCGCTCGCCCAGCTGGCCGGGATCGACGGGCTGCGCATCCTGGGGCCGGCCGAACCGGGAGACCGCGGCACCGCGATCTCCTTCGAGGTGGACGGCGTGCACCCGCACGACGTGAGCCAGGTGCTGGACGAGCTGGGCATCGCCGTGCGCGCGGGGCACCACTGCGCATGGCCGCTGCACCGGGCGCTCGGCGTGCAGGCCAGCACCCGCGCGTCGTTCTACCTGTACAACACGCACGAGGAAGTGGCCGCGCTGGCCGACGGTATCCGCCAGGCGCAGAAGTTCTTCGGCGTCCGCTAACCGCGATACGGCCGAATCGGGAATAACGAACTCCAGATGTGACTAGGGCACATATGCAGATCCAGTCGCTGTACCAGGAGATCATCCTGGATCACTACCGCAACCCGCACCACAAGGGGCTGCGGGAGCCGTTCGACGCCGAGGTCCACCACGTCAACCCGACGTGCGGGGACGAGGTGACCCTGCGGGTCACGCTCAAGGACGTCGACGGCGATCCGGTGGTGACCGACGTGTCGTACGACGCGCTCGGCTGCTCGATCAGCCAGGCCAGTGCGTCGGTGATGTCCGATCTGGTCATCGGCAAGCCGATCAGCGAGGCGATGCGGATCTCGCAGGAGTTCCTCGATCTCATGCAGTCGAAGGGCGCGGCCGAGCCGGACGAGAACACGCTGGAGGACGCCGTGGCTTTCGCCGGCGTCTCCAAGTACCCGGCCCGGATCAAGTGCGCGCTGCTCGGCTGGATGGCCTGGAAAGACGCCACCGGGCGGGCGCTGGACGAGATGACAGGACAAGCATTGTGACCGAGAACATGACCACTCAGCACGAGGGCGCGACCTCCGGGGAGACTGCGCCGGCCGGGCGGCCGGTGGAAAGCGCCGCCCAGGACAAGCACCCGGGCACGGCCGAGGCGGCGGCCGGCGGGCCGCCGGCGGCTGCTGACCAGGAAACCGAGGACGTGCTCGAGGCGCTCCGCGACGTGGTGGACCCGGAACTCGGGATCAACGTCGTGGACCTCGGCCTGGTCTACGGGGTCACCCTGGACGCGGAGCGGAACGCGTCGATCGACATGACGCTGACCAGCGCGGCGTGCCCGCTCACCGACGTGATCGAGGACCAGGCCCGCGAGGCGCTCGAAGGGGTCGTCTCCGACTTCCGGATAAACTGGGTGTGGCTTCCGCCGTGGGGCCCGGAGCACATCACTGAGGACGGCCGCGAGCAGCTCCGCGCCCTGGGTTTCAATCTCTGAGCGCCCTTTGAGTGCCGCCCGCGTTACCCGCCGGATCGGGCCGGGCCGGGTCAGGGCCGGTGGCACCGCCAGCACTGGGTCACGTACGGCAGGCTGATCTCCGGCCGCCCGGCCAGCGCCGGATCCGTCTCCACCAGCAGTTTCACCCGGTCCAGCATGACCTGGCGCTCGTCCGGCGGCAGCAGGATGACGTAACTGCGCGAGGCCACCATGTCCAGCAGCTCCGCGACGCGGAGATGGTGGATCCACGGCACGTCGTGCCGCTCCGGCGGTGAGAATGGCGGCCCCACCCGCGGGTGATCGCTCGTGTTCACTCCGGGCTCGTTGTCCTGGTCGCGGGTCTCGCCGATGATCCGGCCCAGCTCGGCCACCCAGCCCACGCGCTCGTCCCGCTCGTTCCACACCAGGCCCAGCGTCCCGCTGGGCGACAGCACCCGGGCGACCTCGGGCACCGCCCGCGCCGGGTCCACCCAGTGCCAGGCCTGCGCGAACAGCACGGCGTCCACGGAACCGTGGTCGAGCGGGATCTGCTCGGCCGAACCGGCCAGCACCCGGGTACCGGGCAGCACCCGGGCCAGCTCTGCCCGCATGCCGGGCGACGGCTCCACCGCCACCACGTCCAGGCCGCGGGCCACCAGCCGCCGGGTCAGCTTTCCGGTCCCCGCCCCCAGGTCCAGGACGCGGCGGGCCGTGGGCGGCAGCAGCCAGTCCAGCGCCGCGGGCGGGTACGGCGGCCGCCCGCGCTCGTATAGCGCCGCCGCGCCGCCGAACGCTCTGGACCGGGCCGCACGCGAAGAGCGATCGTTCACCGGATCGTCGTCATGGAGCACACCGAGAGCCTAGCCGGGCACCCTCCCGGCCCGCGCGGACCGGCCCGCGCGGAGCCGGCCGACCTCGGCGGTGCCGAACCGTCCCCGCCAGCGGTTCCCGATGAGGGCCGGACGCAGTCTGCTCCGGCCGCAACCCGATGCGACCCAGCCCGACAACCAAGCCGCCCTGAAGCTGGTCGAGCGACTCGGCTTCCGCCACCAGGGCTACTCGCCTGACCTGCTGTTCATCGACGGCGCGTGGCGAGGTTACGAACGGCGGGCATCACCAGCAGCATGATCAACATCGTCCCGCCCGATCCGCATCCCACCCTGCCCGCACGCTGAGATGCACCGGTCAGGAGCCAGCCCTCATCTCATACACGGCCGCCTCTTTCGCCGTCATTCCCTCCAGCGCGATCGTGACGGGGATCTCGAAGCTCGCGAGGCGCTGGAGGCCGGCGGTACGCAGGAAAGCGCGGCCCGGATCACCGACGAGCACCCGGGCGCCACCCGCGTGGGCACGCCGCAGGAACGCCAGGATCCGTTCGGCCAGATCCTGCTCGTAGAAGGCGTCGGCGCACAGCACGACGTCGGCGCCGTCCGCGTCACCGTCCAGCAGGTCGGCGAGGACCGGCGTGACGCGCATTCCGTTGGCCGCCGCGTTGACGGAGATCGCGCGGACCGCGATCTCGTCCACGTCCGCGGCCACCACGCTGAGCGCCCCGCTGCGGGCCGCCGCGATCGCGACCAGGCCCGAGCCGGAGGCGACGTCAAGCACCCTCGTCCCGGCCACCAGGGCTGGATGATCGAGCAGGTACCGGGCCAGCGCCTGGCCGCCGGCCCACGGGAACGCCCAGAACGGCGGGGGCAGGCTCACCTGCCCGGCCTCCTTCTCCAGCTGCTCCCAGACGGTGAACGGGTCATCGGCCTGCTGCAGCCGGATCTCGGGTACGTAGGGCACCCTGGTCAGCCGGGTGGTAGCGGCGATGATACGGCGGTCCGGCCGGGCCGCGGCTGCACTCATGCCTGGCGACGATACCGGCCCAGCGACCCCGGACGCCGTCCCCGGGCCAGTACCGCGCTAGCCCCAGTCTTCGTGTCGAACTAACGGTACTGGGGCTAGGCGCGCGGGTAGAACGGCCTGGCGTTATCGGCGAGCCACCGGTCCACGTCATCCGGCTCGTGCTCGCCGGGGAACGTCACGTCGATGGGGAACTGCGCGGCCGGCCCGGCCGCCCCGGCCGCGTGCTCCACGGCCGCCAGGACCGCCTCCTGGGATGCCTTGTCCGCCGGGTCGTCGAGGGTTACCGAGATGATCAGGCCCTCGCCTGCGCCGGGGATGGACAGCCAGGCCAGCGCGGCCTGCTGCGCCGCCGGGATAAGGCGCAGCCCGGCCGATACCTCACGCAGCAGGCTCTCCGGCTCGACTGGCGGCTGGCCCAGCCGGAGACGGGCGTCACCGGCTTCCCATTCCGCCGCCGCGAGGTAGGTGACGCCTTCCGGGTAGATGGGCACGCTCGTCGGCGCAGTCGGGTTGAGCGCGATACCCAGGCCCGGGGGCAGCCGCCGGGCTAGTTCCGCGGCGGGGACCACGACATGCGGAACGGACCGCCGCGGGTCCGCCCCGATGCTGGGGACCCGGTCGGCCATCCAGCCGGCGAACTGGCGGCCGGCCGCCGACCATCCGCGCCCTGGAGTGCCGCCGGCCTCCACCGTAGGGCTGCGGGCGCAGGACACGAGGATTTCCGCCGAGGTGAACGCGGGCACGAACTCCGCGCCCAGGTAGACCACGGTCGGCAGCTGGATGGCGGACCCGTCGGTCACCGGGCTGCCGTCGTCCGGCAGCGGCAGCCAGAGACGGCCCCGGCTCAGCACGTCGAGGAGCTCACTGATCCGCTCGCCATTCTTGATCACGGCGGCCAGGGCCTGCTCCACGACGTCCTCGTCCGGCCACGGGCGGCCGGGCGGCACGGCGTGGGCGCGTCCCGCGTCGTGCATCACGATCCCGCGGCGCGGCAGACCGCGCCCGGCCGCCGTGGTGTCGCGGCCTGCCGAACCGTCGCGGCCTGCCGATCCGTCGTGGGCCGCCGTGGTGTCGCGGCCTGGTGCGGTAGCGTCACGTTCGCCGGGTGGGTTCGGCTGGTCACGCGCGCCAGTCCCGTAAGGGCCGCCGGGCTCGTGGGGCCCGCGGGGCCCGCGGGGCCCCTTGGGGCCACCGTATTGGCCGTAAGGGCGGGCGGGAAAATCAGGGCCACTCGGGGTCATCGTCGTCTTCCTTGCCTGTCTGCCGTACCCGGCACGGTGGCACCGGCGCCCCCGCGGCAGCCGGCGCTGATCGTTATGGATCGCAATTCGTACTACGGATAGTAAACGTTCAAGGGCGGTGCGTAGTGGAAAATCCGGCGGCGGGGGGTGGCCGGTGGGTCGGGATCGCCCCTGACCGCTTCGCCACGTGGGCCGGCAGTTTCGGCGAACGCCATGGTCTTCTGGCCGCGGAGGCCAGCCCGGCCGTCCTCACGCTGATCGCCGCCGACGGTTCGATCGCTGAATGTCACGTTCCGTTCCCGCCGATGAGATCCCTCACGGCGGCGCGCCGGCCGGCCGCGGGGATGCCGGGGGGGCCGCCTGGCCCGGGGGGGCCGCCTGGCCCGGGGGGGCCGCCTGGCCCGGGGGGGCCGCCTGGCCCGGGGGGGCCGCCTGGCCCGGGGGGGCCGCCTGGCCCGGGGGGGCCGCCTGGCCGGGGGGAGCCGGAAGCCGTCTGCGCCGGAACGCTCATCCCCGGCGTCGTCGCGCACGCCACCGCTCCCCGCACCGTCGCCGTGCTGCTCGTCCGGCTCGGCGGTTACGCGGCGGGCGTTTTCGCCGGATCACCGCCGGGACTTGTCGCGTCCAAAACTGGCAGCCGGCTGGTCCACGGGCGCAGCGCGGCGGGCGGCTGGTCCCAGCATCGCTTCGCCCGCCGCCGGGAGAAGCAGGCGGCGGAGGCGCTGAATGCCGCCGCGGCCGCCGCGGTCCGGGTGTTCGGCCCCTACCAGAGCGAACTCGATGCCGTCGTGCTGGGCGGGGACCGGCGGACCGTAGCCAGCCTGCGCGATGACCCGCGCGTCCTGCCCTACCTGGCCCTCGCGACCGACCGGTTCCTGACCGTCCCGGACCCCCGGCTGGCGATCCTGCGGGACAGCCCGCGGCTGTTCCGCGCGATCCGCATCCGGCTGTGTTAGCCCGGGATGCTCCCTGGGCGGTCGGACCTGCGGTCCGGCGTCTGTCCGCAACCTGTTGCGGCGCCCCGAGGAAAAAACCGCCGGGGGCACCGTCCCGTTTCCGGTAAACTTGTCACCGTGTCTCCACTCCTTCCTTAGGGGCGGTCCGCAGGCGGCGACGGACCAGGGCGCCTGCCGCGGACTGATGGCCCGCGTTCATGCGCTTACTGAGTAATGGGAGTGGATTTCTTTGATTGTGGCCAGTGGCATCGAACTGCGCGCGGGGGGGCGCCTGCTGCTCGAAGACGGCAGCTTCCAGGTCGCCCCCGGTAATCGCGTTGGCCTCGTGGGCCGGAACGGGGCGGGCAAGACAACCCTCCTCAAGGTGCTGGCCGGGGACGCTCTGCCCGCAGCCGGCGCGGTCCGCCGCGGCGGCGCCGTCGGCTACCTCCCGCAGGACCCCCGCACCGGCGATCTGGACGTCATGGCCGTGGACCGTGTGCTGTCCTCCCGCGGGCTCGACGAACTGCGCGCCGGGCTGCGCCGCGCCGAGATCCAGATGTCGGATCCGGACCGGAATCGCGCCGACGCGGCCATCCGCACCTACGCCCGCCTCGAGGAGCGCATGTCCGTGCTGGGCGGCTACGCGGCGGAGGCAGAAGCGGCGGCGCTCGCCTCCAGCCTCGGGCTGCCCGACCGGGTGATGCACCAGCCGCTCGGCACGCTGTCCGGCGGGCAGCGCCGCCGCATCGAGCTGGCCCGGATTCTCTTCGGCGACTCGCAGACGCTGCTCCTGGACGAGCCGACCAACCACCTGGACGCGGACTCGATCGCCTGGCTGCGCGATCACCTGCGCACCTACCGCGGTGGCCTGATGGTGGTCAGCCACGACGCGGGCCTGCTGGGAGCCGTCGTGAACAAGGTCTTCTACCTCGACGCGCAGCGGTCCGTGCTCGACTACTACAACCTGGGCTGGCGGGCCTACCTGCAGCAGCGCGAGACGGACGAGCGGCGCCGCAAGCGGGAGCGGGCCAACGCCGAACGGCAGGCGGCGGCGCTGAGCTCGCAGGCCGACCGGATGCGGGCCAAGGCCACCAAGGCCCGGGCGGCCCAGGGGATGCAGCGCCGGGCCGAACGGCTGCTGTCCGGCCTGGCCGACGAGCGGGCCGCCGACCGCGTGGCCAAGCTGCGATTCCCCGTCCCGGCGCCGTGCGGCCGGACGCCATTGGCGGCGACCGGCCTGGCCAAGTCGTACGGCAGCCTGGAGGTCTTCACCGACGTGGACATCGCGGTGGACCGGGGCAGCCGGGTCGTCATCCTCGGCCTCAACGGCGCGGGCAAGACGACCCTGCTGCGGCTGCTGGCCGGGATCGAGGCGCCCGACACCGGCACTGTGACGCCCGGGCATGGCCTCCGCCTCGGGTATTACGCGCAGGAGCACGAGACGCTGGACGTGGAGCGCACCGTACTGGAGAACATGCGCTCGGCCGCGCCGGGCCTCACCGAATCCGAGCAGCGAACGGTGCTGGGGTCGTTCCTGTTCTCGGGGGATGACGTGGCCAAGCCGGCCGGGGTGCTGTCCGGCGGGGAGAAAACCAGGCTGGCGCTGGCTCTCCTCGTGGTGTCCGGCGCCAACGTGCTGCTGCTCGACGAGCCGACCAACAACCTGGACCCGGCCAGCCGGGCGGAGATCCTCGCCGCCCTGCGCGGATACAAGGGGGCGATCGTTTTGGTCACTCACGATGAAGAGGCGGTTGAAGCCCTTTCGCCCGAGAGAGTCATTTTGCTCCCGGACGGGGTAGAGGACGCCTGGAACGAAGATTTCGAGGATCTTGTGTCGCTTGCGTGAGCTTGTTGTCATCAGCCACCGCTCGTGAAAATAATGATCGTTTACCTCAATGCGGGTGGCTATTCCGGCGGCGGTGCCTGATCATGGCGAGGGGCGATGTTACGCAGCGGTGACTCTACCTAACGGGAGGTACATGTGGCCGAGACCCTGAAGAAGGGCACCCGGGTGACGGGCGCGGACCGATCCAAGCTGGCGGCCGACCTCAAGAGCCGGTACGACGCGGGGGAGAGCATTCGCTCTCTCGCGGCCTCGACCGGCCGGTCGTACGGCTTCGTCCATCGGATGCTCAGCGAGTCGGGTGTCAAGCTGCGCGGCCGCGGCGGCGCCACCCGTGGCAAAACCACGTCCAAGCGCTGAGCAGGGCCTGCGCGACGGCGGGAGGTTCAGCATGACCGGCAGCCCGGGCGCGCCCGGCGGCACAATGCCCGATAACACTGGGCCCGGCAGCACTGGGCCCGGCAGCACAATGCCCGGCAGCACTGGGCCCGGCAGCTCTGGGCCCGGCAGCTCTGGGCCCGGCAGCTCTGGGCCCGGCAGCTCTGGGCCCGGCAGCACTGGGCTAAAACTCGACATTGACGGCGCGGTGGCCACGGTGACCCTGCACCGGCCCGAACGGCGCAACGCCATGACCCCGTCCATGTGGCGCGGTCTCGCGACGATCGGCGACTCATTGCCCCCGCAGGTCCGGGCCGTCGTCGTCCGCGGCGATGGCCCATCCTTCTCGGCCGGGATCGACCTGCGGCTATTCTCCGCGGCGGGCGTGCCGGGGGAAGGCCCCCTGGCCGACCCGCTGAGCCCGGGCTTCGGGGAGTGGCTGGAAGGACTTCAGGCCGGGTTCCTCTGGCTGCACCGGCCGGACATCATCTCGGTCGCGGCGGTCCGCGGGCACGCCCTCGGCGCCGGGCTCCAGCTGGCCCTGGCCTGCGATCTGCGGGTCCTCGCCGACGACGCGCTGCTCTGCATGAAGGAGCCGGCCCTCGGCCTGGTCCCGGACCTGGCGGGGACAAAGCCGCTGGTCGACATCGTGGGCCTGCCGCGGGCGCTCGAGCTCTGCCTCACCACGCGGATGGTCGGCGCGGCCGAGGCACGCGAACTGCGGCTGGCCGAGATGGTCGTGCCGGGCGCCGACCTCGACACGGCCGTGGCCGGCCTGGCCGCGGCGCTGCTGGCACCCGACCCGGCCACCGTCCGCGCCGTAAAGAAACTGCTCGCCGGGGCGCCCGCCCGTACGCTGGAGGAACAGGCGGCGGCCGAACGGACCGCACAGGCGGCCCTCCAGCGTGAGCGCCGTTCCGGCGGGAGCGCCTGAGCTAACCGGTTCGCTGCGGGCGGACGGCGGGCGGGGCCGCGGCGGGAAGAATTTGCGGCCGGACGGAGGTTTCTGCACGCATGTATGGTGCGCGGGCGAGCATGTCGATGATGAGGTCCTTCCGTCAGGACCCCTCCGTGACGCATCAGAAGCTCAAGAAGGGGACGGTCCGCCGGATCATCTCCTACGCGCGGCCCTACCGGGGCGCGCTGGCCGCCTTCATGGTCACCACCTCGCTGGACGCGCTGATCACGGTGATTTCCCCGCTGCTGCTGCGGGACATCATCGACAAGGGCATCCTGGCCAGGGACGAGGCGATCGTGATCGGGCTCGCCGGGGCGGTCGCCGGCGTCGCGCTGTTCGACGCCTTTCTCGGCGTGGCCAACCGGTGGTTCTCGGCCCGGATCGGCGAGAGCCTCATCTATGACCTGCGGACGCAGGTGTTCCGGCACGTGCAGCGGCAGCCGATCGCGTTCTTCACCCGGGCCCAGACCGGCTCGCTGGTCAGCCGGCTCAACAGCGACGTGATCGGGGCGCAGCAGGCCATCACGTCCACCATGTCCTCGGTGGTGGCGAACTTCCTCTCCCTGATCGCCATCCTGATCACCATGTTCTACCTCTCCTGGCTGGTCAGCGTCGTCGCGCTGGCGCTGATCCCGTTGTTCATCCTGCCGGCCCGCCGGGTCGGCCGCCGGATGCAGCGGCTCACCCGCGAGTCGATGCAGCTGGACGCGGAGATGGGCTCGACCATGACCGAGCGCTTCAACGTGGCGGGCGCGATGCTGGTCAAGCTGTTCGGCCGCCCGGAAGAGGAGGCCGACGTCTTCGCCGGGCGCGCCGCCCGGGTCCGCGATATCGGTGTCACCACCGCCATGTACGGCCAGGTGTTCTTCATCTCGCTGACCCTGCTCGCGGCGCTGGCCACCGCCGTGGTGTACGGGCTCGGCGGCACTTTGATCATCCGCGGCGTCTTCCAGCTCGGCACGCTCGTCGCCCTCACGGCGCTGCTCGGCCGGGTGTACGGCCCGATCACCTCGCTGTCCAACGTGCAGGTCAACGTTATGACGGCGCTGGTCAGCTTCGACCGGGTCTTCGAGGTGCTCGACCTGAAGCCGCTGATCGAGGAGAAGCCCGGCGCAGTCGCCATGCCGCGGACGACGGCCCCGAACGGCTTGGGCGCTGCCCCGGACATCGAGTTCGACCACGTTTCGTTCCGCTACCCGAGCGCCAGCGAGGTCTCCCTGGCGTCGCTGGAGTCGATCGCGCGGGCCGTTCCTGAGCGGGCCGGCGCCACCCCGGACGTGCTCAACGGCGTGAGCTTCACCGCGCCGTCCGGCCAGCTGACCGCGCTGGTCGGGCCATCGGGCGCCGGGAAGACGACGATCACGAACCTGGCCGCCCGGCTGTACGACCCCGACGCCGGCACGGTCCGGATCAGCGGCTACGACCTGCGGGACGTCACACTGGAGTCGCTGCACGACGCGGTGGGGGTCGTCACGCAGGACGCGCACCTGTTCCACGACACCCTGCGGGCCAACCTGCTGTACGCGCGGCCCACGGCGGCCGAAGCCGAGGTGATCGAGGCGTGCCGCGCCGCCCAGATCTGGGACCTGATCGCCGCACTGCCGGACGGGCTGGACACGGTGGTCGGCGACCGTGGTTACCGGCTGTCCGGCGGGGAGAAGCAGCGGGTCGCGCTGGCCCGGCTGCTGCTCAAGGCGCCGACCGTGGTCATCCTGGACGAGGCGACCGCGCACCTGGACTCCGAATCGGAGGCCGCCGTGCAGCGGGCGCTGAAGACCGCGCTGGCGGGCCGGACCTCCCTGGTCATCGCGCACCGGCTGTCCACCATCAGGGACGCCGACCAGATCCTGGTCATCGACGCGGGCCGGGTCACCGAGCGCGGCAGCCACGAGGAACTGCTGGCCGCGGACGGCCTGTACGCCGAGCTTTACCGCACGCAGTTCGCCACCCAGGAGCGCGCAGCGCCCGCAGCGCCCTAGGCTCGGCACACGGGACGGCACCCGGCCACGCCCGCGGGCCACGCCCGTTCGGGGGGCCAGCGTTCGCCACGCCTTCGGGGGGCCGCGACGCCCGTTCGGGGGCCCGCCACGCCCGTTCGTTCGGGGGAATTCTGCGGCCTGGCGTCAGCCTGGACCCGTCAGCGGACGCCGGACAGGGCGTAGCCGACGCGGCGGAGTTCCTCGCCCGCGACCGTTTCCACGTCGGCGGCCTGATCGGGCGATAGCGCCCGCCGCCAGGCGCCCGCGGCGACGGACCACGTCTCCGCCTCGCGCATCTGCCCGGGCGGCAGCGAGAGGCCGACGAAATCGGAGATCGCCGACGCGGTGGCGGCGGGCCGCTCGATCAGCGTCTCGTAGCGCACCGTGATCAGCTGTTCGGCGGGCAGGCTGCGCCGGAGCCGGGCCGCCAGCCGGACCGCTCCCCGCCAGCGCATCGCGCACTTGCCGGCGGGCGACAGGCCGGCCCAGAGGTCCCGGTCCCCTTCGGTCTCGACGCCGAAGAACGGGTTGGGGAACTCCGAGTCGATGTTGGCGAAGCTCGGCCTGAACCAGGACAGGACGGCCGGATCCCGCAGCATGCACGCGACCACGTCGCGGCCGTCCCGGATGAACTGCACGATCCGCGCGTCCGGAAAGGCGTCGGTCAGCGCCTCGGCGCAGTAGGCCAGGTCGGGGCTCGCGTCGCCGTACAGGCGCAGGCCACGCTCGGTCGCGCACGGCCCGATCCCGGCGCCGAGCCCGGCCGCCTCCCGGCACTCCGGCACGCACTCCAGGCAGCCGTGCGGGGTGATCCGCCAGCCCTGGCCGAACGCGTCCCGCAGCACGGACGCAGCCGCCTCACCTCGGCCGTCGTGGATCGAGGGTCGGCGGGCGAAGGCGTAGATCACGCGCAGCACGCTGGACTGGCCGATCGTCAGGTGCACCCCGTCGGCCCGCTTCAGGGCGCGGGCCAGCAGGTGCGTGCCGGAGTGCGGCGCGCCGATGATGAACACCGGCTGCTGCACTTTGCGGCCGTTGACGATGAGAATGTGGCGTGCTGATCGCATCGTGCTACCAGTCTGAGAAATCACCGCCGGAAGCCGTCCGGCTCCGGCGATGATGCGTGGCGTGATCCTCGGTGTCGGGTGCGGTCTGGACGGGCGAAGGGGCGGACGGCCTGCGGATTGCTTCTGGTCAGCCTCTCATGTGGTTACCGTCCCGGGGGCGCATACGGGAAGCGGCGTAGCCGCATAGGCTGGGTTCATGCGGGCACTACGCGCGGTAGTACGCGGACTGGCCGCGCGTGCGGGCGGTTACCGCCGGGGCCGTGATCGCGGCGGCGGTGCTGGCCTCCGCCGGATGCGCCAAGTTCGACGCCGCGCTGGGGAAGCAGGAACTGGTGGTGGCGTTCCGGCCCGGTACCTCCCAGGCCGCGATGATGAAGGCGCGGTCCGCGTGCTCGAACGTGCCCAACGCCACCCCGGAGCCGATGCCGACCGGCGCCAATGCCACGAGCCGGGTCTATGACGTGCGGTTCCGCATCGACCATGCGTCCGACGCGGACGTCGCCCGGCTCGAGGGGTGCCTGTCGCACTTCCGGTCCGTGCAGGGCGTCAACGTGGAGCAGCCGGGCGGCGACTGAGCACCGCATCTCCGGTGCATGTCCTCTTTCCCTGCGCCGAGGGACTCGTATAGTAGTATCCACGCAATACCTATTAACCAGATAGAAAAAGAGACTAATGCGGAGACCAGTTTTTGGCGCCAGTATTGGCGCGGTCGTGGTAGGGGCGCTTTTTCTGGCAGGCTGCGGGTCGTCCGGTTCTTCTAGCTCCGCGAGTGGCTCCAGTAGCCCCGGCTCCGGCGGCGCGCCCGTGACCGTGCGGCTCGGGTTGCTGGCCAATATCACGCATGCGCCCGCGCTCGTCGGCATCCAGCAGGGCTTTTTCAGCAAGAACCTGGGCAGCTCCGGCAAGCTGACCACGACGGTCTACAACAGCGGCACCCAGGAGACCACGGCCATCCTCGCTGGGCAGCTCGACGCCGCCTACGTCGGCCCGAACCCCGCGATCAACGCGTTCCAGAAGTCCGGCGGTACCGCCATCAAGATCATTTCGGGGGCAGCGACCGGCGGCGCGTCGGTCGTCGTCAAACCCGGGATCACCGGCGCTTCCGGCCTCAAGGGAAAGGTCGTCGACACGCCATCGCTGGGCAACACCCAGGACGTGGCCGTGCGTTACTGGCTGAAGCAGAACGGCCTGGCCACCACGACGACCGGCGGGGGAGACGTCACCATCAAGCCGACCAACCCCAACTCGGCCGCGGTGCTGCAGTTCCAGTCCGGTCAGATCGCCGGGGCCTCCGAGCCGTCGCCATACGACGTCGAGATGGTCCAGGACGGCGGCAAGGTCCTGTTCACGGAGCCGGGCGTCACGACCGTCCTGGTGGTGACGCAGTCGTTCCTCAAGGCTCACCCGGCGATCGTTAGCGACCTGCTCAAGGGGCAGATCGAGGCCAACGATTACATCGCCAAGGACCCCAGCGCCGCCCAGACCGCGGCCAACACCGAGCTGACGGCGCTGACCGGCAAGGGCCTCAAGTCCAGCGTGCTGCCGGCGGCCTTCAAGGAGATCACCTTCACCGTTGATCCCGACGCGTCGTCACTGTCGACGGACGCGCAGCAGGCCAAGGCAGTCGGTCTGCTGAAATCAACCAACCTCACCGGCATTTTCGACCTCGGGCCGCTTAACCAGTTGCTGCAGACGGCCGGCGAGTCGCAAGTCAATTCTTGAGGTGAACCGATGAGCCCGACAAACCAGTCCATCACGCTCAACGGGCAGGGGCCGCGCACATCGCCCGCTCCGGCCGGCGCCACGGGTCCCGCGGGCGGCGCGGAAGATCTCCGGGCCGGCCGGGAGGGCACCGCCGAGGCCGCGATCCAGATCACCGACGTCACCAAGGCGTTCGGCAAGGGACGGTCCGCGACGGTAGCCCTCGACGGGGTGTCGCTGTCGGTCGCTCCGGGCGAGTTCGTCTGCCTGATCGGCGCGTCCGGCTGCGGCAAGAGCACCCTGCTGTCGCTGGTCGCGGGCCTGGAGGCGCCGACCAGCGGCACGGTGTCCAGCGGCGGCCGCCGGGTCGCCTTCATGTTCCAGGAGCCCGCGCTGTTCCCGTGGTTCACGGCCGCGCAGAACGTCGCGCTCCCGCTGAAGGCCAATGGCGTGGGCCGCCGCGAGCGGCGGGAGCGGGTCCGGGACCTGCTGGCGTCCGTGCATCTGGGCGGGTTCGCCGACAAGCGGCCCCACGAGCTGTCCGGCGGAATGCGCCAGCGCGTGGCCCTGGCCCGCGCGCTGGCCCAGGACGCCGAGGTGCTGCTGATGGACGAGCCGTTCGGTGCCCTGGACGCGATGACCCGCGACCTGCTGCACGAACTGCTCGAGGGCATCTGGCGGCGGCAGGGCTTCAGCGTGCTGTTCGTGACGCACGAGGTACGCGAAGCCGTCCGTCTCGGTGACCGGGTCGTGCTGCTGAGCAGCCGCCCCGGGCGCGTGCTGGAAGAGTTCGGCATCGGCACCGAACGGCCGCGGGGGATCGATTCCGGCCAGACCGTCGAGCGGGCCATGCAGATCAAGGCCCGGCTGAACGAGGAAGTGATGCGCCATGTCGGCTGACGTGGAGCAGGCGGCCGCGCTCACCGGCCTCGACAACCTGGAAAGCGGGCCGGGAGACACCGCGCGGCGTTCCCCCGGTGAGCTGGGCGGCAGAATCTGGCGGGCGCTGTGGCCCAAGGTGCTCGCGGTCGCGATCGTGCTCGCCCTGTGGCAGCTCGTCTACGCGGCGAACGTGAAGCCACACGACATCCTGCCCGGGCCGGGCCAGGTGTTCCCGGACCTGTGGAGCCAGCTCAGCCACGGGCAGCTCTGGCACGCCATCGGGACGACGTTGCGCCGCGCGGTCATCGGTTTCGCGCTGGCCCTCGTCATCGGGACCGCCGTCGGCCTGCTCGTCGCGCGCGTCCCCCCGGTGCGCGCCGCGGTCGGATCGATGATCACCGGTTTGCAGACCATCCCGTCGGTGGTCTGGATCCCCTTCGCGATCATCCTGTTCGGCAACAACACGCCCGCCATCTTGTTCATGGTCATCATCACCGCGGCCCCGTCGATCGCCAACGGGCTCATCGCCGGCATCGACTTCACCCCGCCGCTGCTGGTACGCGCGGGCAAGAGCATGGGACTGCGCCGGGTCGGGCTGTACCGCGACCTGGTCCTGCCGGCGGCGCTGCCCCCCTACGTCGCCGGGCTGAAGCAGGGCTGGGCGTTCGCCTGGCACGGCCTGTTCGCCGGCGAACTGCTCGTCATCGTGCCCAACTCGCCGTCCATCGGCGTGCTGCTCTCTTCCGACCAGGACCAGACCGACATGGTGGGCGTGATCTCGATCATGATCGTGATCCTCGTGCTCGGGATCGCGGTCGACATCCTGTTCAACATGCTGAACGAATCGATCCGCCGGCGCCGCGGGTTGTCCACGCCCCCGTCCGCTTCCTCATCCGCCGGGCGGGGCTGGCGGCTGGGCACCGGAGTGGCCCGCTAGGGGTCCGGCGGGCCGGGGCAGCCGGCTAGCGAAGCCGCCGCGCTGAGCGGCTCGCTACCGGCCCAGCCGCCCGGGGTCGCCGCTGGCGCCGCGGCGATGCCGGGTGACCTGATCGAGGGCAAGCCGCTGGCCACCCGGCGGGTGGAACTGTCCACCGAGCTGATCGTGCGCGAATCAACCGGCCGCCCGGGCCGCTGAGCCGCCCTGTCCGCCGCGGCCCGCCAGCCGGCCCGACGGGGGGGCTCCGTACGATAGGACGTTCATGAAGGCCGAACAGCTAACGGACGTCTGCACCTACCACGGTGAAGGCCCCATGTGGGACGCACCCGCCGGCGTCCTGCGCTGGGTCGACATGCTCAACGGTGACCCCCTCACCCTCACCCCGGCCGGGGGCATCGACCGGCTGCACGTCGGCACCGTCGCGGCCGCGGTACGGCCCCGGGCGGCGGGCGGCCTGGTGGTGGCCGTCGAGCACGGCTTCGTACTGATCGACGCCGCCGGGCAGATCGGCCCGGAGCAGGCCGCGTTCACCGATCCCGCGGTGCGGATGAACGAAGGCGGTGTGGACCGGCAAGGCCGGTTCTTCTGCGGGTCGATGAGCTACGACAAGACCAGCCCGCGCGGTGCGTTCTACCGGTTCGACCCCAGCGGCGCCATATCTCACGTCTTCGGGGACGTGACGATCTCCAACGGTGTCGCCTGGAGCGCCGGCGGCGAGCAGATGTTCTACATCGACTCTCCCACTCACCGCGTCGACGTTTTCGACTACGACGCGGCCGCCGGGATACCCTCGGCGCGCAGGCCGGTGGTGTACGTTGATCTCGATCACGGTGTCCCGGACGGGATGGCGCTGGACGCCGAGGGCGGGATGTGGGTGGCGGTTCACGGCGGCCATGCTGTGCACCGCTACACGCCCGAAGGGAGGCTGGACGCGGTGCTTGAGCTTTCTCCTGGCCAGGTCACTGCCTGCGCGTTCGGCGGCGACGACCTGGACGAGCTCTACATCACCACGTCCGGCGAGACCTTCCGCCGGGTGCGGACCCCCAGGCCGGCGCGGTGTTCCACGTCACCCCCGGCGTCCGCGGCCTGCCCCTCGGCACGTTCGCCGGCTAGGGAAGGCGTCAGATGACCGAAGGCCACCGGCCGTCCCGGCTTCCGCACCGGCGGCCAGTGACGCAGCCGGCGGCGGTACTCGCAGGCATCATAGCCCTGCTGATGGGCGTGGCGGCCTGCACGTCGTCGGGGACGCGGCCGGCCACGCGACGGGCAGCGCACCGGCGCCGGCCGCCACCGCCACCTCTTCCGCGGCCGCCGCGTCGGCCACGGCTATGTCGGCCACGCGGGCCGGCCGGGACGCGGACTGGCCGACGTACGATCGAACCGCCGACCGCAGCGGGGTCTCCCTCAGCTCACCTGCGCCCGCTACGCCGCGGCGATCGTGGGCAACGGCAGTCGACGGTGCGGTGTTCGCCCAGCCGCTGGTCGTCGGTTCCGAGGTGATCGTCGCCACTGAAAACAACACCGTCTACGCTCTGGACGAATCGGCAGGCGCGGTGCGCTGGTCGCGGCATCTGGCGTCCCCGGTGCGGGCCGGGCTGCCGTGCGGCAACATTGATCCATCGGGTATCACGGGCACGCCGGTGGCCGACGTGACCACCGGACGGCTGTGGGTCGTCACGTTCACCGGTCAGCCGGCCTACCGGCACACCCTGTGGGAGCTCGATGTGGCCACGGGGCGGACAGTAGCGCAGCGCCCGATCGACGTCAGCGGCAGCGATCCGCGAGCACAGCAGGAGCGCGGGGCACTCGTTTTGCTCGGCTCCCGGATCTACGTGCCGTTCGGCGGCCTGTACGGGGACTGCTCCGACTACAAGGGCCGCGTCGTCGGAGCGCCCGTGTCCGGCTCGGGACCACTGGTCAGCTTCACCACACCCAACGAACGCCAGGCGGGGATCTGAGCGCCCGGCCGGCGAATCGGTGGCGAATGGGAGTTTGTACGTAGCCACCGGCAACGGCACGCCCTCCAACCAGGTCGCCGACTCCAACAGTGTCCTGCGGCTCAGCCCCGATCTGCACGCCGAGGACCGTTTCACGCCTGCCAATTTTGAGGCGCTGTCCGCCGATGACCAGGATCTCGGCTCGACGGAGCCGGCTCAGCTGCCGGGCGGCCTCATCTTCCAGGTGGGCAAGGAGGGGGTCGGGTATGTCCTCGACGGCACCCGCTTGGGCGGGACCGGCGGGGAGCTGACCTCTTCGGGGGTATGTGAAGGGGGCTTCGGCGGGGACGCGGTGTACGGCAACACCGTCGTCTTCTCCTGCTTTGGCAGTCTTCGCGCCGTGCGGATCACACGCGGCCAGAACGGGGCCGCGCCCGCGCTCCACGTCCGCTGGTCGGTGACCGGTCTCAGCCCGGGGCCTCCGATCATCGCCGGCGGTGTGGTCTGGGATGTCGGCCGAAAGGGCACCCTGTCCGGCTATCGCCTCTCCGACGGGAAGTCAATGTTCTCCACCTCGACGTCACCGGTCGACACCGACTTTCCCAGCCTGTCCGCCTCCGGCTCCCGGATTATCGTCCCCGAGGGCGACCAGGTCGTGTCTTACCTCGGGATCTGACCGGGCCGGGCAGGCGGTGAGCGTGGTGATATACCGGCGGCCGGCTGGGGTTATCCAGCGCATCATGGTCCCGGGTGAGTTCTGCTCCAGCCGCCAGCCTTCGGCTTGTTTGCACCGGTGATGATGCCGGCACAGGGGCACGTGGTTGTCAAAAGCACACATCTTTTTTTTGCCCGGGTACACCCCTGCCGCACAAAGACGACAATGCGGCACCAGCTCACCGCGCCGGCCGGGGACGCGGCCACCAGCTGAACCCAGAGCGGTACCGCCTGAGCTAAGACATATTCTAGCTTTCTGTCCCCGCGTCGGCTTGAACCTGGAAGGTAGATGATTGGGCATCAAGGTTAGGCCGGTAACCGGCGAGCCTGACAAGACCGGGGCCCCCGTTATTACCCTCAGCGAGGGCATAGATGACCACGGGTGTACGTTGCTTTGCTTGTTCGCGTGCCCAAGATATAACGTCCGTGGCCTCAAGGTCAGCACCGGTCACTTCGAACTCCGATGCCGACCATGCCGGACGGCCGGGCGAATCTTCCGTCTTCGACCAGAAGCATACCCGATAAGCGGGATGGTCAACTTCCCGGTGAACGTCTCTAGGATCGATAGGTTTTATTTCCATCTAAGCCCACCTTGGCCGTCTTTTGTATATCAGATAGTATAGCGCATCAAGTAAGACCATATAAATGCGGTCCGGGGAATTATGTCCCCTCGGGCAACATTTACATTCACGAGACGAAAGTACATAATCGGCCGACGGCTCTGAAGGCTATTCAGCAAGCAGCAACATTGTTCGTTTGGTAATTCACCGTATTGCCATTGTCGGCGCACCGCTTAGGCCGCCGGCTGTTAACCGGGTTGCATGATTAGGCATCGAGGCCGGGTGAACCGGCGATGGGGGCAACTTTACGATGCGCTACGTGACGATGGCGGTCACCGCGGCGCGGACCGGCTACGCCTGAACCGGCTACGCCTGAACCGGCTACGCCTGAACCGGCTACGCCTGAACCGGCGACACCTGAACCGGCGTCACCTGAGCCGGCGCCTGATCCGGTTACGCCGGGGCGGGAACCGCGGTGAGGCGGTGGGTGCCGGTGTAGGCGTTCATCGAGGTACCGCGCAGAAAGCCGACCAGGGTCAGGCCGGCCTCCTCGGCCAGGCCGACGGCCAGCGACGAGGGCGCGGACACCGCGGCCAGGACCGGGATGCCGGCCATGTAGGCCTTCTGCACCAGTTCGAAGGAGGCGCGCCCGCTAACTAGCAAAATGTGACCGGCCAGCGGGAGGCGCCCCTCGCGGAGCGCCCAGCCGACGACTTTATCCACCGCGTTGTGCCGGCCCACGTCCTCGCGCAGCACCAGCCGCGTGCCGTCCGGGGTGAACAGTCCGGCCGCGTGCAGGCCGCCGGTACTGGCGAAGACCCGCTGGGCGTCCCGCAAGCGGTCCGGCAGCGACGCGAGCACCTCGGGGGAGACCCGCACGGCGTCGGCGGCAATGTCATAGCGCGAGGTGACCCTGATCGCCTCAATACTTTCCTTCCCGCAGACCCCGCAGGCGCTGGTGGTGAGGAAGTTCCGCTGCGAACGGCGGGCGTCGGCGGCCCGCTCCACGTCCTGGGCCCGGGGGAGCGCGGCAGGCTCGAGTGTGACGTCGGCGACGTTCTCGTCGCACATGCGGATCTGCCGGAGGTCAACCGCGGGCTGAAGCAGGCCCTCACCGAACAGGAAGCCGGCGGCCAGGTCGATATCGTCGCCGGGCGTGCGCATGGTCACGGTCAGTGGCGTCCCGCCAACCCGGATCTCCAGCGGCTCCTCGACCGCGAGCAGGTCTGCCCGGTGCCCGGGCGACCCGGGCAGTGAAATCCGCAGTACCCGCCGCCGTTCGGTCCTGGTCGCCACGGTTCGATGCTAGCCCGGGGGCACGACCCCCTGGAACGCCCCGGCGCGCTTCGCGCCCGCGTGGCGGTACTTCGCCGGCACACCGGCCACTCGCCCGGGCCGGAGGCCCGGACTCGCTGTGCTGGCCCGGGGGGACGACCCCCCTGGAACCCCACGCTGCGCTTCGCGCCCCGCTGCGGTACTTCGCCGGCACACCGGCCACTCGCCCGGGCCGGAGGCCCGGACTCGCTGGGCCGGTATGAGCGCCTCGCCCTAGTCGTCCCGGCAGGTCCGTTCGGGATACAAAACGTCCGCAGCCCCGGGTGGGACCGCGGACGTTCTGTGGTGCTGATCTAGCTGGCGAAGTCCAGCAGCGGCTGGGCGCGGCTAGGGTGGCGCAGCTTGGATAGCGACTGCTTCTCCAGCTGACGGATCCGCTCCCGGGTCAGGCCCAGGGCCCGGCCGATCTCGTCGAGCGTGTGCGGGTTCCCGTCGTATAGCCCGAACCGCATCGACATGATCGTGGCTTCGCGCGGCGTCAGCGCGTCGAGCGCGCTGCGGAGCTGCTCGGCCATCAGCTGACGGTCGACCATCTCGGAAGCTTCCGGGGCGTCGACGTCCTCGATGAGGTCGCCGATGCTGGTCTCCCCGTCCTCGCCGATCGTGGAGTCCAGGCTGATCGGCTGGCGGCTGGTCCGGAGCAGTTCCTCGATCTGGTCCGGGGTGCGGTCCAGTTCGACGGCCAGCTCCTCCGGCGTCGGCTCCCGGCCGAGACGCTGGTGCATGTCGCGCTCGACGCGGCTCAGCTTGCTGAGCATCTCGAGCACGTGCACCGGCAGCCGGATGGTCCGGGCCGAATCCGCGAAGCCACGCTGAATGGCCTGGCGGATCCACCACATGGCGTAGGTGGAGAACTTGTAGCCCTTGGTGTAGTCGAACTTCTCGACGGCCCGGATCAGGCCGAGGTTGCCCTCCTGGACCACGTCGAGCAGTGAAAGGCCACGGTCGGTGTACTTCTTCGCCACTGACACGACCAGCCGCAGGTTGGCCTCCAGCATGTGGGCCTTGGCGCGCCGGCCGTCCTCGGCCACCGCCTCCAGATCCCGCCGGAAGTCCTCGCTCAGGCCCGGCTCGGTGTCCAGCTTGTGCTCAGCAAACAGGCCGGCCTCGATCCGCTTGGCCAGGTCGACTTCCTGCTCGGCGGTGAGCAGGCTGGTGCGGCCGATCGACTTGAGGTACGTGTGCACCGAGTCGCCCATGGCGGGCGTCTGGTCGTCGAGGTCAACCTCGGCCAGCGCCACCGCCTCGGCTTCGATGGCCCCATCGTCGGCCACTGCTACTGCTACTGCCACCGCGTCCTCGGCGCCATCGCTCCCGGTGGAAGCGGCGCCGTCTGCAGCGGTCTTAGCCGCGCCGGTCTTGGCGCGGCTGGCCTTGGCCGTGCTGGCCTTGACCGTAGCGGCCTTCTCCGTGCGCCTGCCCTTGGCGGGCTCCTGGCGGTCATTGGCCAGGCGCACGCCCGCATCGGTGAGCTCGCGCAGAATGGAACGTCCCTCGGCAGGGGCAATGCCCGCCCGTTCGAAGGCGGTCCGAAGCTCGGAGAGGGACAGGTGACCCTGGCTGCGCCCTCGCTGGATCAGGTCGTCCACGCGCGTCGTGCTTACCTCACCGTCCCCGACCGGTGTGGCGATTGCGGTCCGCGGCATGCGACACCTCCCTCCTTCTCCTCTTGACACGGGCACGACAGGCGTGCCGTTCACAGACGCCCGAGGCATCCTCGTCTAGGGGACCCGGCGCTACGCTGCGGCGTGCGCCCGGGCACTATCTACTAACGTTTTCGGCCGGGGATTGTTCCCGCCGGAGAACTTCGAGATCAGGTTTGCCGCTCGGCAGCATCGGCATTGCGTCCAGCAGAACCAGTTCTCGGGGAGCAGCGTAACGTGGCAGGCGCTCACGCACATGCCGGGACAGCAGATCCAGAGTCGGCGGCTGGGCGGAATTGCCCGGGACAATTACCGCAGTCACCCGCTCGCCCCATTCCGCGTCAGGCCGACCGACAACCACAGCTTCCCGCACTCCAGGGCATGTCTCAAGCACCGACGCGACCTCCCCGGCGACCACCTTTTCCCCGCCGGTGTTGATCACGTCATCGGCGCGCCCGCGCACCGCAAGCTGCCCGGCCGCGCCGACGGCGCCCAGGTCGGAGGTGACGAACCAGCCGCCGTCCAGTGCGGCCGCGGACAGGTCCGGGCGCAGCCGGTAGCCGGAGAACAGCACCGGGCCGCTGATCCGGATCCGGCCGTCGTCCCCGGTCGTCACCGATACCCCGTCCAGCGGGAGGCCGTCGTAGATGCAGCCGCCGCAGGTCTCGCTCATACCGTACGTCGTGATGACGGGAATGCCGGTCTCCCGGGCCCGGCCGATCAGTTCCCCGGGCGCGGCTGCGCCGCCCAGCAGCACCGACTTGAAGTTATCGGCCCAGGTGGCGGGCCCGTCCGCGTCCGTGCCCGTGCCCGCGTCGGTGCCCGTGCCCGCGTCCGGGCCCGGGGCGGCGAGCAGGCGCCGCAGCTGGGCCGGGACGATGGAGACGTGGGCGCAGCTGGACTCTTCCAGGGCCGCCGCGTCCAGCCGGCCGGCGATCACCGGCTCCGTGCCCGCGACGAGCGAGCGCACCAGCACCTGGATGCCGGCAATGTGCGTGGCGGGCAGGCAGAGCAGCCACCGGTCACCCGGCGCCGCCCCGACCCGGGCCAGCGACGCGCGCGCCGAGTGCGTCAGCGCGGACGCGCTGAGCTCCACGCCCTTGGGCTGGCCGGTCGACCCCGAGGTGGCGATGACCACAGCGGTCTGTTCGCTGACCGGAATCCCGCGCGCCCGCTGAGGCCGGCGGCTGAGACCGCCCGGGGTCTCCACGGCGGATGGCGCGAACGCGTCCAGGATCCGGGCCAGCCGCTCCGGCGGAAGTTCGGCCTCCAGCGGGAGAATCGCCGGCCCGCTGCCGTCCAGGGCCGCCGCGAGCCGTTCCAGCAGCCGCCCGCCCGCCGCCGGGGGGAGGACAACCGCATGCAAAGGACGCTCTACCACGCACGTAAGGTTAGATCCTGCTGGAACGGCCCCAGTCTCCCGGTGACGGCGATCCCCGTGAGCGGGACCACACGGTGACGAAACTCTCACCGTGACGGGTTCTCTTGGTGGAGGGTGCGCGCGTGGTCGCTAGGCAGCAGGCCGGCCAGGATTCTCCCGATCCCGGGCGCTTCCCACGCCAGCCGTGACGGCCCAGTCTGTGACACCGCCGGACCGGGAGACCGTCCTCGGGTCGCTGCGCGCGTTCGCGATCCCGATGACCACGAAGTTCCGTGGCATCACCGTCCGCGAGGGCGCCGTGATTCAGGGCCCGGCCGGGTGGGGCGAGTTCTCGCCGTTCGCTGAGTACGGCCCGCGGGAAAGCGCCCGCTGGCTGGCCAGTGCGCTGGAGGCCGCGACGGCCGGCTGGCCCGCGCCCGTCCGCGACCTGGTTCCGGTCAACGTGACGGTACCCGCTGTTCCGGCCGGGCGGGCGCATGAGATCGCCGCGTCGTCCGGCTGCCGTACGGCCAAGGTCAAGGTGGCCGAACGGGGCCAGCCGGACGCCGACGACATCGCGCGGGTCGAGGCCGTCCGGGACGCCCTCGGGCCGGACGGCAAGGTACGGATCGACGTGAACGGCCGGTGGGACGTCGCCCGCGCCACCCGCATGCTGGCCGAACTGGACCGTTTCGGCCTGGAATACGCGGAACAGCCGTGCGCGACGCTCGACGAAATGGCCGACCTGCGCCGCGTCGTGCGGGTGCCGCTCGCCGCTGACGAGTCGATCCGCCGCGCCGAAGACCCGCTGCGGGTCCGGGCGGCCGGCGCCGCCGACATCGTGGTCCTCAAGGTGCAGCCGCTCGGCGGGGTGCGGGCCGCTTTGCGGATCGCCGAGGCGTGTGGCCTCCCGGTCGTCGTGTCCAGCGCGGTCGACAGCTCCGTCGGGCTGTCCGCCGGCGTGGCGCTTGCCGCGGCGCTGCCGGAACTTCCGTACGCCTGCGGGCTGGGCACCATGAGCCTGCTAACGGGGGATGTCACCGCTGCTCCGCTGGTCCCGGTGGAGGGCTGCCTTCCGGTGCGGCGCCCGCCCGTCTCGCCCGCGGAGCTGGCGCGGTGGGAGGTGGACCCGGGACCGTGGCGGGACCGCGCGGCGGCCGCCGCGAAGTTCCTCGGTGAGGTCACTCCCGGGGGCGCGTGGTGAACCCGTCGACGGCCCTGGCCGTCAGTCTGGCCGACGAGCTGATCCGCTGCGGAATGACCGACGCGGTGCTCGCGCCGGGGTCCCGGAGCGCACCACTGGCGATGGAACTGTTCGCCCGGGCGCAGCGGGGGGACGTGCGGCTGCACGTCCGCATCGACGAGCGCTCGGCGGCGTACCTCGCCCTGGGCCTGGCCAAGGCCAGCCACCGGCCCGTGTGCGTGATCTGCACGTCCGGGACGGCGGCGGCCAGCTTTCATCCCGCGGTGATCGAGGCCAGCGAGTCGTGCGTGCCGCTGCTGGTGCTCACCGCGGACCGGCCGCCCGAACTGCGCGGGACCGGCGCTAACCAGGCCATCGACCAGATCAAGCTGTACGGCGACGCGGTCCGCTGGTTCTGCGAGGTTGGTGTGCCGGAAGCGCAGCCGGGCATGGCGGGGTACTGGCGGTCACTGGCCTGCCGGGCCTGGGGTCTCGCGGCGGGCACCGCGGGTGGCCCGGCCGGTCCCGTCCACCTGAACCTGGCGTTCCGTGACCCGCTTGTCCCGGACCGGCCGGTGCCCGGCGGCAACGGCGACAGCGCAGGGTGGCCCGAACCGCTGGCGGGCCGCCCCGGCGGCGCGGCGTGGACGACGTTCGGCGGGGCGCGGACCGCAGCGCCGCTGGAGTTGCCGTGGGTCGAGCGCGGCCTGGTCGTCTGCGGCGACGGTGACGACGACACCGGATCGCTTTGTGAACTGGCCGAGGCCGCGGGCTGGCCCATCCTGGCCGAACCGTCCTCCGGCGCCCGCCGCGGCCGCAACGCGCTGTCCGCCTACGAGTACCTGCTCGGCTCGGCCGACTTCATGAGCACGCACCGGCCGGGCGTCATCGTCTCCGCGGGGCGCCCCGGCCTGTCCCGCCAGCAGACCAGCCTGTTCAAGCTCCCGCCGTCGCGCCACATCGTCATCACCCGGCAGCCGGGCCGGTGGGACGATCCGTCGCGTACCGCCTCGGACGTGGCCCCGGCTGTCCGCCTGGCCGACCGCGCGGAACCTAACGGGCACGGCGGACGGAGCGGGCCGGGCACCGGCTGGCTGGAATCGTGGCTGCGGGCGGATGCGGCGGCTCGCCGCGCCGCCGACGAGATCCTGGACGCCGCCGACGTCCTGAGCGAACCGCGGCTGGCCCGGGACCTCGGGGCCGCGCTCCCGGACGGCGCCCTGCTGTGGGCGGCGTCCAGCCTGCCCATCCGTGACCTGGACCATCATATGACGCCCCGCGCCGGGATCCGTGTCCTGGCCAGCCGCGGCGCCAGCGGCATCGACGGCACCACCTCGGCGGCGATCGGCGCGGCCCTGGCCCACCAGGCGGCCGGCGGCGGGCCCGCCTTCGCCCTCCTGGGGGACCTGGCGTTCCTGCACGACGCGCCCGGGCTGATCCTCGGCCCGGGTGAGCCCGCCCCCGACCTGTGCCTGATCGTGGTCAACAACGACGGCGGCGGAATTTTCTCCCTGCTGGAGCAGGCGGCCTTCGCCGGGCCGGCCCGTTCGAGCGCGTCTTCGGCACGCCGCACGGGGCCGATCTGGGCCGGCTGGCCGCGGCGGCCGGCCTGCCGTACACCCGCCTGCAGCGCATCCATGACCTGCCCGCGGCCCTGGCCGGATCCGGGCTCCGTGTCGTGGAGGCCCGTACCGACCGGGAGGCCGGCGCGGCTTTGCGGATCCGCCTGCAGCAAGCCGCCGCCACCGCGGCCTCCGCCGCCACCGCGGCCTCCGCCCCGCCACCGCGGCCTCCGCCGCCACCGCGGCCTCCGCCACCCCCGCGGCCTCCGCCGCCGCGGCCGTCCCCGGAAGCCACCCGCACCGCGCGCTAACCCGCCCCGGGTACCCCTGCGCGGCTACCGCCCACTCCGCGAACCCGTCCCTGCAGATCAGCCGTCCAGGAAGGTCAGATCCAGCCGGCCGAGGCGGTCGGGGTCGGCGAGGACGTCGATCTCGACGATCTTGTCGCCCCGGATCGTCACGCCCAGCACCGATATCGGCTGTCCGTCCGGGGCGGCGATGAGTCCGGGCGTGCCGTTGACCAGCACCGGCCGTGCGAACCGCGCGAACCGGGCGAAGCCAAGCGCCTGCCCGGCCACCGCCCGCGAGCCGTGCACCAGCCGCGACGGGCCCATCGGCCCGGCACCCGGCGTCGGCGCGCAGCACCACATCGGGGTCGAGCACGGCGAGCAGGGCGCCGAAGTCCCCCGCGCGTGCCGCCGCAAGGAAGGCATCGACGATCTCCCGTTGGCGGGCGAGGTCGGCGTCCGGAGCGGGCGCGGCGCCGCCCAGCCGCCGGCGGGCGCGGCTAGCCAGCTGCTTGGCCGCGGCCGGTGAACGGTCCAGGATTCGCGCGATCTCCTCGAACGGCACCGCGAAGACGTCGTGCAGCACGAACGCGAGCCGCTCGGTGGGGGACAGGGTGTCGAGCACCACGAGCAGCGCGAGCCCGACCGAGTCGGCCAGCAGGGCCTCCTGTTCGGGTCCGGGGCCGGCGGCGGGGCTGACGATCGGGTCCGGCACGTGGAGCGGGTCCTCGCGGCGCGCCGCCCGGGCGCGCAGCATGTCCAGGCAGACCCGGGCCGCGACCGTCGTCAGCCACCCGCCCAGGTTCTGCACGCCGCTCATGTCCGACCGGGCCAGCCGCAGCCACGTCTCCTGCACCGCGTCGTCGGCGTCGGCCAGCGAGCCGAGCATCCGGTAGGCCACCGCACGCAGATGGGCGCGCTGCGCCTCGAAGCTGCGGGCCAGCCACTCGCTCTCGTCCACTGTTACCTTCCTTCGCCGCCGCCCGTCATATCACTGTCGAACCGAACCGGGTCGAGGTAACAGATCCAGAGGAGCACAGATCATGCAAGGACCGATGACCAACCCAACGATGGCCCTGCTGGGCGCGGACGGGCAGCCGGCCCCGGGCGTCAGGGCGCAGACGCTGGCCTGGCAAGGGCTAGCGAACCGGATCGTGCGGGGTCTCCTGCGGACACCGCTGGTGTGCCGCCTCGCGGGCCGCCGGCTGATCACGGTGTACGCGGTGGGCCGCAAGTCCGGGCGGCACTACACCGTCCCGGTCGCCTACACCCGTCACGACGGGAGCCTGCTGATCGGTACGCCGTTCGCGTGGGGACGCAACCTGCGCACCGGCGAGCCGGTGGATATCCGGCTCAAGGGCAAGCGGCGACCGGCCGAGGTTCAGGTCCGCACCGACGAGGCCGGCGTCGTCGAGCTGTACGCCGTCATGGCGCGCGACAACCACAGCTTCGCTAAGTTCAACAAGATCGGCTTCGGCCCGGCCGGCACCCCGGACCCCGAAGACCTGCATCTGGCCTGGGCCGCAGGCGCGCGGGCCATCCGCCTGACGCCGCGCTGACCCCACGACCCGGCCCCGGTGCAAGGGCGTGCCCGTGAGCGGGCACGGTCCCTCGGCGGGAGCCCGGTGAGACCGGATGCCCCGGGACGCTAAGCCTTGGAGTGACTGGCGCATCGGGAGGAACTTGACCTCTGTCTCGGCCACCTCGGCGACCGGGTCCGAGGCCGCCACGATGCCGCAGCCGGCGAACAGCCGGGCCCGGCGGCCGTCCAGTTCGGCACAGCGCAGCGCGATCCCGAACTCCCCGTTGCCGTGCGCGTCCACCCAGCCGACCGGCCCGGCGTACCGGCCCCGCTCCATCTGCTCCAGTTCGCGGATCAGTTCCAGTGCCGTTTCGGCCGGCGTTCCGCACACCGCCGCGGGTGGGTGCAGCGTTCCGGCCAGCGATAGCACCGAACGGTCCCGGGCGCAGAGTGCCCCGGACGGGGGTGCCCAGGTGGTGTACGTTGGCCAGCTTGAGCAGCGAGGGGCGGGACGGAATGTCGAGCTCGGCGCACAGCGGCGCGAGCGCGTCCCGCACCGAGGCGACCGCGTAGGCGTGCTCCTCGGTGTTCTTGGCCGAGGCGAGCAGGGCGGCCCCGAGCGCGGCGTCTTCGGCGGGCTGGCCGCCCCGGGGCGCGGTCCCGCCCAGGATCAGCGCCGTGACCTCGCTGCCCTGCCGCCGGACCAGAAGTTCGGGGGTAGCGCCGACCAGGTTCGCGCACGAGAACGTGAAGCAGTCCGGGTACCGGGCGGCCAGCCGGCGCAGCAGGACGCGCGCGTCGATCGGGCCGGCCGCGGTCGCGAACACGTCGCGGGCCAGCACGACCTTGCGCAGGGCCCCGGCGGCGATCCGGCTGACCGCGACCGCGACGGCGTCCGCCCATTCCAGTGCGGTCAGGCTTCCGTCGTGCCAGCGCAGGCCAGGCGAGGCGGCGCCCGCGTCGGCCAGATCGCCTGGATTGGCGCAGGCGCACCGAACCCAGTCGGCGTACCCGGGTAGGCCGGCACCGCCGGATGATGGCTGTCGCCGAGCCCATGGCCGTGCGGCTCATCGCCGTCTCGGCGCTCACCACCGCGGCCGGGCTCACGGCCGTCGGAGATGGTGGTGAGCCACGCCCGCCCGGACCGGTCGCGGCCGAGGATGGTCCGCGGCACGATCAGCACGGAGCCATCGGAGGCCGGGTCGAAGGTGAAGCTGCCGAACGCCACCGGGCCGGTGCCGGGCCGCCGGACCTGGTCCCCGGTCACGACCCCGTCGAACAGGGTGCGCAGCCATTTCTCCCCGGCGGTGAAGCGGTCCTCACCGGCGGGCAGCGTGATCCGTGCGACTTCCCCCCAGCCCACCAGCCCGGCTCCCTGCCGCACCCAGGCCAGGGCCGGGGCGGGCGGGGACCCGGGCAAGCACGCGGACGAGGCTGCGGGCGAGTACGCGGGCGGAATGCGGGCCAGCAGGTCACCAGGGTCGGCGATGGGCACGGTGCGGGCCGTGAGGCCTCCGGGCTCCGGTGCGGGCCGCCCGGGTCCCGGGTTCGGCTCGCCGGGCGCGGCGTCATTCCCGTCGGGTGTCACGGCAGTCGATTTTACGGCAGCGCGTGCGACGGAACGTTTGTGACATCCGTCAACATGGTGTGCGTTTTTTCTCCCCGCGGTGCCGTCCGCCGTCCCCGCGGGCCGCGCCGCCGGCCGTCCTGTTGCTCCCCGGGCGGGGGATTACCGGCGGATGGCGCTCGGGGGGTGCTTTTTCCGCTGCTTCCGCATGGATCCCGGCTCGCGCTGGCATGCCCGATGCACGGGACGGCCGATCATGACGTCTGGCTGGAATCATGGCTTCCCGGTCACAGGAGGCTGAGCTGCATGGGCGCCTCCTTCGCGGCCTCGCGCGCCGTCGCCTCCCGGGCCGGCTGCGCTCCCGGGGCCGGGCTCCGGACAGGGCCCATGCCCCGGCGGGCGCCGCCCGAACGGGCCCCGGCGGGCGTGGTCGCGCCGACGCCGTAGCGCCGGGCGAGTTCGCGGACCCGCCCGCTGATCTCCGCCTGGTAGTCCTTCGGCGCGTAGGAGCCCCGCCCGTACAGGGCGCGGTAGCGGGGGAGGAGCGCGGGATGGTTCTCATTCAGCCACCGCAGGTACCAGTCCCGCGTCCCGGGCCGCAGGTGCAGGACGATCGGGGTGACGTGCCCGGCGCCGGCCTCGGCGATCCGGCGCACGGCCGCCTCCAGCTGCGCGGGGGAGTCGGACAGGAACGGCACCACGGGGCCCATCAGCACCCCGCAGCGCAGCCCGGCGCCGTTCAGGGTGCGGCAGACGTCGAGCCGCCGCTCCGGGCTCGGCGTGCCGGGTTCCAGGGATCGCCAAAGCTCTTTATCGACAAATCCCGCCGAGACGTTGAGCCCCACGTCGGTGACCTCGGCGGCCTGGGTGAGCAGATCGAGGTCGCGCAGGACGAGGGTGCCCTTGGTCAGGATCGAGAACGGGTTCGCGTAGTCGCGCAGCGCGGCGAGGATGCCGCGCATGAGCTGGTACTTGCCCTCGGCCCGCTGGTAACAGTCGACGTTCGTGCCCATCGCGATGTGCTCGCCCGCCCAGCGCGCCGACGCCAGCGTTGTGCGCAGCCGCTCGGGGGCGTTCACCTTGACGACGACCTTGGAGTTGAAGTCCTGCCCGGCGTCCAGGTCGAGGTAGGTGTGCGTGTTGCGGGCGAAGCAGTTGTGGCTGACCACCCCGTTGGCGATGAAGTCACCGGTGCCGGTGGTGATGTCGTACATGGGCACCTCGATGCCCAGGGGCTTGATCTCGGTCACGTTCAGCTCGGCGTCGCTCTTGAGCGCGACACCGTCGATCGAGCGCTTCCTGGAGATGGCGGTATCGACGGTGTGGAAGAACCGGACCACTTCCCTGAGCCCGCCGCGCAGCCGTACGCTCACCAGCCCGTTTGGCCTTCCCGACGGCTCCAGCACGTAGTCGAAGCCGAAGAACGCCAGTGACCGGGTGGCCGCTTCGATAATCTGTGGGCCGGTATTCGAGATACGCCACACTCCCTGGCTGTAGCTGCCCTCGGCGTCGAAGATCCCCGCCAGGAAGCCCTTCTGCCAGTCCGGCGTAGGCGCCTCGGGCCAGGTGATCAGGTGCCTGATCGCTTCCACGGAGCCAGCCGAGGACACGGATATTGCCCGCACAGCCTTCCGCCGCCCATGAGCTTCGGCGAAGGTGCGCTCCGACGTTACGATGCCGAAGGTGCCCAGGCAGTAGCAGGTCCTGCTCAGTGCCTCCGCGTCCACCAGCGCGAGGCGGAACTGGTTAGATTTTCCAGGTGTGTAGCGGTGCCTGGGCAGGTGACCATCGCCGCGGACCATGCCGCAGAGGTAGCCACGCCGGTAGTCGACGGTGTTCTTGGGTGGCTCCGCGAACCCGCCGGTCCCCATCAGCTTGTTGCTGACGGTCAGGAACGGCCGCCGCAGGTGACCCTGCTCCGCGCCGGTCACGTGCTTCCAGCCCCGCTCGGTGAGGAAGCGGTGGTCGCCGCTGGCGATCAGCTGGGTCCCGTCCGCCAGCGTGATCCGGTAGGCGGGTTTGATCGTGGACCAGTGCGCGAGGACTGTCGTGATCGCGTACCGCCGGTAGAAACCGCGCCGGACGGTGCCGTAGATCGCGTCGCCGACGCGGATGTCCGCCAGGGGTTTGGTGCGGCCGTCCGCCATCAGGACCGGCGTTTCGCCGGCTCCGCAGTAGGTGCATGCATGCTGGCAGCCTCGGTAGGGGTTGATCGTCCAGCTGAAGGCCATCCGGGAGGTCGCCGGGACCCGGTTGACGATGGACTTGGCCTGGATCTCGTAGAAGGTCATACCGCGGAAGCCCGGCGTGTCGAACGTGCGCGTGATCGCGCCCCGCTCGAACAGCGCGCCTCCTGGCTGGCCGTCACCCGGCTGGCCGCCACCCGATGCCGCGCCAACCTCCCGCGTGCAGCCTTCCGCGGTGTTTCCCGCCGCGGGGCTTCCCTGCTCTGGGCCGCTCTTCCGCCAGCCCATCCAGCCGCAAGTGATCCCATCGCATACCCGCGAGCTTAGAACTCTTATTCGAGGGTGGCAAACATGTGTTCGTATACTCATTCCCACCGACGCTGATGTCCTTGATGCAAGGGCTGTCGAGCAGTACCAGGCTGCGGTGGGGTTGCACACGGCTAGTAAGGCGGCCTGGGAAGCGGTGCAGATCGCGCGGCGGCGAGTCGTGACGGCCCGTGCCTGCTTGGGGGCAGACCAAGGAAGCATGAAAGCGCAACGGGGCTGGTGAGCGGCGCGATCGCTGTGAGGTGTGACGGCGCGCGATCACCCGGCGGCCGCGGATGGCCGCGACCGGGGAACAGCAGCGGGAAACGGCTCCAGCTGGCCCAGCCGCTTCATCCGGGGAAGGGTGATGGGTATCAGCCCTCATCGCTCTCGGCGCCCAGGTGCCGGTATACGGACGCCCGGCTGACGCCGAGGGCCTTGGCGATCTCTGTCGGGCTCTCGCCGCGCTCTCGCCGCGCCCTGGCGGCTGCGAGTTTGTCTTCGTCCATCACGGTCGGCCGTCCGCCGTTGCGGCCCCGCGCGCGTGCTGCGGCCAGCCCGGCCATGGTGCGCTCGTGGATGATGTCGCGCTCCAGCTCGGCGAAGGCGGCCATCATCATGAAGAAGAACTTGCCCTCGCCGGCCGGCGAGTAGCTGCCGGACAGTTTGCCGGTGAGGATGCGCAGGCCGATACCTCGCTCGTGCAGGTCGTCGGCGATGATCAGCAGGATCAAGCGGGTGATGCGGTCAAGGTGGGTCGAACAGGTGCAGCCGGTGCGCGGTGGCGGCGGCCTCGCCGCGGGAGGCGACGCCGAGTTTTCCGAGGATGTTGGACACGTGCACGCTGGCGGTTTTGGGCGAGATGAACAGTTCGGCCGCGATCTCGCGGTTGCCGCGCCCGGCCGTGACCAGCCGTAGCACCTGCAGCTCGCGCCCGGTCAGCCCGGCCGGCGCGGCCGTGCCGGCCGGGCTGGTTCCGGCGATCTCGACGCGGGCCCGCCGCGCCACCCGGCTGATCTGCTGCAGCAGCGGGCGGGCGCGGAGCTGGCCGGCGAGTTCCGCCGCTCGCTGCAACCGGGAGGCCGCGGCGTCCCGGTCTCCGGCGGTGGCGGCGGCGCCCGCCGCGCGCAGCAGCGCGTAGGCCAGCGGGTAAGGCTGGCCGAGTGATTCCCACGCCGCGGCGGCGGCATCCCAGGCAGCCCGGTCCGGGTGACCCGCGGCACGGGAGGCCTCGGCGTCGAAGACCGCCGCGTGGGCCTGCTCGACCCGGCCCGGGCGCGCCAGCCCCGCCGCGGCCCTCTCCAGCGCCCGCCGCAGCTCGGCCGGGTCGCCTGCTTCTGCCGACAGCCGACCTGGGCCAGCCTCGGCGCAGGCCCGCATCCCGGTGGCCAGCAGCAGCCATAGGTAACGCGCCTCGGCGTCCGGGCGCTGCACGCAGGCCGCGCGTACGGCGGCCAGGGCCCCGGCGAGGTCGCCGTCGGCCAGCCGGGTCTCTGTCGCCAGCCAGGCGATCAGCAGCGCCAGCTGCGTAGCGGCCTGTGCGCCGCCCTGTGCGCCGGCGGGGGGCGGGGGCAGCTGCCGCATTATCCCCGCCGCGGTGTCGTGCTCGCCGCGGGCGACGGCGATCCCGCCGCGCAGCAGCAGCAGGGCGGCGCGCCCTTCCGGCGCGGGGTCCAGGCCCAGGGCTTCCTCTATGGTCTCCAGCGCCTCGTCCCAGCGCCCCGCCGATGTCAGCGCTTCGGCCAGGTTGGGTCCGATCGGCGTCGCCGCAAAGCGCGCGAGGCCAAGCTGCCGGGCCCGGGCGAGACCCTCCCGGCCGGCCTGGATCGCGCGCTCGTGGTCGCCGCGGCCTTCGAGCACATGGGTAAATACGGCGCAGGCGCGCATCTCAAGCTGGACGGAGCCGATACGCCTGGCGGTCTCGCGCACCCCCAGCAGCGCCGCGATGACGTCGCGGCCCTCCCGGGCGCCGATCTGGGCGAGCGCCATCAGCGCTTCAGCCTGGTACTCCTGGTCGTCGAGCCGCCGGCCCAGGGCGGTCAGCTCCTCGGCGGCCCGTTTCGCTTCCTCGTCGCGGCCCCGGAGCGACAAGGCCCGGCTGAGCTGGCCGAGGATCTCGGCGCGCACCCGGCCCGGGCTGCGGGCCAGCCGCAGCGCCGTCTGCAGGTCCTCGACCGGCCCGGGGATCAGCGCCTGCTGGCGGAGCACGGCGCGCCGCAGCAGCAGTGACGCGCGGCGACCCGGATCACCTGACTCGCCGAGTTCGCCGAGGGCCGTCTCCACCAGCGTCAGGCCACGCTCCGGCGCGCCGGCCAAGCGGGCGGCGTCAGCGGCAAGCTCGATCATCCCGGCGCGGTCGGTGCCGGTGTGCTCCGCGGCGCTGGGCACCCGGTCCCACAGCTGCAGGACCTGCTCCAGCATCTGCAGCTGCTCGGCGAAGGCGAAGCGGGCCGCGGCGCCGGCTGCCGCGGCCCAGGCCGCTCGCAGCGCCCGCTCGTGCTCATGCGCGTTGCGCCAGTGCAGCGCGAGCCGGACCTGGGCCATGCCGTCGCCGCTGAGCGCGGGGTCGGCTTCCAGCGTTTGGGCGAACGCCCGTTCGGCCCGGACGCGCTCGCCGGGCAGCAGGTCCTCCTGGACGGCCTGCCGGATCAGATCATGCCGGAAATAGTAGCCCCCGGGGTCGGCGACCATTACGTTGGCGGCGACCGCGGGCCGCAGCGCGGCGGCCAGCGCCGCATCATCGAGCCCGGTCACCGCGGCCAGCAGCACGTGGCCGACGCGGGCGCCGCCTAAGGCGCGTTATGTGGGTTGATCGATGGGGAGGGCGAGGCAGACTCGCATGAAGGTGTGGGCGGCGATGATCGCTGCGGTGCGGGTGAGCAGGCCGTAGAAGGTGTGTGCCCCGTGGCGGGCGAGTTCCATCTGGTCGGTGATCTCTTTGAAGGTGGTCTCGATCCGGTTGCGCCATTCGGCGATGATCTTCTGCAAGATCGAGGGCATCATGGCTCGCTTGCCTTTGGCGGGCGGGACCAGGACGGCGGTGCCGCGGGCGGCCTGCCCGGCAGCGAATGCCCGGCCGCTGAAGCCCTTGTCCGCCAGCAGGTCACGCGGTGGCGGACCGGTCTCCAGCAGGTCCGCGCCGGTCTCGCGTTCGTTTACTGCGGCGGGCACGATGCCCCAGGCCCGCACGATGCGGCTGCCCAGGTCGGTCCTGACCGCCAGGCGGAACCCGTAAAACCACTCGGCGTGGGCGGCGTCACGGCCGAATCGGGCATGCAGGCCGCCCGGGCCGGTCCAGCCGTCCGGGCCGCGGACCCGGGAGGTGTGCTTCACGGGCAGGGCGCTGGTATCGATCTGCTGGCAGTCATCCGCCGGCAGGCGTGCGGCCAGCGAGCAGCGCAGGAGTTCGAACGCGCCCCGCAGCCAGCGGATCCGCCGGTTCGCCTCGCTTTGGTGCGGCAAGACCGGGAACAGGTGCGCCCAGTCGCGGGCGACCTCGGCCAGGAACCCGGCTTCGCTGCGGCGCCCCAGCAAGTGCCGCACCAGCGCGACCGCCAGCAGCTCGGCATCACTGCACGCGGGCACCGGCCCTGGCCGCGGCGGGATCGCGATGACCCCGGCCGTGATCAGGTCATCAATCAGCACGTATACGTAGACGAACAGATCCTCGGTTGGCAGCATGGAACTCGCCTCTGCGGCTGGACGGTCTTCGACAAACCGCTTTCTCCCGCAGAGGCCTCTTCATAATCAACGCGACACGCCGACATCAACCCACATAACGCGCCTAAGGTAGCGGCACGCAGCACCTGCTGGGTCTGCTCGGGCAGCTCCTTCACCACGCCCAGCAGCTGATCCCGCAGGGACCACGGCACCCCTAGGGTCACGGTGCCGCCGGCGCTGACCAGGGCCTCGGTGAACAGCGGGATCCCGCCGCCGCGCTGGTAAACCGCGTTCGTGACGGCGGGTTCGGGCGGGCGGCCCAAGATGCCCTCCAGCTGCGCCTCGACCTGGCCGCGCGACAGCCGGGGCAGCTCCACCCGGGCGACCCCGGCCATCCGGCTCAGCTCGGCCAGCAGCGGCCGCAGCGGGTGGGTGGCGTGCAGCTCAGCGGAGCGGAAGGTGACCACCAGCAGCACAGCGGCGTGCCGCAGGTTGCGGACCAGGAAGCTCAGCAGGTCGCGGGCATAGCGTTCGGCCCAGTGCACATCCTCCACCACCAGCACCAGCGGCCGCGGGTCAGCCAGCGCCTCCAGCAGGGCCAGCACCAGCTCGAACAGCCGGGCGCGGGCCATATCCGGGTCAGCCCCGGCCGGCGGAGCGCCGAATTCCGGCAGCAGCGCGGCCAGCTCGCCGGTGTCCCGGCCACCCAGCAGGGCGGCCACCCCGGCGGTGCCCCGGTCCCGGACCAGCTGCCGCAGCGCCGCGGTGAACGGCGCGTACGGCAAGCCCGCCGCGCTCAGCTCCACACACCCCCCGGCCAGCACCAGCGCCCGGCCCGCTACCTGCGCGGCGAACTCGCTGACCAGCCTCGACTTGCCGCCGCCGGCCTCCGCGCCGACCAGCACCGTGCCTGCCAGCCCGCCGGCCGCATCGTCGAACGCGCTGGCCAGTACGGCCAGCTCGGCCCCGCGCCCGGCGAAGACCGGGCTTACCGCACGGCTGGTCATATCCCCAGGATGCCAGCAACCCGGCAGCCATCGGTAGCCACGATGGCCTGCGCCACCGCCGCCTGTCCCACCTGGGGCTGCGGGGAGGGACGGCGTCCTCCTAAGCCCGGCTAAGTACCGCTTAACCGTCACGACGGGGTGCCTGCAGCCACAGATACGGCATCCGTCCGACGCGCCGGGAACCGGCTTAGCGCGAGCCTTGGTGCAGTCACAGCTGAACAGACCGGCCTGCCAGGGCACGCAGTGCCGTGCAGCGGGCGGGCCGGGCTCCCTCCAGCGGCATCCCTGGGGCCGGGCGGCCGGCGCGAATGCGCGTACGGGTTGTTCGGCTCCGGTTTACGCCTTCCAAGTGGCACCTGCCACCGGGAGGCGCCCAGGCGATTGCCGGTCTCCGGTGGAGGCTTCGTCAGTTCAGCAACAAGAACCAGGCCATGCCGCAATCCGGCGGGGCTAGCAACTGGAAGGAATGTGATGAGCAGCACCGTTCAAGCCGCGGCTGCCCCGGCGACCCAGCCCGCTGGTGGCCCGGCCGGACGCGGCGGGGCCCGGCACCGGGGCCTGGCGCTGGCGCTGATCCTGGCGGCCCAGCTGCTGGTGGTCATCGATGTGTCGATCGTGACGCTGGCCCTGCCGGTGATCCAGCGGGGGCTGGGCTTTTCCCCGGCCGGGCTGCAGTGGGTGATCAGCGGCTACGCGCTGGCGTTCGGCGGGTTCCTGCTGCTCGGCGGGCGGCTGGCCGACCTGCTGGGCCGCCGGGCGATCCTGATCACCGGGACGGGCCTGTTCACCGCTGGCTCGCTGGCCTGCGGGCTGGCCGGCTCGGCGGGTATGCTGGTCGCGGCCCGCGCGGTGGAGGGCCTGGGCGCGGCGATGATGGCCCCCGCGGCGCTGTCGCTGATCCTGGCGATCTTCCCCGAAGGCCCGCAGCGGAACAAGGCGCTGGGCGCGATCGGCGCGGTCAGCGGGGCCGGCGGCGCGATCGGGGTGCTGGCCGGCGGGATGCTGACCACCTGGCTGTCCTGGCGGTGGATCTTCTTCGTCAGCCTCCCGGTCGGGGCGCTGATCATGGCGGGCGCCCGGCCGCTGCTGCCGGAAAGCCGGGCCGGCCTGGGCCACCGCCGGTTCGACGTGGCCGGCGCGGTCACCGTCACCGGCGGCCTGTCGCTGCTGGTGTACGCGGTGGTCACCGCCGGCGGCCACGGCTGGGCCTCGGCCACCACCGCCGGGCTGCTGGCCGGCGCCGCCGCGCTGATCGCCGCGTTCATCCTGATCGAGGCCCGGTCGGCGGCGCCGCTGCTGCCGCTGTCGTTCTTCCGCAACCGCACCGTGACCGCGGCCAACGTGGCCGGGCTGCTGCTCGGCGGGGCGGTGTTCCCGATGTTCGTGTTCTTGTCGCTGTACATGCAGCAGGTGCGGGGCTACTCGCCGATCCGGGCCGGGCTGGCGTTCCTGGTCATCGCGGCCGGGATCATCGCCTCCTCCGGGCTGGCCCAGCACCTGGTCACCCGGGCCGGCGCCAAACTCGTACTGCACGACCGGGCTGGCCGGGTTCGCCGCCGCCCAGGTGCTGTTCCTGCGGCTGCCTGCCACCGGGAGCTACACCGCGCACTTGCTGCCCGGGTTCCTGCTCGTGGCCGCCGCGCTCGGCCTAGCCTTCGTCGGCGACCTCATCGCCTCCACCACGGGAGTGCGCCCGGCCGACGCGGGCCTGGCCTCGGGCCTGATCAACACCAGCCGGCAGATCGGCGGCGCGGTCGGCCTGGCGGTGACCACCACCATCGCCGCCGCCCGCACCACCAGCCTGCTGCACGCCGGCCACCCGGCCGCCGCCGCGCTGACCGGCGGATTCCACGACGCGTTCGCCATCACCGGCGCCCTCGCCCTGGCCGCCGCACTGGTGGCGGCCACCCTCGTCGGCCGCGCCCGGCCAGCCGCCCCGGCGGCCGGACCGCCCGCCTCCCCGGCCCCAGCCGGAGCAGCCCGGGCCCTGGGCCCAGGTGACCGTGATGACCGTTAGCCAGCACGCCCACGGCCGGTTCCCGGGCATGTGGCCTCCCGTCCGCCGCGCCTTCGCGGCGCTGGGACCCCACCCGCGCCAAGCAGATACCGATGCAGGAGGCCTGATGGCAGGCAAACGGGGGCAGATAATGGGCAGACACGAACGGCCGCGAGGGGCGCGGCCGCACCGTGACCCGCGGCTCAGGCCGCGGTCCGGCTCGGCGCCGCTCATCCTGGCCGGCGCCATCGTGATCAGCTACGCCGTCGTCCGCGCCAGCGGCGCCACCACGCTCATGTTCGCGCCGCCCGCGCGGCCACCTGCGGCGATGCCAGGTACCCACCCGCCGCGCGAGGGGGCCTCATCGCCCGCCCACCGCCAGGCAACGCCGGGCAGCGAGGCGGGACAGGCCGATACTGGCCGTGCGTTCGCCTTTGTGGCGTGTCAGTTCACCAGCGGTACCGCCTGCGAGTCACCAGCGGTACCGCCTGCGAGGTCAATTGCCGGGCAGGCACCGGGCACCCGGGACGGCGCCGGCGTTACCTGCTCCTGGCTCAATCACATCGAGTGCGCCCTCGTGAGCCACATTCCGGACCTGCACGGCTTCAGCTCCTGGCAGTGCCAGGGCTGAGGATTTCTCATCACGGCCTGAATGGCCCCGCGGTTTACCGCGGATCAGAAATCGCCCGGCTGCGATAAGCAGCAGCCTGGTTTCCCGCTAAAGAAAGGAGAAGTCATGCCCAAATTCCCGCCTGTCCAGCCACGGCACCGCCGCGACTGGCGCGTGGTGACCACGGCGGTCGCCGCCGTCGCCCTTGTCGGCGGCGCGACCGCGATCACGGCGCACCTGACCGCGCACGGCACCACCGAGCGCACCCGGCAGGCAGCGGCTACCTCCTATGACGGCAGCGTGTCCAACAACGGCGCGGGCGTGACCGTGTACGACTACCCCGGCAGCGGGACCCTGGATACCAGCCTCACCACCCTCAGCACCCTGACCGAAGGCACCCAGGCCAGCGGCGCCTGCCCGGACGTCGACGTGGTGTTCGCGCGGGGCACCGGCGAACACCAAGACGACCACCACGGCCTGGCCAGCGTCGGCCAGCCGTTCGTCACCGAGCTGACGAAAGACCTGCCGGGCAAGACGGTGCAGGCTTACGGCGTCCAGTTCCAGGCCGACTATGCCCAGCTCAGCACCATCGCCGGCGCGAACGACATGGAAAACCATGTCAAGACGGTGGCGGCCCGCTGCCCCCACACCAAGTTCGTGCTCGGCGGGTACTCCCAGGGAGCGACGGTCGTTGACCTCACGCTCGGTCTTGGCCCTGTCCTCGCACCCGTCTACGCGACCGCGGGCCTCATCCTGTCCCCGGTCCTCGGCCTTGCCACTGGTCCCATCGCCGGTACCCTGATCGCCACCCAGCCTGGTCTGCCGCACTCGCTCGCCGGGCGGATCGCCGCCGTCGTGACCTGGGGCAACCCGATTCACTGGGCCAACCAGTCCATCGCCACGGCAAGCCCGGTCTACGGGCCAAGGTCCGACGACTTCTGCAACGCCCAGGATCCGGTCTGCGCCAACGGGACCGACTTCACTTTGACAACGCACAAGGCGTACGCCACCAACGGCACCGCCCAGAACGGAGCACAGCGCGCCGCGCGCCAGGTGAACGCGGCCAGGTAGCCGCCCGGCTA
>CAWELT010000023.1:0-29230 GCA_963809975.1 uncultured Actinomycetes bacterium
GCATCATCCACGCGCTGGTCGTCAGCGGGATCACGACGGCCGGGTACTCAGACCCCTGCGACCGGTGGATCGTGACCGCGTACGCGTGTGCGAGCTCGTCCAGTTCGTCGAAGTCGTAAGCGAGTTCCTCGTCCTCGTCGGTCCGGACCGTGAGCGAGTGGTCCTCAAGCGACATGCCGGTCACCACCCCGGTCGTGCCGTTGAAGACGCCGGCCGCGCCTTTGTCATAGTTGTTCCGCAGCTGGGTGACCTTGTCGCCGACCCGGAACACGCGCCCGCCGTACCGCCGTTCGGGCGCTCCCTCGCGGTACGGGGTCAGCGCCTCCTGGAGCAGCAGGTTCAGGCTGCCGCGCGGCCGGCCCGCGGTGCATCGGGCACAGCACCTGCACGTCCCGCCGCGCGTCGAGCCCGAACTTCGCCGGTATCCGGCGCGCCACGATGTCCGCCACCAGCTCCGCGGTCGCCTCGGTCTCGTCCGAGTTGAACCAGTAGAAGTCAGGAAATGTCCTGGCTTCTGCGCCGGACGGTGCGGGGGCTGGCGGGTATGGCGGGCGCCCGGCGTTTACCCGGTGCGCGTTGATCACGATCCCTGACCGCTGCGCTTGCCTGAAGATCTTGGTCAGCCTGACGACGGGTAGTGTCTCCGCCCGGATCATGTCTCGCAGCACTTCGCCGGCGCCCACCGAGGGCAACTGGTCCACGTCCCCGACCAGCAGCAGGTGCGCCCCCGGCGCGACTGCCTTGACCAGTTTGTTCGTCAGGATCACGTCGACCATCGACGTCTCGTCAATCACAACCAGGTCGGCGTCCAGCGGGTTCATCGCGTCGAATTCCGGGTCACCGCCAGGCTGGAGCTTCAGCAGGCGGTGGATGGTCGCGGCTTCGTGGCCGGTCAGTTCGGCCAGCCGCTTGGCGGCGCGGCCGGTCGGGGCGGCGAGTGCCACCTTCGCCCTCCGCGCCCGCGCCAGTTCAACCACCGAACGCACCGTGAAGCTCTTCCCGCACCCCGGCCCGCCCGTCAGCACCGCGACCTTCTCGGTGAGGGCCAGCTTGACCGCATCGGCCTGCTCGGGGGCGAGGTCGGCGCCGGTGCGCGTCTTGAGCCAGCCGAGGGCCTTGTCCCACTCCACGGACTGGAAGGCGGGCAGCCGGTCTTTGCCGGTAGCGACGAGGTTGCGGAGGACAGCCGCGAGGGACCGTTCCGCGTGGAAAAAGGGCGGGAGGTAGACGGCCCGCAGCGGCTCGGCGGCCGCGGCGCCGGGGACCGGCAGGGTTTCGATGACCGCGCCCTCTTCGGCCGCGAGGTCGGCGACGCGCGGGGCGATCAGGTCTGCGGGGACCTCGAGGATCTTGGCGGCGTCGGTGACGAGCGTGGGCTCGGGGAGATAACAGTGGCCGTCGTCGGCGGCCTCCGACAGCGTGTAGGCGAGGCCGGCCTTGATGCGCTCGGGGCTGTCCTTGGCGATGCCGACGGAAGCGGCGATCGTGTCGGCGGTCTTGAATCCGATGCCCCACACGTCGGAGGCGAGTTTGTACGGTTGCTGCTGGACGGTTTGTTCCGATTCGTCGCCGTACTTCTTGTAAATCTTCACCGCGAGGGACGTGGAGACGCCGACGCCCTGCAGGAAGATCATGACCTGCTTGATCGCCTTCTGCTCGGCCCAGGCGTCCTTGATGCGCGTGCTGCGCTTCGGGCCGAGGCCAGGGACCTCGATGAGGCGGCCGGGCTCGTCGTCGATGATGTGCATGATGTCGACGCCGAAGTGGTTGACCATCCGTTCGGCCATGACGGGGCCGATGCCTTTGATCAGGCCGGATCCGAGGTACCTTCTGATGCCTTGCTCTGTCGCCGGGAGCACGGTGGTGTAGGAGTGGACGTCGAACTGGCGGCCGTACTTCATGTGCGAGGTCCAGCGGCCGCGTAGCCGCAGTGACTCGCCGATCTGCGCGCCGAGCAGCGGGCCGACCGCGGTGATCAGCTCCGTGCTGGCACTGACCGGGCCGCGGCCGGTGCCCCGGTCCGGGGCGATGCGGGCGATCGTGTAACCGGTCTCCGGGTTGCTGAACGTAACCCGTTCGAGCACGCCGTCCAGGATCGCGACGTCCCGCTGCGGCACCTGTTGCTGTGGCATCGGCTGTTGCGCTGTCTGCGGCGCTGTCGTTGGCTGCGGCGTCGGCGGCGCTGTCGGTGTCTGCGTTTGGGGAGCGGACGGCGGCATAGCACTATTTTCCGGCATTCTCGCGCGAATGCGCCGCACGGCGCGGATCAGCGCCGCGTACGCCCCGCGCGGGGCCGGGCGGATCGGTGCCGCGCCCGGCGACGAACGCGCGCGCCGGCATAACCGAGCAGGAACAGCAGGCGGCACCGGTCAACATCCTGGCCGAAGCAGCGGCCAGAGCCCCAATTCGGCCCCAGCGCAATCCCGGCCAGTCCGACTGGTCATCGTCGCCACAGGTCGGCCAGGATAGCCACGGACCCGCCTGTCGCAACCACCGTGCCGTAACAGCCGGTGACCGCGAAGCCGCCAGTGCTGGTGTCTGGTAGCCGGGGGCGAAGCGGATGAAGCCGGCGGTGAGCCGGGCCCGGCCCTCCAGCAGCAGCAGGTTCCTGGTGCCGTATCGCTGTTCGATGGCGCGGGCCGCATCAGGTGCGGGCTTTTCGGCTAGGTCGAGCATCAGCAGTTGCCCCTGGTGGTGGCGGGTGGCGATCACGCCCCGGCTTGCGGCCAGTTCCGGCTGATAAGGGCGGGCCAGGACCGCTGGGCATCCGGGAGGTGCGGCCTGGAGGGCGAGCAGGGGGTTATCGCCGCGGTAGAGGTTGTCAGCGAACGCGACGTACAGGTGCTCGTGCGGGCCGAGGTCAGCCGGCGCCGTTCAGCACCGAGGTGATGTCGCGCGTAGGGGACGTCCTGGGTGATGAAGCTGACCGTGAGCGCGGCCAGCGGCAAAGCGCAGCCGGGAGTGTTAGGGGTGTCAGATCCCTTCTGCCTCCAGTCTGGAGGTCAGTCAGCTCTGGACGCGCAGAAGCAGGCATTCTGCGCTACCTGCGCCGATAATCGCTTCAAACTACTGTAATAGGGATTCATACTCGGGCAATCTGCGCGCCCGCTACGTCTCGGCCGTGATGATCAGAGTTCGGCGAGGCCGGTGTCCGAGCGAAAGCTTCGTCGGGAGTCATTGCCGATCGGCAACGGCGCGCGTGAGCCGTGCGCCGCCTCGCTTCATGGAGTCTTCGGCTCTATGCTCATCGAGGGATCTTCCCTTTGTCGACGTCGCGACACTTGACGATCGACAAGACGCCCAGCGGACGCGAACGGGGAGGACACGATCATGAGCGACACCACGATTGCGAGCGCGGAGAGCGCGGTCCGGCCGTTCCGAATCGAAGCACCTCAGGGCGAGATCGACGAGCTGCGCCGCCGCATCAATGCGACGCGCTGGCCGACCAGGGAACTCGTCACCGATCGGTCGCAGGGTGTGCAATTGGCGGCGATACAGAACCTCGCGCGCTACTGGACGACCGAGTACGACTGGCGCCGGTGCGAGGCGCGATTGAACGCGCTGCCGCAGTTTAAGACCGAGATCGACGGGCTGGACATCCACTTCATCCACGTCGAGTCGGCACACAAGAACGCGTTGCCGTTGATCATGACGCACGGCTGGCCGGGCTCGGTCGTCGAACTGCTCGAGACTATCGGTCCACTCACCGACCCGACCGCTCACGGCGGCCGCGCTGAGGACGCGTTCCACCTCGTGCTGCCATCGATCCCCGGCTACGGGTTCTCCGACGAGCCGACCGAGCTCGGCTGGGGCCCCATCCGTATCGGACAGGCGTGGGCGGAGCTGATGCGGCGCCTGGGTTATACCCGGTACGTCGCGCAGGGGGGCGACGTGGGCTCCCAGGTCACCGACGCGATGGGCCGCCTGGCGCTCGACGGGCTGATCGGCATCCACACCAACCTTCTCACGCCGGCGCTGGGCGATGCCGAGGCCCTGAGCGGGTCGCCGCCCTCGCCAGAAGAACGTGCCGCCCTCGACGCGCTCGCCGAATTCCATGCGACCGGCGCTGGGTACTTCGTGGAGCAGGCGACGCGCCCGGAGACGATTGGCTACGCCCTCCTGGATTCACCCATCGCGCTGGCAGCGTGGATGATCGATCACGATACGGACAGCTACCAAAAGATCGCCCGCGGTTTTGTCCACGGACAACCTTCGGGCAATCTCACCCGGGAACACATCGTCGACAACATCACCCTGTATTGGCTGACAGGCACCGGGGCGTCGGCTGCGCGCTCGTACTGGGAAGAAGGACAAGAAAATGCTCGTGCGGCCGGCCAGGCTCCCACGCCGGTCTCGATTCCGGTCGCCTTCACGACGTTCCCCGGGGAGATCTGGCGGACCCCGCGCAGCTGGGTCGAGAAGGCGTACCCCAACGTCATCTACTTCAACGAGGTGGACAAGGGCGGTCACTTCGCCGCCTGGGAGGAACCGGGGCTCTTCTCGGAAGAGTTGCGCGCCGCCTTCCGCCCGCTGCGCTAGCCGACGCTCGTGAGCTAGAGCACCTTCGGTTCCACGTGTTTGACGTTAGGCCTGAGTGTGACGGTGGGTAATGGTGCGGGATGCTTGGCAGGCAGGCCGGACTCCGGCCTGCCTGCGGCTGCGGGCGGTGACGGGATGTCAGGCTGCGATGGGGACGCGGGCCCGGGCGATGTGGTCGGCGGCGAGTTGGTCGAGGGTGTCCAGGGCCGCGGCGAGTTCCGGCGGTGCGTTGGGCTGGTCGGGTGCCATCAGCGGCCGCAGGACGTGGTCGTAGACCTTGGTGTAGAAGTGGGCGAACAGCAGCCCGTCGCGGGTCAGGGTGTAGCGGTTGCGCGCGGGGACGCGGGTGATCAGGCCGTTGCGGGCCAGCCGGGAGAGGTCGTAGCTGGCCTGGTTCATGCTGTAGGGACGGTGCAGCAGGCCGGTCATCAAGCCGCGGAGGGTCTTGTTGGTGATGCCGGTGGCCGTGAACAGCATGGCGGCGATCGCGCCGGCCAGGGCCTGGACTCGAAGGTCGCCGAACCGCAGTGCGGGCGCCTTCCTGCCACCGTCGGTGACGGTGGGCCTGGTGATCCGCTCGATGACTGGGCTCACTAGTGCCGTGCCCTGGCCGACTGTCTCAGTCTGTAGCAGCCGGGCGTTGATCGCACGCGCCTTGTCTTGCAGCTCTGGCAGGTTATGCAGCTGGCGGTTGCAGCGCAGGTCCTTGGGGTCGTTAACCACGGTTTCGATGCGCAGCGCGACGCCGTCCTTCAGGTACTGCTTCAGGCGGGAGTTCTTGTAGAAGACGTTCACTGTGACCAGGTCGCAGTACCGGTCGATCTTGGTCTTGAACCCGCCGCCGGCGGGCGGAGGGCCGGCCGCCCGGATCGCTGGCCGCGGCGGAACAGCAGCTCGACGTTCTCCGGGCGGCCCAGGTCCATGTTGTCGCACAGCAGCGCTTCGAAGAACGCGCGGGCGTGGACGTCATCGTCGAAGACCAGGGTGCGGGAGGTCTCGACCTGCCGCATCGACAGCTCCCACCAGTACCCGGCGTCCCGGTCGGCGTCAGTGAGCGGGAGCGGGATCCGGGCCATCCAGCGCTCGAACCACACCTGCACGGCGCCGGGGCCGAAGCGGTCGCAGATCTGCTGGAGGGCGGCCGGATCATCGCAGGAGGCGAACCCGTTGGACAGCGCGGTGAAGCCGATCCCGGCGGCCAGCGCCTGCCGCTTGGCCCACTCGTGCCCGTTGATCCACGCCTTGACCGGATACGGGAAATAGGTGCAGATCTTGATGAACCCGCTGCCCATCTTGTCGTCCCAGATGTAGACGTAGAACACCGACACCCGGCGCTGCTCTTTGGTGAAGGAGAACTGCGGGCACCCACCCGGATCGGTGTCCCGCTTCCGCGCCGTCCACACCAGCTGGAACTCCTGGGCACAGCCGATCGCCACCACCTGCGAGTGTCCCGTTGAGGCGGCGGCGTCCAGGTACGGAGCCATCACATCAGCCTTACGCTCCCCGGCCTTGAACCGGATCACCGGGACGCCGTTGGCCTGCGCCCAGTCCCTGATGTCCCGGCGGAACTTCTCCCCGATCGGCTCGAACAGCGCCGGGGACGCGATCGGCTTGCCCCGGTGATCGTGGAAGAAGTAGACCACCCCGCCGGGAGTCTGCAGCTTGGCGACGTAGCCGTTCAGGTACAACCGGTCCGGGCAGGAGACATCCAGCGTGACGTGCCCGGCCACCATGTCCGCGGCAGTCACTACCGCCGGGTCGGCCGCAGCGGGCCCATAACGTCCCATCATGACCACCCTCAGTACGCGCTTCTATGGTCTGAGGATGAACCCACGGTCAGCTACGCGAGACCGGAACCACGAAACTTGGCGGTCCGAGGCGCAGCCTCTCTGGGCGTCACCTGCACAACCGGTGACTGGCCGTTCGACAGGTCGCTGATCTCCCACCCCGGCACGGTAGCGAACGTGATCGAAGAGGCTGCAGGCCACACGTCCTAGGACGCCTGGTCAGCAAACGCCAGAACGCCGGACGACGAGCTGCATGCAATGTCGATCCGGCGTTCCTGGCAACCAGGGACCGCCACCGGACGCACGAGCATCGTCTCCTCCTTGAACTTCGTCATGGACAAGGCGGGAGATAACCACGAGCAGACCGTCATCCGGGCACCGGAAAAGACTCGTGGCAGACGTTAAGGACACATCAGTTGAGGCTGAAGATAACCAAGGGGATGAGCGTGCGGGCGATGGCCTCCCGGCTGGCTGCGCCGTTGCCGAGGCGTGCCCAGGCGCGCGCTTCGAGGCTGGCCAGCCAGACGGTGACCCATCCCGTGGTCCCGCCGTGGTGAAGGGCCTGGTCCCTGATGTGTGGTCAGCAGCGACCCCGCCGACCTGTGGTGGGAGCTGGCTGGGCGTGGCCGACCTGCCGCCCTGGACGGCGACGAACTCGACCGGGCCCTGCTGATGGCCCGTCTCACCATCAGCACCTGCCCCCCGGACGCGTCCCCGCACTCCCGAGCGCATTCCCGGGGAAATGCTCGCCGATGACCAGGTTCAGTTCTCGCCGGAGGAGTCCGCGCTGCTCGAGATGTCTTCCGGCAGCGCGAATGCTTTTCCTGCCATGTTCAGGGTGGTTTTCGCCTTTCCGAGGTCGCTGGCGAGCTTTTCGTTCCTGGCCTCGAGCTTGGCCGAATCGGTGCTGTGACGGGCCCCGTCACCCAGCCCGGCGATTAGGGCCTTGCTGCTCCTGTTTTCCCTCCGGTCGGCCCGGAGCCAGAGCTGGAACGGCAGTAGCGCCGATTCCAGCTGTACCCGCAGGCTCATCTTGCTCTCGCCCGTGCTGCGTTCGGCGAAGTGGATGGGCACCTCGACGCTCTTGAGGCCGTGCTGGACCGCCCGGTAGCTCATCTCGACCTGGAAGCTGTAGCCGTTGCTGCGGACGTCGGCGAGATCGATGACCTGCAGCGCCGAGGTGCGCCACAGCCGGAAGCCGGCGGTAGCGTCCCGGATCCCGAGCCGCAGTAGGGCGCGGACGTAGCCGTTGGCGAAGCTGGACAGGACCCGCCGCGGCCAGGGCCACTCGCTGGCGAGGCTGGCCCCGGCCACATACCGTGAGCCGACAACGACGTCGGCATCGGTGGCCAGGAGGGTGCCGAGCATCCGCGGCAGATATTCGGGCGCGTGCGACAGGTCGCTGTCCATCTGCACGACGAACTCAGCGCCGGCCTCGATCGCGCGGGTCATGCCGTCCACGTAGGCCCGCCCCAGGCCCAGTTTGCCGGGCCGGTGCACGACGCTCATCCTGGCCTCGCCGTACCGCCGATGGCACCGGCGACGTCGCCGGTGCCATCGGGCGAGTTGTCGTCCGCCACCAGGATCCGCAGGCCGTTCAGCGGCAGGCTGAAGAGCGCCGCGGCGATGACCGGGAGGTTGGCGGCCTCGTTGTAGGTAGGCAGTACCACAGTCAGGGCCGCAGAGCACCATGGCTCGGGCAGTTCCACTGTCGGAGTGTTCACCGTGTCCCGCTCACGCAGCGCCATACTGGTCCCTTTCTGGCCGTTTTCCTGCCTGCTCAGCCGAAGCCATGTGCCGCCTTCCGGAGGGCCGCGAGCGCGTCCGCATCCTGGTCGAGGCGCCAGTCCCGGTAACGCTTGGCATCGAAATACACGAGCCCGAGGATCCCGGTGGACCGGGCCCCGGCGAACAGTTCAGGGATCTTGGCCGCCTTGCCGGCGGTCGGGGAGATCCCGGTCTCGGTGATCAGGACCGGATCGCTGGTGAAACGCCGGATCGCTGAGATGGTGGTGCCGAACAGGGTCGTGAAACTCTCGGCCGGATAGTAGTAGTAACCGTCGATTCCGACCCAGGTGACGTAAGACGCGCCGGGCCACCAGGCCTGCGGCCCGGCTACCTGCCCCGGGCCGCCGGCGAGCGAATTGATCGTCCACAGCCAGGAGGGTTATTCATTCATCATTACTGTATAGGGCGAAGAAATAAAGCCCGGTGACTGCTGTCAGCATGCTCTCGTACTTACCAATTGGGCATCGGTACCGGCCGCCTTCCTCGCTGAGCATCCGCCAGCACTTCACCTTCGCGACGGCGTGCTCGACAGCGGAACGGATCTTGCTGAAACTCGCGTTGAATTTGCGCTGCCAGTCATGCAGTTCCGTGCCGCCAACCCGCTTGAACGGCGCGATCGCGATGCCGTCGACCCCTATATACCCTAGGTCCGCAGCGGTGCCGTCAGGTTCAGTGGAATTTTCGAGTGCGGCTTTCAGGCCGGACGCCTCGAATGCATAGGAGTCGTGCCTTGCGCCGTGCACCGGAACCGGCCCGATCGCGGCTACGTCGCCATTCAGATTAGCTGCGATCTGCAAGTTCATGCCCGCGAACTTCACTTTCCCGGAAAACAGGTCAGGAATAGCGTGCCAGTCCCACGTCGGGCAGACAGTGCCGTCTACCAGGGCAGTTCCCCCGCGTCCCAGCACCTGCGCCGGGTCGGGGACGAATGAGGCGAGCGCCATGGCCGTGATGAACAGGGTCAGCAGCCCGGTCGCCAGCAGCACCACGAAGCTCCGGCCGTCATGTACCGTGCGCCAGAGCGCAAACAGCACCCAGACGACGCTCGTGGTGCCGTTCCATAGCGCGATCGAGGCCCAGATACGGCGGGTCTTCGACTTTTGTTTTGAGCCGCCGGTCGGCTGCCAGCCCAGTCGCTTTCCGCGCATGATGTCCCACAGGGCGAATACATGCGCCCAGCCGTAGAGCAGCTTGGCCATCAGGGCCGCCGGGCCGAACCGGCAGTGATGCCAGGCCGGGAAAACGGCCGTGTTGTAAATAATGGACGGCAGGATAAACACATAATTGACGAGCCGCACGCCGTTCGGCAGGAAGAGCAGCATCACCAGGGGGACGATCGGCGTGCCGAATGTGAACAATGCCGTGTGCACGTAATAGCAGAATCCCGATACATAACAAAGCCGGGTCCGCAGCCGTATTTTCGTGGCCCAGAATTTCCGGGAGCCGAGCAGCGACATCGATCCCGCGCACCAGCGGTACTGCTGGGTCAGGAACGAATCGGGGTCAGGCGGGCAGAGTCCGGTGGCCAGCGGGACGGGTATGTAACGCAGTCCCCACCCAGCCCGGCGCAGGTCGAAGCCGGTGTGCACGTCCTCCGAGTGCTCGATCAGCGAGGGGCCGCCGTTGGAGGCCAGCGCCGCCCGCCGGTAGATCGCGCACGAGCCGACGCAGATCGCGCCGTCGTGCCGGTCCCGTGAAACCTGCACCAGCCGGTAGAACAGTTCCTGGACCGCACCGGCGCCGCGCTCGATCCAGGACATCCGACCCCGGGTGTGAAAGTACTGCGGTGACTGGACGATGCCGAGTGCCGGGTCGGTGCTGAAATAGGGCAGAATCTCGGCGGGCAGATCGGCGCGGGGCGCGAAGTCGGCGTCCAGGATGAGGATGAACTCACCGAAGGACTGGCTGAATCCGTAGCGCAGGTTGCCGGCCTTTTCATCCAGCCCCGGTCCGGCCGGACGTGGTAGGTGAAGCCGAGGGTCTCGGCCATCTGCTGTGCTTCCCGGCTGTCGCCGTCGTCCAGGACGTAGGCGGTGGCCAGGCCCGGGTAGGCGCGCAGCAGGCGGAAGACGTGCACCCAGGTGTTGCGCAGGACGTCGATGGGCTCACCGCATACGGGCAGGAAGACATCGAGGGTGGGGTAGCTTCGCGGCCTCCAGTCCCGGACCCGCCGGTGGTGGGCGTCCATGTCGAAGCCCTTGGTCCCGAAGTTCACGAACAGGGAGATCACGTAGTAGGCCAGCGTGAAGGCGACCAGCGGGGCGAGCGCCAGCAGTGGCGGGATCTGCGTCACGAACCGCGCCTGGCTGATCAGCAGGGCGCCGAAGCTGGCCAGTGAGGTCCTGACGATCAGCGCCAGGTTCCGGTCGGCGTACAGGTCCTTTTCCGCGTCCGAGGGCGGTACCGGCAGGTTGGGCCCGGTTTCCTGCAACCGCCGGCTGGCGGTCCGGTCAGGCCGGGCGGAGGTCGCCGGATCAGCGCTAGCGCTCAACGGAACCTCCCGCGGTCGCCCGGGGCTCGTACATCCAGACGAAGAACCGGCCGACGCCGAAGCTGTCCCAGAACGGCAGCTCATCGATCAGGTGATACGTGCCGGCTTTCCGCATGTCGGCGGTGATCGCACTGTCCGTCTGCTCGGTGTCGCTGAATTCGAGAATCACCAGGGCGAAGTAGTGATTCTGGATGGCGGCCTGATAGGCGGGCGGCCCGGTGAGGGTGCGGCGCCCGCCGGGCGGCCGGTAAGCGAAGTACCAGGTATTGGACCACTGCTCCCAGCGGACCTGGTTTTGCAGATAGTAAGCGGGGACGTCGTAGTCCTCGGTCAGGTAGTTGCCCTGGTGCTGCCGGGTGATCAATTTCAGCTGCGCGGTGACCTGGGTTGTGTTCGCCCATGTTTCGTAGAAATCTGCGGACTGTCCCCGGCCGGCCGCTGCCGCGGGGACCAGTACGGCGGCCGAGCCCACCAGGGCGACGACCGCCCCGGCCCACCGGCGCCGGCTGATGCGGGCCAGTTGGGCGATGAGATAGCCCGCCGCTGCGGCCGCGAACCAGGCGCCGAAGTCGACGTGCTTGGACAGCGAGGTCGTGGTGTGGATGCGCGCCTGGTCCAGCGGCGCCAGCGTCGCCGAGACGGCCAGCAGTGCGACGATGGCCGCCTCCGCCCGGTCGTGGCGGCGGACGAGGGCGGCCAGGGCAGCGGCGGCGGCTGGGATGCACGCGACGCCGATCCACTGGGCGGCGTCGAGGAGGATCATCATGGCCGGACTGGCACCGGCCGTCCGCGAGATCGTCGTATACAGCAGCCCGGTGGAGTACGCGGGGCCGCCCAGGGCGAGGAGTCCCGCGTCCAGAGCCACCGTGCAGGCGGCGATCAGGCCGCTGCGTCCCACCGCGCTCTTGATCCCGCCGCGTCCCGCCGGGCTGTGGATGGCGCGGTTCCGGGCCGCGACCAGGCCGCCGAGGGCCACGATTGTCGGGTCGAACAGGATGCTGGCGTACTTGGTCGCGTTGGCCAGCGCCAGCAGCGCTGTGCCGCCGATCAGCAGCCAGGTGGAGTCGTCCCGGTCCTGGGTGGCAACCACGCACCATGCGGCGGCCGCCATAAGGAAAAGCGACATCGCGTCGTAGGTGGCGAACGCACCCAGGAACTGGGTCGGGCCGAGGGTCACGAACAATGCGGCCGCGAGAAATGCCGCCCAGCGGCCGAACAGCCGGGCGGCCGTGCTCCAGAGCAGCGCGGTCGCGCCGAGCATGAAGACCAGCGAGAGCATACGGGCGCCGGCCAGCCCGGCTGCGTTGCTGGCCAGCGCCGCCAGGGGCGGGTAGAGGACCGGAGCGCCGGAAAAATAGGTCGCGTACTGCGGTCCAGCTGGCCCGTGCAGCCAGTGCGCCAGTTCCACATGCCCGGCGAACAGGTAGGTCGCCTCGTCCAGGAATGCCGTGTTGGTCCAGATGAGCCGCAGCGACAAGACGGCCTGCACGCCGAGGATGACGACCAGCGGCCACGAGACGGCGTCGAGCACGGCCCAGCGGCCGCGCCCTTCCGCCCGGCGCCCGGCGTCCTTGGCCGGCCCGAGCGGCAGGGGCACGGTGGTCTCGGTGCGCGGGACGGATACTGCCGCGTGGCGGCCGCCGCTGGCCATCGAAAGACCTGGGCGGCTGCAGGACACTGCCAGCGGCCGCCTCGCTGGCGTCTGTGACGACATGGCGGGTACCTCCGGGGTTCAGGCTCCCGGGCCGTCGGGCCCGGAACGATGACATTTGGGCATCGCCGGTGATGCGCCATTTAGCATTGACCTGGCGAGTTCAAGGCTCGATTCGCCGGTAATGCTGGTTTAACGGCAAATATCCGTAATGACCGTTATCTATTGCGCTCGGGTTGCCGATATATAAACCAGGGCCAGTCCCGGCCCCCTGCGGCGGTGGTTCTGGCGCCCGCGGCTCACGGCTGTCCCAGGACGTGAACCGACCAGCCGGCGGCCCGCCACTGACCGGCGTCGAGCGCGCACCGGGCGTCGATGACCGTGCGCTGGGCCACCACCGCCCCCAGTGCGGCCGGATCGATGGCCTGGTAGTCCGCCCATTCGGTGAGGTGGAGGATCAGGTCCGCGCCTTCGGCGGCCTCGGAGACTGACGCCGCGTAGCGCAGATCCGGCCGGCTCCGGGCCGCGTTCGGCATCGCGACCGGGTCGTGTACGGACACGATCGCGTCTTCGGCGGTGAGCCGCCCGCATACGTCGAGGCTCGGGGAATCGCGGACGTCGTCGCTGTTGGGCTTGAACGCGGCGCCGAGGACGGCCACACGTTTGCCGGCCAGCGACCCGTCGGCGGCCTCCCTGGCTAGGGCGGCCACCCGGGCCCGCCGGTCCAGGTTGATGGTGTCCACGACGGCGAGCAGGCTGGCCACCGATGTCATCCCCAGTCCGGCCGCGGTGGCCCGGAACGCGCGGATGTCCTTGGGCAGGCAGCCCCCGCCGAAGCCGAGGCCGGGCTTGAGGAACGTCCGGCCGATCCGCTCGTCGCAGCCCAGTGCCTCGGCCAGCCGGACGACGTCGGCGCCGGCCGCCTCGCACACCTCCGCCATGGCGTTGATGAACGAGATTTTCGTGGCCAGGAACGCGTTGGCCGCCACCTTGACCACCTCGGCCGTTTCCAGGTCCATGGCCAGCGCCGGGATACCTGCCGCGAGCGGTTTGGCGTAGACCCTCCGCAGCAGATCCGCCGCTGTCTGCGACGTCACCCCGAAGACGAAGCGATCCGGGGCCAGGCTGTCCTGGACCGCGTGCCCCTCACGCAGGAACTCGGGGTTCCAGGCCAGGTCCACCCCGCGGCAGGCCGGCGCGACGGCCCTGATCTGGTCGCGCACCCGGCGGGCGGTACCGACCGGTACCGTCGACTTGCCGACGAGCAGGCAGGGCGCAGCCAGGTGCGGCGCCAGCGTGCCGGCCGCTGACAGCAGCTGACTCAGGTCGGCTGCACCACCGCTGGCCTGCGGTGTTCCCACGCAAAGGAAGTGGACCTCGCCGAACTCGCCGGCCTCCGCGAACGACATGCTGAAGCGGAGCCCGGCCTGTGTCTACGTTCTTGCGCAGTAGCGGCTCGAGGCCAGGCTCGAAAAAGGGCACCTCGCCGCTGGCCGCCCGTGCGATCTTCTGTGCGTCCACGTCGATCGCCAGGACCTCGTGCCCGAGGTCGGCCATGCACACCGCGTGGGTGAGGCCGAGATATCCGGCGCCGATCACGGTCAGCCGAACAGGCATGACGGTCGTGTCCATGGGGCCGTCCTTCGCTGGGTCGGTTAATTCTAATCAACGTCATCGTCAGCTGGCCATTCCGGCCTAGGCCGCACTCACCATACAGGAATGACGGTCGTGTCCGTGGGCCGTCCTTCGCTTGGCCGGTTAATTCTAATCAACGTCATCGTCAGCTAGCCATTCCGGGCCTAAGCGGCAATCACCATAGAGCGGCAAATCCGGAACTCTCAGAGGATATGTAAAAAATAGCTTGAATTAGTGGCGCTAATGTCCTATTCGTCCTAAATCTTAGATGAAAAGGCTGGAACAGTGCTGTTTCGCGCGAGGGGTGTCAAATGAACGGCTACTTTCGTCACCCGCTGGAAAAAGTGAGGGCTCTTTCCTCGCCCCGTGAAACTGCCAGGTGATCGCCCTGCCGGGCAGGATCAGCTGGTTCGGACAGTAGGCGTATGAGTGCGCGCGTCCTGGTCGTCGACGACGATCCGGCCATCGCCGAAGTCATGGGCGACCAGCCGCGCACCTGCCCGGTGCATCCGGGCCGCATGGGCTTGCCGCGCCTCCCATGTCACGCCGGTGCGCTGCGTGATGGCACGGACCGCCGCGGGCGGGTGCGGATCCGGCCGCCCGGCCCAGCGTCGGGCGCACAAGGCCACCAGGAAGCGATCTGTTGCACGGTCCGGGTCCGACGCGACCGGCTACGCCCGGACCGCTGCCCGGGTGCCAGCGATCCCCGGGCGGTGCTTCTGGCTACCCGTCCGCACAAGTCACCGTCCGCGGCTCCTGAAGATGCCTTTGTCAGGCCTCGCGTGATCGTGGCTCGTTACACCCTGATGGACCGCTAAATCCTCCACTGAGCCCGAATCCGCGTGGATAGAAGCCGCGCATCTTGCACGGGTGGGTGAAGAGCGTACAGATGGGATCAACCGGTGAATATGGGTCGGCCCAGGAGGGGCGGTTCGCCGGGCTGGTAAGGTGTCGTCGGCTACCTGCACGAGGTGGGTGCGCAATCCGGATACGAATGGCTGGCCACGACATTAGCTATCAGCGTCTGTCTTATTTTGCCGCGCTGCACAGGTAAGGCGACGAGTTTGGCGGAGCCGCCGATTAGTGATCCCGCTGGCGGTCCGGGAGCTTGCCATAGCGGGGAGCAGAGCTATCTTTCGCTGACCTTATTCACCTGCCCCTGATGGCTTGTCTGCCCCCAGGTGGGCCGTAAGGTTAATGGAGGTTTTCGCGGTGCAGACTGTCCCCGAGATCATCGTGAGAATGCGTGCTGTGACACCGGAAGGCAGGCAGCGCCTCAGTCATGCGGAGTTGCGGAAGCTGAGCGATCTGACGCAGGCTCTGCTGGCGGCCAGGCCCGGTGCGCTGCGGGAGTACAGCCGCTTCCTGGCCATCGGCCGGCGGAGCATTGGCCTGCCCCGCGCCGAGCTTGAGGCGTGGCTCCCCGGCAAGTCGGTGCTGGTCACTGGCGGGACAGGATGCATAGGGTCGGCGCTGCTGGCACAACTCGCGGGCTTGCGCCCGCGGCGGCTGGTCAGCGTGAGCCGGGGATGCGCGGGGGGGCCGCGGCTTGACGGCGCCGAGTACGCCTGCGCCGATATCAGGGACCCGGCCCGGCTCACTGAGGTCTTCGGCGACGTCCGGCCCGATATCGTCTTCCATCTGGCGGCTCAGCGAGACCCGGGGCTGGCCGAGCGCGAGGTGCACCGCACCGTGACCACGAACGTGCTCGGCACCCGCAACGTGATCGCCGCTGCCGCCGGAGCTGGCGTCTCCCGGCTGGTGTGCGCTTCGACCGGCAAGGCCCTGCGCCTGTATTCCCCCGATGTATACACCGCGTCCAAGCGGGTTTCCGAATGGCTGCTGTCGCGGGCAGCGGCGCGCGGCGCGGCCTGCTACTCGGCCGTCAGGTTCACCCATGTCGTCGACAACTCGATCATCCATGCCCGGCTGCTTGAGTGGTGCGAGGGCGGCGTGATCCGCTTGCACAGCCCGGATGCCGCGTTCTATGCCCAGTCCGCGCTCGAGTCGGCTCAGTTGCTGCTCGGGGCCAGTGCGGGCGCGGACAGCGGCGCGCTCCGGGTCCATGCCATCACCGACCTCGGCTGGCCGGTGAGCCTGCTGGACATGGCGCTGGGTGCCCTCGCGCGGACCGGTTCTGCCGCGCCTATCTACGTGAGCGGCTATGACCGCGGTTACGAGGCCGTCCCGTTCCCCGGGTTGTATGACCCGGAGACGGCGGGCGCGGTGAGCCCGTTGTTTAACGCCTTCGAGGCAGCCCGGGCCAGGTGCTCGCCGTGCCCGGGGGCTGACGCTTTTCAGCCGGAGGTGGCGCCCGTCCCCGGGCTGGCGCAGCGTATGCAGGCGCTGGATGATGCCTGCGCGCGAACGCAGCAGCCCGGGCCGGTCCGGGCGGCCCTCGATGAACTGTCGTGGTCGTTGCTCGACGCCACCTTGAAGGCTGTCCCATGCCAGGCGCTGGCCCGGGCGGCGGGGCTGACCGCCCCGCACCGCGACAGCCTGAACGCAGAGCACCGGCGGCTGCTGGCGGCCATCGAGCACCACGCGGCAGTCGGTGAATCCTCCCTCGTCTGAAATCTCATCCCACGGCGCGTGATCGCAGCAGGATAATGAAGGACAGCATGACCCGAAGTAAATAGCGAGGGCAAAACTCCTGTTTCCTTCCCCCCGTGGGCCCGGGTTCCCGCGCCGAGACAGGGATCAAATCGGTTCACCGATCGCAGCGATTCAGTCCGGAAGGCCATGTTCCCCCCTGAGCCGAACGCCGGCAAAGGATAAAGCGGGCTGATCACCGACGAAGTGCCTTTTCGCAAGATCTCGGGAACTGGCCACGTCGGGGTAATGCGGAGTTGCGGCGCCTGTGCGGTTCCTGGTGATAGGTCGGCAGAGCCTTGGGGCAATGCCACTTAGCTTATTTTCGATCAAGGCTCTGACCTGCATGCTTGCGTCTGACGGCCGATCAGGTCCGTTGCTGGGCTGACGCGTATCTGTGCTGGTCAGAACGACACGGCAGGCCACGCCAGCCACCAAGATCGACTTGGGCTAAGTGGCATTGAGCCTTGGGCCGGCCGTCGCTCTGAAGATGGCCGTGCGCCGTGCGCCCTTGCTCTGTGCTTCCAGTCAGCCTGGTGTTCTCCGGGTCAGCCTGGGTTGAGCGGTCGCCGTGCCCCGGGCTGGTGCCGGGCACATCAGAAGGCCGCCTTGTAGGCTTGAGCCGACTTGGGTGTGGTGTGGCCGACTGGATAGTTCCCGTCGGGGCTCTGGAAAATGGCCTCGAATGATATATAGGGGGCGTTTGCCGCAAAGAATGCCCTCATGTTTCGTACGTATTGTGGGTCATCTCCGCCGGCAGACCTGCCGTAACTGACGCTTCCCCACTCCGGCACGGACAGCTTTTTGCCGTGTGCTTTCGCGAAAGCGAGCCAGTAGTTGAGCCCCTGCTCGCCGTCAAGCTGCTGATGCCAGCCTCCGGCGCTGACCACAGGCGGCCACATGTCGTAGCTGTCAATCCCGATCATGCTCACGTACTGATCCCCGGGATAGGCCCGGGTGGGATCGGCCAGCGCGGAGGAGACACCCCGGTTGACGTTCCAGTCCCAGCGCAGTCGCGGCGCGGTGGACCAGGCCGAGGTGACGGCCTGCCGCCAGCATTCCGCCCATGCCGTGGGGTCGGTGGCCGTCCAGGGGTACCAATTCCCGTTGAACTCCCAGCCCAGCCGGATGATCGAGGAGCCCAGGCCGTCGGAGCTGAGCACCTGGCCGAACCGCCGCCAATACGCGTTGTAGGTGCCCTTGGCGCAGGCGCGGATGGACGTCCCGGGAACATCTGTCGGCAGCATCGCGACCGAGATCACCATGGTGTACGGCGACCCCTCCCAGCGCCGGTACAACCAGGCGGGATCGGCGATGCTGGCCCAGGTTGACGGATTCGACCAGACCTCCGCGATGTCCAGGGGGTGCTTGCGCCAGGCGCCGAAGGCCGCGGCGGTCGCCGGCGTGGCGCTCGGCAGGTAGGCTCCGCTGGCCCAGGTCAGGCCGGACCTGTTCCGGCTGGTGGCCCAGGTCGGGCCGGACCTGTTCCGGCCGGCAGCTGCCGTCCCGGCGGCCATGGCGGCGGCGTGAGTGCGAGCCACGGCCGCGCCAGCGGGGCCATCGGTGTAATTCGCTGGCCCCGCTGGCGTAGCGCTCGGCAGGTAGGCTCCGCTGGCCCAGGTCAGGCCGGACCCGTTCCGGCTGGTAGCTGCGGTCGGGGCGGCCATGGCGGCGGCGTGAGTGCGAGCCACGGCCGCGCCAGCGGGGCCATCGGTGTGATTCGCTGGCCCGAAGACGGTGACCGCGCCCGCCATGCTGACCGCTGCGGCGAGACGGGGGAGGCTGCGGGCGGCGGCCCTACGGCCGGGGGCCCGGGGTGTGACGCCTGCCTGTCCTGCGCTCTCGGCTTCTCGGGGAATGATCATGCCGGTAAGGCTTTCACGTCAGTCCGTGCTCCCTCCGTTACTATAGGTAATCTTTACTTTACGATGGCGTGTCACTTGCCCTGAGCTGCCCCGCGCACATCACCTGCCGTTCCCGTGGCGGCCGGGGTCCCGATGCTGATTACCGGCACATTTGAATCACCGACACGGTGCCCGAATCGGCGTTGGCCACGTAGGCGGTGTGGGTAGCAGGATCCACCGCCACCTCGTACGGGGAGACACCCACGGGGACCGTGGCGGTCACCGTGCTGGTGGCCTCGTCGATCACCGACACGGTGCCAGCGGAGTTGTTGGTCACGTACACGGTGTGGGCTGCGGGGTCCACCGCCACGCCCGTAGGGGAAGCCGCCGCCGACGGGGATGGTGTGGGTGACGGTGTTGGTGGCCTCGTCGATCACCGACACGGTGCCAGCGGAGTTGTTGGTCACGTACACGGTGTGGGCTGCGGAGTCCACCGCCACCCCGTACGGGGCGCTCCCAACGGGGATGGTGTGGGTGACCTTGTTGGTGGCCTCGTCAATCACCGACGCAATGTCACGAAAATTGTCGCTGGTCACGTACACGGTATGGGCAGCGGGATCCACTGCCACCCCGGATACGCCGAGGCCAATGGGGATGGTGTGGGTGACGGTGTTGGTGGCCTCGTCGATCGCCGACACGGTGCCAGCGGAGTTGTTGGTCACGTACACGGTGTGAGCCGCGGGATCCACCGCCACCCCGTACGGGGCGCCCATGGGGATGATGTGGGTGACCTTGTTGGTGGCCTCGTCGATCGCCGACACGGTGCCGGGATAGAGGTTGGTCACGTAGACGGTGCCGGCTGCCGGGTCCACCGCCACCCCGTAGGGGAAGTTGTGGTCGGGAATGTCGCCGATGGGGATGGTGTGGGTGACCTTGTTGGTGGCCTCGTCGATCACCGACACGGTGCCGCTGGAGTAGTTGGTCACGTACACGGTGTGGGCTGCGGGGTCCACCGCCACCCCCGACGGGGTGCCGCCTACGGGGATGATGTGGGTCACTCTGTAGCCGCCCGCCGCCCAGGCGGGCGCCGCGGCGCCCCCGGCGGATGCCATGGGCAATGTCAGGGCCGCTATCGCCCCGCCAGCCCGGCGCCAGCGGGCCGGGACCCCTCGGCGATGACCGGTGGTGATGTGATTACCCCACCTTGCGCGCATAAACTCTCCCCCCTAGCTCCGCCGCCTCCCCCCGGTGCCAGGGGCCAGGTCGGGCAGCCGACGCTGACCGGTGCCGGGCCGGCTGCATCACTGCGTTGCTTATCGTATCCACTGCTTAACCCTTAGTGGCTATGCCACGTCCGGGCGGCCGAGCAAGACGTGCGGCCTCGTCCCCGCAGCTAAGGAACACGCGGCAGGACCGCTGACCGGCGACCCCGGCCTGCTCGGGCTCCCGAGTCTGCGAGGTCAGCCGGCTTGCCGTCAGCTATGCGAGGCGGCCTGGCCGGGTGTGCCCCGGCATACGCGCGGGCTCCGATCTCTGTGCACCTGCACATCGACGTGACCGGGTGCTGTCGCTATTAATCAGTTAACACCCCAGAAACAATGCAGCCCGCACGGCGGCAGACATTTCCGGACGACCTCGAGCAGGATATTCTGCCGCCCAGTCCCTGAGCGACCCACGCGGCATCGCTAGTCTGTCTGTCGCTGCCGAGGGAGCCCGGCTGCTCGGGGGCAAGCTGACGTGGTAGCCGGTAGTGGCGCCCGGTGCCCGGGATTTATCGTGAGTGGCGGGGTACACAGCCCGGGCAGAGCCGGTTCCGCAGTGGGGTACCAGCTGCGGCAGTGAAGCCTGAAAGGACGAGGGCAGTGAGCGAGTTCAAGGTCGTCAATCCGGCGACGAACGAGACCGAGCGAGAGTTCGCGGCCGCCACCGATGCCGAGATCGAGCAGGTGCTGGAGCGTTCCGCCCGGGCTTACCAGTCCTGGCGGACGACCGCGAAGGACGAGCGGACCAAGGTGCTGCTGCGGGTGGCCGAGCTTTACAAGGAGCGGATCGACGACCTGGCCGCGCTGATCACCCGGGAGATGGGCAAGCCCACCCGGGAGGCTAAGGGCGAGATCCTGCTGGTCGTGAGCATCTACCGGTACTACGCCAACCAGGGGCCGGCGCTCCTTGAGGACGTCCCGCTCAGCCCGCGGGCCGGGGGGACGGCGCTGGTCCGCAAGGAGCCGGTCGGCCCGCTGCTTGGCATCATGCCGTGGAATTTCCCGTACTACCAGGTGGCCCGGTTTGCCGCGCCGAACCTGATGGCCGGCAACACGATCATCCTGAAGCACGCGCCGCAGTGCCCGGAGTCGGCCCTGGCGACGGAACAGATCTTCCGTGACGCCGGCCTTGCGGAAGACGCCTATATCAACGTGTTCGCTACCAACAGCCAGATCGCGGACATGATCGCCGATCCTCGGGTAGCAGGCGTGTCGGTGACCGGCAGCGAGCGGGCCGGCGCTGCCGTCGCCGAGGTGGCGGGCCGTAACCTCAAGAAGGTCGTCCTCGAGCTCGGAGGATCGGATCCGTTCATCGTGCTGGACAGCAACGACGTCCCCAAGACCGTGAAGGCCGCGGTCGCCGGGCGCATGGGCAACGCCGGCCAGGCCTGCAACGCGGCCAAGCGGTTCATCGTCGCCGGAGATCTCTACGACGATTTCGTCGGCCAGTTCACCGCGGCGATGGCCGCACTGCATCCGGGCGACCCTGCGGACCCCGCCTCGGACTTCGGGCCGCTGTCCTCGGAGGACGCCGCCGAGCGCCTGATGGGCCAGATCAGGGACGCCGTGGACAAGGGCGCGACGCTGCGCACCGGCGGTCAGCGGGTCGACCGGCCGGGCGCGTTCGTCGAGCCAACTGTCCTGACGGACGTCACCCCGGAGATGCGGGCTTACCGCGAGGAGCTGTTCGGCCCCGCGGCGGTCATCTACCGGGTCGCCGACGCCTCGGAAGCCGTGGAGCCTGGCCAACTCCTCCTCGTTCGGGCTCGGCGGCGTCGTGTACAGCGCGGACCCGGCCCGCGCGCAGGAAGTCGCGGACCTGCTTGACACCGGCATGGTGTGGATCAACAGCCCGCAGGGCTCGATGGCTGACCTGCCGTTCGGCGGGACCAAGCGTTCCGGCGTCGGCCGGGAGCTGGGCCCCTATGGCATCGACGAGTTCGTGAACAAGAAGCTGATCTATACTCCGGCCGCCCGCTGACCAACGTTCCACTCCGCCGTTCGTGCGGGCGGGGCCGGAGGTGTCGAGGTGGGGGTTCACGCCGATGGGTAGCGGGGGGTGGGCGGCAGCGGCCGCCCGTTCCTGACGGCTTCCACCACGGCCTGGGCGTCGGGCGCGCGATATTCCTCGCCGTAGACCGCGCCCGCCCGGCGAGGCGCCTCCATGACGGTGGCGTCAGCGGTGCCGCCCAGGTCGACCGGCAGGAAGCCGGCGTCGGTGATGAGGGATGCGACGATGGCTTTGGCTTGGCTGTCGTCGCCGCACAGCCACTGCACGACCCGGTGCCCACCGCTGCGGGCCGCGGCGTGCCGCTGGAATGCGGCGGTGAGAGTATTGAACGACTTGGTGTAGCGGGCGCCGGGCATCCGGGCCTGGTTGAACTGGGCGGCCGTGTGGCCGGCCGGAATGAGTTCGGCGCCCGCCCCGAACTGGTTGGTGGTGTCGATCACCACCTTTCCGGCCAGCGGGCCGGCCTGCGCCAGTGCCTCGTCGATCACGGGCCACGGGACCGAGACGACCACGACCTCTGCCGATGCGGCCGCTTCGGCGGGGCTGCCCGGCGAGACGCGTACGCCGATCTCGCCGGCCAGCTTTTCGAGCGATCCTGGGTCCCGCGAGAACGAGACGGTCACGTCGTGACCGGCGCCCGCGAGGAAACTGGCGATGTTGCCGCCGATGTGACCCGCACCGATAATGCCCACCCGCACGGCTGCCTCCTCGTGATGTACATCGAATAAATAGATTGGTTCCAAACTATATGGCAGATGTAACGAGGCGCGGTGGCTCAGGCTGTCAGACGCGGTGCTCGCCAGCGCGAGCGGCGCCCGCCCCGCTGGCCATTACTGAGGGCGGCGCGCCGAGGCGTATGGACACGTGGCGTTCCTTCAGGCCGCGGCGGACCCGCAACTCGAGCACGCCCGCCGGAAGCGCTTTGGAGATGGCCGCGTACAGGGCCGAGACCGAGCGGAGGGGCTCCCCGCCGGCGTTGGTGAGGATGTCACCCTCGGCGAGGCCGGCCGCAGCGGCGGGCGATTGCTCCTCTGCCGAGCGAACCAGCAGGCCCGGGCGCTCGGGCAGGCCGACCGCGCGTTGCATGGCCAGCGCCACGTGCACGGGGGCCAGGGTCAGGCCGAGGCGGACCGGCGTGCCTTCCGGCTCGGCACTACCCTCGAAGGCGACCAGCAGCTTGCGCAGGAGCCCAGCCAGCGTCGCCTGTTCCGCCGGGGTAAGCGAGCCGAGCAGACGCGCCTCGTTGGCCAGGTGCACGGGTACGACCGTCTCGAAGAGCTCCCTGCCCCGGTCAGTGAGCGACACCAGCGAGCCCCGCTTATCGGCCGGATCGGCCGAGCGCGCAACGAGCCCGCCGGCGACGAGCCGGTCGACGCGGACGCTCACGGTTCCCGGCGTCAGTCCCAGCTCGTCGGCCAGCCGTCGCTGAGACACCCCGCCGGGCTGGTTGATCCGCACCAAGGTGACCAGCGTCGTGAAGGCCGGATTGCTGATGCCGTACTCGGCGAAGACGGCCTCTTGCTCCTCGGCGAGGATCGCCCGCAGCCGCTCCAGCCGGGCCACCACGCCAATCGGCGAGACATTGAGGTCGGGGCGTACCTTCGCCCACTGGTGGATCACCCGGTCGGTGTCGTCGGGTACCGGTCCCGGGCGCTGGGAAGCAGCGGATGCGCGGGCGCGGGCGGTGGTGCGTACCATGCCCCAAGGGTAGTGACCAAACGAGAAAGACTCAGTTTGTGAACAAACTATGATGCGGATCGTCTGTCGGGGTGAGCTGGCCGGGGTGGAAGTCGCCGGATCCGGCCTGCTGACGGTCACCGGCACAACCGGCGCGGCGGCCTGAGAGTCCAGCGCCCAGTGATCAGCGGGGCGGCTCCCCGCGCTCGGTCGTTACGTTCGTGTGATGCCACAATGGGCGCGTGAACGCTGCGCAGCTCGAAAAGATCAAGGCCGGTCACGGTTTCTTCGCCGCCCTGGACCAGAGCGGTGGCAGCACGCCCAAAGCCCTGGCCGAGTACGGCGTCGGCCGGGACCGCTATCGCTCCGAGGCGGAGATGTTCGACCTGGTGCACGCCATGCGCACCCGCGTGCTGACCAGCCCGGCGTTCGGCGGCTCGCGCATCCTCGCGGCGATCCTGTTCGAGCAGACGATGGAACGGGACGTGCACGGCCTGCCGACGGCCCGCTACCTGTGGGACGAGAAAAACGTCGTGCCGGTCCTGAAGGTCGACAAGGGCCTGGCCGCCGAGCAGGACGGCGTGCAGCTCATGAAACCCATCGACACCCTCGATGACCTGCTCGGCCGCGCGCGCCAGCATCAGATCTTCGGCACCAAGATGCGCTCAGTGATCGGCGACGCCAGCGAGGCGGGAATCTCGGCCATCGTCGAGCAGCAATTCGGCTACGCCAGCCGGATTCTGGCCGCGGGCTTCGTCCCGATCATCGAACCCGAGGTCAGCATCACCAGCCCGCACAAGGAACACGCCGAAACGCTGCTGCGTGATGCCCTGCACAAGCACATCGAGACGCTGCCCCCGGACGCGGCTGTCATGCTCAAGCTCACGATCCCGGCCCAGCCCGGCCTGTACGGCGAGCTGGCATCCGATCCGCGCGTGCTCCGGACTCTCGCCCTGTCGGGCGGCTACAGCCGCGACGAAGCCTGTGCCCTGCTCAGCCGGGACCCCACCCTGATCGCCAGCTTCTCCCGTGCGCTGCTGGGAGGGGCTCACAGAAAGCCAGACCGACGAGCAGTTCAGCGCGCAGGCCTCGCCCCTCTGATCCCCAGATCCACCGCGCCGGATGTACGCCCGGCAGGCGTCCGGCAGGGGGCCCAGGCCATGATTGGCACCGCAACCGCCACGGAAACAGCCGCTGGCCCATTGCAGTGTGGCCACTTCCCGAATTACCATCCATATGGATGGTGTGGAGAGGGTAAGGGGATGGCGCAAGGCGAAAGCGAGAAGACCGAGAAGATCACCATCAACCTGGGCCTCGTGGACCTCGGCCAGATCGATCTGCTGGTCCAGGAAGGCTTCTACACCAACCGCACCGATTTCATCCGCACGGCCATCCGTACCCAGCTCGCCGCCCGGGGCGAAGCACTCGACCAGACCGCGGCCCGGCGCACCCTCACTCTGGGCAACTGTTACTACAGCCGGCGCGATCTTGAGGAGATCCGCGACACCGGGCAGATGATCCATATCCGGGTGCTGGGGCTGGCGACCATCGCCGCCGATGTCTCCCCCCAGCTGGCCCTGGACACGATCGCCTCGGTGGAGGTACTCGGCGCCTTCCGGGCCCCCACCGCCGTGAAAGCCATCCTGGCGGATCGCACCGCCTGAGCCGCCGTGCTCACAACGGCTGCCTGGGCGCCGGGCCGCCAGCGACGGCCGCACGGCCGGGCAGGCCGCGGCCAGGAAACAACCCCGAGAAGGGATACCGCATGGATGCACGCCAGATGGCGGCGATGGCCGAGGCCACCCGCCTGACCCGCCAGGGGCGCCTCATCGAGGCAACCGCACTGATTCAGCAGACCCTGGCCAGCCCGGCGGTGACACGGCGGGCGCCGGACGCGCCATGCGCCGGGCAGGCCGGCGGCAGAAGTGGCCGCCCCCACGTTCCACCGCCACCGCCGGCCGTGCGCGGCAGGACCCCGCCGCGGCGGATCGCTCCCGGCTGGACCCGCCGCCGGGCCGTCCCGGACCGGGGCGCGACACATCCCGGCCTTGCACCCCGGCCCGCGCGCCGCCGGGACCCGCCCCCCGGCGGCCGGCGGGCCGGTTCGAGGCTTTCTCCTACACCAACGCCAGCGGTTCCCGCGCCTACCGGCTATATGTCCCCACCGGCCACACCGGGGGGCCTCTGCCGCTGGTCGTGATGCTGCACGGCGGCACCCAGGACGCCGCCGCGTTCGCCGCCGCGACCGGCATGAACGACCTCGCCGAGCGTGAGACGTTCCTCGTCGCCTATCCCGAACAGGCCCGCTCAGCGAATGCGGGACGGTACTGGAACTGGTTCGCCCCCGCTCATCAGCGCCGCGACGCAGGCGAGCCATCGCTGATCGCCGGCATCACCCGCCAGGTCATGGACCGTTACGAGGTGGATGCCGCCCGCGTGTATATGGCCGGGTTTTCCGCCGGGGGCGCGATGGCCGCGGTGATGGCCGCGGTCTATCCCGACCTCTACGCCGCCGTGGGCGTGCACTCGGGGCTGGCCTATGCCGCCGCCGATGACGTGCCCTCCGCCCTCGCGGCGATGAGGCAGGGCCCGCCACACCGGGGCCGCCCTCCGGCGCAACCGCTGCCGCTGATCGTCTTCCATGGTGACCAGGACGCGATCGTGGCCCCCGTCAATGCCGCGGGGCTCATCGGCCACGTCCTGGCGGCAGGCGTCACGCCCACCACGGTGACCAGCGGCGGGCAGGTGCCCGGCGGGCATGCCTACACCCGCAGCTGCTACCAGGACCCGGCCGGGGCCGTCCTGGCCGAGTGCTGGACGATCCACCAGAGCGGGCATGGCTGGTCCGGTGGTGTCCCGCACGGGTCCTACACCGACCCCCGCGGGCCGGACGCCTGCGCCGAGTTCATCCGCTTCTTCGCCGCGCACCCCGCTCCCCGCCCGGGATAACCCGCCCCATCTCTCGCGGGTCAGGGGAGCAGGCTGAGCTGCCCGGACACTTCCACCAGGTCGGCCGCCATAACGCGCTCAGCCTGCGGGGCGGGCGGCCGCGGGGCCTTTTCTCCGCGATGATCGCGCCGTTGGTGAAGATCTCGCCGCCCCAGACCCCGTGGGGTTCGCGCCGTTCGACCGCGCCGGCCAGGCAGAACCGCCGCAGCGGGCAGGGCTGGCAGTGCACCTTGGCGAGCGCCAGGTCGGCCGGCCGTTCGGAGAACCAGAGCTGCGGGTTCTCGCGCTGGCAGGGCAGCGGGGCATCCAGTGTCTTTGCCTGCTTGGTCAGCAGGACCAGGGAGCCGGCCATGACGCGCTACCGGCCGGGGACCGGCGCAGCCGGGGGGTGTTCGCCAGACCGGGCCCGGGTTGCACCGGGACGGCTGTTGCGGCGGGCGATCCGGTGGGCGTGCATGATGTCCGGGTCACGCGCGTCGGCGGCCAGCGGCTCTTGCCATCCGCTGGCCGGTCCGCGATGACGCCTGGCCTTCTGGCTCTGTTTCATGTGCGGCCTCCTTTCCGGTAGGACGTGCAGCGGACGCTGATGTCATCGACCGCTGGGCGGGTTAGTGCACTGAAGGTAACGAAGGCCCGGCCCGCGGGGCGTCACCCGAAAGTGCCTCGGCGGTGGACTTTTCCCGGCGCAACGGCCAGCACTAAAGTGGCACTCGGGGACGGAAAGCTGCGATAGCCGCCTCCGGCCGAGAGGCAGCTGAAGGCGAGCGCGCGAGAAATTCATCGATGGCTGAGACGGCGGCTGCCCCAGCGGGCTACGGCAAGTCAGTTCTCCTGTCGGAGCGGGCCCGGGCCATGGGCCACGTGCTGGGCAAGCTGGGCGCCGCCAACCGCACCGAGGCGGTGGCCCGGGGGCGGGACCTCGGGCTGATCGGCTAATGCGGCCCGGGTGCCGGACGCCGGCGGCGTGACGCCGCATCCCCGAACGGGCGGTTCACCGCCAGCGGCCGATACGTAAACGTTGCAGGTCAGTTCGCTATTGCGGTCGTCGGCAGGCTGGGCAGGGGAGACGATAGAACTCGTGACAAATGGCAGGGAACCGGTCAGCTTCAGGAAAAGCCTGAACCTCGTCATGCGGCCCGCTGGTGAACTAATCCCCGCAGGCGCCATCCCCGGCCTCGCCGCAACCACGGCAGGCCAGATTCCGGATTGGCCCGTTCGCCCGCCATCCTGTCACCGTCCACCTGGCCGTCCTGATCGGCTTCATCCTCGCCGGCGCCGCGGCGACCTGGCCACGGGCCGCCTACCTGTTCGATCACCGCCTCCCGGCCACCCGCGACGGGGCAGCTACGTCTGGGGATTCTGGTGGATGGCCCGCCAGGCGGAGCACTTCAGCGATCCGTGGATCACCCACTTCATCGCCGCTCCGGTCGGGGCCCAACTCGGCCTGCACGCCCTGATGCCGCTGCCGGGCGTCCTGATGATCCCCATCACCGTGACCCTGGGCCCGAGCGTCTCCTACAACCTGCTGACCGCCCTGCTGCCCGGGCTGCTGTGTTACGCGGCTTACCGGGTGGCCCGGCTGTGGCTGCCATCGCAGGTGGGTGCCATCGCGGCGGGCGCGTTCTTCGGCCTGTCCTCGATGATGTCGTGGCGGTCCTTCTACCACCTGAACCTGGCGGCGGGGGTGCTGTTCTTTCCGCTGGCCCTGGAGGCCGCGGTGCGTTTCCGGCGCCGGCCCGGCTGGCGGCAGGCGCTGATCCTGGGCCTGGTCGTGGGCGGCGGGCTGCTGACCGACCAGGAGATGGGCGTGCTCGCGCTCATCGTGGCCGTCCTGGCCCTCCTGCCCTGGCTGCTGCGCCGCCCGGCCGTCGCGAAACTGTGGCCGGCCGTACTGGCCGCGGTGGTCGCCGGGGGGTTCGCCAGCCTCCAGATCATCGCCATCGTGCACCAGACGAGATCCGGCGGTGCCTCGTCCCGCTGCCGGCCCTGGGCCTGTCCTACGTTCAGGGCGGTATCCGGCTCGGGGAATTGTTCACGCTCTCCCCGTGGGTCAGCGACCTGGGGCTGAAAGGTTCCCCCCTCGTCTATCACGCCTCGACCGGCAACCGGAATCCGTCGCTCGGCCTGGTGCTGACCGTGGTAGCGCTGCTCGGCCTGGTCCTGGCCCGGCGGCGGCCCGGCGCCTGCTGCTGGCGGTGCTGTGGCTCGGCTGTGCGGTGCTGGCGCTGGGCCCGGTGCTCAAGTTCGGCACGCACGTCTTCATGCCGGACGCACACTTGCTCGACGGGCAGCGGGTGTCGTTCGTCCTCCGTACGCCTGGTTCATCCGGCTCCCGGGATTGTCGGGCTTCCGGGAGGCGGGCCGGATCACCATGCTCGGCATCCTCCCCGCCGCCCTGCTCGGCGGGGCCGCGGTGGATTGGCTGCGCTATCACGCGGCCCCCGCCATCGTCCTGGTCGGGCTGCTCGGCATACTCGACGCCGGCTGGTCCGGCAGCCCCCTGATCGGGACCATGCCCACGGCGCTGCCCGCGGTGGACCGCCCGATCGCGGCCGACCATTCCAGCTCCATCGTCGTGGACATCCCCTACGGGGTCCGGGCGGCACCAACTTCACCGGGAGCGGACTCGATCCGGAGGCCCAGGTCCTCGAGACCGCCGATGGCCACCCGCGCGCGGTCGGATTAATTTCCGGGGTGCCCGAGCCGACCGTCACCGCGCTGAACGATCACCGTTCTACGTGCGGCTGATCGCCACCCAGTGGTGGGGGAATCAGAACACTCGCGCGGAGCTGGCGGCGGCCCGGCTGGACGCGCGCCGCATGGACGTCGGCTGGATGCTGATGTGGACTGGCAGGGCATCCAGCGTCCGGCGGTCATCCAGTATCTGCGCGAGACCGGGTTCCGGCTCGCCTATACGGCGGACGGCGCCCAGGTATACCGGCCTGCCATCCCGTCTCCGGGCCACTGACTTCAGCGGGGGCGCCCCCGGCACTTGACGGGTGCG
>CAWELT010000024.1:0-118119 GCA_963809975.1 uncultured Actinomycetes bacterium
GGATAGTAGCCGCGTCTTGTTCACCCGCACCGTCAGAGGCAGAGGCCGGCGGCGTTGGCAATCCGGTAGCTCTGGGCGGCGTTCTGGTGACGCAACCGGGCCGGTGACCATCATGCATAGCCTGGACGGACACGAGCCTGCCGCCCGGCCCGGGGCAACGGCCCTGCCGTTTCGCGGCCTGCCGCCCAGGGACTCCGCATCCGGGGTGAACCGGCTGGCTGTTCTATCCGTGTTAGTAAGTAGCGGCGGGAGTAACCGCGGCACGGGCAGGCCCCGGAGGTCGAAGGTGCGTCAGCTGGGTGAGCTGGAAGCTGTGGTCATGGGCCGGTTGTGGGAGTGGGGCAGGCCGGCGCTGGTCCGCGAGATGGTCGATGATCTGCACGATGACCGGCCGCTCGCCTATACCACGGTGATGACGGTGATGGAGAATCTGCACCGCAAGGGGTGGCTGCGGCGGGAGCGGTACGGCCGTGCGTGGCGTTATGAGCCCACCGGGTCCCGCTCCGGGTACACCGCCAGGCTGATGAACGACGCGCTGGGCACGAGCACCGACCGGCGCACGGCACTCGCCCATTTCGCGTTGCAGATGAGCCCGCACGACGCTGCGGTGCTGCGCGAGGCGCTCGACCAGGCGCTCCGCGGGCCTGAGGCCGGGGCGGACCGGTGACCGTCGGGGCGGTGCTGCTGTTCTACGCGGCCTGCGTCGGCACACTCGGCTCCAGGATGCTCGGCCGGGCCAGCTGGACGGCCCGGGCGCCGCTGCTGGCCATCGTCATCTACCTGGCCGCCGGCTGGTCGGTCGTGGCTGCCCTCGGGCTGGCCGGCCTGACCCTGGCGGTCCATGCGACCGCCCTCGGCGGGGGGCTGAGCCACCTGATCGGGGCGTGCGTGCTGCGGCTTCGCGCCACCTATGCCACCCCGGGCGGCGCTGCCGTGGCCGGGCTCGGCCTCACGCTCGCGGGCGCTGTGCTGGCCCGCACCGCGGTCACCGCCACGACCCACCTGCGCGCCACCGGGCGGCAGGCATCACGGCACGCGCAAACCGCCCGGCTTGTCGGGGTTCCCGAGCCAGCCCTGGGGGCCGTGCTGGTGGAGCATGCGCAGCCGGCCGCTTACTGCGTCGCGGGCCGGCACCCGACGGTGGTCCTGACCACCGGCGCGGTGCAGGCGCTGGATCCCGCCCAGCTGGCCGCGGTCCTCGCGCACGAACGAGCTCACCTGGCCGGCCGCCACCACCGGCTGCTGGCCATGGCGAGGATCGGCCGCCAGGTGCTCCCGTTCCTGCCGCTGCTGCGGGACGCCGACGCCCAGGTAGCCCGGCTGGTCGAGATGCACGCCGACGATGCGGCAAAACGAGCCAGCGGCCCCGGGCCCCTGGCCACCGCCCTGGTCGCCCTCGCCACAACCGCCAGCCCGGCATCGGCCCTGGCCGCGGCGGCCACGGACACGGTGCAGCGGATACACCGGCTGCTGAACCCGGCGCAGCCGCTCGGCCATGCACGTCGGCACCTGCTGCGCGCCACGGCCGCCGCGCTCGCGCTGACCCCGGTGCTGCTGGCCCTGGCCCCAGCCGTGCTCGCACTCGCGCTGGGACGCGTTCCCGCCGCCTAACACAAGCGGCGCGGTGACCATCGGCCCAGCCGACCAGGTGACCGGCAGCCTCGCCAGCGGACAGCCGTTCAGCACCACCATCCCGGTCGCGCTGGATGACCAGACCCTGGCCGCCATCCCGCGCCCGGGGACCTGCCCACCCGCCTTCTCCGGGCGCTTGAGCAGCTCACCACCACCCTGCTCGACCAGGAACCACCAGCGGCCGCCAGGTCCGCGCCATCGCCAGTACAGCCGCCGGCGCCCGGCCGCCGACCGCCGGCGCCTGCGCGGCGAGCCAGCAGCCATGATCAGCCCCGGGCGGGCCGGACCCAGGGCAGGACCGCGGGGTCATTCCAGAGTGCTCCCGGCCCGGCCAGGCACCCCGGCGCGCCATCGGTGAGGTGCGTGCACCGCCAGCCACAGCCGCACTGGCCGCCCGCGGCCACCTTAGCTCGCGCACGCCGCCCAGCTGGCTGCCTCGCCACCGGAATACCCCGCCTGCCAGGTGAACCCCACACCCCTACTATCCGTGTTAGTAGGTAGTCGGACCTTTCGAGGAGCTAACCATGCGGCACCCACGAGTCATCATCGCCGGCCTCGGCCTTGCCGCCGTGGCCGCCGCCGGCACCGTCCCGGCCGCCCCGGCCGGCGGCGGCCCCGGCTACTGACACGGCCAGGCACCCCGGCGGCCGCGCTAACGACCACCGGCACCACCAGCCGCACTAGGGAACCCCGCCCCGGCCAGCAGCTCAGGGCTCGCGGGACGCCAGGCGACAAGCCGCCCGGGAAGCAAGCAAACAACAGAAGGAGGACGGTCGAGATGACCGACGGACACCCGCGCCAGCAGCAATCGGAAGCAGTGGGGACCCGGGAGCGGCCGGTGCTGCCGACCGGTGCGCTGCGGCGTACCAGCCGGCTGGCGATGCTGCCGCTGCGGCATGCGGGGCGCACCGCCGCCGCCGCTAGCCGGCTGTCCCGGGCCGCTACTGACCAGGTCGCTGCCCGCACCGCCGAGCAGCTGTTCGCCACCCTCGGCGAGCTCAAGGGCGGGGCAGCGAAGCTGGGTCAGGCGATGTCGGTGTTCGAGGCGGCGATGCCGGAGGAGGTCGCGGCGCCCTACCGGTCCGCGCTGCGGCGGCTCACCGACGCGGCGCCGGCCATGCCCGCCGAGGTCGCCCGCCGGGTTGTCGCGGCGGACCTCGCCGCCGCCTACGGGCCGGGCTGGCAGGACCGGCTGGTGGCCTTCGGCGACAGACCCGGCCGCGGCGGCCTCGATCGGCCAGGTGCACCGCGGGCGATGGCGGAACGACGGCGGCCAGATCGTCGAGGTGGCGGTGAAGGTGCAGTACCCGGGGGTGGGCCAGGCACTGCGCTCGGACCTGCGCCAGGCCCGGCTGCTGGCGCGGGTGATGGCCCGGCTCACCCCGCTGAACGTGTCCGGGCTGGCCGGCGAGCTCGCCAGCCGGATCGTTGAGGAGCTGGATTATGTGCGCGAGGGGCGGGTCCAGACGCAGGTCGCCGCCGCGTTCACCCACCGCGTCCCGGAGGCACTCGCCGCCGCCCGCGCCGCGGGGGCACATGAACCACCGGGCCGGACCAGCGTCACGGTCCCGGCCGTGTACGCCGCGACACCACGGGTGCTCATCACCCGCTGGCTGGACGGGGTGAGCCTGTCCGCACTGCTCGACGGGCGCACCGATCTGCTCCCGGCGGGCTGGCGCGAGCTCGACGGCGCCGACGCAGCGGATCTGGCCGCCCGGCTGCTCGGGCACGCCATCTACGCGCCCGCCGCGTGCACCGGCTGGATGCACGCCGACCTGCACCCGGGCAACTTCCTGCTGCTCCCGGGCGGCCGGCTCGGCATGGTGGACTTCGGCGCGGCCGCCGCCACACCCGGCGGCATCCCGGCCCCGTTCGGGCAGCTCGCCGCCGCCGTGCTCGCCGGCGACGGCCCGGCAGCGATACGGCTGGCCCGCCAGACCGGGGCGCTCGCCCCCGGCGCGGAGGTCGATCCACAGCTGATCATCGAACTGCTGCACCCGATCGTCGCCACGGCGGCCGGCGATAGCTTCACCTACTCGCGCGGGTGGCTGCGCGGGCTCATGGCCCACCTCACCGAGCCGCGCTTCGCGCCGGCGTTGCGGAACCTGACGCCGCCCCCGGAATACGCCCTGGTCTGGCGGGCGACACTCTCCGCTGCCGGGCTCTTCGCGCAGCTCGGCGCGACGGTGCCCACCCGCGGGTTCCACCTGGCCTACTCCCCCGGGTTCCGCGGCGGCATCCCCCCGGCCCGGCCCCAGCGACCAGCCGGGATGCTCCGCCACGCCAGCTGAACGGCGCCGGGATTGCTCACGTTCAGGCCGCGGGGATCAGGCCCTTGCGCTCGGCCACGTCATAGAACCCGCGGCCGAGGTCGCCCTCCTGGTGGTGGACGAGCGCGGAAATCAGATTTGTGGTGCTGGGAGCCTGCCACCCCCGCCGGGTGACCGCCGCCCGCGGTTCAGCTCCTCGTATGTCCGTTCGGCGGAGCTATTCGCCGCCCTCGCCGGTACGGCCGTCCTCGGCCTCCGAAGGGGCGGTGGGCCCGCCGACGGCCGCGGGCTCGCCCGCGTCCTCGCCCTGTACGGCCGCGTGGCCGTTCCCGCCGTCGATGGCATGCCCGTTGCCATGACCGTTCCCGTGCCCGTCGGCGGGCGGGACCAGCGAGATGCTCTCGGCGAAGAGTTCATGCGCCCGCTCCTGCACCTTGCCCAGGACGCCCCGCCGGGACGGCTCCGGTATGCCGTTGTCGTCCACCTCGCGTCCCACGGTGATCGGGGCCGGCGGCCTGGCCGCGATGACCGCGATCTCCTCCTCGTCCAGCGGGCGTTCCAGCTCGACGAAGGCGCCGTTCGGCTGCTGCACGATGATGCCGGTCTCCACGCCGTGCACGAGCATCGATGCGTCCCGGCGCTGCAGCCCCAGGCAGATGCGCCGGGTGGCCCAGAACGCGACCACCGGCCCGATGAAGATCGCCCAGCGGGCGATCTCCGTGGTCGTGTACAGCGGGATCTGCAGGTAATTGGCGATGAGGTCGTTGGCGCCTTCCAGCCAGAGGATGCCGTAGATCGTGACACCCGCCATGCCGAACGCGGTCCGGGTCGGGGCGTTCCGCGGCCGGTCGTTGACGTTGTGATAGGCGTGGTCCCCGGTCGCCCAGCGTTCCAGGAACGGCCACAACCCGAGCGCGGTGAAGAGAGGCCCGGCACCACCAAGGCGGGCACGAACACATTCCACGCGATCGTATGGCCGCCGATATCCCAGGTCCAGCTCGGGAACATGCGCAGCGCGCCTTCGAGCCAGCCCATGTAGAAGTCTGGCTGGGAGCCCGCGGAGATCGCCACCGGCGTGTACGGGCCGACCTGCCAGATCGGGTTGATCTGCGCGAACGTGGCCAGCAGGGCGAGTACCCCGAAGACGAAGAAGAAGAACGCGCCCGTCTTGACCATGAAGTACGGGTACATGGGCTGGCCGACGACGTTACCGTCGGTGCGGCCCTTGCCCGGCATCTGGGTGTGCTTCTGGTGCACCATCAGGAACAGGTGCGCGCTGATCAGCGCCAGCAGCAGCCCCGGAATGAGCAGCACGTGGATGATGTAGAACCGTTCCACGAACTCGGTGCCGGGGAACTGCCCGCCGAACAGGAAGAACGACAGGTACGTGCCGACCACCGGGATGCCCAGCAGGACGCCCTCGGCGATCCGCACGCCGGTGCCGGACAGCAGGTCGTCCGGCATCGAGTAGCCGAGGAAGCCCTCGAAGATCCCGAGCGTGAACATGGTCACGCCCGATCAGCCAGTTGGTTTCGCGCGGCTTCCGGTAGGCGCCGGTGAAGAAGATCCGCAGCAGGTGGCAGATGATCGCGGCCAGGAACACGTCCGCCGCCCAGTGGTGGATCTGCCGCATGAGCAGGCCGCCGCGCACGTCGAAGCTGATCCGCAGCGTGGACTGGTACGCCTCGCTCATCCGGACGCCGTTCAGCTTCGTGTACGACCCGTGGTAGACGACCTGGGTCATGCTCGGGTTGAAGAACAGCGTCAGGAAGATGCCGGTCAGGATCAGGATGATGAACGAGTACAGCGCGATCTCGCCCAGCAGGAACGTCCAGTGGTCCGGGAAGACCTTCCGCAGCAGCGTCCGGAGGCCCTTGGCGGCGTGGAACCGGTCGTCGAGTTCGGCGCCCTGCTTTCCCAGTGGCTTCGGTATGGTCAGTCGCCCGTCGCTGTAACTCATCCCCGCTCCCAGAAGCTTGGCCCGACCGGTTCGTGGAAGTCGCTCTGGGCCACCAGATAGCCCTGTGCATTGGTCGTGATGGGAAGCTGCGGCAGCGGCCGTGGCGCGGGCCCGAAGAGGACCTCGCGCCCTGGGTGGCGTCGAACGTGGACTGATGGCACGGGCAGAGAATCCGGTGCGTCGTCTGCTCGTACAGCGCTGCGGGACATCCAACGTGAGTACAGATTTTAGAGTAGGCGACGATGTTGTCGACCGTCCAGTTCAGGTTGGTAGGCGCCTTGAGCTGGCCGGGCTCCATTTTGATGATGATCGAGGTGGCCTTGGCCAGTTCCTCGTCGTTATCCTGGGAGCCCTCCGGCACCACGGTGATCATGCCGCCCACGGAGTCGAAGTCGGCGGGCGTGATCGGCTGGTTCGAGCCGTAGACGAGCAGGCGCGTGCCCTTCTTCCACACGGTGTGCCGCAGGCTCGTGCCGGGCAGCGGCCCCAGGTCACGCAGCAGCACCAGCGGGGCGAGCGCGACCGGCACGGTCGCCGCGATCAGCGTCCGCCGCAGCAGCGGGCGCTTGGTGATCTGGCTGGCCTCCGCGCCCTCGATGAACGTCTCCGCGAACGCCGCCCGGTCCTCCGGGGAGGAGGCCAGGGGGTGGCGCTCCTCGGTCAGTTCCACCGGCGGCATGATGTTGCGGACCCAGATGCACCATGCCGGCGCCGACGGCGAGGAAGGCCAGCGACATCGCGCTGCCGAGCGCGAGGTTGGACCGGAGCGCCGCGTCCACGACGTTTCCGCCGTTGTGCAGCTCGAGCCCGACGTAGGCGGCGACGAAGCCGACGCTGGCGACCAGCGAGATCAGGAACAGGGCCGACGCCACCCGCTCCCAGTTCCTGGCCGAGACCGGGTCCGGGTGGTCGGCCAGGCAGTTCGCGCTGGGGAGGTACCTCGGCCTCGCCGCCCTCGCCGGGCCCGGGCTCCGTCAGCAGCCCGCGCACGGGCGAGGGAGTACCGATCACGCGATGCGGAGCGGGCCGCTCCTCCGGCGTGCTGTCCAGGTCGCTGTCGTTGTCGCTCATCGGTTACCCGTGTTTTCTCCCGTGCGCTCTTCCCGGCGCTTTGCGGTGATCCACATGGCGGCGAGGACGAGCGCGCCGATTCCCCCGAGCCATGCGACCAGCCCCTCCGTGGTCGGGCCGACGCGGCCCAGGCTGAATCCGCCCGGGTTGGGCTCGGTGCGCGTCTGCGTCACGTAGGCGATGATGTCGCGCTTGTCGGCGGGGGTCAGCGTGCTGTCGTTGAACACCGGCATGGCTTCCGGGCCGGTCAGCATGGCCTCGTAGATCTGCTGGTTGGTGGCCTGGGTCAGCGGCGGGGCGTACTTGCCAAAGGTCAGCTCGCCGCCAGCCCCGGCGTAGTTGTGGCACTGGGCGCAGTTCGCGTTGAACAGGCTCTGGCCAAGGCCGGTGTCCGCGCCGGCGGTGCTGTACTGGTCGGGAGTCGGAATCGCGGGGCCGCCGCCGAGCGAGGCGACGTAGGCCGCGATGGCGTAGATCTGCTGCTGGCTGAAGGTCACCGGCTTGCGCGGTGCCTCCGCGCCGACCTCCTTCAGCGGCATGCGGCCCGTGCTCATCTGGAAGTAAACGGCCGCGGCGCCCGCCCCGATCAGGCTCGGTGCCACCGAGCTGCCCTGGGCGTACTCGCCGTGGCAACTCGCGCAGGAGACGGCGAACAGAGCCTTGCCCGCCGAGATCTGGTCGAGTGACCGGTTAGGTGACGACGCCGATGCGCTGCCGCCGAGCCCGGTGACAGCCGCGTACAGCATGCCGACCGCGACCAGCGCCAGCAGGACGGCTGCGTAGCCGAAGAGCGGGCGACGTCGCCGCGCGGTGATCCACCTCACTGCTGCCCTCGGTTTCCCGGATAGTTGTTCATTGGTGCCTTCGTGGCTTCGTGTGCTCTTGGATGCGTGGCGCGGGCGTGAGCTGCGTCACCGCGGTGGCGGCATCCCCCGTCTTTTGGTCAGGTTGTTCAGTGGATCAGGTAGATGGTGGTGAACAGGCCGATCCAGACGACGTTGACGAAGTGCCAGTAGTAGGAGACGACGATCGCGCTGACCTGCTGCTCCCGGGTGAACCGTTTAGCCGCGTACGTGCGGCCGAGCAGGAACAGGAACGCCACGAGGCCGCCGGCCACGTGCAGGCCGTGGAACCCGGTGGGGATGTAGAACACCGACCCGTACGCGCTGGAGGAGACGGTCAGGTGTTCCTTGTGCACCAGGTCGAAGTACTCGTAGCTCTGGCCGAGGTCGAAGTACAGGCCCATCAGGAACGTGAGGACGTACCACTCACGCAGGCCCCACTTGCCCACGTTGAAGAGGCTGCCCGCGCGCCCGACCTGGCCGCGCTCGACCGCGAACACGCCCATCTGGCAGGTGACGCTGGACAGCAGCAGCACGGTCGTGTTGATGGACCCCAGGACGACGTTCAGGTGGGCGCCGGGCCACGGCAGGCCCTCGCCTTTCTCGACGGAACGCACCGTGAAGTACATCGCGAACAGCGCCGCGAAGAACATCAGCTCTGAGGACAGCCAGATGATCGTGCCCACGCTGACCAGGCTGGGCCGGTTGGCCGGCGTGCGGGGTCCGGCCTGAGTTACGGATGCTGTCGCCACGACGTCATTATTACGACAACCCGTAGGCGTGCGGCAGCCGCCCCCCCAACTCAGTGGCATTTATTTTTGCGGAAGCCGCCTCAGCTGGCTCGGGCCGCGCTAGCAGAAAGCGCTGCATCAGTCTGAGGCGCGGGACACCAGTACATGCGGGGCACCAGTGACCGAAGCGCCAACGGCGTTTCACCGCGCACCGATAGACTTGACGCAAGTCAAGCATTGTCGCAGCTCAGGGCCTTGCGGTCACCAGCGAGAAAGCAACCATTCTTGTGAAGGTCGTTGTTTACAGTCATGATGCCGACGTCCGGGCCCAGATCCGGCTGGCCATTGGCCGCCGCCCGGAGCCCGACGCGCCGGATGCCGAGATAATCGAGTGCGCCACCGAGCCAGCGCTGTTCCGGCTCCTGGACGAGGGCGGTACCGGGGTGATGGTGCTCGACGGGGAGGCGCAGCCCGCCGGCGGGATGGGGGTCTGCCGCCAGGCCAAGGACGAGATCTACGACTGCCCGCCGGTCCTGCTCATCACCGGGCGGGTCGACGACGGCTGGCTGGCGACCTGGTCCCGGGCGGACGCGGTGATCAGTCACCCGATCGACCCGCGGCAGCTCGCCCGGGAGCTGAGCGGCCTGATGCGCCGCCGCGCCGGGCGTTCCGAGATCACCAGCGCCTGACCGGCGCCGGCCATGGAAGCCCGAATGAACTGGCCGGCGCTGATCGGTGCGCTCGTCAAGGGTAAGTCACTCACCGCCGATGAGGCCGCGTGGGCCATGAACGAGATCATGGAAGGCGCGGCGACGGACGCCCAGATCTCGGGTTTTGCCATCGCCCTGCGCATGAAGGGCGAGACGCCTACCGAGCTGGCGGGCCTGGCCCGGGCCATGCTGGACCACGCCACGCCGATCAGCGTGCCGGGGCGCCTGGTCGACCTGGTCGGCACCGGAGCGGACGGAGCGCACACGGTCAACATCTCGACGATGGCCACGATCGTGGCGGCCGCTGCCGGCGCGCGAATGATCAAGCACGGCAACCGGGCCGCGTCTTCCAAGTGCGGCGCCGCCGATGTGCTGGAGGCCGTCGGGGTCATCATTGACCTCCCGCCCGCGGCGACCGTGGAGCTCGCCGCGGAGATCGGAGCGGCCTTTCTTTTCGCGCCGCTGTACCACCCCGCCCTTCGTTACGCCGGGCCGAGCCGGGGCCAGCTCGGCGTGCCCACCGTGTTCAACTTCCTGGGGCCGGTCGCGAACCCGGCCCGCCCACAGGCCCAGGCGGTCGGGGTGGCTGACGCCCGGATGGGCGGCGTCATCGCGGGTGTGCTCGCCGCCCGGGGTGCGAGCGCCCTGGTGTTCCACGGCCGGGACGGGCTGGACGAGCTGACCACGACCACGACCTCCTCCGTCTGGGTGGTGCACGGTTCGACGGTGGCCGCGGCCGAGCTCGACCCGGCAGAGCTGGGCCTGCCCCGGTCGAAGCCCGGCGACCTGCGCGGTGGTGACGCCGCCCACAACGCGGCCGTGTTGCGGGCCGTGCTGGCCGGCGAGGCGGGCCCGGTGCGCGACGTTGTGCTGCTCAACGCCGCGGCGGCCCTCGCCGCCGACGAGGGCGTTCGCCGCCCGGAGGACCTGTACCCGGTGCTGTCCGCCGGCCTGGCCCGCGCCGCCGGAGCGGTTGACACAGGCGCAGCCGCGGGGCTGCTGGCACGGTGGATAAAGGCCAGCCAGCGCCTCGCCACCGCTGTCTCGTCCTGACGGCCGCGGTGTCCGTCCTGACGTCTGCGGCGCCGCTCTGACGGGGCCTGGCCGCCGTCCAGTCGGCCAGCGCCTTTCCAGTGGTTCAGCCTGCCTTCCAGTGGTTCAGCCTTTCCAGTGGTTCAGCCTTTCCGGTGGTTCAGCCGTCCCAGCGTTCCGGGGTTCAGCCGGTCTCGGCCGCGCCCAGGGAGAAGGCGGCCTCGAGGTCGTGCCGGGAGTAGGCGCGGAACGCGATGTGCGTCTCGGTGTGCGTGACGCCCGGCACCTTGTTGAGACGGCCGGGGATTACGTCGGCGAGCTGGTCGTGCCTGCGGACCCGGATCATCGCCACCAGGTCGAACTCACCAGTCACTGAGTACACCTCGCTGACCTCAGCGATCTGGGCGATCATCTCCGCGACCTCGGGGATGCGCTGGATGTCGGCCTTCACCAGAACGATCGCGGTGACCATTGCTGCCTCCCTGGCCTTTCCTCGCACCTCGTGTCCTTGAGCCCTCGTGCCTTGAGCCCTCATGTGCGCGCGCCCTCCGCTGGGCCCGGCTCAGGGTACCGCCAGCCACTCGCTCAGCTCGTCGAGGGTGCGGACTCCCAGCAGGGCGAGCCGCGTGATCAGCACGTCGAGCACGGCCGCGGTGGCCCTGGCGTCGGCCAGTGCACGATGGCGAGGCATGGCCGGTGTCTCGAAGAAGGAGGCCAGCGTGGCGAGCTTGCAGTCGGGCGTCTCGCCGACGATGAGGACCTGCCGGGCCACCGGCACGGTGTCCAGCACGGCGAACTCGGGCCAGGGCAGGCCGCATGCGGTGCACGCGGCGGTCAGGAAACCGAGGTCGAACGGCGCGTTGTGCGCGGCCAGCACGCACCCGTGCGCGAAGACCAGCAAGGCCGGCATCACATCGGCGGCGCGCGGGGCGACGGAAACCAGCTGGCTGCTGATCCCGGTCAGCGCCTCGATGTCGGCGGGGATTGGCATGGCCGGATCGACCAGGGTGGAGAATTCGCCGGTCACCCGGCCCGCCCGGAGCTTGACCGCACCGATCTCGGTGATCCGGGCCTCGGCCGGCGACCAGCCTGTCGTCTCCACGTCGATCACGGCGAACTCGACCTGCGTCAGCGGGATGCCGGCCAGCGGCAGGCCGGCCAGCGGCAGGCCGGCGCGGACGGCGGTCACCCGGACCGCGGCAGCAGTCCAGGTGGGTCCGGCGAGGCCGGTGGATCCGGTGGGACCGGTGGGCCCGGTGAGGCCGGTGGGCCTGTTGGCGTGCAGATCGGTCACCGTTCCACGGTAGGACGGCCCACCGACACTTTGCGGACCGCCGCGCCGCAGGCTGGGCCGGCAGAGCCGCCGCTGGGCTGGCCCGGCAGAGCCGCTGGGCCGTTGACCGTACCGCGCACGGCGAGGCCCGTTGCTCCACGGCCAGAATGTCAGTGGCCCCGCTTAATGTCAGCCGCGTCCATTGACGCGATGAACGGAGAGTCATGCTTATTGACTGCGGGCAATGTGAGTTCCGCGCTGTGGCGTGCGGTGACTGCCTGGTCACGGTTCTCGTCGAAAGCGGATCACCTAAAAGCGGCGGCTGACGGGAAAACGATCGCCGACGTAATAAAGACGTGAGTAATGGCGACACTTGGCACAAAAGGGCTGATATCGGGGCCGTTCCGCATCGGGCAGGCGGCGCCCGGGCCCGCGCCAACCCGCCGGAGGGTGTTCCTGCCCGCCATGCCTTCGGTGCCCTTGAGCTGCGCGGACTGAGTGCACTCGCGGCCGCGGGCCTGGTTCCGCCGCTACGGTACCGTCCTGCCAATAAGGCAGCGGGCGTGATTGTAGCGTTATGCAGTCTTGCCTGCGGGGTGATTGGCGAAACCAGGGCGACACTGGCCGAAACGGTTGAAACGGCCTATTGCTTTCACTAACGTCTCCTTCCGGTTACACCACTCAATTACCTCGGCCAGTCCGAGGTGCCGGGTGGTAACAGTCAGCAAGATTCGCCGGGAGAAACAGTCAGCAAGATTCGCCGGGGAGAAGGAGTGTCTGGCAGGTGCGTACGCCGCTACCGGGCATAAGGATCCGGCTTCGCATAGGTGTCGCGGCCGGGACGGCTGTTATGGCTGTCTTCGGCCTCAGCACCTACGCCGTCACGGCCGGAGCGGCGCCACAGCCCTCTGTGTCCGAGGCACAGGCCAAGGTCAACCAGGACATTTCGCAGTACGACCAGGCCAATCAGCAGTACGACCAGGCCGTGCAGCAGGCCAAGCAGGCCCAGCAGAAGCTGGCCGCCATCAACAGGCAGGTCGCGGTTAACGAGGTGCAGTTCACGAAGCTGCGGGGCGCCGTCGCGCTGATCGCGGCTGAGAGCTACGAGAGCGGTGACACGACGTCAGTCGCCGGCCTGCTCACCTCGAACGACCCGAACACCGTGCTGAGCGGCGCGTCGTTGCTGCTGGAGATATCCGGCAACCGGAACAAGCAGATGCAACAGTTCCTCGCCGCCGTACGCCAGCTCAGGGACTCTCAGCAGCAGGCCCTGCGGACCAGGGACGGCCTGGCCGCGATCGAGCAGCAGAAGAAGCAGAACCAGCAGCGCGCCGGTCACATCCTGACCAACGCGAAAGCCGTGCTGGCCAGCCTGACCCCGCAGCAACAGCAGACGGTGGCGGCCAACACCATTGGCGCGGGCGCGACGACCGCGACCGCGTACACCGGGTCGACCGCTACCCAGGGCGGGAAGGCGGCGGCGTTCGCCGTGGCCGAAGCGCAGGCCGCCTGCCCGTACGTCTACGGTGGCACCGGGCCGTGCGGGAGCGGTTTTGACTGCTCGGGACTCGCCCAGGCCGCGTGGGGGTCGGTCGGTATCTCAATCCCGCGGACGACGTACGAGGATTGGGCCCAGCTGCCGCACATCTCCCTCTCGTCTCTCGAGCCGGGCGACCTGATCCTCTACGACGGCGAGGGGCACGTCTCCGTCTACCTCGGCAACGGGATGATCGCCGACGCACCACATACCGGAGCCGACGTCGAGGAGATTCCCATGAACGAGGGTTGGTACGCGCAGAATACGGACGGTGCTGTCCGTCCCTAGGGCCGCAAGCGGCGAGGCCCGCAGGACCATGAGCCCGGCAGGGTGACCTTCCGGGCTTACTTGTGCCCGCGCGCCACTTGCCGGGCTCACCCGCCCCACGTGCCGGGCTCACTGTGCCCGCGCCGTCCCTGGTTGCCGGGCCCCCTAGACTCGGGCGCTATGCGCGGCACGCTGATCGTCACCAACGACTTCCCGCCCCGGCAGGGCGGCATCCAGTCGTTCGTGCACGGCCTGGCCTGCTTGCTGCCCCCCGGTCAGGTCGCGGTGTACGCCCCGGCCTGGGACGGCGCCAAGAACTTCGACGCCCGGCAGCCCTTCCCGGTGATCAGGCACCCGACGTCGCTGATGCTGCCCGTTCCGGCCGTGGGCCGCCGCGCGGCCGCCACGCTCCGCGAGCACGACTTCGACACCGTGCTGTTCGGGGCGGCCGCCCCGCTGGGGCTGCTGGGACCCGTCCTGCGCCGCGCGGGGGCCACCCGGCTGGTGGCGCTCACCCACGGGCACGAGGCGGGCTGGGCCGCGCTCCCCGGCGCCCGGGGCCTGCTGCGCCGTATCGGGGACAGCGTCGACATCGTGACCTACCTCGGCGAGTACTTCCGGTCCCGCCTGGCGCGGGCGCTGTCGCCGCAGGCCGCCGCGCGGATGGTGCGGCTGGCCCCCGGCGTCGACGTCGCCGCGTTCCGGCCCGGCCCCGGCGTCGGCCGGGATCCGGCAGCGGCTGGGCCTGGTCGGCCGCCCGGTCGTGGTGTGCGTGTCCCGGCTGGTCCGGCGCAAGGGGCAGGACACCCTGATTCGCGCCTGGCCCGGCGTCCGCGCCGCGCTCCCCGGTGCGCGGCTGCTGCTCGTGGGCGACGGGCCGTATGGCCGTGACCTGCAGCGCCTCGCCGCCGGCCTGGGGGTGGCCGATGCCGTCACCTTCACCGGCAGCGTCCCCGCCGGCGAGCTGCCTGGGTACTTCGCGGCCGGCGACATCTTCGCCATGCCGTGCCGCACCCGCCGGGGCGGGCTGGACGTGGAGGGACTCGGCATCGTGTATCTGGAGGCATCCTCCGCCGGGCTGCCGGTCATCGGCGGCGACTCCGGCGGTGCCCCGGACGCCATCCTGCGACGGTGAGACGGGCTACGTGGTTCCCGGGCGCAGCGTGACCGCACTCGCGGAGCGCATCACCGAACTGCTGGGCGACCCGGCGCGGGCGGAAGCGATGGGCCGCCGCGGGCTCGCCTGGGCCGAGCGGGAATGGGACTGGACCCGCGTGGCCGGCCGCCTGGACGCGATCCTGCGCGGCGACGGGTAGCGACCGCGGCGACGGGTCGCCGGCGCCGCCGGTGGCCAAGAGTCAGCTCGCGGGAGCAGCGACAGTGCCGTGTCCCAGTAGCCAGCTAGGCGTAGAGGGCGTCGATGTCGGCGGCCCGGTCCTTGGCCACCACGTTCCTGCGCACCTTCAGCGAGGGCGTCAGCTGGCCGTTCTCCTGGGTGAAGTCGCCGTCCACGATGCGGAAGCGGCGGATCGACTCGGCCCGGGACACCGTGGTGTTGGCGTCGTCCACCGCCGCCTGGATCTCGGCCACCAGATCGGGATCGTCACGCAGCTCGGCCGCGGTCGCGCCGGCCGGCTTGCTGTGCTTTTCCTTCCAGGCCGGGAACGCCTCCTCGTCGATCGTCACCAGCGCCGCCGCGTACGGCTTGCCGTCGCCGACGACCATGCTCTGGCTGACCAGGAAGTGCGCGCGGATCCGGTCCTCCAGCGGCGCGGGCGCGACGTTCTTGCCGCCCGCGGTGACGATGATCTCTTTCTTCCGCCCGGTAATCCGCAGATAGCCCTCGTCGTCCAGCTCCCCGAGGTCACCCGTGCGCATCCAGCCGTCGTCGGTCATGGCCTCCGCGGTGCCCTTGCTGTTGCCCCAGTAGCCCGTGAACACGGTCGGTCCCTTGATGAGGACCTCGCCGTCGTCGGCGATCTTCAGCGCGTCACCGGGTACGGGCAGCCCGACGGTGCCGATCTTGTTGCCGCTCGGCCGGTTTACGGTGGCCGCCGCGGTGGTCTCGGTGAGCCCGTAGCCCTCCAGGATCGTGATTCCTGCGCCGCGGAAGAAGTGGCCCAGCCGCTCGCCTAGGGCGGAGCCGCCGCAGACCGCGTACTGCACCTGGCCACCGACCGCGGCCCGCAGTTTGGTGTAGACGAGGCGGTCGAAGACCCCGTGGGTGACCCGCAGGCCGGCGCCCGGGCCGCGGCCGCCCCGGGCCTGGCTGTCCAGGGCCCGGCTGTAGGCGATCGCCGTGCGTGCGGCCCGCCGGAAGATCGCGCCCTTGCCCTCGGACCTCCGCCTTCTGCTCGGCGCCGTTGTAGACCTTCTCGAACACGCGCGGGACGGCCAGCAGGAACGTCGGCCGGAAGGAGCCGAGGTCGGGCAGCAGGCTGGTGACATCGGGGCTGTGCCCGAGGATGATGCCGGCCTCGATGCAGCCCACCTGGATGACCCGCGCCAGGACGTGGGCGAGCGGCAGGAACAGCAGCGTCGAACCACCCGCGCTGAAGATCTCCGGCGCGGCCGCGCTCGCGTTGCGTACCTCGGACAGCAGGTTGCGGTGGGTCAGCTCGCAGCCCTTGGGCCGCCCGGTGGTCCCGGAGGTGTAGATGATCGTGGCCAGGTCGGCGGCGCTGGCCGCCGAGGCGCGCTCGCCGACCATGTCGTCGGCTACGGACGCGCCATCGGCGGCCAGCACGTCCAGCCCGGGGGCCTTGTCGCCCGCGTCCCCGGCGGCCTGCCCGCGTCCCTGCCCGCGTTCTTGCCCGGAGACCGGGCTGGCCTCGATCCGCCAGACGTGGTCCAGGGTGCTCAGCCGGTCGCGCAGCCCAGCGACGATCGCCTCGTGCGCCGCGGTCTCCACGAAGATGGCCTTGGCGCCCGAGTCGCTCATGATCCACTCAACCTGGTCGGCCGAGGACGTCTCGTAGACCGGCACGGTGACCGCACCGGCCGTCCAGATCGCGTAGTCGAGGACCGTCCACTCGTACCGCGTGCGCGACATCAGGCCCACCCGGTCACCGACGGCGATCCCGGCCGCGATCAGCCCCTTGGCCAGCGCCGTCACCTCGTCGCGAAATTCGCTGGCGGTGACGTCCTGCCAGGTCCCGGCGCTGGTGCTGCGGCGCAGGGCGACCTGCTGCGGCTGGTCAGCGGCGCGTTTGGACACGACCTCGGCGAGATTCGCCGAATCAGGAATCTGCACGAGAGCGGGGATACTGTGCTGGCGCACGACCTGTCTCCTTACCGGGTTACCGGTTCCTTGCCGCCGCGCTCACGGTATCGCGTAAAGCTACTGGCCGGTAGAGCGAAATCCCGGTCACGGTCAGGTCCCGGCGCGGCGCAAAACCCGCATGATCAGGCTATCCGGGGCCGGCTTAGCGTTGCCTCATGCGGATTCACGTGGTGAGCGACGTACATGGCCGGGCCGACGCGCTGCCCGCGGCCGCTCGGGGCGCGGACGTGCTCATCTGCCTGGGTGACCTGCTTCTGTTCATGGACTACGCCGACCATCGCCACGGCATCTTCGCGGACCTGTTCGGAGCGGAGGAGGCCCGCGTGTTCATGGCGCTCCGGCGCGCTCAGCGGTTCGAGGAGGCGCGGGCGCTGTCCGCGCGGCTGGCCGCGCGCCTGCCGGGCGGCTCGGTGCGCGCGGCCATCGAGAAGGCGGCCGCCCGCCAGTACGCGGAACTGTTCGCCGCGCTGCCCGAGCCCGCGTACCTGACCTATGGCAACGTCGATATCCCGCGGATGTGGGCCGGGTACCTGAAACCCGGTCATCAGGTTTTCGACGGCGCGCGGGCGGACCTGGACGGCTGGACGTTCGGATTCGTCGGCGGCGGCCTGATCTCCCGGTACCGGACGCCCAACGAGATCGACGAACTGGCCTACGCCGCCAAGATCGAGGAGGTCGGCGCGGTCGACGTGCTCTGCACCCATATCCCGCCCGCGGTGCCCGAACTGCTCTACGACACCGTGGCGCGGCGGATGGAGCGCGGCAGTGACGCGCTGCTGGCCGCGATCCGGCGCACCCAGCCCCGGTTCGCGCTCTTCGGTCACGTGCACCAGCCGCTGGCGCGCCGGGTGCGGATCGGCGCCACCGAATGCATCAACGTCGGGCACTTCCGCGCGACCGGGCTGCCCTATGTCCTCCAGTGGTAGAGGTACCCTCGGAGCTAAGAACTGAGAGCGGGAGGCGCCACGTGACCGAGCGGGACAGCCAGCCAGGCGGGGATCCGATTGGTGACCTCCAGCGGTGGCTGATGCGCTCGGGTGCGCGCAGTCTCACTAAGGACCTCACGGCCCCGGTCCGCCGGGTGCTGGGCCAGGAACCCTCCGGTAAGCGGGCCGACGTGTGGGAGACCGCCACGACGCGCCCCCTCCGCGACGAGGAGGCGCCCGAGTGCGCCTGGTGCCCGGTCTGCCGGGCCGCGCGCCGGCTGCGCGAGTCCCGCCAGGGCGGCCAGGGCTCACCCCTGGCTGGGGCCGGGGACGCGCTGGCCTCCGTCGTCCAGGAGGCCTATTCGGCCTTCGAGGCGGTCATGAAGCCGCCGCAGCACACGCATCCGCAGGACCGGCCCGCAGGGCAGGCTGGGTCCCCCGGGCCGTCCGCCCGCCCCTGGTCAGACGCGACCGATCCCCCCGGCGAGGCCGGTCGTGTACCTGACGATCGGCATTGATGTCGGGGGCACCAAGGCCGCAGGCCGGCGTCGTGGGCGACAACGGCCGGATCATCGAGAAGCTGAAGCGCTCTACGCCCGCGGCGAGCCCGCCCGACACGGAGCAGGTCATCGCGGACGTCGTGAGAGAACTGGCGTCCCGGCACGATGTGGCCGCCGTCGGCATCGGCGCCGCCGGCTTCATCGACGAGACACGTTCCACTGTCCTGTTCGCGCCCAACCTCGCCTGGCGCGGTGAGCCGCTGCGCGAGTCCGTACAGGAACAGATCGGGCTGCCCGTGTTCGTGGAGAACGACGCGAACGCGAGCCTCTGGGCCGAGTCCCGGTTCGGCGCCGCCCGCGGCTTCCAGGACGTGTTCCTGATCGCCGTGGGCACGGGCATCGGGGCGAGCATGCTGATCGGCGGGGACCTCTACCGCGGCCGGTTCGGCATCGCCGGCGAGCCCGGCCACTACCGGGTTGTCCCCGACGGCCGGCTCTGCGGCTGCGGCAACCGCGGCTGCTGGGAGCAGTACTGCAGCGGCAACGCGCTGGTCGCGGAGGCGCGTGACTTCGCCCGGCGGAGCCCCGAGGGAGCCATGCGCCTCCTGCAGCTGGGCGGCGGAACGCCGGAGGGTATCTCCGGCCCTCAGGTGACCCAGGCGGCACGCGAAGGCGATCCGGCTGCCCTGCGCTGCTTCCAGATCGTGGGCAGCTGGCTTGGCCAGGGCATGGCCGACCTGGCCGCGGTTATGGATCCGGGCTGTTTCATCATCGGCGGCGGGGTATCGGATGCGGGCAGCCTGCTCGTCGATCCGGCCCGGTGGGCGTACGAGAGATCGCTGCCCGGTCGCGGCTACCGCGGTTTCGCTGACATCCGGCTCGCGGAACTGGGTTCCGACGCGGGCGTGGTAGGCGCTGCGGACCTCGCACGCCGGTACGCCACGGCCCAGGCCTAGACGACGGCGCCGTCGTCGGGACCGGAACCGTTCCTCGGCTCGTCTCCCATCCGCAGCACCAGGACGGCGAAACCGCCCACGAACGCGCCGATGGCGAGGAACGCCGCGACCGCGGGTACGGTCCATCCCACCGCCGTCGCGATCAGCAGGTACGCGGGCCCACCGAACAACGCGACCCACGCGCCCTTGCTGAGCGGGTCCAGCTTGGGCAGCGGCGGGGGCGGGGGCGGGAAGTAATGCTCCTCCTGCGAGTCCGGCCCCGGCGCGGCCCGCTGGGCCGCCTCGCCCGGAGGTGCCGGGGCACCGTGCGCGGGGCCAGCGCCGTTCCGGCCCGGAGTCAGGCCCGGCCCGGAACGGCCCAGCGGCCCGGAACCTCCCAGCCCGCCGGGGGCGCCGAGTTCGCCGGGGGCGCCGAGTTCGCCGGGGGCGCCGAGTTCGCCGGGGGCGCCGGGAGCACCTAGCTCGCCAGGGTCATTCAGCGTGGGGGGGCCGCTGAGCCTTCCGGTTCCGGGACCGTTCAGTTCGCCGGGGCGCGGCCGGTCCGGGTCACGCACCGGGTCGGCCGGGGCTGCGGGGCGGATGCCCGGCGGTGCTTCGCTGACCGGGAACGGGCCGGTTGCCTGCGGGGATTCCGGGGTTTGGGGGGATCGTGTGACTTGAGAGGCGCCAGGGATGGGAGCGCTGTCCGGCTGCGAGAGGTTCTCCCGCTCCGGCCACGGGCAGCCGCCCTCAATGTGCGCGGGTGCGTCGTAATTCGCGATCAGGTCGAGCCAGGCCGCTTCTTCGTCATTCTCGCCGCTGCTCACGTCCTTGTCTCGCACCTCCCTCCCCGGCTACGTGGTCTCCGGCACGGTGTCGCCAGGCGGACCAGGTCTTGTCCCGGCAGTGGTCCCGGACAAACTGTAGGCTTCCGGTAAAAATACCCTGCGCGTCATTGTCCATTGTCGCAACGTGATAACTATCGCTGCAGGTCCGTACGGTCAGCAGGCCGGGGGTCAGGCCCGCCTCCAGCGCCCGCATGCTGGCCGGCCCGACCACGTGGTCCTCGCTGCTCCGGTAGGTCAGCACCGGCTGGGTGACGCCGGCCAGATCGCGGGTGGTCTGCCGCCACATCTGCGGCAGCGACGCGGCCGCACGAACCGGGACCCGGCTGTAGGAAAGCTCCGCCACTCCCGGCTTCTTGATGTCGCTGCCGACCCCGGGCAGCGACGGCAGGACGTATTTGAGCACCGGGGCCAGCAGGAACAGCCTGGTGTCGGGAGCCAGCGACGGATTGACCAGCACCAGGCCGCTGACGTCCGGGCCGTGTCCTTCGGCGAGCCGCAGCGCGAGGCAGCCGCCCAGCGAAAGGCCCATCACGAACACTTCGGAGCACTGTGCGCGCAGCCCGGCGAGGGCCTGCTCAACCACCGCGTACCAGTCGGCCGCGGTGGTCCGCGCCATGTCCTGCCAGGTCGTACCGTGCCCGGGCAGCAGGGGCACGGACACGGCCAGCCCGTAGTCGGCCAGGAACTCCGCCCAGGGGCGCAGCGATTGCGGGCTCCCCGTGAACCCGTGACAGAGCAGCACTCCGACGGCACCGCCCGTGCGGTAAAACGGCTCCGCGCCTGGCATCAACTCGGCCATGAAGCGCCGCTCCCTCCCCCCGGTGGTCAACCGGCCGGTGCTAGGCATCGTCGCACGCCGGCGGCCAGATCGCACCCCGCGTGGCGGTAAAAACACCGCCGAACGAGCGAATATTTGGGCGTGTATTACAAACTGGCGCAGCTTACCCTAGGCGTACTGCTCAAGATCGTTTTCCGTCCCTGGGCGGAGGCCGCGCGGAACGTCCCCCGCCCCCACGACCCCGCCGCGAACGCCACCGGAACCGCAGCCCGTAACGCCCCGGGAACCAGGTCTTAAGGCCCGGACTGCGGACCCTGGCAGGGGCTAAGGTGGCCCCATGAGAGTGGGAGTCCTTACCGGTGGCGGCGACTGCCCCGGCCTCAACGCTGTTATCCGCGCCGTGGTCCGCAAGGGCGTGCAGGAGTACGGATACGAGTTCGTCGGCTTCCGTGACGGCTGGCGCGGCCCGCTGGAAGGGGACACCGTCCCCCTGGACGTGCAGGCTGTCCGGGGCATCCTGCCGCGCGGCGGAACGATCCTGGGCACGTCGCGGACCAATCCCTTCGCCGACCAGGGCGGTGAGCGCTCGGGCGTGGAGCGGATCAAGGACAACCTGGCCGGCCTCGGGGTCGATGCTCTGGTCACGATCGGCGGCGAGGACACCCTCGGCGCCGCGACCCGGCTGTACGCCGAGGGTGTCAGCGTCGTCGGCGTGCCCAAGACGATCGACAACGACCTGGGCGCCACCGACTACACGTTCGGCTTCGATACCGCCGTGAACATCGCGATGGAGGCCATCGACCGCCTGCACACGACGGCCGAGAGCCACCACCGCGCGCTGATCGTGGAGGTGATGGGCCGGCACGCTGGCTGGATCGCGCTGCACGCCGGGATGGCCGGCGGTGCCAATGTCATCCTCATCCCCGAGAAGCCGTTCGAGATCAAGAAGGTCTGCGAGTACGTCGAGCACCGCTTCCAGACGCGGTACTCGCCAATCGTCGTGGTCGCCGAGGGCGCGCATCCGATGGAAAACGAACTCGCGGTCACCGAGCAGGGACTCGATGCGTTCGGTCACGTGCGGCTGGGCGGCGTCGGGCAGATGCTGGCCAACGAGATCGAGAAGCGGATCGGCAAAGAGGCCCGCGTCGCGGTGCTCGGCCACATCCAGCGCGGCGGCACCCCCACCGCGTTTGACCGCGTGCTCGCCACCCGGTTCGGCGTGCAGGCGATAGAGGCGGTCCACGACGGTGCGTTCGGCAATATGGTGGCCTTGCGCTCCACCGACATCATCCGGGTTCCGCTGACCGATGCGACCGCCGAGCTGAAGACCGTGCCCCCGGAGCGGTACGCGGAGGCCGAAGTCTTCTTCGGCTGAGCGCACTGCCCGGGACCGGCTCCGCGTCCGGGATCTCATCGGTGGTGCCCGGGGCTCTCGTCCCGCAACGGTGGCAAACCGTTTTCCGTGTGCACGAGCTTGCTGGCTCAGAAGCCGGCGTCGATGGTGATCGTGCTGCCCTTGGGCGCCTGGTCTTGCGGGGAGTAGGCGAACACCTTGTTGAACGGCCCGAACCGGTTCACCGTCACGTCGAAGCCGAGCTTCATCAGCTTCTGCCGCGCCTCGCCGATGCCCATGCCGTTCACGTTCGGGATGGCAACCTGGGGCGGCCCGGCCGACACCCCGATCGTCACCGTCTCGTTGACGGTGATCGGCGTGCCCGGGGCCGGCGTCTGCCACGTTATGCTGCCCTGCGGCTGGGAGCTGCCCGTATCCTGCCGGACGTTGAGTGTGATGCCGTTCTGCGACGCCCACTGCTGGATGCTCTGCTGGTCCTGGCCACGGAAGTCGGGCAGCGGAGGGCCCTCGCTGACCGTGATGGCGATGGGCGTCTGCTGGGGCGAGGACAGCCCGGCGGCCGGCTGGGTGCTCACCACGCTCCCGGCGTCGACCGAGCCGGACGCCACCTTGCGGACCTGCCCAGGGGTCAGTCCGGCGTTGCGCAGCGCCTGCTGAGCGTCGGCGAGCTGCCGTCCGGACACGTCAGGCACCTTGATCATCCGGGGCCCGGCGGACGGGATGATGGTGATCGCCGATCCCTTGTGGACACGCCCGCCCACGGCCGGGACCGTGCGCGCGACCGTCCCGGCCCGCGCGTTATCATCCGTCACCACCGCGCCCATCCGGACGGTGAAGCCGTCGGCGCGCAGCGCCGTGACGGCGGCGCCGTCCGTCATGCCCGCGACCGCGGGGACCGTGGTGTAGCCGCCCTGGGTGTACCACCACCCGGCGCCCCCGGCCGCCGCGAAGACCAGCACCGCCAGCAGGGCCACCAGCAGCCAGACCCGTCGCTTGCGCCGGCGACCGCCGGTGCCACCGTGGCCGTCGTAGCCGCCCCGGTCGTCGCGCCCGGCGATGACTGTCCTGCCGTCGGCGGGGATCCCGAGGATCTGCGTGCGGTTCTCGCCCCCGTATCCCGGAGCCCCGTATCCCCGGGCACCGTATCCCGGGCCGCCGGCGGCCCCGTAGCCAGTCGCCCCGTAGCCGGCAGACCCGTAGCTGGTCGCCCCGTGCGCGGCGGGGCCGGTCCCGGGCCACGCGGCCGCCGGGGCGGCCCACCGGCTGTCGTCCGGCAGCCCGCGCATAACGTCGTAGACCAGCCTTAGGAAATCCGCCGCGTCCGCCGGGCGACCCCGGGGGTCCCGGCTGGTGGCCTGCAGGACGAGCCGGTCAACCTCCGGCGGAATGCCCTGGACGAACCGTGAGGGGGCCGGGACCGTCTCGTTGACGTGCTTGTACGCCACCGCCAGCGGGCCGTCGCCGGTATGTGGCTTGGCCCCCGTGAGCAGCTCGAACAAGACGATGCCCGCCGCATAGACGTCGGTGCGGGCGTCGGCACTGGTCCCGGTGACCTGTTCGGGGGCCAGATACGCCACGGTGCCGATGATCACGCCCGTCCGCGTCTGGCTGCTGACGGACAGCGCCCGGGCCAGGCCGAAGTCAACCACCTTCAAGTGGCCGTCCGGCGCGATCAGCACGTTCTCCGGCTTGACGTCCCGGTGCACGATCCCGGAGTTGTGCGCGGCCGCCAGGCCCGACAGCAGCGGCACCATGATGGCCAGCGCCTCACGGGGCGGGCACCAGCCTCGCTCGCCGAGCAGGTCGCGCAGGGTGCGGCCAGGCAGATACTCCATGGCCAGGTAGGGGTACGGGCCGTCCCGGCCCTGGTCGTAGACGGAGACCACGTTCGGGTGCGAGAGCCGCGCGGCTGACTTGGCCTCGCCGATGAACCGGCCGACGAAATCCTCGTCGCGTGCCAGGTCGGCGTGCATCACCTTAAGCGCGACCCGGCGGTCCAGGCGGGTGTCGATGGCGCGGTACACCGTCGCCATGCCGCCGAGCGCAACCAGCGCTTCCACCTGGTAGCGGCCGTCAAGCAGCCGCCCGACCAGGGGGTCCGCGAGGGTGGTGTCCATCGGGGGCAATTGTACGAGCAGGTCAACTGCGCTGGGCTGGATTACCGCTTTGCGGTTCGCCGCTCGCCGGGGGTGATGAGGCGCTGGCGTAGCGCCGGGGCGGGACGCGCCCAGCCAGCCGGGCCATCCGCCCGGCGATGACGGCGTGCCGCATCGCCCCGGCCATCTGCTCCGGGTCCCGGGCCCGCGTCACCGAGGTCGCCAGCAGCACCCCGTCGCAGCCCAGTTCCATCGCGATCGCTGCATCACTCGCGGTCCCGATACCGGCGTCGAGGATCACCGGGACGCCGGCCTCCTCCACGATCAGCTCGATGTTGTGCGGATTCCGGACGCCGAGCCCGGAACCGATCGGCGCGCCGAGCGGCATGACCGCGGCGCAGCCGGCCTGCTCCAGGCGCCGGGCCAGCACCGGGTCGTCGCTGGTGTACGGCAGGACGGTGAATCCCCGCGCCACGAGCAGGTCGGCCGCGTCCAGCAGTTCCACCGGGTCCGGCAGCAGGGTGCGCTCGTCCGCGATCACTTCGAGCTTCAGCCACCGGGTGCCGAGCGCCTCGCGGGCCAGTTCGGCGGTGCGCACCGCGTCGGCTGCCGTGTGGCACCCCGCGGTATTCGGCAGTACGCGGATACCGCGCCCGGCCAGCAGGTCCAGCACCGAATGCCCGCTGCCGGGCGCCGCGACGCGGCGCATCGCCACGGTCGTGATCTCGGTGCCCGACGCCGAGAGCGCCCGGTCGAGGACGTCCATGCTCGGTGCCCCGCCGGTGCCCATGATGAGCCGCGAGGCGAACTTCTCTCCGGCGATTACGAGCGGATCGTCCATTCAGCCTCCCTGGACCGCGGTGAGCACTTCGACCTGGTCGCCGTCCGCCAGCGGGGTGGAATCCCAGGCGGAACGCCGCACCACCTGTCCGTTGACGGCCACCGCGACGCCACTGCGCGCGCTGGTCAGCAACTGGACCGCGGCTGCCACCGTCGCACCGTCCGCCAGCTCGAACGCGCGCCCGTTGACGACGACGTTCATCCGGGCCGTCCCCACTGATCAGCGCCGGCCCCCGGGACCGGGACGGCGCTGCTGGAAGCGGCCGATCGTGAAGTGCGCCGCCACGTCGGGCAGCCACCCGGTCTCCAGGTAGTCCGCGATCACGTCGGCGGTGACTGGCGTGAGCAGCACCCCGTTGCGGAAATGACCGGTCGCCAGCACCAGGCCGACCGCGGCGCACGGGCCGAGGATGGGGGCGTTGTCCGGTGTTCCGGGCCGCAGCCGCGCGACCGCCTCGGTGAATTCGAGCTCGGTGATGCCGGGCACCAGCGCCCGCGCGTCCCGCAGCAGTTCCCACAGGCCGCCGGCCGTCACGTGGGTGTCCGGGCCGAGTTCTTCCTGGGTCGCGCCCACCACCAGTTCGCCGTCGCCGCGCGGCACGAGGTAGACCGACGAGCCCCTGACGATGCCGCGCAGGGTCCGGTGCAGGAAGCCGTCCGGGGCGCGCAGCCGGATCACCTGCCCCTTGACCGGCCGGACCGGCGGCACGCAGTCTGCCGGGAGCCCTTTGACAGCCGCCGAGTTCCAGCCGGCCGCGAGCACGGTCCAGTCCGCCGTGATCGTCGTCCCGTCGGCGAGACAGACGCCGCGGACCCGCCCGCCGCCCTTCGGGCCCTCTGCGTGCGGGCCCAGTGCGTGCGGGCCCCCTGCGTGCGGGCCCTCTCCCGCGGAACCCCCACCCGGCCCGGGTCCTGGTCCGGTGCCGGGTCCCGCCGGGGCCCGTTCGGCATCCCGAATGATCTGCGTGACGGGCTGCCTGATCAGCCGGACCCCGGCCTGCGCGGCCGCGGCCAGCAGCGCGCGCGTGAGCAGCCGTGGGTCAACCGAGCCGTCCGTCTCGGCGAGCAGACCACCCCGTACCGACGGGTCCAGCATGGGCTCCAGGCGGCGGCATTCCCGCGTCGTCAGCCGGCGGCCCGGGACGCCGAGGCTGCCGTGCAGCGCGTGCAGCTCGTCGATGACAGCGAGGTCGTCGGCGTCGTAGCCGACCTGGAGGGTGCCGGTCTGGCGGAAACCGGTCGGCTCGCCGGTGGCTGCGGTCAGCTCGGCCACGAAGCCGGGGTAGCGCTCCAGCGACGCCGTGCCGAGCGCGAACAGCTCCTTTTCCGTGTAGCTGGCTTCGGAGACCGGCGTGAGCATGCCGGCCGCGGCGTGACTGGCGCCCTGGCCGGGGGAGGGGTCGGCGACGGTCACGCTGAACCCGCGCTGGGCGGCGCGCCAGGCGATGCCCAGGCCGATCACTCCGCCGCCGGCCACGATCACTGTCGCCAATCGCCCTCGCTCCCTTCGCCGGCATGATCCGGATCAGGTTCTACGGTCGGAAACTCGCCAGCTTCCCTCTCAGTCCAGTCTCCACCGGACTCCCGCGCGTTCCGGCCTTAGCCTATGTCGTCATGCAGGTCGTCATCGCTGGCGGGGGGCTGGCCGGGCTCCGGACCGTCGAAGAACTTCGGGCGCGGGACTTCGGCGGCCGGATCACCATGATCGCCGCCGAAAACAGGCCCCCGTACGACCGGCCGCCCCTTTCTAAGCAGGCCCTGTCTGAGCCAGCATTGTCCGAACGGACATTGCCGGAGCAATCATCGCCAGCGCAGCCCGCGTCCGGGGAGTTTCTGGTCGGCGAGGCATTGCCGGGGGAGGTTCTGGCCGGGGAGCCGGACGCCGCCGAAATCAGCGCCGAGCTGGACACCACGCTCCGTGCGGACTTCACCGCGCTGGACGTCGACCTGCGGCTGGGCGAGCCCGCCACCGGCCTGGAACTGGCCGGGCCGGGCGGCTCGCTCCGGCCCGGCGGGTCCGGAGGGCCCGGGCCGGCCGCGGCCGGAGGGTCCGGCAGGGTCCGGGGGGCCCGGCGCGGCCGGAGGATCCGGCGGGGCCCGCGGCCTGGTGCGCACGGCGCGCGGCGCGTACCCGTTCGACCGCCTGGTCGTGGCCACGGGCGCGGAACCGGTCGTCCTGCCGGGTCCCGGGCGCCAGCGGTTTCTCCGCACCCACGAGGACGCGGTGGAACTGCGCGCCCGGCTGCGGCCCGGGGTGCGCCTGGTCATCGTCGGAGCGGGCTGGATCGGGGCGGAACTCGCCACCGCCGCGGCCGCCCGCGGCTGCCGCGTCACCGTCGTGGAGGCCGGGCCTGCCCCGCTGGCCGGCGCGGTCGGCGCCGAGGTGGGCGCCCAGACCGTCCCCTGGTACGCGGCCGCCGGCGTCGGGCTGCGGACGTCGCAGGCCGTCGAGTCGGTGGAGGACGGCGGCCTGGCCCTGGCCGGCGGCGGGTGGATTCCCGCCGACGAGATCGTCACCGCGGTCGGGGTCCGCCCGGCCGTGGCGTGGCTGGCGGGCTCCGGCGTCCGGCTCGACAACGGGGTCGCCGCCGACGAGCACCTGCGCACGTCGGTGCCGGGCGTGTACGCGGTCGGTGACTGCGCGTCGTTCCTGTCGGTCCGGTACGGACGGCGGCTGCGTTTCGAGCACTGGGATATAGCACTGCAGGCTCCGCGGGTCGCGGCGGCCAACGTCCTCGGCGCGGACGAGGTCTACGACCCGGTGCCATATTCCTGGTCGGAACAGTTCGGCCGGATGATGCAGTACGCCGGGTACCACGGAACCGCCGACCGGCTGGTCTGGCGCGGTCCCGGCCCGTCGTCATCCGGCCCGTGGACGGTCTGCTGGCTGTCGGGACCCCGGCTGGTGGCGCTGCTCGCGGTCGACCGTCCCCGCGACCTGGCCCAGGGCCGTCGGGTGATCGCGTCCGCAACGCCCGTCGACGCCAGCCTCCTCACCGATCCCGCCGTCCCGCTGAAGAACGCCACCATCGGCTAGGTCAACTAGGCTGTGCATCCGTGCTTTTGCTTGCGTTCGATACCGCGACCCCCGCCGTTACCGTGGCCCTGCATGACGGACAGCGTGTGCTGGCCGAGACCGTCACGGTGGATGCGCGCAGGCACGGTGAACTGCTCGCCCCGTCCATCGCCAAGGTCGTCGCCGACGCGGGCGCTGAGCCGGGCGACCTGACCGCGGTAGTGACCGGCGTGGGGCCCGGCCCCTACACCGGGCTGCGCGTGGGCGTGGTCACTGCGCGGGTGTTCGGCCGGACGCTCGCCATACCCGTCTACGGTGTCTGCACACTCGACGTCCTCGCGCGCGCTGCCGTGCCCGCCGCGGCGGGCCGGAACTTCCTGGCCGTGACCGACGCGCGCCGCAAGGAGCTCTACTGGGGCCGCTACGACGGGTCAGGATCGCGGATCTCCGGGCCGGCCGTCAGCCGCCCCGCCGAGATTCCCGACGGCGCGGTGCTGCCTGTCGCGGGACAGGCGGCGGCGCTCTACCCGGACGAGCTCGGCGAGCCGATCTGGCGCGAGCACCCGTCCGCGGCCGTCCTGGCCGAGCTCGCCGCCGGGCGCCTCAGCGTTGCCGGGACCGGGCTCGGCGAGTCCGGGACTGAGCTCGGCGTGTCCGGGACCGGGCTGGCGTTTCTGCCGCCCGAGCCGTTGTACCTGCGCCGGCCGGACGCCCGGGTTCCCGGCCCGCCGAAGCGGGTGACGTCGCCGTGAGCCTGCGGCTGCGGCCGCTGCGCTACGACGATCTGGCCGCCGTGCTGGATCTGGAACGTTCGCTCTTCCCTGACGACGCGTGGTCGCCGGGCATGTTCGCCGAAGAGCTCGCCATGCAAGGACGCGGGCGCCATTACGTGGCGGCCGAGGAAGGAAACAAACTCGTGGGATACGCCGGGATGATGCTGCCCGGTGGCCGCCAGGCCGAGGTGCTGACGCTGGCCGTCAGCACGGCGCACTGGGGCCGGGGGATAGGTACCACACTGCTGACCGATCTGCTGGATGAGGCGGGCCGCCACGACTGTACGGAAATGGTCCTCGAGGTACGTGCCGACAACCCGCGGGCTCAGAACCTCTACCGCCGGTTCGGTTTTTCCGACGCCGGAATCCGGCGCGGCTACTACCAGCCCTCCGGCATGGACGCGATCGTGATGCGCTGCGGCCTCGGCGAACCCGCCCTGCCCAAGAGCGCCGAGCCCGCCAAGCCCGCTGAGCCCACCGGTAGCGCCGGGCCGCCCGATAGCACCGTCCCGCCCGATAGCGCCGGACCGGCCGGAGGCGCGGCGCCCGATAGCGCCGGACTGGCCGGAGGCGCGGCGCCCGCAGCGGATGCGCGATGAGCGGCCCGCTCGTTCTCGGCATCGAGACGTCCTGCGACGAGACCGGGGCCGGCCTGGTGCGCGGCCACGAGCTACTGGCCGACGCGGTGGCGTCCAGCGTCGACGAGCACGCCCGGTTCGGCGGCGTCGTGCCGGAAGTAGCCAGCCGGGCTCACCTGGAGGCGATGACCCCGTCCGTGGACCGGGCGCTGGCCCAGGCCGGAGTCACGCTGCCCGACGTGGACGCGATCGCGGTGACGGCGGGTCCTGGGCTCGCGGGTGCCCTGCTGGTGGGGGTGGCCGCGGCCAAGGCTTACGCGCTCACGCTCGGCAAGCCGCTGTACGGCGTCAACCACTTGGCCGCGCACGTGGCCGTCGACCAGCTTGAGCACGGCCCGCTGCCGGCGCCGGTCATCGCCCTGCTCGTCTCGGGCGGCCATTCGTCGCTGCTGCTCGTCCCCGACGTCGCGGGTGAGGTGATATCCCTCGGCGCGACCGTCGACGACGCGGCCGGTGAAGCGTACGACAAGGTCGCCCGGGTACTAGGCCTCCCGTTCCCGGGTGGGCCGCCCATCGACAAGGCGGCCCGGTCCGGCGATCCGGCCGCGATCGCGTTCCCGCGGGGGAAGTACCACGACGGGTCGCTCGACTTCTCATTCGCCGGGCTCAAGACGGCCGTGGCCCGGTGGGTCGAGGAACGCGCCGCCCGGGGAGAACCGGTCCCGGTAGCCGATGTCGCCGCGTCCTTCCAGGAGGCGGTGGCCGACGTCCTGACGCGCAAGGCCGTCGCCGCCTGTCTCCAGCACGGAGTCGGCCACCTCGTCATCGGCGGCGGCGTGGCCGCCAACTCCCGCCTGCGCGCCCTGGCCGAGGAACGCTGCACCGCCGCCGGCATCTGCCTGCGCGTCCCGCGTCCGGGCCTGTGCACGGACAACGGCGCGATGGTGGCCGCCCTCGGTTCCGAACTCGCCTCGCGGGGCTTTCCGCCGTCGCCGCTGGACCTGCCCGCCGACTCCTCTCTCCCCATCACCGAGGTAGCCGTCCACTAGGCCGGGCTCCCCGTTCAGCTCCACCAGGCCGGGCTCCCCGTTCAGCTCCACCAGGCCGGCTCCCCGTTCAGCTCCACCAGGCCAGGCTCCCGTCCGTTCCGGCCCGGCGACGCCCCCTCCAAGCCCACGCCGCCCGTTCCCGCCCGGCGCGGCCGTTACCCCAGGCCCCGCACCCTCCCTCGAATCGGAAGAATGCGCCGGATCCCCGGCTACGCGGACTTGCGGCGGCGGATGACGCGCCGGATGCCCCAGGTCAGCAGCGCGACGGCCGTGGCGGCGCCGACCACCGGGGCCAGGCGCTTGACAATCACGGGGCCCACGAGGCTCAGCAGGTCTAGCGAGTCGTCCTGGCGCTGCACGGGCACGGACTGCACCGGCTCCGGCGCGGTCTGCAGGGGCACATGGGCCGCCGGCGCGTCGCTGTCGGCGCGGAAGCCGGCGGTGCGGAAGCCGGCGGTGCGGAAGCCGGCGGTGCGGAAGCGGCGGGCGAGCGACGAGAAGCCGGCGGAGCCGCGGCGGAGGGCGCGTCGCCCGCACCGTTGCCGGCCGTCGTCGCCCCGGCGGAACGGGAGGCCGCGCCCGGGGAACGCGGAGGCCGCGCCCGCGGTACCGGAGGCCGCGCCCGCGGGACTGGAGGCCGCGCCCGGGGCACTTGCCGGGGGCGGCGCAGCGGCCGGACCAGCGGCCGCGGCCACCCCGCCGTTGGTGAGCTGCTGCGCGAGGTTGTCCGCGAACCTGTCGATCAGCCGCGAGCCGACCTCGGCGATCACTCCGCGGCCGAACTGCGCCGGCCGCCCGGTCACGTTCAGGGTGGTGTGCAGCGTCACCAGGGTTCCCGAATCGGAGCTGTCCTCCGGGCGCAGGGCCGCCCGGACCGCCGCGGATGCGGTCCCGGCCCCGCGCATCTCCTTGCCGGACGCCTCTACCAGCACCGAACGATCCGCGCTGTCCCGTTCCTTGAACGTGGCCGTTCCCTTGTAGGTGAGTGACACCGGCCCCACCTTGACCTTCAGCCGGCCGGGCAACGTCATCGCCATCAACGGTGTCGACCTGGGCCCCCGGCATGCAGGGTGCGACCTTCTCCACGTCGAGCAGGACGTTCCACGCCTGGTCCGGCGGGACGGGGACGGTGAACGAGTGATCAAGTTCCATGCTCATCAAGGTCGCGGCGTGGAAATCCCGGACTTCAGGCCGGGGAGGAAACGCCACTCCCCCCTTCCGAGTGTCGCGCTTATCCGAAACGGTGCGATCGGAGAAGCTTGATTTCCGTGAGGACGGCGTACAAGTGCCGGGCGTACCCGGCACCGGAGCAGCCAAGAACGGCGTCTGGCAATGATTCAGGACACTTACTTTAGTGCCCACGTAATAGGGGTTCGATGAGCCCGGGGGCCCGGCGGTGCCCTGGCCGCCGGACCGAGCACCAGGTCAGGCCGTCTCCAGGACCTGGAACGCCTCGGCGAGCGGCCGTCCCCCAGGCCCGCGCGCCCGGCCGAGGCGGCCAGCCGCTCGCGCAACCGCGCCTCGAGGTCGGTCAGGTGGCCGGTCTGGCTTTCGTGCGCGCGCAGCGCCGCCAGCTTGCGGGGGAACGTGCCGGTCACGTCCACGTAGTGGTCCGGCGCCGGGCTGCCGGCGATTCAGACCTCCCCGACCGTCCAGGCGGGGAGTTCTCCTCGCCGGCCAGTTCCGGGAAGGCGAACGGGTTACGGGCGTCCGGGTAGACGGCGTCCAGCGCCGCCGAGCCCACCGCGCGGTGGTCGGGATGGCTGGCCCCCACCCGCGCGTAGTTGCGCTCGGCGCTGGGGCACACCACGCGATCCGGCCGCACCTGCCGGATCACCCGGGCCAGGTCCCGGCGCAGGCCGATGCCCACCTCGACCCAGCCGTCCGGGTAACCGAGGAAGCGGACGTCGTGCACGCCCACGCACTTGGCCGCTGCGATCTGCTCGGCGCGGCGCAGCGGCGCCATCTCCGCCCGCGGGAACGTCTCGTCGAATCCGCCCGCGTCGCCGTCGGTGACAATGCAGTAGACGACATCGATCCCCGCGCCGGTCCAGGCCGCGATCGTCCCCGCTGCGCCGAAGTCCAGGTCGTCGGGGTGTGCCGCGATGGCGAGCACCCGGCTGATCTCAGAGTCGTCTCGCACATCCGTGATCCTACGGAACTGCTCCCGGCCCGGGCGGCGCGGCATCCTCCGGCTGTGGGTTTCGCGGAATTCCTGCGGCGGGGGGCGACCGGTATCCGCTGCGGATGCCGTAGATCATCGACCTTTTACCCGCGCATCCAGCGGTCAAATGTACATGTTACGACTGAAACCCTCGTCGTCGGCGGTTTCATGTGCTAGAACCGTCGTCAGTAGATCACGCTAAAAAGGGGGTGACGAGATGACCGCGGCCGAGGAAGCCATCGGGCCAACCGAGGAGCAGATCGAAAAAGGCCTCAAGCCCGGCGCTCTTGGGCTCGTGTCCAGCATCGTGATGGGCGTGGCGTCGACCGCCCCGGCGTACAGCTTGGCGGCCACCCTCGGGTTTATCGTTCTGGCCGTCGGCCTGCAGTCGCCCATCGTGGCGATCCTGGCCTTCGTCCCGATGCTGCTCACCTCCATCGGCTACAGCGAGCTGAACAAGGCCGACCCGGACTGCGGCACCACGTTCACCTGGGCCACCCGCGCGTTCGGCCCGCGGACGGGCTGGGCCGGCGGGTGGGGCATCATCGCGGCCGACATCCTCGTCATGGCCAGCCTGGCGCAGGTGGCGGGGCAGTACGTGTTCCTGCTCTTCGGGGCCAAGGGCATCGGATCGGACCCGACCAGCCCCTGGGTACTGCTCGTCGGGGTGCTGTGGATCGTCGCGATGACCTACATCTGCTACCGCGGCATCGAGATCTCGGCCCGGCTGCAGCGCACCCTGCTCAGCATCGAGGTCGTCATGCTGCTCGTCCTGTCCGTGGTAGCCCTGGTGCGCGTGGGCAATGGTCATCACCCAGCTGTCTCGGTCCATCCCGCCGCATCCTGGCTCAACCCGTTCCACATCAGTAGCTTCCAGGCGTTCGTCACCGGCCTGATCCTGATGCTGTTCATCTACTGGGGCTGGGACACCGCGGTCGCGGTCAACGAGGAGACCACCGACCGGAACAAAACCCCCGGCCGCGCGGCGATCATTTCCACGCTGGTGCTGCTCGTCACCTACGTGGTCGTCATCTTCGCGGCCCAGTCGTTCGCGGGCATCGGGGCCAAGGGTATCGGCCTGGCTAACCCCAACAATGTCGGCGACGTGCTCTCCGTCCTCGGCACCGCGGTCTTCGGCGGCTCCGGCTTCGGCGTCTTCCTGGCCCGGCTGCTGGTCCTGATGGTGCTCAGCTCGGCGGCCGCCTCCACCCAGACGACGATCCTGCCCACGGCGCGGACAACGCTGTCGATGGCCGTCTACAAGGCCCTGCCGCCCGCGTTCGCCCGGATGCACGGCAGGTACCTGACGCCCACCGTCTCCACCATCGCCATGGGCGCGCATCTCGATCCTGCTGTATGTTCCGATGAACTACATCTCCGGCGGCAATGTGATCGCCGACGCGGTGACCGCGATCGGCCTCTACATCGCCTTCTACTACGGGCTCACCGCCTTCACCTGCGTCTGGTACTACCGCAAGACGCTGACCAGCAGCATGCGCAACCTGTGGATGCGCGGGATTCTCCCGCTGCTGGGCGGCCTGATCATGTACTTCGCCGGCGGCTGGAGCCTGTGGACCGACTACGACGTCGCCACCGAAAACAGCTTCACGTCGTGGACGATGCCGTTCTACCCGCACTGGCAGATCGGTGGCGTGTTCGTGATCGTGTTTCTGTCGGCCCTCTTCGGGCTCCTGCTGTACATCTACTGCCGGTTCACCCTGCCGGCCTTCTTCAAGAAGCAGACCCTCACCCGCGCCACGCCCACCCTGGTCCCCGAGACCCCCGAAGGCCTCCCCGGTTCCAACTAACCAACCGGCCCGGCGAACCCGGCCTTCAGCCCGGGTGAGCGGCTGGTGCTATCGGCGATGCACGGCCGCAGGGTACGGGCAGACGGGCCGCGGGCCCGGCCGCCCAGCGGACCGGGCTTTCAGGCCCGGTGAGCGGCGGTGCTACCGGCGGGTACCACCATCGGGGCGTCGCGGGGGTTCCGGGGGTCGCCCGCCGGCTAACTCGGCATCTCGTCGCGGATCTTCTCGAGCTGCGTGATGGTGTCCGTCGCCGTCTCGGCCTGGACGCAGAGCCGCTCCATGACCTCCAGGTACCGGTCTACCTCGGTGGGTTTGTCGATGTAGAGCGCGCTGGTCAGCTGCTCGAGATAGACCACGTCGGACAGCTCCGGCTCGGCGAAGCGCAGGATCGAGAACGGGCCGCCCGCCGCCGAGTGACCGCCCACGCGGAACGGGACGATCTGCAGCGTCACGGCGGGATAAGCGGCCATCGTGACAAGGTGCCCGATCTGCTCCCGCAGGACGTCGTGACCGCCGATCGGGCGGCGCAGGACCGCCTCGTCGAGCACTGCCCAGAACCGCGGCGCGTCCGGCTTGGACAGCAGCCGCTGACGGCCCAGCCGGAGCTCGACCCGCCGGTTCAGCTCCTCACCGGTGATGGAGGCGTGTCCCAGCCGGATCACTTCGCGCGCGTAAGACGGCGACTGCAGCAGGCCCGGCACGAACTGCACTTCGTAGTTGCGGATGACGGAGGCGGCGGCTTCGAGGCTGATGTACGGCTCGAACCAGTGCGGCAGGAGATCACCGAAGTCGTGCCACCAGCCGGGGTTGCCCGCCTCCCGGGCCAGGGCCAGCAGGCTGGACCGTTCGTCGGGGTCGGTCACGCCGTACAGCGTCAGCAGGTCGCTGACGTCCCGGTCCTTGAACCCGACCCGGCCGTGCTCCATCCGGCTGATCTTGGAATGCGAACCGCGGATAGCCCTGGCGGCCTGCTCCGTCGTGATTTCCCTAGCCTCACGCAGCCGTCGCAATTGCGCACCCAGCACGATCCGCTGAACGGTCGGTCCACTCGCGCGCCGACCGAAACTCCGGACCGGGCCCTCCCAGGCGGCGCCCTCAGACGCGTTCATCGACACCCCTCGGTCGTTGTCATATTGCAGCGCGTGGCCAAGTCTCGCACGTGATCTTGGGATTGCAAAGAGTGCAAATCATAATTTGACGTGGCTTTTTGTTACTGGGTAGTTAAGCAGCTGATTAGCGGATCAGCCGTCCGGGGGCCCGGATGCGCCAGAATCCGCAGCGGTCAGCGCCAGCGGCACGTGCACTGAGCGCGTTTTTACGGTCACGCGGCCTAGGTCCGGCGAGGTCTCGCCATGGCCGCCCGGGCCGGCCCGGGCCGCTCACGAAACAACGCGGTCGAACTCGCCCTCCTTGGCCCCCTGCAGGAACGCGGCGATCTCGGCCTGGGTGTAGACAAGCACGGGACCTGCCGGGTGGCGCGAGTTGCGACCGCGATCTCGCCGCCTGGCAGGCCCGCGACCTCCACGCAGTTACCGCTGGGATTGCTGTGCCGGCTCTTGAGCCAGGTGAGGTGGCCGAGCGCCGTGGCTGGCATCCCGTTGTAGGGCTCATCCATGACGTGTCTCCCGTAATGAGGTCACTAACTAAACGTCGGCCCCTGCTGACGCGTTCAGGCCGCCGATTTTCGGCCCCGGCGCCGACGGTGTGCCTGGAGGCTGAAACGCCCGGGCCGGCGGCGGGGCGGAACCGCCTGCGCAGTATGGCCCGGTTGCCGCACCCTCTAGGGGCTCAACTGGCCTTGCTTTTGGTCCGGCGGGCGCCGTCGCTCGTGACTACCCCGAACCCCCGTGCGCATGAGCCGTGTACATATAGAATCGCACCGTGCACATTCGGATGAACGTGCATTTGGCCTTGCACTTGCACAATGTATCAGGCAGCATAGGGACGACGGATACCAATACAGTGCGCCGGATAGGGCTCCGCACCTGCGACGACATCGCATGGACCGCCAGCGGTATCCGGGGCGCGGGCTGGCTCCTGAACCAGGGGTGACGACTTGGCTGTGAGCGGCTCCGCCGGATCCGAGCCTGGGTTGTCCTCACCCCGGCTACTTTCCGGTGCCGTCCGCCTGGTGGGAAACACCGGCCGTCACCTCCTGTGTGCTGGCCGCGCAGCCTGAGTCCGCCGGTACCGCCCGGCATTTCACCCGGGAAGTCCTCCTCTCCTGGGGCTTCGGCCAGCTCGCGGACGAAGCGGAAACAATCATTGGCGAGCTCGTCGTCAACGCGGTCCAGCACGGGACGCACGACACCGGGGACCACGGCTGGGGCGCAAGCACGGCGCACGCGCGCGGCACGGCCTGCTATCCCGGGCCCGGGCCCGGGCCGCCTGGGCCAGCCACCTCACCGGCGCCGCGAGCCCCAGCGCCGGTGTCCCCGGCGGCGGGATACCCGGGCCGCCCGGATCCGCCGCCGGCGCGGTGCTGAGGCTGTGCCTGCTGCGCCGCGCGGGCGAGGTCATGCTGGCCGTCATCGACGCCAGCGACGAGGCGCCGGCGCCCGCGGAAGCCGGACTGGGACGGGGAGAGCGGCCGCGGACTGCAGATCGTCGACGCGCTCAGCAGCGTGTGGGGATGGAGCCCGATCGAAGGCCACGGCAAGGCCGTCTGGGCTGTGCTGCCGTACGAATGACCGGCGCCGCCGACCGGATTATTGATGCCGAACGGGCCTGCCCGGGACGCCTCCCGGTGCGGCGCATAGCGCGCTGGGGGCCGCGGGATCAGCCGTGCGCCGCCGCTTCCGGCTGGCCGGGGGCTTCCTCCACCGTCATGAGCACGTACTCCACCAGCGCGATCAGCACTTCCTTGGCCGAGTCCTTACTCCGCGCGTCGCAGAGCACGACTGGGAAACCCGGGTCCAGGTCCAGCGCGACCCGGATGTCGTCGGGGTCGTGGGTGACCGATCCTTCGAAGCAGTTCACCGCCACGATAAACGGGATCTGCCGCCGCTCGAAGTAATCCACGGCCGGGAAGCAGTCCGCGAGCCGCCGCGTGTCGGTTAGCACCACCGCGCCGAGCGCGCCGACGGCAAGCTCGTCCCACATGAACCAGAATCGCTGCTGACCGGGCGTGCCGAACAGGTACAGGATCAGATCCTCGCGCAGGCTGATCCGGCCGAAGTCCATGGCGACCGTGGTCGTGGTCTTGCCCTCGACCCCGGCCGTGTTGTCGGTCCGCAGACCTCGTTCGGTCAGCGGCTCCTCGGTCCGGAGAGGCTTGATCTCACTGACCGCTCCCACCATCGTGGTCTTGCCCACGCCGAAGCCGCCGGCGAGCAGGATCTTGATCGCTGTGTGGCCTGGCGCGGCGATGGCCGCCGGCTCAAAGTGCCCGTAGGCCATTGAGCACCTCTCTCAAAATATGGCTGTCGCGCTGACTCTGCCCGGTCTCCGGGGCCCGGATGATGACGAATCCCGCGTCGCGAAGGTCGGCGAGCAGGATCCGGACGACACCGAGGGGCAGGTTCAGCTCGGACGCCAGGTCGGCTACGGTGGTCGGCCGCCGGGACAGGTTCAGGGCCCACATCTGCTCGGGGCTCAGGATGGCCGGGTCCAAGATCTCCTTACGCGTGGCTTTGACCGTCACGACCAGATCGAACTTTTCGCCGGCGTGCCGCGTCCTGCCGCCGGTCAGTGCGTAGGGGCGCACGACCGGACCGGCTTCGGAATCCAGCCATCGTTCCTCAGAGCTCGGCATCAGGCGCCTACTCCGCGATACGGAGCCGGATCGGATTGACCGACCGTAATCGGATAAGAGCTGTACACGGAGCCCGCCGAGGGCACGTCGGGTGGCTGGGGGGTCAGCTGCGGCAGTGGCACCGACGGATGCCCCATCGGTGCCCGGCCCACCGGCATTCCGCCCATCGACGGCGGTGCCATCCGGCCGCCCGGCAGGTACGGGGCGGCGCCCGGGCCCGGTGACATCGGAGCCCAGGGCCGCCGACGCGCCGATGGCGAGGCCGTCCCGGGTAAGCATCACCGCCTTGGTGACCTGCGGGACGTGGTTCACCAGGTCATCAAGGAGCCAGTTCAGCTCGCCGCCCAGGTTGACGTAATGAGGTGTCATCGTGTCCCCCCGGGTATCGCTCACGATCAGACGTCATCGTTTCCCCCACGGTAGCTCTGCTCGTCGTGGCTGCTGGCCTCCGCTCCCGTGTCGTATGCCGGGTCACTGGCTGGTTCCAGTCGCGCAGAATAATCCGGGTATCCATCGCTGCCGGCGCCGTAGGAGCCTGGCTATCCCGTAGCCGGCTCTCGCTGCCGCAGCCGACGTCGCCGGCGCTGTCGTTACCGCCTCCGTGGCCCTGGGGGGTCGCCCGCTCCTCGTTGGTCACGAGCCGTTCGCCTCCGGGCACCGTTCCGTCGTCCGGGCCGCCCGCATGGTTGCCACGGGCCGCATGCGCCCCGTTGGCGGGTGCGCCGTCCTGTTCCGGCGAGCCGCCCTCGTTCGCGGCGCGTCCCTGCTGCCAGCCACGCTGCATCGCCGACAGCGCGTTGCGGATGCCGTCGGGCGAGCGGTTGACGACGGTGTCCCCGGACGCCGCGGACGGCGTACTGCCGGGCGTGGTGCGCTCGCGGAGCTGCGGAGCCAGGCTGGCCTGGCGGACCCGCTTCGGCAGCCCCTTGTACATCTCGTCCTGCTGCGCCTGGGCCCCGTTCTCGTTCGGGAACGAACCGGCGGGCGGGAGGGCCGTCTCGGCGCTGGGGTCGGAGACGCCTGCCGGCGGCATGGCGGGCCCGGCCTCGGAGTAGGAAGCCTGCGCCTGCGGGGAGGGCGGCTCGGCTGGGGACAGCGGCGCCTGCGGGGCCGGGAAGGGATCCCCCGGCGGCGGGAAGGCCGTTTCGTCTTGGGTGTAGGGCCGGTAGGTGCCCGCGGGCGGATAGGGCGGGTCGCTCGCCGGGAACGGGGTCGCGGGCGGCCGGCCCGGGCCGTTGCCGCCGGGCGCCGGGCGGTCGTACGGCCACGGCAGGCCTGTTTCCGCCGGGGCGGGGCCGGTGTCCGCGGGCGGCCCCGAGGACCAGCCGCTCGGCGGGGACGGCCAGCCGTACGCCTGGCCGGTGTAGGGATCGGTGCCGTACGGCTGCTCGCCGTACGGCACGCCGGGGCCGTCGGACGGAGCGCCGCTGGAGCCGCCATTCGCAGGGCCGCCGTTCGAAAGGCCGCCGTTTGAAAGGCCGGGTGAGGGCTGGCCGGCATGGGGGTCGGCGCCGACCGACGCGCTCGCCGCGAAGGACCCGAACGAACCCGCGCCCCCGGCCACCGCCGCGTCCCTGTCCGCCGGGCTGGACGAGCCGTTGCCCTGCGGCAGCGCGCTCCACGAGTGGCCGGTGAGCTCGGTGCGCGGGGAGGACGGCTGCACCGTCGTGTCGCCGGGCATCTCGTTTCGGCCGGCGGCCCAGGCCGACGAGATGGCGGTCATCCCGGTCCGGCAGCCCCTCCGCGAAGCCTTCTTCCACGCCGACCAGCGCGGCCGGGATGAGCGCGATCGCGGTGGTACCGCCGTACGGGGACGGGCGCAGCGTCACCCGGATGCCGTGCCGCTTGGCGAGCTGGCCGACGACGAACAGGCCGAGCTGCTCGCTGTTGAAGACGTCGAACTCCGGCGGCTCGGCCAGGCGGTGGTTGAGCTCCGCATACCGCTGCTCACTCATCCCGAGGCCGCGGTCCTCAATCTCGACCGCGAAGCCGCTCGCCACCAGGTCGCCGGAGACGCGCACCGGCGTGTAGGGCGGGGACAGCGTGGTGGCGTTCTCGATCAGCTCGGCGAGCAGGTGGATGACGTCCGCCACGGCCGGCCCGGTGAGCGCCGCCTGGGACGGGGTGGTTACCGACACCCGTGAGTAGTCCTCGACCTCGGCGGCCGCGGCCCGCAGTACGTCGATCATCCGGACCGGGTGCACCCAGCCGCGGCCCGGTGCCGCCCCGGACAGGATGATCAGGCCTTCGGAGTGGCGGCGCATGCGGGTCGTGAGGTGGTCGAGGCGGAAGAGGTCTTCCAGCGTTTCCGGGTCCGTCGTGCGCCGCTCCATGCCGTCCAGCACCGTGAGTTCCCGGTGCAGTAGCGACTGGTTGCGCCGGGCCAGGTTGCGGAACACGTCGTTGATCCCGCGCCGCATCCGGGCCTCGCCGACCGCGGCCTCGATGGCCGTGCGGCGGGCGGCGTCGAACGCCCGGCCGACCCGCCCGATCTCATCCCGGCCCAGGTCCGCGGTCGTCCCGCTCAGTTCCTCGACGGGCACGTCCTCGCCGCGGCGGAGCCGGGCGACCACGCTGGGCAGTTCCACTTCGGCCAGGGCGGTCGCCGACTCTTCGAGCCGGCCGAGGCGGCGGATGATCCAGCGGCCGACCAGCACGGACAGCAGCACCGACAGCACCAGGCCGAGCAGGCCGACCCCGCCGGCCAGCGCCACCCGCCGCCAGGCCGCGTTCGTGACGCTGGCGTCGTTCGCCACCTGCTGCCGGGCGGTGTCCACGCCGCCGGCGAAGTACCCGGCTAGCACGGCCTTGGCCACCGGGTTCCACTTCGCGGCGACGATCTGCGGGGCGAACGGCGTGTTGTCTGCGGCGACCGCCTGTTCGAGGCCGGTCAGCGCGGTCAGGGTGGCAGGGCGGCGCGAACTGGTTCTGTCCCCGGACGAAGGCGGCCAGACCGGATGCGTTGAGCCGGGAGGTGCCCGTCTGGATCAGCGCCGCGCGGGCCCCGGCGAGCTGGCTGACCTGCACCCGGGCCGGTGTCGTCAGCCGCCCGGCGGCCAGGGCCGCGGAAATCAGCGCGTCTTCCTGGGAGAGCATCTCGCGGGCTTCCACCGTGTCGATGTTCGCCAGCGACTGCGCCGTCGCCACGTTGTTGGTCAGGCTCCCGTTCTCCTGCAGGAACAGGTTCAGCTCGTCGGTGAGGATGCCGCCGTAGACCGCCATCACCTCGTCCGGCGTGATCGCCCTCGCTTCTACCTGCGACCGGACCCCCGCCAGCTGCTGGATCTCGGTGATCATCTTGGTGATGACGTTGGTCTCACCGGTGGTGGCGCTCTGCGTGGTGGCGGCGGACGTCATCCCGTTGCGGAACGTGGGGAAGTTCTGCACGGTCGCGGCCTGCGCCGCGGTGAGCTGCGCCCGGTTGTCCGGCGTCGGCGCGGCCAGGTACATGAGCGAGGCCCGGCGCTCGTTCTGGATGAAGTTGTCGAACTGGGCGGCCGGTACGGAAGTCGCGTTGATCAGGCTCGGTGCCCGGTCCAGGTGCACAGCGTCGCCGACCGTGGTGTACAGCACAAAGGCGTACAGTCCGATTACGGTCAGCAGCGGGACGGCTACCAGGAGGTAGAGCAAGCGGCGTATCGAGGGACCGCGCCGTCCCTCAGCGCGCTGACCGTTGGTGTTAGGCATCCTTACCCTTGGCGAGAGACGTGCGGTCAGGTCTTCCGGCGCCGCCTCCCACGGGGCAGGATCGCGTCACCGGTAGGCCGCCTAAAGTATCGAAATGGGCGTTTAGCCGCACACACATTGATAAATAATCGCGGCGTCCAGCCCAAAAGGATCGAAGGGTATCGGACCGGCACGGGTTAGTAATCATCACCCCCTGATGAACCGCCTCCCGTGCCCCTTTCCGCGGCTTCCGGAACCCCCGTGGCCCGGCGTCCGGCGCCCGGCTGTCGGCGGGAGCGCCTAGGCTGTCCGGGTGACCGCTTCGGCTGCTGATTCCCTTCTGGACGGGCTGAACCCGCAGCAGCGGGCTGCGGTGGTCCACGCGGGCAGCCCGCTGCTCATCGTGGCGGGCGCGGGGTCCGGGAAGACCCGGGTGCTGACCCACCGGATCGCCTACCTGCTCGCCGCGCGGGACGTCCTGCCGGGCGAGATCCTGGCCATCACCTTCACCAACAAGGCGGCCGGCGAGATGGCATCGCGGGTGGCCGTGCTGGTCGGCCCGCGGGCCCGGGCCATGTGGGTCATGACGTTCCACTCCGCGTGCGTCCGCATCCTGCGCCGGGAGGCGAAGCGCCTCGGCTACCCATCCTCGTTCTCGATCTACGATCAGGCCGACTCCCAGCGGCTGATGGCCCTGGTCTGCCGCGAGCTGGACCTCGACGCCCGGCAGTATCCGCCCAAGGCGCTGCACGCCCAGGTCTCCAACCTCAAGAACGAGCTCGTCGACTACGAGACGTTCGCCGCGCGGGCCCGGACGCACCGGGAGAAGGTGCTCGCCGAGGCCTACGCCGAGTACCAGCGCCGGCTGACCGCGGCCGGCGCAATGGACTTCGACGACCTGATCATGATGACGGTCTGCCTGTTCCAGGCGTTCCCGGAGGTCGCGGCCGGCCTACCGGCGCCGCTTCCGGCACGTGCTGGTGGACGAGTACCAGGACACCAACCACGCGCAGTACGTCCTGATCCGGGAACTGGTCGGCGCGCACGGCGGCGCGCACGCCAGCCCGGATGGCCCCGGGCCGGACGGCGAGCCGCCCGCCGAGCTGTGCGTCGTCGGTGACGCCGACCAGTCGATCTACGCCTTCCGCGGCGCGACCATCCGCAACATCGTGGAGTTCGAGCAGGACTTCCCCGACGCCCGGGTGATCGTGCTCGAGCAGAACTACCGCTCCACCCAGAACATCCTGTCCGCGGCCAACGCCGTCATCTCCCGCAACGCGAGCCGCAAGCCGAAGAATCTGTGGTCCGACCAGGGTGCCGGGCCGCTGATCACCGGGTACGTCGCCGACAGTGAGCACGACGAGGCCGCGTTCGTCGCCGAGGAGGTGGACCGGCTCACCGACGCGGGCGAGGCCACGCCCGGCGACGTGGCCGTCTTCTACCGGACCAACGCCCAGTCGCGTGTGTTCGAGGAAGTCTTCATCCGGGTCGGCCTGCCGTACAAGGTGATCGGCGGGGTCCGCTTCTACGAGCGCCGCGAGGTACGGGACCTGCTGGCGTACCTCCGGCTGATCGCCAACCCGGCCGACGAGGTGTCGCTGCGCCGGATCCTGAACGTGCCCAAGCGCGGCATCGGTGAGCGGGCCGAGGACTACGTGGCCGCGTTCGCGTCGCGCGAGCGGATCAGCTTCGCCGCCGCGCTGACCCGGCCCGGTGACGTGCCCGGCCTGGCTGCGCGGTCCGCGCAGGCCATCGAGCGGTTCAACGCGCTCATCGGCGCCCTGCGGGACCTGGCCGCCGAGGTCCCGGTGGCCGATCTGGCCGAGGCGGTCCTCGACCAGTCCGGCTACCTGACCGCGCTGGCGGAGTCGAACGACCTGCAGGACGCCAGCCGGGCGGAGAACCTCCAGGAACTGGTCTCGGTCGCCCGCGAGTTCGACGGCCAGAACGAGGAGGGGTCGCTCCCCGATTTCCTCGAGCAGGTGTCGCTGGTCGCCGACGCGGACCAGATCCCGGAGGGCGCCCAGCACGGCGGCATGGTCACCCTGATGACCCTGCACACCGCCAAGGGCCTGGAGTTCCCGGTGGTGTTCCTGACCGGCATGGAAGAGGACGTCTTCCCGCACCAGCGCTCCGCCACCGACGATAAGGAACTGGAAGAGGAGCGGCGGCTGGCCTACGTCGGGATCACCCGCGCGATGCGCCGTCTCTACCTGACCCGCGCGGTGGGCCGGATGTGGTGGGGCCGCCCGTCCTTCCACCGGCAGTCGCGGTTCCTCGGCGAGATACCCGGGTCGCTGATGGAGTGGCGGCGGGACGAGGGAGCGGCCAGCGCCCCGGCGATGGAGCGCGCCGCGCAGCGGCCCGGGGTGGACTCACCCGGCAACCGCCAGGTGCCGGCGCTCTCGCCCGGCGACATGGTTAACCACGACAAATTCGGGCTCGGCACGGTGGTCTCGGTCGACGGCGCGGGCGACCGCTCCGAGGCGAAGATTGACTTCGGCTCCGATTACGGGGTCAAACACCTGGTGCTTCGTTACGCCCCGCTCGAAAAGCTGTAGCTTAAAGCCGAAGGTAAAGCGGCCGGCACCCAACGGAAAAGCCTTCGGCCGCGGCTGGGGCAGGGATGCATTTATGGGCACTACCCGTGTTGTCATCGCCAAGCCGGGCCTGGACGGGCACGACCGAGGGGCCAAGGTCGTGGCGCGCGCCCTGCGGGACGCCGGCGTCGAGGTGATCTACACCGGGCTGCACCAGACCCCGGAACAGATCGTGGCGGCCGCCATCCAGGAGGATGCGGACGCGATCGGGCTGTCCGTCCTGTCCGGTGCGCATATGACCCTGTTCGCCCGCGTCCTGGAGATCCTCAAGGAGCGGGGCGCCGAGGACATCGTAGTCTTCGGCGGCGGGATCATCCCGGAGCAAGACATCGCCGAGCTCACCCGGATGGGGGTCGCGCGCATCTTCACTCCCGGCGCGTCCACCCACGCGATCGTGGACTGGGTCCAGTCCGACCTGGCCTCTGCCGCGTCCAGCCGCGCCTGACCGGCGGGGCCGGGCCTGTCGGGCGGCTGGGCCCGACCGGCGCTCCCGCCGCATCCGGCCGCGCCTGAGAGGGACCTCACAAGGCTCCGTGGGAACCAGCCGGCGCGCTGGAGGGCGATCACGGCTAGGCTGCGGGCAGGGCGGGCCCGCCACTGGTGGCGGCCCGCAAGCGACACCGAGGACGGGCAGAGGTGGACCTGTTCGAGCATCAGGCGAAGGAGCTCTTCGCCGAGTATGGCGTTCCCGTGCCAGGCGGGAAGGTCGCACACACGGCCGAGGAGGCGCGCGACATCGCGGCGGAGTTCGCCGCCGCGGGCCGCCCCAGAGTCGTCATCAAGGCGCAGGTGAAGGTCGGCGGGCGCGGCAAGGCCGGCGGAGTGAAGCTGGCCGACGGCCCCGAGGCCGCCTACGAGATCGCCCAGCAGATCCTCGGCATGGACATCAAGGGCCACACCGTGCACAAGGTCCTGGTCGAAGAGGCCAGCGACATCGCGCAGGAGTACTACCTGTCCTTCCTGCTCGACCGGGCCAACCGGACGTTCCTGTCGATCTGCTCGGTGCAGGGCGGCATGGAAATCGAGGAGGTCGCGCACACCAGCCCCGAGGCGGTCGCGCGCATCCCCGTGTCACCGCTGTCCGGAGTGAACCACGACAAGGCCAGGGAAATCGTCAGCGCGGGCCAGCTCCCGGAAGAGGCGCTGACCGGCGCCGCCCAGCTGGCCGAGCGGCTCTGGGCGGTCTTCACCGACGAGGACGCGACCCTGGTCGAGGTCAACCCGATGATCCTGTCCGCCGACGGCCGCGTGCTCGCGCTCGACGGCAAGGTGACCCTCGACGACAACGCCGCGTTCCGCCAGGGCGAGGACTTCGCGAAGTTCGCCGACCAGAGCACCACCGACCCGCTCGAGGCGCAGGCCAAGGCCAAGCACCTGAATTACGTCAAGCTGGACGGCCAGGTCGGCATCATCGGGAACGGCGCCGGGCTGGTCATGTCCACCCTGGACGTCGTGGCCTACGCCGGTGAGCAAGTGAAGGGGGCAGGGGAGGCGGGTGGGGGCATCCGCCCGGCCAACTTCCTCGACATCGGCGGCGGCGCCTCGGCCGAAGTGATGACCGACGGCCTGGAGATCGTGCTGTCCGACCCTTCGGTCCGCAGCGTCTTCGTCAACGTCTTCGGCGGCATCACGTCCTGCGACGCGGTGGCCAACGGGATCGTTTCGGCCATCGGCATGCTCGGCGACCGCGGCGAGAAGGTCAATCACCCAATCGTGGTGCGCCTCGACGGCAACAACGCGGCCGAGGGCCGGCGGATACTCGACGAAGCCGGGATCGGCTCGGTCGAGCAGGTAGGGACCATGGACGACGCCGCCAGGCGGGCCGCCGAGCTGGCGTCCACGGCCGGAGCAGGAGCATAGAGATGGCGATCTTCCTCACCGCCCAGAGCCGGGTCATGATCCAGGGGATCACCGGCTCGGAGGGTCGTAAGCACGGTACCCGGATGCTGGCCGCCGGCACCAATATCGTCGGCGGGACCAATCCGCGCAAGGCCGGGCAGACGGTCAGCCTGAACGGCAGCGACATCCCGGTTTTCGGCACGGTCGCCGACACCATGGCCGAGACCGGTGCCGACGTCTCGGTGATCTTCGTGCCCGCGAGCGGGACCAAGGACGCGGTCATCGAGGCGATCGACGCGCGCATCCCGCTGACCGTCGTCATCACCGAGGGCATCCCGGTGCACGACTCGGCCGAGTTCTGGGCCTACGCCTGCGCGGCCGGGAATGCGACCCGGATCGTCGGGCCGAACTGCCCCGGCGTCGCCTCGCCCGGCAAGTCCAACGCGGGCATCATCCCGGCCGATATCAGCTCCGAGGGCCGCATCGGGCTCGTCTCCAAGTCCGGCACGCTGACCTACCAGATGATGTACGAGCTCCGTGACATCGGCTTCTCCACGGCCGTGGGCATCGGCGGTGACCCCATCATCGGCACCACGCACATCGACTGCCTCCAGGCGTTCCAGGAGGACCCGGAGACCGACGTGATCGTGATGATCGGGGAGATCGGCGGCGACGCCGAGGAGCGCGCCGCCGGCTACGTCGAGCAGCACGTCACCAAGCCGGTCGTCGGCTATGTCGCCGGTTTCACCGCGCCTGAGGGCAAGACGATGGGCCACGCGGGCGCCATCATCTCCGGCTCGTCGGGCACCGCCCAGGCCAAGAAGGAAGCGCTGGAGAAGGCGGGCGTCCGCGTCGGCCGTACCCCGAGCGAGACGGCTCGCCTGGCCCGCGAAGCCATCCGCCGGGCCTGACCCGTCCCGCGCCGCGCCTGACCTCCCACACCTGCCCGCCGCGGCGCGTCGCGCCACCTGGGCCTGACCCCCGCGTTGTGCCCCGTAGGCCCGCGTTGTGCGCCGTAGGCCCGACGAGACCGCCCGGCGCGCCTCCAGGCCATCAGCGCCGGGCGTTGCCAGGATTGGGCCTTGTGAGTGCTTCCGCGCAGGCTCCCGGCCGGGCCCGCCCCCCGGGCCCGGGTTCGCCGGGTGAGGGGCCGGCGCGGCAGGGGGGAGGCGCCCCGCCGCCCGCCCCGCCCGGTAACTATCGCCGTCCGCTGGCGGTGACCGGCGCCATCGCGGCGAGTGCGGTGGCCGGCACCGGGGTGGCGCTGCTCACCACACTGACCGCGATCGGGTGGATCACCGCCCCGCACGCCGGCCTCGGCAATGGCCTGCCCGGGGTATTGCGGACCTCGATCGCGCTCTGGCTCGCCGCCCACCACGTCGCTTTCGCGCTGCATGGGGCTGGCCAGATCGGCATGCTCCCGCTGGGCCTGCTGCTGATCCCCGGGGCACTGCTATGGCACGCGGGCCGCTGGGTGGTGCGCTCCGGTGGGGTGGCCCGCCTCCAGCACGTGGGGTACGCGGCGCTGGCCCTCGCGCTGCCGTACGCGGTACTGTCGGCGGCGCTCGCCCTGGCCGCCCGGAGTTCGCTGGCGGCCCCTTCGCTGGCGCAGGCCGTCATCGGGCCGTTCCTGACCGCCCTGGTCGCGGGCGGCCTGGGCGGCGCGCACGCGCTCGCGCCGTGGCGCCGGCTGGCCGGTCGGCTCCCGGACCGGTGCCGTTCGGTAACCATGGGCATGGTCACGACGCTCGGCCTGCTCACCGCCGCGGGAGCGGTGCTGGCCGGAGGGTCGCTGGCCGTGCACCTGGGCCAGGTCCGGGCCCTCACCGACAGCCTCTCGCCCGGCCTGGCCGGGTCGGCGCTGCTGCTGCTGGCCGAACTGGCCTACCTGCCCAACGCGATCGTCTGGGCGGTCGCGTACTCGCTCGGCCCGGGCTTCGCGTTCGGTGCGGGCACGTTCGTGGCACCGGCCGGCTCGGCCCTCGGGGCGATGCCCGCCTTCCCGATGCTCGCCGCGCTCCCCGCCGGGGGAGGCGTCCCCGCGTGGCTGTCCCTGATCGTGCTGGCGGTCCCGTACCTGGCCGCGGTGGCCGGCGGCGTGCTCATCGTCCGGATCATGCCGACCCCCATGCTCGAGGCGGCACCGCTGTGGGGTTTCGTGTCCGGTGCCGCATCCGGTTGCGTGGTCGGCGTCTTCGCGGCGTTCGCGGGCGGCCCGCTGGGCAGCGGCCGGCTGGCCGCCGTCGGCCCGTCCGGCTGGCAGGTCACCCTCATCGCGGTCCTGGAGCTGGGCGTGACGGCCGCCGTGGCCGCCGGCGCGGCGAACTGGCTCATGCTGCGGCACACCGCCGCCGGACGGCGATCCGCCGGGGCGGCCGTGGCGTCCCCGGCGTCCACGGCCCCGGCCGGGGAGGACCGTGCGGACGACTATCACGGGCCGGTGCTGGTCGACGAGACTGACGATGCCGGCGGGCACCGTATTTACCTCGATCCCTGGGCTGACGACCGCGCGGCCGGCCCGGCCCGCGGCTAATCAGCCCCCGGGCTGCAGGGACCGGATCTGGTTGGTGATGGTGTGGCTGAACTGCTGCTGGCACGCCTGCTGCGCGGTCAGCGTGTTGGCCCCGCTGAGGCAGTTCGAGTAGGCCGACAGCTCGTTCCAGAACATCGCGAAGACGATCAGCGCGATGGCGCTGAACGAGAGGCCCAGGACGCCCAGTATCGTCCCGGCGATGGCGCCGCGCGGCCGGGCTGACCCCGCGCGCCGGGCCCGCGACATGGCGGTGCCGCCGAGCCACGCCGCCAGCGCCCCCAATACGAGCGTGGCGATGACGATGTAGACCGCGCGGCGCAGGCCGCCGGCCAGCGAGAGCCCGATCAGGCTGAGCACGCCCAGCGCCAGCGCAGCCCAGGCCCGCTGCTGCAGCACGGGATCCGGGGGCGACGGGGGGCCGCCGGTCAGCGCTCGCCGCGGCGTCCTCGGCGGACGGGCCGGCGGCCGGTCGGTCGGTGTGGGCATAGGTTCTCATTCTGCCGTCTCCGGCGGCATGCTCGGAAATGGCAGCGGCGCGGCGCGGCTAAGGTAGCCGCATGCGGGCACGCCTGGTCGTCCTGGTCTCGGGTGAGGGAACCAACCTTCAGGCCCTGATCGACGCCTGCGCCGACGAGCGCTACGGCGCCGACGTGGTGGCCGTGGGCGCCGACCGGGACGGCATCGCCGGCCTGGCCCGTGCCGCGCGGGCCGGCATCCCCACCTTCGTTCACCGGGTCAAGGACTACTCCTCCCGCGCGGACTGGGACACGGCGCTCGCCGATTCGTGCGCGGCGCACCACGCCGACCTGGTCATCCTGGCCGGATTCATGAAGCTCGTCGGCCCGCGGTTCCTTGATCGCTTCGGCGGCCGGTGCCTTAACACCCACCCCGCGCTGCTACCGTCATTTCCCGGTATGCACGGTGTGCGGGACGCCCTCGGCTACGGGGTGAAGGTGACGGGGTGCACCGTGCTCATCGTGGATCCCGGCATCGACGCGGGGCCGGTCGTCGCGCAGCGTCCCGTCCTGGTCCAGGACGACGACGACGAGGCTGCGCTGCACGAGCGGATCAAGGTGGCGGAGCGGGCGCTGCTCGTGGAGACCGTGGGCCGGATGGCCCGCGAGGGCTGGTCCGTGCACGGCAGGAAGGTGAGGATCGGCAGTTGAGCACCATCGAGATCAGGCGGGCGCTGGTCAGCGTCTACGACAAGACCGGCCTGGACGAGCTGGCCCGGGGCCTGCACAAGGCCGGCGTCGAGATCGTCTCCACCGGCAGTACCGCTGCGGTCGATCGCGGGGGCGGGCGTGCCGGTGGTGAGGGTGGAGGAGCTCACCGGCTTCCCCGAGTGCCTGGACGGCCGGGTCAAGACCCTGCACCCCGGGTGCACGCCGGGCTGCTCGCCGACACGCGGCGGCCCGAGCACGGGGCCCAGCTGGACGACCTCGGCATCGCGCCGTTTCAGCTGCTGGTGTCCAACCTGTACCCGTTCGAGGCCACGGTGGCGAGCGGGCGCCGGCCGAGCAGTGCGTGGAGCGAGATCGACATCGGCGGCCCGGCCATGGTCCGCGCCGCCGCCAAGAACCACGCCAGCGTCGCGGTCGTGACCAGCCCGTCGCCAGTACGGCGACGTGCTGGCGGCGGTGCGCGGCGGCGGCTTCACGCTCGGGCAGCGCCAGCGGCTGGCGGCCCGCGCGTTCGCGCACACCGCCCGCTACGACGTGGCCGTCGCGTCCTGGTTCGCGTCCGGGTACGCGCCGGACGAGACGGCCCGCGGAGGCGGGCTGGCCGGACGTCGCCGGCGCGTCTGGTCCCGCGCGGAGGTGCTGCGGTACGGCGAGAACCCGCACCAGCGCGCCGCGCTGTACGTCGCGGCCGGGTGCCGGGCACCGGCGGGCTCGCCGCGGCCGACCAGCTGCACGGCAAGGCGATGTCCTACAACAACTACGTGGACGCCGACGCGGCGCGCCGGGCCGCCTACGATTTCGCCGAGCCCTGCGCGGCGATCATCAAGCACTCCAACCCGTGCGGCATCGCGATCGGCGCCGACCTGGCCGAGGCCCACCGCAAGGCGCACGCGTGCGACCCGGTATCCGCCTTCGGCGGCGTGATCGCGGTCAACGGCACGGTGACCCCGGCGCTGGCCAGCCAGATCGCCGACGTGTTCACCGAGGTGGTCGTCGCGCCCGCGCTTCGATCCCGAGGCGCTGGCTATCCTGTCCAAGGCGAAGAACATCCGCCTGCTCGGCCTGCCCGCCGCCCTACCGCGGCCCGCGGCACCGAATGGCGGCCGGTCAGCGGCGGCCTGCTGATGCAGTCCATCGACCGGGTCGACGCGCCGGGTGACGACCCGGCCAACTGGGAGCTGAAGACGGGCGTCGCGCTGGACGAGGTGACCCTCGGCGACCTGGCCTTCGCCTGGCGGGCGTGCCGTTCGGTGAAGTCGAACGCGATCCTGCTGGCCTCCGGCGGCGCGTCGGTGGGCATCGGCATGGGCCAGGTCAACCGGGTCGACTCAGGTCGGCTCGCCGTGGCCCGGGCCGGGGACCGGGCGGCCGGCTCGGTGTGCGCCAGCGACGCGTACTTCCCCTTCCCGGACAGTATCGACGTCCTCGCGGAGGCCGGCGTCGCCGCCATCGCCGAACCGGGCGGCTCGATCCGCGACCAGCTGGTCGATCGAGGCCTGCGAGCGAGGCCGGCATCACCCTGTACTTCACCGGGGTCCGCCATTTCTACCACTGACGCCCCGGCCTTCCCCCGCCCGTCGCCGCCCGCGGCAGCCCGCCGCCCGCCGCGCCCTCTCCGGCGCAACGACCGCAATGGTGCCACCGTGGTCGCCCGGACGACCACGGTGGTGCCACCGTGGCCACGCGAGGGCGACCGGAGTACCCGCGAGCCCGCGAAGAATTCGATGAACCGGAAGGCTGACACACGATGACCGCGCAAATCCTGGACGGAAAGGCCGCGGCGGCCGAGATCCGCGGTGCGATCGCGGAACGGGTCGCGGTCCTGGCCGAACGCGGGATCGTGCCCGGGCTGGGCACGGTCCTGGTCGGCGACGACCCCGGCAGTCGCGCCTACGTGAACGGCAAGCACCGGGACTGCGCCGAGGTCGGGATCGCGAGCATCCGGCGTGACCTGCCCGCCGACGCGACCCAGGAGCAGGTGGAGGCCGTCGTCGACGAGCTGAACGCCGATCCCGCCTGCACCGGGTACATCGTCCAGCTCCCGCTCCCGGCGGGCCTGGACGCGCACCGGGTGCTGCGCCGGATGGACCCGGCCAAGGACGCCGACGGCCTGCACCCGGTCAACCTCGGCAACCTGGTCCTCGGTGAGCGGGGACCGCTGCCGTGCACCCCGCGCGGGATCGTCGAACTGCTGCGGGTCTATCGGGGTCGAGATCGCGGGCGCGGACGTCACGGTGATCGGCCGCGGCATCACGGTCGGCCGTTCGCTGGGCCTGCTGCTCACCCGGCGCAGCGAGAACGCGACCGTGACGCTCTGCCACACCGGCACCAAGGACCTGGCCGCGCACACCCGCGGGGCGGACATCGTGGTCGTGGCCGCGGGCGTGCCGGGCCTGCTCACCCCGGACATGGTCAAGCCCGGCGCGGCCGTGCTCGACGTGGGGATCACCCGCACGGATGCGGGCCTGGTCGGCGACGTGGCCCCGCCGGTGGTGGAGGTGGCCGGCTGGCTGGCCCCGATGCCCGGCGGTGTGGGCCCGATGACCCGCGCGATGCTGCTCCTCAACGTCGTGGAAGCTGCCGAACGGGCCGCCTGATGGGGCCCTCCCGGATCGGCTTGCCGCAAGTCCCGCGTCCAGCTACCCCGTTCCCGGAAAGTTACTCTTCAGTAATACTATGTGATGAAGCAGGCAGAACCCCTCATGGCGCTTTCCCTGCGATTTTTGGCAGGCTGTAGGTAGATGTGAACCCAACGCAAGGAGGAGGTAGGCGTCGCCGATGAATATCGTCGTCTGCGTCAAGCAGGTCCCGGATACGTGGGCTGAGCGGAAGCTTAAGCAAGGTGACGCCACTTTGGATCGTGAGTCCGTCGATGGGTTGATCAACGAGCTGGACGAGTACGCCATTGAGGAGGCGTTGCAGATCAAGGAGGCGCAGGGGGGTGAGGTCACGGTGCTGACGATGGGCCCGGAGAAGGCGTCTGAATCGGTCCGTAAGGCGCTGTCGATGGGGGCGGACAAGGCCGTGCACCTGGTCGATGACGCGCTGGCCGGGTCGGATGCGCTGGCGACGTCCTACGCGCTGGCCCAGGTCCTGCAGAGCATCGGTTTCGACCTGGTGGTGCTGGGTGCCGAGTCGACCGACGCGCGGATGGGGGCGATGGCGGCGATGCTGGCCGAGCGCCTCGGTGTCCCGCAGCTTTCGCTGGCGTCCAAGGTGGAGATCGACGGCTCGCAGGTCCGCATCAACCGCCAGTCCGAGGACGGCTACTGGGTGGTGGAGGGCACCATGCCCGCGGTGATCAGCGTGGTGGAGAAGATCAACGAGCCCAGGTATCCGTCGTTCAAGGGCATCATGGCCGCGAAGAAGAAGCCCATGCAGGTCATGAGCGTGCGCTGAGGCCGGGATCGACCCGTCCCTGGTGGGCCTGGGCAACGCCGCGACCGAGGTCATCGACTTCGCCGAACGGCCGTCACGGCAGGCCGGCACCATCGTCAAGGACGACGGGGACGGCGGGACCAAGGCCGCCGAGTTCCTTGCCGCGGGCAAGTTCATCTGAGAAGGGGGGGCGATATGGCTGAGGTTCTGGTCCTGGCCGAGCACACCGGCGGCGAGGTGAAGAAGGTCACCCTGGAGCTGCTGACGCTCGCGCGCCAGTTCGGCGAGCCGGCCGCCGTGTGGGCCGGTCCCGGCGCTGAGGAGGGCCAGTCCCGGCTGGCCGAGTACGGCGCGGCGCGGGTGTATGTGGCCGGCGGCGACGAGTTCACCGGCTACGTGGCGGCGCCGGAGGCGGAGCTCCTGGCGTCGCTGGTGGCACAGGAGTCTCCGGCGGCGGTGCTGCTGGCCTCCACCGGGCAGAACAAGGAAGTGGCGGGCAGGCTCGCGGTCAGGACGAACTCCGGGCTGCTCGCCGACGCGGTTGGGCTGACCGCGGGCGACGGCGGCCAGATCGTCGCGGAGCAGTCGGTGTTCGGCGGGGCCACGATCGTGCACTCGGCGGTCAAGAGCGGCACCCCGGTGATTACGGTGCGGCCGAATTCGGTCGCCCCCGCCGCGGCCCCGGCCGGCGCCGAACTGACCAACGTGGACCTGAGCATCAGCGACGCCGCCAAGGGCGCGAAGGTCACCGAAAAGGTGGTGCAGGAGCGCGGGGAGCGGCCCGGGCTGGCCGAGGCGGCGATCGTGGTCTCTGGCGGCCGCGGCGTCGGCTCCGCGGACGGTTTTGAGCTGATCGAGAAGCTGGCCGACTCCCTGGGCGCGGCCGTGGGCGCGTCCCGGGCGGTGACCGACGCCGGCTGGTACCCGCACAAGTTCCAGGTCGGCCAGACCGGTATGACGGTCTCCCCGCAGCTGTACATGGCGATCGGCATCTCCGGCGCGATCCAGCACCGGGCTGGCATGCAGACCTCCAAGACCATCATCGCGGTGAACAAGGACCCCGAGGCGCCCATCTTCGAACTGGCCGACTTCGGCGTGGTCGGTGACCTGTTCACCGTCGTCCCCCAGCTCATGGAGGACATCGCGAAACGATCAGGAGCCTGACCGCGCGCGCCCCGGGCCGCGGCGGCTGGACCGCCCCGCCCGGCCCGGCGGCGGCCGGGCCAGCGTCCCTAGCGGGCCCGGCCAGGCGCAGCGGGCCAGGCGGGCCAGGCTAGCCTGCGACCCGGCTAGGCTAAACCCGTGATTTACCTCGATCATGCGGCTACGACGCCGATGCTGCCCGAGGCCATCGAGGTGATGACGGAGGAGCTGGCTCAGCTCGGTAACCCCTCCTCACTGCACAACGCGGGCCGTCGCGCTCGCCGGGTCGTGGAGGAGTCGCGCGAGCAGATCGCCGAGGTCCTCAACGCCCGCCCGAGTGAGGTGGTCTTCACCAGCGGCGGCACCGAGGCGGACAACCTCGCCGTGAAGGGCCTGTACTGGGCCCGCCGTCAGGCGGATCCGGCCCGGCGGCGGATCCTGGTCACCTCGGTCGAGCATCACGCGGTGCTGGACTCGGTGGGCTGGCTCAGCCGCCACGAGGGCGCCGAGGCCTGCTGGCTGGACGTTGACCGCCAGGGCATGCTCCGGCCCGAGGCCCTCCGCGCCGCCATCGAGGCCGACCCGGGCCGGGTGGCGCTGGTCAGCGTCATGTGGGTAAACAACGAGGTCGGAGCGGTGCTGCCGATCGCCGAGCTGGCCGAGGTCGCGCACGCCCACGGGATCGTCTTCCACAGCGACGCCGTGCAGGCCGCGGCGCAGCTCCCGGTCGACTTCGCGGCCTCCGGCGCGGACGCGCTGACCGTTACCGGGCACAAGCTCGGTGGCCCCATCGGCGTCGGGGCGCTGCTGCTGCGGCGGGGCACCGAGCCCGTGCCGGTCCTGCACGGGGGCGGCCAGGAACGTGACGTACGTTCCGGGACCCTCGACGCCCCGGCCATCCGGGCCTTCGCGACCGCCGTCATCATCTCGGCGGAGCGCCGCGAGGCCGAGGCCAAGCGCCTGGGTGTGCTGCGGGACGACCTGATCCGGCAGGTCACCAGGGCGGTCCCGGATGCCGTGCTGAACGGGCCGCCGCCCGGCCCGGACCGGCTGCCCGGCAACGCGCACTTCTCCTTCCCCGGCTGTGAGGGCGACGCGCTGCTCATGCTGCTGGACGCCAAGGGCATCGCCTGCTCGACCGGCTCGGCCTGTACCGCCGGCGTGGCCCAGCCCAGCCACGTCCTGCTCGCCATGGGCGCGGACGAGGACCGGGCCCGCGGCTCGCTACGCTTCTCCCTCGGCCATACCTCCGCCCAGGAGGACGTCGACGCCCTCGGCGCGTCGATCGGCGAAGCCGCCGAGCGCGCCCGCCGCGCCGCCTCCCGCTGACGTGCCCCTACCGCCGCGCCGCCTCCCGCTGACGTGCCCCTACCGTTGGGCCGCCTCCCGCTGACGTGCCCTCTACCGCCGCGCTTCCTCCCGCCGCCCGCGCCTTCCGCTGGCCCTCCGCCCCGGGCCACCCCGCCTCCCGCCAGCCTCACCCCCGGGAGGGTCCACGGTGGGATCATTGCGGTCGTAATGGCGTCTACGGTGGCGCCATCGTCGTCGTCAGGTGGAGCCTTCCAATTCCGTTCCGGGTGGGGACGTCGGACGGGACAAGGCGGAGGTGCGCGTACCCTCGATAGGCGTTGACTACTCCCCGCCCGGAAGGACGGGGATTCCCGGGCTTACGCCCGGGGGTTCCTGTTTCACGGCCGACCGCACCCGGGAGGATCCGGAGTGTCTGACATCAGCTCCGCAGGCATCGCTGGGGGTGCCCCCGGCTACGGCAAGACCTGCCGCCAAGATGTTCTTGGCCGCGTTGATGTCCCGGTCGTGCCGGGTGCGGCAGGACGGGCACTGCCACGTCCGGGTGTTCAGGCTCAGGGCCGGAAGGTGATGCCCGCACGCCGAGCACGTCTTCGAGCTCGGGTACCAGCGGCCGGTCACGATCAGGTGCCGCCCCGCCCTGGCCGTCTTGTATTCCAGCATGCGGCGGAAGGTGCCCCACCCGCAGTCGGAGATGGCCTTGGCGAGCGACCGGTTGCGGATCATGTTCTGCACGGCGAGGTCTTCGATCACGATCACGTCATGGTCGCGGACCAGCCGGGCCGAGGTGCGGTGCAGGAAATCGGTGCGGGACGCGCGGACCTTGCGGTGCGCGCGGGCGACTTTGGCCTTCGCCTTGGCGCGGTTCGCGGAGCCGCGCTGGCAGCGGGCCAGTCTGCGCTGATACCGGGCGAGAGCTTGCTCCCGGCGGGCCAGCTTCCGCGGGTTCGCGATCTTCTCCCTGTCCGAGGTGACCGCGAAATCCTTGATACCCAGGTCCACGCCGACAACAGCGCCCGCGGCGGGCAGCTGTTCCGGCTCGGCGACCTCGACGGCGAACGAAACGTACCAGCGCCCGCACGGGTCCCGGGATACCGTCACCGTGGTCGGCTCGATCGCCGCCGGGTCAATGCCCGGCCAGGACCAGGTGAACTGAAGCGGCGTGCCCATCTTCGCGAGGTACAGCGCGCCGTCCCGGTACCGGAACCCGGACCGGGTGTACTCCGCGGACTGCCGGCCGGTGCGGGACTTGAACCTCGGATACCGGGCCCGCCTGGCGAAGAAATTGGTGTACGCGACCTGCTGATGCCGGATCGCCTGCTGCAACGGGACCGACGGCACCTCGTTCAGCCACGCCAGGTCCTCGGTGGCCTTCATGGCGGTCAGGTAGGCGTTGGCCTGCGTGAAGTTCGTCTTCACCTGCTCGCCGTAATACCGCTGATGCCGCCACGCCAGCGTCCGGTTCCAGGCGACGCGGACGCAGCCGAACGTGCGGTTCAGTACGCTGGCCTGCTCCGGCGCCGGGTACGCCCGGCACTTATACGCCGTCCTCACAACAACCAAGCTTCTCCGATCGCACCGTTTCGGATAAGCGTGACACGCGAAAGGGGGGCGCGGCGTTTCCTCCCCGGCCTGAAGTCCGGTGTCTCCACGCCGCGATTCCGATGACTTCTCTACGGGTGCTGGCCGCCTTGTCCGGCGGCGTCGATTCGGCGACGGCCGCCGCACGGGCCGTGGACGCTGGCCACGACGTGACGGCGGTTCACCTCGCGCTGTCCGCCAACCCGAGTTCCTACCGGACCGGCGCGCGGGGCTGCTGCACGCTGGAGGACGCACGGGACGCCCGCCGCGCCGCCGACGTGATCGGTGTCCCGTTCTACGTCTGGGACATGGCCGAACGGTTCCACCGCAACGTGGTCGACGACTTCGTGGCCGAGTACGCGGCCGGCCGCACGCCGAACCCGTGCGTCCGCTGCAACGAGAAGATCAAGTTCGCCGCGGTCCTGGACCGGGCCATCGCGCTCGGCTTCAACGCGGTCTGCACCGGCCACCACGCCAGGCTGGAGAACGGGCTGCTGCGCCGCAGTGTCGACAACACCAAGGACCAGTCCTACGTGCTGGCGGTGCTCACCCGCGGCCAGCTCGCGCGCGCGATGTTCCCGCTCGGCGACACCACCAAGGACCAGGTGCGCATCGAGGCGGCTCACCGCGGCCTGGGCGTCGCGGACAAGCCCGACAGCCACGACGTCTGCTTCATCGCCGACGGCGACACCCGCGGCTACCTGACCAGGCAGCTGGGCGAGGCCCCCGGCCCCATCGTCGACAGCTCCGGTGCGACCGTCGGCACCCACGACGGCGCCTACGCCTTCACCGTCGGCCAGCGCCGCGGCCTGCGCCTGGACCACCCCGCCGCCGACGGCCGCCCCCGCTACGTCCTTGGTATCGAGCCCGCCGCCCGGACCGTGACGGTCGGTACGGCGGAGGAGCTCGACGTCCGTGACATCACCGCCCAGCGCCCGGTCTGGACCGGCTGCGATCCGCTCACCGAGCCCCGCGAGTCCCAGGTCCAGCTCCGCGCCCATGGCGAGGTCTACCCCTGCGAGGCGCGCCTCGACGGCGACGCCCTCCAGATCGCCCTCCGCGAGCGCGCCCGCGGCGTGGCCACCGGCCAGACCGCCGTCCTCTACGACGGCGACACCGTCCTCGGCAGTGCCACCATCGCCTCGACGCGCGTTAGCGCCACTGCTTAGGGCGTGAGCGCCTTTCTGCTCCGGGCCGGCCGAAGGCCCCGGCCCACTCCGAACTGGTAATGAAACCGCGCTCATCTGCTGATCGCTTAACTTGTCGCCATAAAGGTGGCGATTGAGTTCGCGGGGCCGCTGCGACTCAGGGAATGATTCTGTGTAGTAGTTCATGACCGCGACAACCCGCGGGTGAGCGTCCGAGCTCAGTGGACGTACGTAGTGCGGATTTCTGCGGCCGTCGAAGAAAACCAGATGCCCGGCCTGGGGGCGAAGGACCGCGCACCAGCGATCAATCTCGGCCATGCTTGCCGCGGCACTGTCATGCGCGACCACCAGTTCGCCTCCTTCGCTCCGGTCATGATCGGTAAGAAAGAGCAGTGCCGTAAGCGAATTCGAATCAACGTGGCATTCGAAGCGCATCGCTGTTCCCTGCTGCACGTTGAGAACGACGCCGTAGCGCTCATCGTGTGCCGCCATGACCGGGCCGGCCCCGACACGGTGTGCCAGCTCCAGGAAACTGGACCGGTAGAGCTGATGTAGCCAGGGGAGTCCTTGCTGCACCTGATCGGCATGAACCCGCCCGCGAGGGATGCGCTGCACGTCGGCGGCCTCACGCGAAATGATTGGAGTCCGCGGGAAGTCGGTAAACTCGGCGCCAATCGCCGCTTTATGGATATCCATCTCCCAGTCAGGTGGAAACATTCCACTGACATCGAATGTCGTCCACTGGAACGTGGGCAGCATTATGCGGCTCTCTCTCTGATGAGGCTCTGCGGCAGAGCGTGGTGTGGCCTGGATCGCGTGGATCCGGCCAGCCAATCTCGATTCGCAGTCTGTTAGCGATGACGGTCCCGATTTGCAACGCGATTAAGCAGGTGTACCGTATGTCCGGGTAAGGACTAATTCTGCAGATCTGTCTAGCGGCACGCGCTGGCCGACGCTCGCCGGCCGAGCAGGTTTGGAGGCTGTTTACTTAATTAAACCATCGTCAGACTCGGCCGAGCTTGCCATGAAGGCGATGGGGTTAGCGAACACTTCGCCAACCTCACCGGAGTTGATGACAAATTGATTCGTATCGGCCGGATATACATTGATGGTAAGCCTGAAAGGGTTAGGTCCCTTCGGGCCGTCGGCGTAACCGGTCCTGAATATTACGATGACCGATATAGTACCGTCGTCAGGCAGCTGAAAGTAGCGCGCCTCGTCGTCGTCCGGGGCCCGCACCACAATGTGGTCGCGGAAGCCTACCTGTTTCACCCCGAGCTGCTCTTTGAGGTAAGCCACTACTCCCTGTTCAATGTCAGACCTGCTGCGGAGCAGGGATGCCCCCTGATCGATATACTTCATTGGGTAATAAGACGTTTCCAGCGACCAGGGCTTGTTGTTGATATAGCGCTTTTTCTGGCGAAGGATTACACCCGTTCCCTCCTGGATCTGGAGCAGGCTGGCTACAATACCCTCAGCGAACCTTGGCTCTACCGCAAGAAGGGGATCGGCGCGCATTTCCAGGTTCCGGGCTGCTGCCTCTTCGAAAGCGGCCTTCCCTTCGCCGCCGCTCAGTCCCTTATCGCCCTTCCAGTCAGCCGATAGCGTGGTGACGACTGGATCAATCTTTACAACGAACGTCCCCTGGCCTGGCCGGCTCTCGACGAGACGACGGTTCGTCAGCCACCGGATCGCCTGCCGGATGGTGTTCCGTGATGCGCCGTAGCGGTCGACAAGTTCTTGCTCGTTCGGAAGCTGTGATCCGGCAGGCAACTCCCCGGATTCTATGCGCTGACGGAGATCCGTAGCGATCGTCCGGTATAGCGACTCGGGCATCATCCCTCCAATCAGGGCGTCAGGCCGTGGAGGACAGCCAAGACCACGTCAAATGATCACCTGGAAGGTCTTAAATGGATAACCGGTATCGCTGGACAGGTAGGCATGGCCAGAATGATAGGTACGTGAGAGGAGCTTAGCAGCTTCCGCTCCTCGTGGATGCTAAGCCAGGCCGTTACGATGCCGGTCTATGATGACGTCGGCCAGGTGACCGGTGACCCGGGGGATTCGCGACAGGGCCAGCCCTGGCCCGGGCCCGGCGCGGCGCGTACCGTGCCGTGCGGCGGCATGCCCTTCCCCAGGTCAAGGGTGGTCTGTGTCGGTGAGGAGGCTCAGCCGTCCCGCTTGACCACCCGCGATCAGGTCTCACGACCTTCTGCGGATGGGATTCGAAGCGTCTCTGAGCGCAGCCTCAGTGTGCTGCTGTTCGGGGTATCCCGCCGCCTGCGGGGGTGGAGTCATTGAGCGGGCCGGCCCCGCCGTGGGGCGATGTCGTTTGTGCGCCCGCTTGGGAGCGGGTCCTGGATTCCTCGGAAGTTCCGCCACGAAGGGGTTTTCGCCGGGCCGCCACGGAGATATACCAGAGGTAGGCATCCCCCCTATAGGAGGGGGGGGCAAGGGCTAGGTTGACAGTTGGTCCTGGTGGTCATGGAGGAATGTGTCTGATAGGCCTTCACATTCTGATATTGATCATGGCGGGCCAAGCCCCGGGAGCGTGATGACGTGAAGCAACGTCGTCGGCGCAGGGGTAGCGCGGGTTCGCCACGCCGGAGAGCGGCGGAGGCGGGCTCGCCTGAGGTGTGACAGGTCGGCGGCAGCTTGGAGGCCGGTCATGGCCGGTGACGTTGGACTGGTGGCAGGGATCGTAATCGTAAGTTTCCTCACCGGCGCGTTGTTCGCCCTCATCGCCATCGTGGCGGCGGGAGTTCGGGGGGAAGACAGGGCCACGATGCGCCGGCAAGACGGGAGACTCGCGGTCCGGCTCAGCCTCAGGGGCAGGGCTCCCGGGAATATGGCGGCTGGCGTACGGAAAGTGACCGGCTTCGGTCAGCGCTATACGTCCTCAGACCCCGATAGCCGGTAGCCGAACCAGCCGAGCCGGAAATCACCGACCGCCGCCCGCTGCGCATAAAGCCGCTTCCGCTCTGCCTCCAGCCCCGGGAGCGAAGGACCTGTCATGGGCACGCCTCATCTGGTTGTGTATAGCGCAACCAGACTCCCGGCATGACCTGCCCAGATGTGGGACCCCTACATTCGTGTCGCACACCCCTATAGGTGCCACCTACGCGATTCTGTCGGCGACAGTGATCCAATTAACGGCCGGCGCTGCTTCCGTAGGACGGAAGCAGCGCCGGCCGTTGCATGGGCCGATCAACGGGGATCGTAGTGCTCGTACCGGTATTGCAAAGATGGACGGCAGTGTCGTTTCGCCATGACGCGGCACCTCCTCTCTGTGCTGATGGCAACCCCATCCGCCAGCGGTTACTGACCGTTACGTTGCTGGCCAGTCATTCACCCGGTACCGAGGCCTGAGTGCTGGTCATACGTTTCCCGGATGGGCGGAGGGAACTCTGGGGCCATGACGCAGCTGCCTGCGCACGGAACCTGGGCAGAGTTCTTTGGTCGTCACGGCAAGGTCAGATTCGACTTTGATGCCGGATCAGTCGCCATGAGCCTCGTCACGGCACGATGCCGGAGGCAGGCGCCTGGTGCGGTGATGGATGCCACCGGCAGCTGAATGCGCCGATGCGTCGGAAGTCGTTGAGGGGCGACTGGGGTTCATTCGGCCGTCCTTCGCTAGGCTTTCGACCGAATTATGACATATAAGTATCGATCACGACTTTCTGGATCTTGTATCGCGGTTGAGCAGCGGCGGGCCGAGCACTATCGAGCATCTGCGGACCCTCTGGTTGAACCGTTGTGAGCAGCCATTTTGCCGGTAATGAGCCGCTGGGGCATGAGCTGCGCGGTAAGGAGACAGTAGCGTCGCTGGACAGGTAGCTCATTCCCGGTGCCGCACCCGGATGCCGTTGGCCTCATCGGAGAACGCCCGCAGGCGGGCCGCCCGCTACTTGCATCCGGTCCCGGCATTGGTGACAGCCGGCTGATGGCTGGGAGGCCGGTGAGGCCGGTGTGCCGGCGTTCGGTGTTGCAGCACTCTAGCCAGCTGGGCAGGGCGGCGGCTCGTTCGGTGTTAATGGTGAGGACCTGCCGGCAGGTCTGAAATCAAGCTGAAACTATCCGGATGGGCGAAACACGGATACGGCTCTGCTGGCCATAGGGCGCGAGTGAGCTGCTGGGCTGGAATGTTATGTCGGCCTCAGTCCGCTGACAGGCCTCCTCTGCCGCACCGACCATAGGCATTGCGCAGGCCGGCCACTGGCGTGCGCCCACGACTTCGACGCCGGGAGTAAAGCGGCTGTACATCACTACACGGTGATCCGTCCGCTTGACAGACGCGGTGTTGGGTCGCGGACGTGGCTGGATGATCCAGCCGATGGCTTTCTCGGGGCAGAACAGAAGGACCAGGGCTGGGATCAACGCCGGCGTGGCGAGAATGAGACCAGTCAGCCTGATGCCGATATGCAATGCGAGCAGGCCGTCAGCGAATGACGCGATGGGCTTGCTTCCCGCCCAGGCAACCAGCCACAGCCCCATCACATGAGCCGCGCCGCTGGGGCCCTGCAGGCGGCCAAGATCATGAAGGAGTGCCTGGGCGGCGGAACCGGCGACCAGGCACGCGATACCGGCCGCGAACGCGGCGATCAGGCTGACCCAGATGCAGGGAGCCAGCGCGAAGCCCACCATCGAAAGGCCGAGCAGGCCTAGTGCGGCCGCCGCGCGCCTGACCGACTGGACTTGCCACCTGGGCAGCAGGGAACCGAGGACGCTGCCGGCGCCCAGCGCGGAAAGAAAATAGCCAGACCAGTCGTCGGATATCCCGAATACATGCCGGGCCAGCGCCGGCCCTAGCACCAGCACAGGATCGTCGGCGACGGTGACAGCGGCCACCATCAGCAGGAGCACGACGATCTTGGGGTTCATCCGGGCGGCGCGGAAGCCGTCCAGGAACCCTGAGCGCTGCAGCGCCGGCTCGACGGAGGTGGACTCGACGGAGGTGGAAGGGGGCGTGCACGCTTTGAGCAGCGCTGCATAGATACAAAAGGAAAAGGCGTTGAACGCGAACGCCCAGCCGAATCCCATGCTCGCGACGACGAGGATGCTTAGCACTGGTGCCACGGTCCGGCCCGTGTTGTAGGACACCGAATTCATGGCGATCGGGGCCTGGGTGTCACCGATCGGAGCGAGAACTGGAGCCATGACCGACTGTGCCGGGGCCGTGAACGTGAAGAAGAGCCCGGTCACGAACGCTCCGCCGATCAGTTCCCGCTCGGTCAGCCACCCACCGAATTCGGCGATGGCCAGCGTCCCCGCGACTGCGGCGGACAGGATCTGGCAGCCTATGAGCGTGCTTCGGGTGCCGATGCGTTCGGTCAGCATGCCCGCCCACGAACCCAGCAGCAGCGGGCACAGGAACTGGGCACACGCCAGCAGTCCGATGTCGAACACAGAATGCGTCATATGATAGGCAAGCAAGATCTGGGCAGTATTCTGCATCCAGGTGCCGAGATTCGAAACCAGGTTTCCGGTAAAATACCACCGGAATTCCTGATGCTTGAGTGACTCCCACACCAGTTTCCGGGTTCCGGAGCTTCTGTCCGCAGCGCTGTTATTTGAAACCGTTCGGTAACCCAGCCGGGCCGATATCGACGAAAACCAGCGGGCCAGCCCGCTGCCAGCCTGGCGCGCCGGTACCGCGCCGTTTGGCCGGTGATCGTCCTTGCCTGTATCTATGGCGGGCACAAGCTCAGAAAGGTACACGACATGGTCCTCTATGCATGTCCTGGCTGCCCGGCACCGCTCGCAAAACACAGCGTGATACGGCGCGGACAGCGTGCAGAGGTGGGAATTAAGCGTTCGCCCCGAGCTGTGGAGCAGGAATGTTGCCCACGTTGAGGATGAACTGATTCCGGTCGGCGGGGAATACAGAGATGGTGAGCCGCATCGGCTTGCCGCTTTGATCAAAAGCGGTCCGGAAGATCTCATAGACCGGCACCCGGCCGTCCGCAGGTAGCGCGAAGAAGCTGACTTCATTGATATCGGGCGCCCGGACTGTGATCCAATCGCGGTAGCCGACCTGTTTCAGGCCCAGGGTGCTCTCTACATAGTCGACTGTGCCCTTCGAGATATCAGTTGCCTCGAGCAGCCGGGTCGCGCCTTCCAGCACAAAGTCCATTGGGTAGAACGACGTTTGCAGCGACCACGGTGTCTTGTCGATGAATCTCTGTTGATGTCGGCTGACGACCTGGGTGCCCTCTTCCAGGCGAAGGCGTGCCGCTATTTCCCCCCTTGCGGGCTGGACCTCGACCCGAGGCAGGCTCATCCGCGCTTGCCGGTGCTGCTCGCTGACCTCCGACAGATAGATGGCGCCTTCACCGCCGCCGAACCCGGTTTCGGGGTCGGCGGACAAGGTCGTGACGAATGGGTCGATGTGCTTGGTGACGAACGTGCCCTGTCCCGGCCGGGTCTCGATCAGCCCCAGCGCAATCAGTGTTTTAACCGCATCACGTATGGTGTTGCGCGAGGCATTGAAGCGCTCCCGGAGTTCCAGCTCCGTGGGCAGTTGGCCGCCCGGTGCAAGCTGGCCAGTTTCGATCTCCTGGCGTAGATCGCTCGCGATACGCCGGTAGATGGGGTCAGCGGCCACAATTGCTCCTTCCGCCCATCGCCATCGATCCGGTTTCCCGGTTCTCGCGCCTGCGCGCCGACCGTATTCCAATCCGCAACAAGCTTGTACCCTTTTTCCCGAGGTTTGACCTTCGCTGGTACCGAAGATTGGGATTACCTGGGTGGCTGGGTGCGCGGGAACGAGGTTAGCATGATCAACAGGTCTCGCCTGCGCCGGATGGCGTGTCGCTCGCTCGCCATCGACGCAGCAGATGGCCTGGCCGGCGAGCTGGTCTGGCTCGCCCTGAAGGTGAGGCTGGCCTGTCCCCGTCGGGAGGCGGCAATCTCCGGTGCCGGAACGGCCATCAGGCTCTGCCACGTCTCCTCCTCTGCTCGGTAGTTCTGCTCCCGCTGGCCTGCTGCCGGTCACGTAAAGTAACACATGCCATTGATACCAACAATCTGTACATTTGGAATGAGCTGGTTTGATCTGACCTAGCCGGGTATTATGGCCCTAGTTCCAAAGGTTGGAATCAATGGAACAGCGGGGTCAACCCGGATGAGTCTAGCAGTCTGGTTTGATGGTTGGAACCAAACCGTCAGCACCGCGAGGTCTCGGTTTGGGGTTCTGTCCGGCCGGGTTATCCCGGCGGCGTCACCACTGGGCACGGGAAGTACTGCCGGACGCCCACATAACTTGCACGAACTATTGCACGTGCATCCGGCCTTGCGCATGCACATAGCATCAAGGCAGGATGGTCCCCATGCACTGAGCAGAGCGGGCGCGGGAGGCGCTATGGCCGGGCACGATGCCATGCACCGCACCATCCTGGTGGTGGATATTGAACAGTCCAGCCACCCGATCCGGACGGATGCCGATCAGCTGGTGATCCGCAAAGCGCTGTACCAGGCGCTGACGATGGCTTTCAAAGGAAACAAGCGGCTGAAGTACTACCACGAGGACCGGGGTGACGGGGTCCTGGTCCTGGTTCCGCCCGAGATGCCGAAGGTCCGGGTGGTGACCAACCTGATCAACCGGCTGGAGGCGGCCGTAGAAGGCCACAACGCCGCGATGGAACGGCAGGATCCGGCGAGGGCCGCCGCGATGCAGATCAGGCTGCGCGTAGCGGTTCATGCCGGCGAGATCACGCATGACGATCACGGCGTCGTGGGCGCCGCCATCACCCACACCTTCCGCCTGGCCGATGCGCCACCGCTGAAGGCGGCCTTCTATGCTTCTCCCGGCGTGTGTGCACTCATTGTCTCGGATTGGTTCTACAACAACGTCGTCTATCACAACCCGGTCGCCAGGCCGGACTGCTACCAGCGCATCACCTGTGAGGTTAAGGAGACGCATGTGTCCGCCTGGATGCGGGTTCCCTTTCTGCAGCTGGGCGCCGAGGAACCGGTCCAGGCCGTATACGGTAACCGGGCTGCTGGGCCACCGTCGTTCGCGCCGGTTATCCCGGCTCAGCTTGCCGGATTCCGGGCCTCCGGAGTAGCCCCGCCGCCCTGGCCGCAGCAGCAGTTGCCGGAATTAAGGTCAGCAGCGGGGCGCATCGGATCTGACGATGCGGGCGGTTGGGACAGCTGGTCCACGTGATGACCCTCGGCCGGACCGTCGACGCCAGCCTCTAAGCTCAGATCGTGCAGGATGACACGCTCGGTGCAGCGCTCGGTCCGCGGCCGGAATTCCCGTGGCTGGCCGGCAGCGCCACGGGCATCGGTTCCATGCCGGGATCGGACCCGATGGAGGCAGCCCGGATCGTGGCCGGTGAGCTGCCGGACTTCCCCTTCCTGCCTGAGCTGCCCAACCGCGGGCCCGGCGCGGACCTGATCGGCCGGACCGCGGCCCTTCTGATCGATATGCCGGTGGAGACGACGACCGGCGGGTGGCGCATCGCCGAGCGGCCGGGCCGCTACATGCGGGCCGCCCGCAGCATGATGTCGGCCGACCTCGACGCGATCGAGGAGGTCTTTTCCGGTTTCGAGGGCCCGTTCAAGATCAGCTTGTGCGGCCCGTGGACGCTGGCCGCCGGCATCGAGCTGCCCCGCACGCTGAACCCGGCCCTGTCCGACAGCGGCGCGGTCGCCGATCTCACCGGGTCACTGGCCGAGGCGACGACCGCGGTGGTGGCCGAGATGGTCAAGCGGGTGCCCGGCGCCGAGCTGGTGGTCCAGTTCGATGAGCCCTCGCTGGCTGCGGTGGCGCGCGGCGAGATACCCACCGCCAGCGGGCTGTCCCGGCTGCCCGCCGTCGACGCGGCGGTGATGTCCGACCGGCTGGGCACGGTTCTGGCCGCGGCGAGACGGTACTCCGTCGTGCACTGCTGCGCGAGCCCGGTCCCGTTCGGGATTATCTGGGCGGCGAGGCCGGATGCGGTCGCCTTCGACCTGAGCCTGCTGCGGCGGGAAGAAGCGGACGGCGTCGCCGAGATGGCCGACGTGGGGACCGGCATCCTGGCCGGCGCGGTGCCCGCCCTGCCGCCGCCCGGCGAGCGGGAGGAGGCGGTCAAGACCGCGCAGCGGGTGCTGCGGTTCTGGCGGCGGCTGGGGATGGCGCCGGAGGACTGCGCGCAGCAGGTCGTCGTCACCCCGGCCTGCGGCCTGGCCGGCGCGGCGCCCGAACGGGCGGCCAGCGTGCTGGGGCATTGCCGGGATGCCGCGAGAATGGTCGCTGAGCTGGCCGAAGAGAGCGAGGACACGGAAGGAGGGGCATGAGCCAACCCGGGGGCGCCGAACCACGTGATCCGAACGAGACGCCGGTCGACGCGCGGCAGCGGCACGCCGAGCTGAGCGCGCGGGTCACCGAGGCGCGGCACCGGTACTACGTGCTGGACGCGCCAACGATCTCGGACGCTGAGTTCGACACGCTGATGCGCGAGCTGGAGGGCCTGGAGGAGAGCTTCCCTGAACTGCGCACCCCCGATTCGCCGACGCAGCAGGTTGGCGGGGCGGTCTCCACGCTGTTCACGCCAGTGGAGCATCTGCAGCGGCTGCTCAGCCTGGACAACTCGTTCTCCGCCGGGGAGCTCGACGCCTGGGCCGACCGCGCCGCCCGCGGTGGCGGCACGGGGCCGTACCTGTCCGAGCTCAAGATCGACGGCCTGGCCATCGCTCTCGTCTACCGGAACGGCCGGCTCACCCGTGGGGTCACCCGCGGTGACGGGCGCACCGGCGAGGACGTCACGCCGAACATCCGGACCATTGATTCGGTCCCGGCCCAGCTCAAAGGCACCGGCTACCCGCAGACGCTGGAGGTCCGCGGGCGAGGTGTTCCTGCCGGTGGCGGCGTTCGAGGAGCTGAACGCGAACCTCACCGAGGCGGGCAAGGCGGCCTTCGCCAACCCGCGCAACTCGGCCGCGGGCTCCCTCCGGCAGAAGGACCCGCGCGTCACCGCCAGCCGCCCGCTCGACGTGATCGTGCACGGCGTCGGCCGGGTCGAGGGTTTCCCCGGCGGCGAAGGGCCCCCGGAGACCCAGTCCGGCTGGTACGACCGGCTGCGCGAATGGGGCCTGCCGGTCAGCGACCGGTTTGAGGTCCGCCAGACCTGGCCGCCGTGCACGAGTACATCGGCTACTACGCCGAGCACCGCCACGACCCGCCGTATGAGATCAACGGGGTCGTGGTCAAGATCGACCGGCTGGACCAGCAGCGGGCGCTCGGCGCCACGTCGCGGGCGCCGCGGTGGGCCATGGCCTACAAGTACCCGCCGGAGGAGGTCACCACCAAGCTGCTCGACATCCGGGTCAATGTGGGCCGCACCGGGCGGGTGACGCCGTTCGCGGTGATGGAGCCGGCCAAGGTGAGCGGCTCGACGGTGGAGCTCGCCACCCTGCACAACGCCGACGAGCTCAAGCGCAAGGGCGTGCTGATCGGCGACACGGTCGTGCTCCGCAAGGCGGGTGACGTGATCCCCGAGGTCGTCGCGCCCGTCGTGGACCTGCGGACCGGGGACGAGCGGGAATTCCAGTTCCCCGCGCACTGCCCGGAGTGCGGGACCCGGCTGGCCCGGGAGGAAGGCGGCGTCGACTGGCGCTGCCCGAACGCGCGGTCGTGCCCGGCCCAGCTCCGTGAGCGGCTCTTCCACCTGGCCGGGCGGGGCGCGTTCGACATCGAGGTGCTCGGCTACGAGGCGGTGACCGCCCTGCTCGACGACCATCTGGTCACCGACGAGGGCGACCTGTTCGCGCTCACCGAGGAAAAGCTCGCGGCCTCGCCGTTCTTCGTCAACAAGCAGGGCACGCTGAAGGTCAACGCGCACCGGCTGCTGGCCAACCTGGACGTGGCCCGGCAGCGGCCGCTCTGGCGGATCCTGGTCGCGCTGTCCATCCGGCACGTCGGGCCGACCGCGGCGCGCGCGCTGGCCACCGAGTTCGGGTCGCTGGACGTGGTCGCCTCAGCCAGTGCCGGGCAGCTGGCCGTCGTGGACGGGGTGGGGCCGACCATCGCCGCGTCGGTGGCCGACTGGTTCGGGGTGGACTGGCACGCCGCCATCGTGGACAAGTGGCGGGCGGCCGGGGTCCGGATGGCCGAGGAAGGCTTCGACGGCAGCGGCGCCACGCCCCGGCGGCTGGCCGGCGTCACCGTCGTGATCACCGGGTCGCTGGCGGAGTTCAGCCGGGACGAGGCCGCGGAGGCGGTGCGCGCCGCGGGCGGCAAGGTCACCGGCTCGGTGTCGAAGAAGACCGACTTCGTGGTGGCGGGGGAGAACCCCGGCTCCAAGTACGACAAGGCCGTCGAGGTCGGCGTTCCCGTCCTCGACGAGCCCGCCTTCCGCCGTCTGCTGGCCGAGGGCCCGGACGCCGTCCGCCCGCCAGCGCCGACGGCGGAGGGCCAGGGCGGCGAAGCGCGCCCGCCCGGGCAAGCCCAGGGCAGGAGCCAAGCGGCGCTGCCCGCCGCGGAGGAGTAGCCGGGCGGTAATTGGGTCGGGGCGGGGCGCCGGGGCTTCTAGGATGGCGTGCATGTCCATTACCCGCGACGAGGTCGCCCATCTGGCCAGGCTGTCGAGGCTCGCCCTCGGCGAGGAGGAACTGGACCACCTCGCGCCCCAGCTTGACCAGATCATCTCGGCGGTCGCCCGGGTCCAGGAGGTCGCCGCCGAGGGGATCCCGCCGACCTCGCACGCCCTGCCGCTCACCAACGTGTTCCGCGAGGACGAGATCGTCCCGTGCCTGCCCGCCGGCGTGGTGCTCAGCCAGGCGCCGGCCGTGGAGCAGCAGCGGTTCAAGGTGCCCCGGATCCTGGCGGAGGACTGACGCATGAGCGAACTCACCACGATGACCGCGGCGGACCTGTCCGCCGCGCTCACCAGCAAGGATGTCTCGGCTACCGAAGTCACCCGGGCGCACCTCGACCGGATCGCGGAGGTCGACGGCCGCGTGCACGCATTCCTGCACGTCGGGGGGGAGGAGGCCCTTGCCGCGGCCGGGCGGGTAGACGAGCAGCGCGCGGCCGGCGTGGGGCTGGGCCCGCTGGCCGGGGTCCCGGTCGCGCTGAAGGACGTCTTCACGACCACCGACATGCCGACCACGGCCGGCTCCCGGATCATCGAAAAGTGGCGGCCGCCGTACGACGCGACGATCACCAGCCGGCTGCGCCGCGCCGGGGCCATCATCCTCGGCAAGACCAACATGGACGAGTTCGCCATGGGCTCCTCCACGGAGAACTCCGCGTTCGGCCCGACCCGCAACCCGTGGGACCTGTCCCGGGTGCCCGGCGGCTCGTCGGGCGGCTCGGCCGCGTCGGTGGCCGCGTACGAGGCGCCGCTGGCCGTCGGCACGGACACCGGCGGGTCGATCCGCCAGCCCGCGGCGGTCTGCGGCATCACCGGGATGAAGCCCACCTACGGCGGTAACTCCCGGTACGGGCTGATCGCGTTCGCGTCCTCGCTCGACACGCCAGGCCCGCTGGCCCGCACGGTGCTGGACGCGGCGCTGCTGCACGAGGCCATCTCGGGGCACGACCCGATGGACGCCACGTCCATCGACGAGGCGACGCCGCCGGTCGTGGCCGCGGCCCGCCAGGCGGACATGGCCGGCGTGCGGATCGGCGTGGTCACCGAACTCTCCGGCGAGGGCTACCAGCCGGGCGTGCTGTCGCGCTTCAGCCAGGCGATCGAGCTGCTCGAGTCGCTCGGCGCCAAGGTCACCGAGGTGTCCTGCCCGCACTTCCGCTACGCGCTGCCCGCGTACTACCTGATCGCGCCCAGCGAGTGCTCCTCCAACCTGGCCCGCTTCGACGCGATGCGCTACGGCCTGCGGGCCGGCGACGACGGCACCCGCAGCGCGGAGGAGGTCATGGCGCTGACCCGCGAGGCGGGGTTCGGGGCCGAGGTGAAGCGGCGCATCATGCTCGGCACGTACGCGCTGTCCAGCGGGTACTACGACGCCTACTACGGCAAGGCGCAGCAGGTGCGGACGCTGATCGCGCGCGACTTCGAGGCGGCGTTCGGCCAGGTCGACGTGCTGGTCTCGCCGACCACGCCGACGACCGCGTTCCCGCTGGGGGAGCGGGCCGACGACCCGATGGCCATGTACCTGGCCGACCTGTGCACCATCCCGTCCAACCTGGCCGGGAACGCGGCCATCTCGGTGCCGTGCGGGCTGGCGCCCGAGGACGGCCTGCCGGTCGGGTTGCAGGTCATGACGCCCGTGCTGGCCGACGACCGTGCCTACCGGGTCGCCGCCGCGGCGGAGGCCGCGTTCACCGAGCGCTGGGGCCATCCACTGCTGGCCGCGGCCAAGGGGCTGGACGACGACACGAAGGGAGCCGGCCGATGACCACGGCCCCGCCACTGACGCCGTACGCGGAGGCGCTGACGCGTTACGAGCCGGCGATCGGCCTGGAGACGCACGTCGAATTGGGCACGCTGACCAAGCTGTTCTGCGGCTGCCCGGTCCAGTTCGGCGGGGAGCCGAACACGCACGTCTGCCCGGTCTGCCTCGGCCTGCCCGGCTCGCTGCCGGTGCCGTCCCGGGCCGCGATCGAGTTCACCATCCGGATCGGGCTGGCGCTGAACTGCTCGATCGCGGAATGGTGCCGGTTCGCGCGGAAGAACTACTTCTACCCGGACATGCCCAAGGACTTCCAGATCTCCCAGTACGACGAGCCGCTGTGCACCGACGGCTGGCTCGACGTGACGGTGGACCAGGGTGACGCCGGGCCGCAGCAGGTGCGGGTCGGCATCGAGCGTGTGCACCTGGAGGAGGACACCGGTAAGTCGCTGCACGTGGGCGGGGCCACCGGCCGGATCCACGGGGCCGCCTACTCGCTCGTCGACTACAACCGGGCCGGCATCCCGCTGGTGGAGATCGTGACCAGGCCGATCACCGGCGCGGGTGCGGCCGCCCCCGCGGTGGCGCGGGCCTACGTCGCGGAACTGCGGGAGGTCATCCGGTCCCTCGGCGTGTCCGACGTCCGGATGGAGGAGGGCTCGCTGCGCGCCGACGTGAACACGTCGCTGGCCCCCCGGGGCTCAGGGGTGCTGGGCACGCGGACGGAGACCAAGAACGTCAACTCGCTGCGCTCGGTCGAGCGGGCGGTCCGGTCCGAGATCGAGCGGCAGGCCGCCGTGCTGGACGCCGGTGGCACAGTGGCGCTGGAGACCCGGCACTTCCACGAGGACACCGGCATCACCACGTCCGGCCGCAGCAAGGAAGAGGCGGAGGACTACCGCTACTTCCCGGAGCCGGACCTGGTGCCGCTGGCCCCGCCCCGCGAATGGGTGGAGCGGATCAGGCGGTCGCTGCCCGAGTTGCCGTCGGTGCGCCGGGAGCGCCTCCAGGCCGAATGGCATCTGTCCGACGCCGACATGGCCGCGCTGCGCAACGCCGGCGCGTTCGACCTGGTCGCCGGGACCGTGGCCGCGGGCGCGTCCCCGGCCGACGCGCGCAAATGGTGGCTGGGCGAGCTGTCCCGGCGCGCCAACGAGACCGGCAGCGAGCTGGCCTCGCTCGCGATCACCCCGGACCAGGTGGCCCGGGTCGCCGGTCTGGTGTCGTCCGGCGCGCTGAACGACCGGCTGGCCCGCCAGGTGATCGACGGCGTGCTGGCCGGCGAGGGCGCCCCGGATGAGGTAGTTTCGTCGCGCGGCCTGGCCGTGGTCAGCGACGACAGCGCGCTGACGGCCGCGGTCGACGAGGCCATCGCCGCTCACCCGGACGTCGCGGAAAGGGTCCGCAACGGCAAGGTCAACGCGGCCGGCGTCCTGGTCGGAGCGGTCATGAAGGCCACCCGCGGCCAAGCCGACGCCGCCAAAGTCCGCCAGCTGATCCTGGCGAGACTGACCTAATCGCGGGGGAGGGCGGAGCGCCGCCAGCCGTCCGGGCTGGGGAACATCGGCGCGCGCAGTTGCCGGGATCTGTCCGGGCATGCCGAACGGGCCCGGCTGGGAGTCGTCCTGGCCGCTGCCGCGGCGGCGGCGGCGGCCGCGTCCCGGCGGACGGCAAGGACGGACAGGATCGCGGCGATCTCCTCGGTGCTGGCGTCACCGCCGATGACGCGCAGGAGCGGCTGGCCTGACTGGTCTGCTGGCACGGGGCCAGTCTACGGGCCAGTCCGAGGGGGGCCCAGCCCTGCCGGGCCAGAACCCAGCCTACGGGCTAGTCTGAGGGGGCTCAGTCCCGCTCGGCCAGGGTCCAGTCCTGCCGGGCCGGTCTGCGGGCGACCAGGTTCCGGTGGCCTAGTCGCGGGAGCGGCCCACGGTGATGCCGAACTCACGGTGCACCCGGACCCAGAACGCGTCCCGCAGCCATTCGCGCGCCTCCTGGTAGGCGCGCAGCGACAGGCCGAGCTCCTTCTCCGCCTCGACCAGCAGCTCCTTGTCGATGACCGGCGGCAGGATCGGGCCGGGGAGCAGGTCGCGGATGTTGTCGGTGCCGCGGGTCAGGATCCACTTCTGCGCCACGTGCTCGCCGGCCTCCTCCACCCGCGACCGGTCCGGCCCGAGCCGGGCGCCGCCCGGCGGGCGCGTGCGGCCCGTGCGCCGCCAGGACGCCGCCCCCATGCGCGGCCGCGCCTGCCGCGGGCGCGGCGCTCGGGTACGGGTACGGGTACGGGGAGTGAGCGGGCTTGCCAAGCGCGCGTGCCGGTACCCGGTCGCCGAAGAGCTGCGCCGGGGAGGGTACGGCGCTGGCGGGCGGCTCCTCGGGGCGGGCGGTCTCGACCACGCTGACCGGCTGCCGGGTGAAGTAGGGCTTGACGAACGCGCTGTCCAGGATCTCTACCGTGTCAGACTCCCAGACCAGCCGTTCGGCCTGGTTCGTGCCGTAGGGCGGCTCGATGCCCCACAGGTGGACGCGCACGCCGTAGGCCTGCGCGGCCTCCACGGCCGGCACCATGTCCTCGTCGCCGGCGACCAGGACCGCGTCGGTGATCGCGTGATGCCGGGCCAGCGCCTCCATGTCCGCGCGAATCTGCGCGTCCACGCCCTTTTGCTGGCCGCGCGCGTTGAGGTTGCCGAGCCGGAGTTTGACCAGTGGCATCTGGGCGATGACACGCTGATCGATGGTGGGCACGCGGTCGCGGGCCGCATCGTACCAGTACACCCGCAGCAGCTCACCGCGGACGAGCTCGTCCGCGTGCTTGCTGACCGCCTGGATGAGCGGCACGGCGTCGACCCGGAAGTCGCGGCGTGAGCTCGTGCCGAGCAGCAGTTCCCCGGCGGCAGCGAAAATATAGCCCACGTCGACCATGACGGCGTAGCGGGCCAGCAGCGGCAGTGGGGCTCCGTATTCGCTCATCGTGTTCACGACTCTAGGGCAGGCCGCCGGGTGGCCATGCCGCCGGCACATGACGGGAGCCTGGAGGACTAACTGATCTGCCCAAAGGCCGGGGAAACGGTGACCGCCCGGTGCCGGGGGCCGGATCGCCGCGGTTGTTACTGTGGGTGAGGGAGAAGCACAAGGCCGGCACCTCCGCCTGATCCGCGGCCGCAATGGCGGTCCGGTGCCGGATAGCGCCGACACAGATCTTCGGTGACGTACGCCCGTGGGTCTAGGCTGTTACCCGCTCCAGCTGGCCGCCGGCCTTCGTCTGACCGGCTGAGGGCACGTGTTCTTCCGCTCCAGCGTGGCGCGCTGGAGAATCGGTATTTTCCGCCTCCTGCGGCAGAGAGGAAGTCGCCGTGCCGGCACGCGCCGCTGGCGTGTGGCTGTCGATCACCGCCCTGGCCCGCCGGGAAGGCGCCGCGGTGGCTGTCCGGCATGCGGTCATCGCCTGCGCGGAGGCACTCGGCGCGGGAGCGGCCCTGTCGGTCACGGCGGATCACCGGCCGTACGAGCCGCTGTTCGGCACCGATGGCCGCAGTGACGAGCTGGCGGAGCTGCAAACCACCCTTGGTGAGGGGCCGGCCATTGACGCCGGGCAGGGCAACGGGCCGGTGCTGGCCCCTGACCTGGCCCTGCCCGAGGCGCAGGTCCGCTGGCCGGAGTTCGCACCCATGGCGCTGGCGCGCGGCGTGGCGGCCGTTTTCGCGATCCCGGTGGGCTCGGGCGCGGCCCGGCTGGGAGTGCTGTGCCTGTACCAGGAGCAGCCCCGCGCGCTGGGCCGGGACCAGCTCGATACGGTGCTCCTGTACGCTGACGCGGCGATGACACTGGCCCTCGACGATCGTGGTGGCCTGGCGGCCAGTAGCGCTGACCTGGTTGGGTCGGCGTTCTCTGACCGCAGGGCCGAGGTTCACCAGGCGACCGGGATGATCTCGGTGCAGCTGGGCATCTCCGTGACCGATGCCCTGGTGACGTTGCGGGCCCACGCCTACGCCCAGGCCCAGCCGATCTCACAGGTCGCGGCCGATGTGGTGGGCAGGCGGCTTTCTTTCGCCGGCGAGTTCACCACCTTCCCTCAGGCGGCCGCCCGGGGCCAGACTGGGGCGGAAACCAGCAGTAATGGCTCGGTGCCGCCGCCTCGCGGCCCGGCCCCACCCCGGCAGCAGGACCAGGGACAAGACCCCGAGGATAAGGACGAGGAGATGGAAGGCGAATGAGCCCCTCGGACAGGCTCGCATGGCGGGCCTTCGTCAAGGTCGCTGATACCCTGGTGGCCGACTTCGACATCATTGAGTTCCTGAACACGCTGGCCGACTACAGTGTCGAGCTGCTCGGCGTCTCCGCCTGCGGGATCCTGCTGGCGGAACCGGCTGGCAACCTGGATCTTGTCGCCGCATCGACCGAGCAGGCCCGCGTTCTCGAACTCTCCCAGCTGCAGAACGCCGAAGGGCCGTACCTGGACGCGTACCGCACGCTGACCCCGGTGATCTGCCCTGATCTGGCCGCCGAAGCCGGCCGGTGGCCGACCTTCGCCCCGGCCGCACTGGCGGTCGGGTTCGCCGCCGTGCACGCTATGCCGATGCGGCTGCGCCAGCAGGCTGTCGGTGCCCTGAACTTCTTTTCGGCCGTGGCCGGGCCATTGGATGCCGAAACCACGGAACTGGGCCAGGCGCTCGCCGACGTGGCCACGATCGGCATCCTGCACGAGCGCGCGATCCGCCGCCATGAGGTGGTCACCGAACAGCTGCAGGTCGCCCTGAACAGCCGGATCGTGATCGAGCAGGCCAAGGGCGTGCTCGCGGAGCGCCTGCAGGTGGGCATCGACACGGCTTTTACCACGCTGCGCGGCTACGCCCGCGACCGCAATCTGAAACTTGCCGAGGTCGCCAGGGCCGTCGCGGCCGGCGACCTCGACATACCGCTGCCCGCGGGCTGGGCCGGCCCGCCGGTGCCCGGCCCAGGTCCGGCCGGCTGACTCGCGGCCCGCCGAACCCCGGGCCTCCCAGCTTCGGGCCTCCCCCGTCCCGGGCCTTCTCAGTCTCGGGCCTCCCAGTCCCGGGCTTCGCAACTTCGGGCCTCCTGACCTCGGCCCGCGGCCCTCGCGTTACAGCGGCTCGGTCGCCCATGTCCAGCCGTGGGCCTCATCGTGGACCGGCCGGACCAGGAACGCCCCGGACGCGTCCGACAACTGGGCGACGATCCGCATCAGCTGCCGGTGAAAATCGGCCGGCGGGCGGACACCGTGCTGCCGGCCCTGGTCGGCGAGGGTCACGGTCGCGCCCTCACCGTGGCCGAGCCGGGCTGTGACGTTGCCGTTGTAATCGATGCCCACTCCGACGATCGCGGTAGCACGGACGATATCGCTCCCGTCGTCCTTGGCAATCCATACATCGGGCGAGTTCATCCGCCCCACCTCCAAGGCCTCGTAGGTATTGTCCCGCACCGGCGGCGTACATCTGGCCACCGTGCCCTCAGTTATCCGTGTCCGTACTGCAAGGAGGTAGGGTCGGAGCAGCTTCGATCGGGGCCGGCGGAGTATCCGCGGCGATTCCGGTTCGAGGTTCGCGCATGTCGTCCCGGACCCTGGCGGCGCGCGGTCAGACCGGCCGCGTTCCCGAGCCAAGGAGTCCCGGCGTGCATGTTCCTCCCGCGAATGAGGCCGGGCCCGGCCCTCAGCCGCCGCCCGCGTCCCTGCCCGCGTCCGCGTCCTCGCCCCGGCCCGCGTTCCCGTCCGATTCGCCGTCCCCGTCCTCGTCCTCGCCTCCGCGCGGCAGCGAGTACGCGATGCTGTCGCGGCAGATCCGGCAGGCGCGGCTGCTGGACCGGCGGCTGCGCTATTATGCCGCGAAGATCGCGGTCACCGCGGCGGCGCTGGTGGCCGGCTGGGCGGCGTTCGCGCTGATCGGTGATTCGTGGTGGCAGCTGGGGATCGCGGTCTTCCTGGCCGTGATGTTCGGCCAGCTCGGTTTCCTCGGCCATGACGCGGGCCACCAGCAGATCTTCCGTTCCCGGAAGGCCAACTACCTGCTCGGCGTGGCGTGCGGGAATCTCGGCGTCGGCCTGAGCTTCGGCTGGTGGACCAGCAAGCACAACCGGCATCACGCCCACCCCAACACCGAGGACGCCGACCCGGACATCATGATTGGTGCGCTGGCGTTCTCCGGCGGCCAGGCGCAGGCCGCCCGGGGGGTGCGGCGGCTGGTCTTCCGCGGTCAGGCGTTCCTGTTGTTCCCCATGATGTTCCTGGAGGCGGCCAGCCTGCACGGCGCCAGCCTTCGTTCGGTGACGCGCCGGATCCGCGAGCACCGGGCCGGCCAGCACGGGGCGTGGGAGGCGGCGCTGCTCACGCTGCATGCCGCCGGCTACCTCACCGCGGTCTTCCTCGTGCTGTCGCCTGTCCGGGGCGTGCTGTTCATCCTGGTGCAGCAGGGCCTGTTCGGCTTCTACCTGGCCTGCTCGTTTGCCCCCAACCACAAGGGAATGCCCGTCCTGGAGGCGGGAGACCGTACCGATTTCCTCCGCCGCCAGGTGCTGACCTCACGCAACGTCCGCGGCGGCTGGCTGACCGATACCGCTCTTGGCGGCCTGAATTACCAGATCGAGCATCATCTGTTTCCGTCGATGCCCCGGCCCAGCCTGCGCCGGGCCCAGCCGCTGGTGGCGGCGTTCTGCGCCGACCGCGGCCTGCCCTACTGCCAGACGAGCCTGCTCGGCTCGTACGCCCAGGCGCTGCGCCACCTGAGCTCGGTCGGCAAGCTCACCGGCCCCGCCGCCGACGCCGGAACCGACCCGCAGGAAAATGAGACTGGCCCCCAGGAGAAGATGCCCCCGTCAGACCGCCGCCGCGTCGCCTGGCGCCTGGAGAGCCAGTTACGGCGAGCACTACGCGGGGGTTACGGCGAATCGCTCATACCGGCCCAGCGGGTCCGGGCCTTCAGGCCCGGCGAGCGGCCGGTGTGCCGGCGAAGTATCACCGCGCGGGCGCGAAGCAGCGGGGGGTTCCCTGCAGGGTCGCCCCACCGGGCCAGCACAGCGAGTCCGGGCCCCGTGCCGGTGAGCGGGCCGGTCTTACGGTGAGTACCGCAGCGGGGCGCGGAGAGCAGCGGGGGAATGGGGGGTCACCCCCCGGGACTACAACGGTATGTTGCCGTGCTTCTTGGGTGGCAGCGTCTGGCGTTTGGTCCGCAGCGCGCGGAGGGCGCGGCTGACCTCCGAGCGGGTCTCGGCCGGCCGGATGACGGCATCGAGATAACCCCGTTCGGCTGCGACGTAGGGGTTCGCCAGCGTGTCCTCGTACTCGGCGACCCGCTGGGTCCGCAGCGTGTCCGGATCGTCGGCGGCGGCCAGTTCGCGGCGGTACAGGATGTTCACCGCGCCCTGCGCGCCCATGACGGCGATCTGCGCCGTCGGCCACGCCAGGCTGACGTCGCCGCCGAGGTGCTTGGAGCCCATGACGTCGTAGGCGCCGCCGTAGGCCTTCCGGGTGATGACGGTGACCTTGGGCACCGTGGCCTCGCAGTAGGCGTAGATGAGCTTGGCGCCGCGCCGGATGATCCCGTTCCACTCCTGGTCAGCGCCGGGCAGGAAGCCGGGCACGTCCACGAAGGTCAGGATCGGGATGCTGAACGCGTCACAGGTTCGGACGAACCGGGAAGCCTTCTCCGATGCGTTGATGTCCAGGCAGCCGGCGAAGTGCATCGGCTGGTTGGCCACCACCCCGACCGATGACCCGGCCACCCTGCCGAAGCCGCAGACCATGTTGGGCGCGAACCCCGCGTGCACCTCGAGGAAATCGCCGTCGTCCAGCACGTTCGTGATGATCGTGTGCATGTCGTAGGGCTGGTTCGGGGAGTCCGGGATCAGCGTGTCCAGGGCCTCGTCGTGGCTGGTGACCTCGTCCGCCGGGGCCGGGTCGTCAGGCTCGATGACCGGGGGTTCTTCGAGGTTGTTGGACGGCAGGAAGGACAGCAGGTCGCGGGCGAAGTCGATGCAGTCCTGCTCGTCCTTGGCCTGGTAGTGGGCCACGCCGGACCGGACGGCGTGCGCGTGCGCCCCGCCCAGCTCCTCGAAGGTGACCTCCTCACCGGTCACCGTTTTGATCACGTCCGGGCCGGTGATGAACATGTGCGATGTCCCGTTCACCATGAGCGTGAAGTCGGTGATCGCCGGCGAGTAGACCGCGCCGCCTGCGCACGGCCCCATGATCAGGGAGATCTGCGGGATCACGCCCGAGGCCATCACGTTACGGTAGAAGACCTCCCCGAACAGGCCGAGCGCGACCACACCCTCCTGAATCCGGGCTCCGCCGCCGTCGTTGAAGCCGATAATCGGGCAGCCGACCTTCAGCGCGTGGTCCATCACCTTGACGATCTTGGTGCCGTAGACCTCGCCGAGCGACCCGCCGAACACCGTGAAGTCCTGGCTGAACACGCAGACCGGGCGGCCGTCTACCGTGCCGTGCCCGGTGACCACGCCGTCGCCGTACGGCCGGTTCTCTTCGATGCCGAAGTCGGTGGCCCGGTGCCGGGCGAACTCGTCGAACTCCACGAACGAGCCTGGGTCCAGCAGCTTCTCGACCCGCTCCCGCGCGGTCAGCTTTCCCCTCGCGTGCTGCTTCCCCACCGCCTGCTCGGAGCCGGCGTGCACGGCCTCCTGGCGGCGCCGCTCCAGGTCGGCAATCTTCCCGGCGGTCGTGTGCGGGTCCGGATCGTTACCGCTGGGGCCGGCGCCCGGCTCTGCGGGGGCATGAGTGGTCATGATCCTAAGGGTACCGAGGCGGCGGGTGCGCGTTTCGCTACGCTTGCGGCGTGGAGCAGGAGACGATCAGCCGGGAGGTTGACCGCTACCGGATGCCGGAGCCGATGCGGCGCGACGTCCGGTTGCTGGGCAGCTTGCTCGGTGGCGTGCTGAGTGAGGCCGGCGGCGAGGAACTGCTGGACGATGTGGAGCAGCTCCGGCACGCCGTGATCGAGTCGCGGCGCGCGGGTGCCGCACAGCTGGACGGTGAGCGGCCGGAACCGGGCAGCTCACCGGACGACATCGCCGACCTCGTCGCCTCGTGGCCACTGGACCGGGCGGAGCAGGTCGCCAGCGCCTTCACCGTGTACTTCCACCTCGCTAACCTGGCCGAAGAGCATCAGCGCATCCGCGCCCTGCGTGAGCGGGACGTGACCGGGCGCCCCCTGCCGGAGTCCCTGGACGCCACCGTGCGGGAGATCCGCCGCTCCCAGGGCGGTGACCGGCTCGAGGAGCTGCTCGCCGGGCTGCGCGTGCACCCGGTGTTCACCGCCCACCCCACCGAGGCGCGGCGCCGGGCCGTGGTCGCCTCGCTGCGGCGGATTTCCGTCCTGATGGACGCGCTCGACGATCCCCGGCTCGCCGCGACCGACCGTACCGAGACCTTCCGCGAACTGCGCGAGCAGGTCGATCTACTGTGGCGAACGTCACAGCTGCGGGTCAACGCCATGGACCCCATCGACGAGGTCCGCTCGGTGATGGCCGCGTTCGACGAGACCCTGTTCCGGGTCGTGCCCGCGCTCTACCGCTCGATGGACCACGCCGTCGCGGGCTCGGACAGCGGCAGCGTCCCGACGGAGGTCCCCGCGTTCCTCAGGTTCGGAAGCTGGGTCGGGGCCGACCGGGACGGCAACCCCTTCGTGACCGCGCGGGTCACCCGCGAGGCCGCGACCATCCAGGCCGATCATGTGCTGCGCGCGTTCGAGCGGGCCACCTCCCGGATCGGCCGGTCCCTGACTCTGTATGAGGCCACGACGCCGGCGTCGCCGGGGCTGCGGCGCGCGCTCGACGTGGCCGCCGCGGTGCATCCCGAGCTGCTCACGGAGATCTCGGCCCGCTCTCCGCAGGAGCCGTATCGCACCTACCTGCTGTATACCGCGGCGCGGCTGGAGGCGACCCGCAATCGCCATGCCGACCTGGCCTACTCCGGCCCGGCCGAATTCATCGCCGACCTGCGCCTGGTCCAGGAATCGCTGGCGGCCGCCGGTGCCCGTCAGCAGGCGTACGGCGAGGTCCAGCACCTCATCTGGCAGGCGGAGACGTTTGGCTTCCACCTGGCCGAGCTGGAGATCCGCCAGCACAGCGCGGTCCACGCCCGGGTACTCGCCGAGGTGCGGGCCGCGCCCGCCGGTGAGCCCCTGTCCGCGGCGGCCGAGGAGGTGCTCGCGACCTTGCGCGTGGCCGCCTGGATCCAGCGGCGGTTCGGCCCGGAGGCGTGCCAGCGGTACGTGGTCAGCTTCACCCGGTCGGCCGAGGACATCGCCGCCGTGTACGAGCTGGCGGAGCGCGCCCTGCCTGACGGCAGCGCCCCGGTGCTGGACGTGGTGCCGCTGTTCGAGAGCGGGGAGGACCTGGCCAACGCGCCCCGCGTGCTGACCGAGATGCTGAAGCTGCCCCCGGTCGCCGACCGGCTCGCCGCCAACGACCGGCAGCTGGAGGCGATGCTCGGCTACTCCGACTCGGCCAAGGAACTCGGGCCTGTCAGCGCGACGCTGCGGCTGTTCGACGCGCAGGCCGAGCTGGCGGCGTGGGCCGAGGCCCACGACGTGCGGCTGACCCTGTTCCACGGCCGCGGCGGCGCGCTCGGCCGTGGTGGCGGCCCCACCGGGCAGGCGGTGCTCGCCCAGGCGCCCGGCTCGGTCGCCGACCGGTTCAAGGTCACCGAGCAGGGCGAGGTGATCTTCGCCCGGTACGGCCGGGCCGTCATCGCGAAGCGGCATCTGGAGCAGGTGACGTCGGCCGTGCTGCTGGCCTCCTCGCCCGCCCATACCGGGAGCAGCAGCGAGGTGTCCCTGCGGTTCCGGCGGGTCGCGGACGTGATCGACGAGGCGGCGCGGCGCACCTTCCGCACCCTGGTGGAGAGCGACGGCTTCGCGGAGTGGCTCGCCTGGATCAGCCCGCTGGAGGAGATCGGCGGCCTGCGGATCGGGTCCCGCCCGGCCCGGCGCGGCCTGTCCCGGTCCGCCGTCAGCCTGGATGATCTGCGCGCCATCCCCTGGGTGTTCGCCTGGTCGCAGACGCGGGTGAACCTGCCCGGCTGGTTCGGCCTGGGCAGCGGGCTGGCCGCCGTGGTGGGAGCCCGGCGCGGACGGCGACGGGGCAGGCCTGGCGGAGCTGCGGCGGGCGTACGCGCAGTGGCCGCTGTTCAACGTGCTCATCGACAGCGCGGAGATGAGCCTGGCCAAGACCGACCGCCCGATCGCCGAGCGCTACCTGGCACTGGGTGGCCGGGACGATCTGTCCGCCCAGGTGCTGGCCGAGTACGACCTGACCATGCGGCTCGTCCTGGCCGTCACCCAGCATGGGCGGCTGCTGGCCGACCGGCCGGTCCTCGCGCGCGCCGTCGCACTCCGGGATCCGTACGTGGACGCGCTGTCGCACCTGCAGCTGCGGGCGCTGGCGGCGCTGCGCGGCCCGGCCGCGGACGGTCCGGCCGAGCGGGAGCGGCTGGAGCGGCTGCTCCTGCTCACCGTGAACGGCGTCGCCGCGGGCCTGCAGAACACCGGCTGACCCGGCCGAGCACGTGGCTGGCCCGGTCGCCCGAGAACGATCTCAGGCGATCTGCAGGGCCGCCTCGGCGAGCTGCCCGATGTCCGGGGCGACAGCGGTCAGGTCCGCACCGGGCCGGCCAGCGCGTCGAAGGTCTCGAAGCTGGTGAGGGTGAAGAGCACCCGGACCGCGTGGTCCGGCCGGGCCGCGGGCACCGACGCCCCGGCCAGCCGGCTGACCAGTACCGTCAGTCCTTCCCGCCGCCGCTCATCCCGTGCGGAGATGACCGCGCCGACGTCCGGGTCGAGCGCGGCGAGCGCGCGCAGCCGGCGCATGGCGGCCCGGTCCACGGACCAGAACCGGCCGAAGCAGCCGATGAAAAGGTGCAGCGCCTCGCGCGGGTCAGGTTCCGAGAACGCCACGGCCAGCTCCGACATCTGGCCGGCCTCGGCCAGCGAATCGCAGACGGCCTCCAGCAGCCCGGCTTTCGAGCCGAACTGGTAGTACACGGTGGCCCGGGCCACGTCGGCCTGCTTGGCCACGGCGTCCACGGTGAAGGCGGTGTAGCTGGCCGTCCCGGCGAGCAGCCGCCGGGCCGCATCGAGAACCTGCTGGCGTCCCCGGTCGATCGGGCCCCGGCGCTGGCCGAGGTGGTAAGGGCGGGGGCTCACGGCATTGCCCCCTCCCGGACCGCAGTTTCGTCGGACAACCTGTTCGGTTAATTGTGTACCAGAGCCAGCGCACCGCGCCAGCCGAGGTCCCCGGGCGCGTCGGCGAGGTTCCCTTGGGCATGGGCCACGCCGGCGGTTTTACTCCGAGAGCGTGGGCACCCGCCCCGCGCTCGCCCGCCGCACAACGTGCCGGCGGAACAGGTCGGCGGCCGGCCGCAAGCGGCGTTCGTCGGAACCAGCGTCAGGGTGAGCTCACGCACCGCCCCCGGGTTCCTCGATCTCGCGGTAGAGCAGCGGCCCCGCTCGCCGCCTCCGGTGCGCCGCGCGCGGCGCCGGGACGATAGCCACCCCCAGGCCCGCCGCGTCGGAGCCGCGGACGGTGGACAGGTCGTCGCCGCCAGGCCGGCAGTAGGCTGCTCAGGTGGCTGAGACTGAATGGCGAACGCACCGGCTCGAACTGGATGATCAGACGCTCCGCGAGTGGGAGGCGACCGTGCTGGCCGCCGGGCCCGAGGGGATCGTGCTCGACCGTTCGGCGTTCTACCCGGGCGGCGGAGGCCAGCCACCGGACCAGGGCGTCCTGCTCTGGGGTGGCGTACAGACCCGCATCGACGGCGTGCGGAAGGGGGACGACCTGTACCTGATTCCCGCCGAGGGGGACCCGGTCCCGCCGCCCGGTACGACGGTCCGCGGCGCGGTGGAAGACGCGCGGCGGACGGCGCTGATGCGCACCCATTCCGGCCTGCACGTCCTGTGCGGCGTCGTCTTCCGTGACTTCGGCGCCCTGGTCACCGGGGGCAACATGGAGCCCATGACCGCGCGTATGGACTTCAACCTGCCGGCGGTCCCGGACGGATTCCGCCAGGCCGTCGAGGACGCCTGTAACACCGAGATCGCGGCGGACCGGCGGATCGACGTCCGGGTACTGCCGCGGGCCGAGGCGTTCGCCCTGCCCGACATCATCCGGACGGCCACCAACCTGGTGCCCCCGGAGGTCAAGGACGTCCGGATCGTCGACATCGTCGGGCTCGACCAGCAGGCGGACGGTGGCACGCATGTCGCCTCCACCCGGCAAGTGGGCCGGATCGAGGTCGTCAAGGTCGAGAACAAAGGCAAAGGTTTCCGCCGTCTCCGGATCCGCGTCGGCGGTTGACTTTTCCTGGCCAGTAAGGTGTCCGGGCCAGGTCAGGGGCCTGCGCGGACCGGGTCCGGGCCTTGTTTAGCGAGCAGTGCCATGGGTACCTGAGCCGATGTGCGAAGGATGGGCCATTGTGCGAAGGATGGGTCATCCAACCAGCGACGGAAAAGGGGGCACCCATGCCTGACTTCAATGAGTTTGCCGACGAGGCCAAGAAACTCGCCAGTGAGCATCCCGACCAGGCCGACAGCGCCCTGAACAAGGCGGGGCAGTTCGCCAACCAGGAGACGGGCAACCGCTTCGAGAGCCAGATCCAGCAGGGCCAGCAGGCGGGCGAGAATTACCTCCACGGCCAGGGCCAGGATCAGCAGCAGGGCCAGGATCCGAACCAGGGCGGTGGCCAGTACGGCGGCGACCAGGGCCAGGGCGGCCAGTACGGCGACCAGGGCCAGGGCGGTGGCCAGTACGGCGGCGACCAGGGCCAGGGCGGCCAGTACGGCGACCAGAGCCAGGGCGGTGGCCAGTACGGCGGCGACCAGGGCCAGGGCGGCTACAACGACCCCAACCAGGGCGGCGACCAGGGCCGGGGCGGCCAGTACGGCGACCGGAGCCAGTACGGCGGCGACCAGGGCCAGGGCGGCTACAACGACCCCAACCAGGGCGGCGACCAGAGCCAGGGCGGCTACGACGATCAGAACCAGGGCGGTCAGTACTAATCACGCCGAACGGTCCCGGCTATCCGGTACCGCCTGACCGGAAGGGTCCCGCCCCGGCGGGGCCCTTTCCTCGCCCCAGTTTTTGCCCCGGCCGGATGTCTCCCGGGACCGGTGCCAGAAACATGGCGGCAGAGACAAGGCGCGCACGCGACAATGGGCGCCGAGATGACAGATGACTTTCCCCCGCCCCGCCCGCCCCGTCACCCGCTCAGCGAGGCGGCGCTGACGGAGCACATCGTCCGCCCGGGCGGCCTGTGGCGCGAGGTGTCCGTGGTGCCACGGACCGGCTCCACCAACGCCGGCCTGGTGGCGCGGGCCGGCGCCGGAGCGCCGGAGGGCCTGGTCCTGGCCGCCGAGGAGCAGACCGCGGGCCGGGGCCGGCTGGGCCGCAGCTGGCTGAGCCCGCCCCGCGCCGCGCTGACGTTCTCCGTGCTGGTCCGCCCGGTGGGCGTGCCGCCCGCCCGGCGCGGCTGGCTCCCGCTGCTCGCCGGGGTGGCCACAGCCGCGGCCGTCCGGCAGGTTTCCGGCCTCGACGCCGTGCTGAAATGGCCGAACGACGTGCTCCTGGGGCCGCGGAAGCTGGCCGGCATCCTCGCCGAACAATCCGGGGACGCGGTGGTCATCGGCATCGGGCTCAACGTGTCCACCGCCCGCGATGAACTGCCCGCCGCAGGCGCCACGTCGCTGCCGGCTACCTCCCTGCTGCTAGAGGGTTCGGCCAGCCTGGACCGCGGCCTGCTGCTGAGCCGGATCCTGGCCGAGGCTGAGCGCTGGTACCTCGCCTGGCACGGCGCGGCCCCCCCGGGGATCCGGAGACCTCCGGTCTGCGCGCCGCGTACCTGCGCCTCTGCGCGACCGTCGGCTGCGACGTGCGGGTCGAGTTGCCGGCCGGGACGGTCAGCGGCGGCCTGGCCACCGGCCTGGACGCGGACGGCCGGCTGATCGTCAGCACCCCGGAGGGGCCGCTCGCCGTCGGCGCGGGAGATGTCCGGTACGTCCGCTGAGAGGCCGGGATGTGCTGGGCAGCGATCCGGGCCAGCCGGGCAGCACCGCCGGGCTCTGGAGGTACGCTCGCCAAACGTGAACGCGCATCCGGCCGGACCGGCCACCGATTCCCCATCTACGGCCGACTCCGTCGCGGAGACGCGGGCCCGCATTGAGCGGGGCGGCGCGCCGCGCTACCACGAGGCCGCCGCCGCGAAGGGCAAGCTGTTCGCGCGGGAGCGCATCAGCCTGCTCGTCGACGACGGCAGCTTCACCGAGGACGGGCGGTACGCCAACGCGCTGGCCGACGGCCTGCCCGCCGATGGCGTGATCACCGGGACCGCCCTGATCGACGGCCGGCCGGTCGCCCTGATGGCCAACGACTCCACGGTCAAGGCCGGCTCCTGGGGCTCCCGTACGGTCGAGAAGATCATCCGGATCATCGAGAAGGCGTACTCGTCAGGCCTGCCCATGATCTACCTGGTGGATTCCGCGGGCGCGCGGATCACCGATCAGGTGGAGATGTTCCCCGGCCGCCGCGGCGCCGGGCGGATCTTCCACGCCCAGGTCCGGGCGTCGGGGTCGATCCCGCAGGCCTGCGCACTGTTCGGGCCGTCGGCCGCGGGTGGCGCCTACATCCCCGCGTTCTGCGACTTCGTCGCGATGGTCGAGGGCAACGCATCGATGTACCTGGGCAGCCCGCGGATGGTCGAGATGGTTGTGCGGGAGAAGACCACGCTGGAGGAGATGGGCGGGGCGCGGATGCACTGCACCGTGTCCGGTTGCGGTCATTTTCTCGCCCCTGCCGAACGGGACGCGCTGGGGGCTGTCCGCGCCTATCTGTCGTACCTCCCGGGCAACTGGGAGCAGTCCCCGCCCACGGCGCCGCCCCGCGACCCGGAGCCCGCCGATCTGCGCGCGCTCGTCCCGGCCAGCGAGCGCCAGGCGTTCGACATGCGCCGTTACGTCCGCGGCCTGGTCGACGAGGGGTCCCTGTTCGAGGTGCACGCGCTGTGGGCGCGTGAGCTCCTGGTCGGGTTCGCGCGCATCGGCGGGCAGGTCACCGGCATCGTCGCGAACAACCCGATGTACAAGGGCGGCGTGCTATTCGTTGACTCGGCGGACAAGGGCACCCGGTTCGTCCAGACCTGCGACGCGTTCGGCATCCCGCTGCTGTTCCTGGCGGACGTGCCCGGCTTCATGGTGGGGACGGCGGTGGAGCGGCAGGGCATCATCCGGCACGGGGCGAAAATGATCAGCGCGGTCTCTGACGCGACGGTGCCCAAGATCTGCGTTGTCGTACGGAAGGCCTATGGCGCGGGGCTCTACGCCATGGCGGGCCCCGGTTTTGAGCCTGATGCCACCCTCGCCCTGCCGACGGCCAAGATCGCGGTGATGGGCGCGGAAGCCGCGGTGAACGCGGTCTACGCCGGGAAACTGGCCGAGATCACCGACCCGGACGAGCGGGCCGCCGAGACGGCGCGGCTCCGGCAGGCCTACGACCGTGACATCGACATTATGCGGCTCGCCGGCAACCTCGTCGTCGACAACATCGTCGAGCCCGAGGACCTGCGCGCGGAACTGCTCCGCCGGTTCGCGGCCGCCCGGGGCAAGGACCGCGCCGCGCCGCGGCGGCGGCACGGCATCGCTCCGGTCTGACGTCCTCCATCGCCCTGACGAATCATCGCCGCGGTGACGCACCTAAGAAGGCTCATCCGCGTTGCCACCGTCGACCCTCTACGATCAGGGCATGACCAGCGTTTTGCTCGCTGAGGACGATGAGTCCATCTCCGAGCCTCTCTCCCGCGCGCTGCGGCGCGAGGGATACCACGTCGACGTGACCGCCGACGGCCCCAGCACGCTCGAGCGTGCCCTCAATAACGGCATCGACCTGATCGTGCTGGACCTCGGGCTGCCCGTGCTGGACGGGCTGGAGGTCTGCCGCCGGGTGCGGGCCGAGGGGCACGGCGTGCCCGTGCTGATCCTCACCGCGCGGGCGGACGAGGTGGACACGGTGGTCGGCCTGGACGCGGGTGCGGACGACTACGTGACGAAGCCGTTCCGGCTGGCCGAGCTGCTGGCCCGGGTCCGGGCCCTGCTGCGCCGCGGCACGGCCGACAACTCCGTGGTGATGGGCGTGCGGATCGACTCCGAGGCCCGCCGGGCCTGGCACGGCGACGCGGAGCTGGAGCTGACCACCAAGGAGTTCGACCTGCTCTGGATCCTGTTCCGGGACGCCGGGAAGGTGATCACCCGCGAGCAGATCATGCGCGAGGTCTGGGACGCCAAGTGGTGGACCTCGACGAAAACGCTCGACATGCACATCTCCTGGCTTCGCCGCAAGCTCGGCGACGACGCGCACAGCCCCCGGTACATCACGACCGTTCGCGGGGTCGGATTCCGCTTTGAGCGCGGCGACTGACCGGCGGGACGGCTGACTCATGCGCCGCCGACTGCTGCTGACCATGCTGGCCGTCACGGTGACGGCCGTCCTCGTGGTCGCCGTGCCCGCGGCCACGGTGGCGGGGACCGGCCTGCGCGTGCTCATCCTCGGCCTGGGGGCCGTGGCCATCGCGGCCTCCGTGGTCGTGGCGTTCCTCCAGGCCCGGGCGCTCGCCCGTCCCATCGAGGAGCTCGCGGAGGCGGCGGACCGGCTCCGGTCCGGTGACCCGCGCCCGATCGGCCGCCGCTACGGGATGGCCGAGCTCGATCAGGTGGCGGACGGCCTGGACAGCTCGGGCCGCCGGGTCACCAGCCTGCTGGCGGCCGAACGGGAACTGGCTGTCGACGTCTCCCATCAGCTGCGTACCCCGCTGACCGCGCTGTCGATGCGGCTGGAAGAGGTGATCGCCGCCGCCGGGGACCCGGAGGCGGTCCGGGAGGAAGGCGGGGCCGCGCTCGCCCAGGCCGAACGTCTCGCCAACGTGGTCAGCCAGCTGCTCGACCCGGCCCGCCGCGGGGCCGCCGGGACGGCCTCACTCACCGGCATCGACGAGATCATCGACCAGCAGGTCGTCGAGTGGGAGCCCGCGTTCCGCCGGTCCGGCCGCAAGCTCGTGGTGACCGGCCAGCGGGGACTCCGTGCGCACGTCACGCCCGGCGGCCTGGCGCAGGTGCTCGCCACGCTGGTGGACAACGCCCTGATGCACGGCGCCGGGACGGTGGAGATCCGCACGTCGCAGAACACCAAGTCGGCGGTGATCGAGGTGGAGGACCAGGGCAAGGGCGTTCCGCCGGAGCTGGTGTCGCGGATCTTCGAGCGCAGCGTGAGCGGGCGCCCCGAGGGGACCGGGCTCGGCCTGCCGCTGGCCCGGACGATGGCGGCGGCGGACGGCGGCCGGGTCGTGCTGGTCCGGCAGCGGCCCCCGGTCTTCGCCGTCTTCCTGCCCCGCCGCCCGCCCGCCTCCCGCGGCCAGCCAGTCCGCAGCGGCCCGGCCTGATCCCGTGGTCCGGGCGACCACCGGCCCCCGGTGCGCTTCGCGCCCGCGCCGGTTCTCGCCGAGCATCGCCGCTGGCCGGCCAGGCCGGCTGCGGCGATCGGCGCTTGCGCGCCGCCACCCGCCGTAACCCGCGCCTGGCCGGTGCCTGTGCTCAGGCGGTGACGGCGGCCGGGCGCCTGCGCTCGATCAGGCGCCAGGCCAGGTAGACGACCGCGGTGATGACGAAGCCGGCCTCGAACGTCAGGTCACCGACGGACGGGATGTGCTTGGGAACCACCCCGACGTAGTCGGTCTGGTTGGAGAACAGCCAGATCGACAGGCCCATCCCGGCCAGCATGGCCACCGGGCCGGCCCAGTTCTGGTACTTCCTGTCGAACAGCAGTGGCTCGATCGTGGCCGGCCCCTGGCCCCGGCGCAGCAACCGGTCGCAGAAGAACACCGCCAGCCACGGCGCGATCCAGTAGGCGATGATCAGCAGGAAGTCCTCGTACTTGGCGCCGGCATTGTGCAGGCCGGTGAGCGCGACGATGAAGCCGATCGCGCCGAAGACGAGGGCCACGATCGCGCGCCGCAGCGACAGCGGCAGCCTGATGCCGAGCGCGGTGAACGACAGCGCGCCGGAGTAGATGTTGAGCACGTTGGCGGATACGGCGCCCAGCGCGATCGCGAGCAGCGTCAGGTCGGCCAGCGGCTTGGCCAGCAGCCCGGTGAAGGCGCCGGTCGGGTTGCTGCCGAGGGCCGCACCCGGGCTGAGCGCGGTCGCGGCGGCCGCGCCGACGATCTCCAGCAGCGCGCAGGACAGGAACAGGCCGAGCCCGGCCCACAGGGCGATCGCGCGCTTGCTCGCCGAGGGCGGGAGGTAGCGGGTGTAGTCGGAGGCGTAGGGGTTCCAGCCGACCGCGTACCCGAACGCGGCGCCCACGGTGAGCAGGAAGCCGCCGATCCCGCCCCCTGGCCGGCCGCGCCGGGGTGCGCCTTGGACAGGATGACCCCGGCGGCGATCAGGAAGATGACCGTCAGGACCGGGAAGGCGTACCGCTCGAACACGTGCACCAGGTTGTGCCCGAAGAAGGCGACGGCGACCTGCAGCACGACGATGATGACGAGGCAGGCGGCCTTCGGCAGGTGCGTGAGCGCGTTGAGGGCGAACGCACCGCTCACGCTGTTCACCGCGAACCAGCCCACCCCGGCCGTGACCGCGTTCAGCCCCGCGGGCAGTACGTTGCCCCAGTAACCGAAACCGAGGCGGCTCAGCACCATCTGCGGGACCCCGTAGATCGGGCCCTGCTGGGACAGCAGGCCCTGGGTGACGGCACCGATCGCGGTCCCGGCGATGATCCCCAGCGCCGCCTGCCAGAAGTTGAGGCCGAAGGCCGCGACCGCGAGCACGCCGACGAAGACCGTCGCGAACTCCATGTTCGGCGAGCTCCACGTCCAGAAGAGCTGCAGCGGCTTGCCGTGCCGTTCGTGCAGGGGGATGAATTCCGCCCCGCCGGGCTCGACGGCGACGACCCGCTCGCCGTAGTCGCCCTCGCGTGCGATCGCGCCGGGGGGGACATCCTCTTCAGTCAGGACAGCAGCGTCATGGTCGGGCATGGCCATGGGGTTCCTCCGGCTCGCCTGCTGATGATCGCGCTGATCATAGGCCGTTTGCCGCAGAAGAACTGTATCGCCCAGGTTAATTCTGCCCAGTGGGGGCCGAACCGTGACACGGTGTGCGGGCACGCCGTCGCTACTCATAAGCTACGGGCCGTGAGTGAACAGCTCGGCGTACGCCCGGCGCCGCCGCCCGCCGGGGAGCCTCCCGTGGCGGGAATCCCCGCCGTGGGCATGGTCGGTGCCGGCCAGCTCGCCCGGATGACTTGCCCGGCCGCCACCGAACTCGGCGTCGGCTTCCGTCTGCTGGCCGAGGCCGCCGGGGACAGCGCCGCCCGGGTCTGGCCCGACGTACGGCTGGGCGACTACCGGTCGCTGGACGATCTCCGCGCCTTCGCGGCGGGCTGTGACGTGCTGACGTTCGATCACGAGCACGTACCGGGGGCGGCGCTGGCCGCGCTGGAGCAGGCCGGGTTCGTGCTCCGCCCCGGCGCGGCCGCACTGCACTTCGCGCAGGACAAGCTGGCCATGCGCGAGCGGCTGAGCAAGCTCGGCATTGCCTGCCCCCGGTACGCGCCGGTCAGTGACCTGGCCGGCATCGAGCGGTTCGCCGAAGGCTCCGGCTGGCCGCTGGTGCTGAAGGCCAGCAGCGGCGGATACGACGGCAAGGGCGTCTGGGTCTGCGCGTCGCCCCATGAGGCGGCCGAGGTCGTGGCCGAGGCGTCGGGCCGGGGACTGCGGCTGCTGGCCGAGGAGTTCGTCGCCTTCGACCGTGAGCTGGCCGCGCTGGTCGCGCGATCGCCGCACCGGCAGGGAGCCGCCTACCCGGTCGTGCAGACGGTGCAGCAGCAGGGGATCTGCCGCGAGGTGCTCGCGCCCGCGCCGGGCCTCGCCCCGGACCGGGCCGAAGAGGCCCAGCTGATCGCGCTGCGGCTCGCGTCCGAGCTGGACGTGACGGGCCTGCTCGCGGTGGAGCTGTTCGACACCCCGGGCGGCCTGCTGGTCAACGAGCTCGCCATGCGGCCGCACAATTGCGGGCACTGGACGATCGAGGGCGCGACCACCTGCCAGTTCGAGCAGCATCTGCGGGCCGTGCTGGACCTTCCGCTCGGAGCGCCCAGCTTGCTGGCGCCCGCCGTCGTGATGGCGAACGTGCTGGGCGGGAACGACCCGGACGTCTACGACCGGTACATCCACGTGATGGCCGCCGACCCCGGCGTGAAGGTGCACCTGTACGGCAAGGCCGTCCGGCCCGGGCGCAAGGTCGGGCACGTCACGGTGCTCGGCGGCGACGTCGCCGGCCTGCGGGAACGGGCCCGCCGCGCCGCGAGCTTCCTGCGCTGGGGAGACGAGGACGCCGAATGAGGTCAGCACCGCCCCCGAGAAGATCGGCGCCCGTGGCCAGAGGGCGACATCATGACTGGCCAGCCGCTGGTCGGCGTCGTCATGGGCAGTGATTCGGACTGGCCGGTGATGCGCGCGGCCGCCGAAGCCCTGGATGAGTTCGGCGTGGCCTACGAGGCCGATGTGGTGTCCGCCCACCGGATGCCCCGCGAGATGATCGAGTACGGCTCCGCCGCGGCCGGGCGCGGGCTGCGGGTCATCATCGCGGGCGCGGGTGGCGCGGCGCACCTGCCCGGCATGCTGGCCTCGGTCACCCCGCTGCCCGTCATCGGGGTGCCCGTGCCGCTGGCCCACCTGGACGGGCTGGACTCACTGCTGTCGATCGTCCAGATGCCCGCCGGGATCCCGGTCGCAACGGTCGCGGTCGGCGGCGCCCGCAACGCCGGCCTGCTCGCGGTCCGCATCCTCGCCGCCGCCGACGAGGACCTGCGCCGCCGGATGACTGAGTTCCAGGATCAGCTCGCCGCCACCGCCCGTGCCAAAGGCGAAGCCCTCCGCGCCCAGCGCCCCACCGGCCCCAAGCCCACCTGACCGCCCCTGCGCCCGCTCCCTGGCGGGCACCGTCGGTCCGCGTCCCAAGACTGCTGCGAGCACACTGCGATCACAGCAGCGATCGCCCGCGAACGGCGTTCGATGATCGTTAAGCCGAGGTTGACCCCCCGGCGCTGGCCCCCAGGGCGCGGTAGTGCCAGGACGCGGCGCGCCAGCGGGCGGCGTCAAGCGCGTTGCGGCCGTCCACGATGTTGCGGCGGCCCACCGCCTTGCCGAGTTCCTCCGGGTCGGCCTCGCGGAACTCCCGCCACTCGGTCAGCAGCAGCGTCACGTCGGCGTCGGTGACGGCCTCGATCGCCGAGCCCGCGTACGTCAGCTCGGGGTGGGCCCGGCGCGCGTGGCTCACCGCCGCCGGGTCGTACACGGTCACCGACGCGCCCAGGCCGTGAATGGTGGCGGCGACATCCAGCGCCGGGGAATCCCTGATGTCGTCCGAATCGGGCTTGAACGCGACACCGAGCACGCCGACGGTCCGGCCCTCGAACGAACCCCCGGCCAGTTCGCGTGCGAGATCGACCATGCGGGCCCGGCGGCGCATGTTGATGTTGTCCACCTCGCGCAGGAACGACAGGGCCTGCTCGACCCCGAGCTCTTCCGCCCTGGCCATGAACGCGCGGATGTCCTTGGGCAGGCAGCCGCCGCCGAATCCGAGCCCCGGGCGCATCGCCGCGCTGCCGATCCGCGGATCATGGCCGAGTGCCTCGGACAGCATCGTGACGTCGGCGTGCGCGGCCTCACACACCTCCGCCATCGCGTTGATGAAGGAGATCTTCGTGGCCAGGAACGCGTTCGCGGCTACTTTCACCAGTTCCGCGGTGGCGCAGGTCGGTGACCAGAAGGGGAGCCCCCGCCGCGATCGGATCGGCGTATACCTCCCGCAGCACGGCTTCGGCGCGGGCGGAACGGACACCGGCGACGATCCGGTCCGGCCGCAAGGTATCGTCGACGGCGTGCCCCTCGCGCAGGAACTCCGGGTTCCACGCGAGCTCGCACGTGGTCCCGGCCGGCGCTATCCGCGCCAGCCGTGCGGCCAGGATCTCGGCCGTTCCGACCGGCACCGTCGATTTGCCGATCACCAGGCAGGGCCGGTCCAGCAGCGGGCCCAGCGTGTCGATACACGCGTCCACCTGCGACAGGTCGGCGGCGTAGGAGGCCTCGCGCTGCGGGGTGCCGACGCAGACGAAGTGCACGTCGCCGAACGCTGCCGCCTCCGGGTAGGACGTGCTGAAGGACAGCCGGCCGGACGCGAGGCCCGCCCGCAGCAGCGACTCGAGGCCTGGTTCGTAGAACGGCAGTTCGCCCCTGGTCAGGGCCCCGACCCGGAGCGGGTCGACGTCGACGCCGAGCACGTCGAAGCCCATCTCGGCCAGGCACGCGGCTTGCGCTGTCCCCAGGTAACCGGTGCCGAGCACGGTGGTGCGGCGCCGGATGGCATCTTCTGCCGGGGCCATAACCTTTCCCTTCTGAGCGGCTCATGCGATCCCCGGGCACGTTTCAGTGGGACGTCGACGGCGCCTGGCGGCCGCTCAGGGGGCCTCGGCGAACCAGGACAGGCGCCGCGAGATCACGCCGTGCCCGATGTCGTGGCCGCGCCAGAGCACGAAACTGTCCCCGGCGTCCAGGTAGTCGGGGAGGTCGTTGCCGACCACAGTCAGCGTGAGCGGGATGCTGTGGTCCGCCCGCACAGAGTCTTCCTGTATCACGATGATCAGGGCGCTGAAGAGCTTGCTGGTGCCGGTTTTATGGTGCCGGGCCCGCACGGCGACCCGGGCTCCGGGCTCCAACGGCGGGCCCGTACCCGTGCCGCTGGGCTCATTCAGCTTGACGAGGGCGCTGTACTTGCACTGCTCCATGTTCCCCACCGTCTCGTGCGGCCGGACGCGTACGACGCGCATGGCCTCGCCGCATCTCCTAACGGCCGGGCGGCAACCACCGGCCGGGGAACGCCGGGTCATGCCCTTCGCGGAAACCGTAACGCGAGTCAATCCATGGCCACAAATTCGCTGCTTCGCGCCGCGCCCTGCCCCTCCGCGCGCCGCGCGCCCTGCCCCTCCGCGCGCCGCGCCCTGCCCCTCGCGCGCTGCGCCCTTGCGGCCTGCGCGGCAGGCCGGTGCCGCGGGCGGTGGGCCTGCCCGGGCGGACGGGCGGTGCTACGCGGGCAGCTACGCTGACGGGTCGTCGCGGCGGCCGACCCCGGCCAGCAGCCAGAAGTTGGCCGCGTTCGCGTCGGTGTCGCTGGGCTCGTCGGGCCGCCACTGGGTGAGGTAGACGAGCCCGGGGTCGAGGAGGCTGAACCCGTCGAAGAAGCGCAGGATGTCGGTGCGGGACCGGTAGTCCCCGTGCGCCGCGACCTTGTTCAAGTACACGGTGCTGGCCGCTGCGGCGACGTCGGGCTTCGCCTCGCCCGTACCGTGGCTGAGCACGAGGTAGCTGCCCGGTGCCAGGGCGTCCCGCAAGTGGGCCACGACCCGCCAGGGGTCGTCGTGGCTGTCGAGAAAGTGGAGAACCGACACCAGCAGCAGGCCGACGGGCTGGCTGAAGTCGATGAGCAGCTGGGTTTCCGGGGCCGTCAGGACGGCGTCCGGCTCGCGCAGGTCGGCCTGGATCACCGCGGTGTCCGGGTCGTCCTCCAGGATCAGCCTGCTGTGCGCCACGGCGATCTCATCGACGTCCGCGTACACCACCCGGGAGCCGGGGGCCGCCTCCTGGGCCACCTCGTGCACGTTCCAGCCGGTCGGGATGCCCGAGCCGATGTCGACGAACTGGCGGATGCCCGCCTCGGTGGCCAGGAACCGGACGGCCCGCCCGAGGAAGGCACGGTTGGCGCGGGCGATGCCGCGGATGTTCGGCTCGATCGCGATCATCGCGCGTGCCGCGTCCTGATCGGCGCGGAAGTTGTTGCTCCCGCCGAGCCAGTAGTCGTAAACGCGGGCGATGTTCGCCTTGCCGGTATCGATTCCTGGTGGTACCCAGCTGGATTCCACGGTCATACCGTCTCCCGTCGCGTCGGCGCCCGTTTCCCCGCATGGTCATCGTAGCGGCGCGTTCTGGGGATTGGCCCGCCCGCGCAGATGCTGCCACAGTCGCGGCAGAAGCTCCTCGCTCACCGCCCGCCAGGATGCGATCTCGGCGGCGCTCGAGGCGGTGATCCTCGCGATCTTCGGCGCCATCATCGGGATCGTCATTGGCACCGGCATGGGTATCGCGCTGGTGTCGTCCCTGAAACAGCAGGGCATCACCGACACCGTTGTGCCCGCGTCCAGTATTCTGGTCTTCCTCCTGCTCTCCGCGCTGCTCGGCCTGGTGGCCGCCAGCTGGCCGGCCCGCCGGGCGGCCAAGCTGGACGTGCTGGCCGCCATCGCGGCGGACTAGAACCCGGCGTGTTCCATGTCCCCGCCCCCGTTAGGGAATTTCCTAATAAGAGTTAGCGGTCCGCCGTCCGGCAGACTATGGTGGGCACCTTCGTGTCGTGCTTGTGAGTCTGAACGTGCCAGAGCCCGGTGACGCTTAGGGCTAGGCCCAATGCCGGGGAGTTAAGGGTCCAGCCGCCTGTGTCAAGGACCGTTGGCGGCGTGTCGCTGCCGGCTGGTGAGTCCTGGCTGATCGTAGTGGTGATGCTTGGTGATCCGCTGGCAGGTGTGTGGGTTTGCCGGGCGGGTGCTTGTTCCAGCGGCTGAGCGGGGATTTGACCCGGCGGGCGCAGACGCGGGGCCGGCGCGGCCGGTGCAGGTTCGCCAGGACGGCGCGGCCGATGTCGCCGGCCAGGTCTGCTGCGCCGGTGACGACTCTGCGGGCGCTGGTGACCAGCGTCTGGGCGGTCTGGACGGCGATCTGGTAGCTGGCCCGGTCGGGGTCGGTGCCCGGGACGGTGGCGACGGCGTCGGTGATGGCGATCCGCAGCGCCTGGTAGAGGGCCAGCAGCGCCCACATCTCCTGCTCCAGCCCGGCCGGGTCGCCCGAGCGCAGCACCCGGCCCTCCAGCAGGGTGTGCCGCAGCGCGAGGTAGGCGATCTCGTGCTCCCACCGCTCGTGATACAAGGCGATCAGCGGCGGCGGCGGGCTAGGCGCGGTGATCGAGCAGGGTGGTGGCCAGCCGGTAGCTGCCGCCGTAGCTGGTGCCGTCGTGGCAGGTGACCGTCACCTCGGCGGTGATGACCCGGACTTTCACCCCGCCGATCAGCGACAGCACCGACCCGTCGGGCAGGCGCGCCAGCACGGGCGGGCGGCGGGTGGAGGTCAGCCGGACCAGGAACTGGGCCTTGGTGGCGGCGACCTCGGCCAGGAACTCCCCGGCGTCAAAGCCGCGGTCCATCAGCACCAGCATCGTCTCATCCAGCAGGTGCAGCAGCTTGCGCGCCCAGGTGATCTCGCCGTCGGCGGTCGTGCCGAACACCGCGCCGGCCAGCGCGCGGGTGCCGGTCTCCACCAGCGTCATCAGCTGGATCACCGGGTAGCCGGTCACCCCGAGCGAGGCGTTCATCTTCCCCAGCCAGGCCCGGTTGCGCGGCGTGTCCGGGACCTTGACCGACCGGCAGCCGTCGAAGGCCACCGTCCGGTACCGGCCGAACCTGACTCCCGGCGTGCGCGGCCGGCCCAGCGGCCCGGCCAGCACCTCGAACAGCGCCTTCACCGGCGCGGCGCCCACCCGCCGGCGCAGGTCCCGCAGCGCCCTTCCCGACGGCACGGCCAGGCCCAGCCCGTCCAGCGCCGCGGTCAGCTCCGCCCACACCCCCAGGTACCCGGCCCGCGGGAACAGGCACAGCGCCAGCACGAAGTACAGCCCGACCCGCGAGGGCAGCACCCGCAGCCGCCGCTCCCCGGCGCGGGCCTCCGCCAGCACCGCATCGGCCAGCTCGAACGGCACGATCCGGGTCAGCTCGCCCAGATGCCCCGGCGCGAACACCCCCGCCGCCACCGTGATCGTCCTGGTAATCGTCATGACGGCAGCACTGATGGCAGACTGAACGCGCAACGGAGGTCCTCGGCAACGGGTGGTCTTGGCCGATTCCCCGTCCTACCGGACCTCCGTTGCCATACCAGGCCGACACGCCGAGACCGGTCCTTGACCGCCGCGCTCAGACCTTAACTCCCCGGCATTGGGGCTAGGGAGGGCGCCCGGCTAGTCCGGGTCGATCAGCGCCTGCGGGATCTGGTCGTGTCCTCGCTGCGAGGTAAGGGCGTACCGCCCTCGGTGGTCATCAGCCGGTGGCGTCCCAGGGGTTGATGAGGCTGATCCCGGTGTCCGTGAAATCGCCAGTGTTACGGGTAGCCAGCGTTGCGCCGTGTACTCGGCAGATGGCTGCGATCTGGGCATCTGCCATGCAGACGGGCCGTCCCAGTTTCTCCCGGCCGACAACGACGGTGGCGTACTGGTTAGCTGCTTGGCTATCGAACGGCTGCACGCGATCACGGAAATCTTCGCTGATCAGCGCATCGATTATGCCGGCAAGTGCGGCCCGGCGCCGCCCATCCGGCATGCGGGCGACGCCGTACCGCAATTCCGCGGCCGTGATCGCAGTGGTGGCGATATCGGTGGCGGGCAGCGAATCCAGCCAGGTCACCACGTTGGGCTCGGGATCGATACGGGCAAGTTCGGAGATGACGTTCGTATCGAGGATGATCACGCGTCGAACACCGCTGCGCGCGGCGGCTCGTTGCGCGCAGGAAGATCGAGGCCTGCGCCCCCCACAGCGGCGAACCGTGCGTGAATGTGGCTCCCGAGGCCGTAGTCCGGCGTTGGGGAGGCCAGACGTTCGGTGAGGATCGCTCGCACTTCGGCCTCCATCGATCGTCCATGCTGTGCGGCACGGACACGAAGCCGGGCGTGCGTCTCCTCATCAAGGCCGCGAATCGTCAGCGTCGGCATCCTCGACCTCCCTGCGCACCAATGCTTACGATGCTAGCACTGCAAGCGCAGCGTTCAGCCCAGTTATCTGACCCGGGGTTAGGGCCAAGTCGATGGATGGGTCGCTGCCCTCGGCCCGGGAATCCTCGCCCTTGAGAGCGATGGAGGATGGCAAGGGAACCGGCTGTGTCAGCCGGTATCCGGGGATGCTGGCGGTGTCAGCCGGTATCCGGGGGCAGCCCCAGCTCGGCCCGGATGGCGGCGGAGTGCTGGCCGACGGCCGGCACCGCGCCCATGGCGGCCTCCCGGCCGGGCACGGTCACCGGCGGGAGCATCGCCCGGATCGGGCCGCCGGGCGTATCCACCTCCCGCCACCGGTCCCGCGCCGCGAGCTGCGGATGGGCGGCGAACTCCTGCGGGGTGCGCAGCCGCGCGTTGGCGATGCCCGCCTCGTCCAGCAGCGCGGTGAGCCGGCCGGACGCGATCCCGGACAGGGCGCGCTCGATGATCGCGGTCAGCTCACGGTCATGCGCCACGCGGTCCGGGTTGGTGGCGAACCGCTCATCGCTGATCAGTTCCGGGCGGCGCAGGATCTCCCGGCAGAGAACGGCCCACTCACGCTCGTTCTGCACGCCGATGAAGACCTGGCCCCCGCCCGCGGCGGCGTACGGGCCGTACGGGGAGATGGACGTGTGCCGGGCTCCGGTCCGCCGCGCCGGGTGCTGCCCGTCGCCGGTGAAGTAGACCGGCTGGCTCATCCACTCGCCGAGCGCCTCCAGTAGCGACACGTCGACGCTGATCCCGCGGCCGGTGCGCTCCCGCTCGTACAGTGCGGCCAGGATGCCGCTGTACGCGTACATGCCGGCCGCGATGTCGGCCACCGAAATGCCCGCCTTGGCCGGGTCGCCGGGGCTGCCGGTGATCGACAGCAGGCCGGCCTCAGCTTGCACCAGCAGGTCATAGGCCTTCTTGTTGCGGTAGGGGCCCTCCGCGCCGTAGCCGGATACCGAGCAGGTGATCAGGGCGGGATGGCGTTCCCGGAGCACGTCGCCACCCACGCCGAGCCGGTCCGCGGCGCCGGGCGCGAGGTTCTGCACGAAGACGTCCGCGCGGCTCAGCAGGGCGGACAGCACCGCAAGGTCGCCGTCCTCCTTGACGTCGAGCTCGATGCTTTCCTTGCCCCGGTTCAGCCACACGAAGTAACTCGACTGGCCGTTCACCGAGCGGTCGTATCCGCGCGCGAAGTCCCCCTCGCCGCGCCGCTCCACCTTGATGACGCGCGCCCCGAGATCGGCCAGCTGGCGGGTGGCGAAGGGAGCCGCGACCGCCTGCTCCAGCGCGACAACCAGGATGTCCCGCAGCGGCAGGGCGGCGGTCCCGCCCGGCCGGCTCTGCTCATTCATCGGCGTCCTCCGGCTTGATTTTTCCCGGGCCGAACGGTTCTTTCCGGGGGCCGGACCGGGAGACGGACGGGGACCGGGCACCAGCCGTTGCGCCGGGGCACTCAGCCGGCCCGGATCGGGCCGGCCCGGCCGGCGCCGGCCCGGTTGGCGGCACCGGGCCGCGGCCGGTCTGCCATACCCAGCGGGACGGCCCCAGCAGCAGCGCCGCCGTGAACGCCACGACGATGGCGAGCCGCGCGTCCCCGAGGATCTGGGGATCACGGGTCACGACCGGGACACCGGCCAGGGCCAGGATCGACAGGACGGACCAGACCGGCCATGGGCGCCGGGCGCCGATGGTGTCCCAGATCAGCGCGCCCACCATGATCCCGGCCGTGTAGTAGCCGTGCACCCCCGGGTCCAGGGCGATCCGGGCGCCGACGCCGAGCAGGATGACGGCGGGCCACCGGCGGCGCCATATCGCCGCCGCGCCCAGCGCCCAGCCGAGCAGGACCTGGGCGGGCCTGTCCCAGGACGGGGTCTGCGGGGTGGTGACCCCGAGAGCGCGCAGCGCCGAGGTGGGCAGGTTGCGGATGGTGTAGCGCGCGGCGGTCATCGTGCCCGGATCAGCCAGGTAGAACGGCAGCCAGGCGGCGGCGAGCGCGGCCAGGAGGGCTACGGCGCCGCGCCACACGTCCCGTACCGGCAGCAGGAGCAGGAGGGCGGCGAAGACGAGGGCCCATGGCTTGGCGGCGGTGGCGAGGCCGACACACATACCTGCCAGCACCGGCCGGCGGGAGACCGCCGTGCGCAGTGCCAGAACCGCCAGGATCAGCGCGAGGCCGTCGTCCAGGTGCAGGTAGCCGACCGCGAGATTGACCCACGCGATCATGAATGCCCCGCCGCCGAAGAGCACCGTCAGCCGCAGCCCTTGGGGACGTTCGCGCAGTTCCGGCCGGACCGCGCGGGCGAGGCTGTCGATGGCCGCGATCAGCAGAACTCCGGCCGCGGTGAGCAGTATCTCGGCCACGACGATCCCGCTGTCCGGCCCGAGGTGCCGCAGCACCTCGGCGACGGCGAACGACAGTGGCCCGATCTGCAGGCCGGGATTGGCGGCATACAGGTGCAGGCCGCCCGGCGGACGGAACGAGCCCGGCTCGCCGAACAGCGCCGCGGTGCCGCTCCGGAAGAAGACCCAGGCGATACCGCCGCCCGGCGCCATGTCGATGAACCAGGCCACCGTCCATAGCGAGAGAAGGCCCCAGTGCCAGTTGCGGGCGAGCCAGTTGCGGAGGCCGCGCGGCCCGGCCACCGGGCGGCGGCCGCTCACGGCGTGCTCTGTCACCCGGTCTGGCCTCTCTGTCACGGGCCGGTCCCGTCATGGGCTGCCTGGCACGGTTTCATCAGGGCTGTCGTCACGGCTGCCGCGGCACTTTCCCGCACTATTTGGTAGCAACCGGATGACCACTGGGACGGCGGGGTAGCGGTGTGGCCGCGCCCGGGGAAATATCGCGATTCGTCGCAACAAAAACACCCACAGTTAAACGTGATTAACATCACAGCACGCGCGGTCAACCCGCCGGGCCAAACTTGGCGAATCGGTTGCGGACCCACCCCCCTTTTCTGGCAGTGTAGGTCGCCAACGGTGATTGTCCCTTACCGCAAGGCCCGACACGGCCAATGTATGTGCATCATTCGTAATTGCGACGGCCCGGGCACGGTGAGGTGCTTAACCGGAGAATCGCTGCCCGTGCGTAAGCCGCAGCGGTCGATGCGCCCGGCAGACCCGTCCGGTGCGCTTGGCTGACGAAAGGATCGCCTTGTCACGACACCGGACAGGGGCCCGCAGCACGCGGCGAAGCAGCCGTTTTGTGCGCCGCAGCGGAGTCATTCTTCCGGCAGCTGGTGTCGCGGCAATTGCGGTCGCTGGCGTTTCCGTGGCCGCCTGGCTAATGGGCCCTTCAGTGTCCGGGGCATCGGGCGCCGCCCAGGCGATCGAGGCGATTCCCAACAGCAAAACGGTCGCGCTGCTCGAGCAGGAACGCCAGCAGATGATCGTCATGAGCGCGGCCTCCCGCACCCTGACCGTGGTGGCCCAGCCGAAGCTGGCGTCACCGGCCTCAGCTGCGGCGACAGCGGTCCAAGCGGCGTCGGGAAGCCCGTCCTCCGGCGGCACCACCGGGTCCACCACCGGGAGCGCGCCGCCCCCTCCCGTGGCCGCGCCCGATCCGGGCACCGCCCAGTCGATCGCCTACAACCTGCTGGGCAGCTTTGGATTCTCCACATCGCAATTCAGTTGCCTGCAGAGCCTATGGAACCGGGAAAGCGGCTGGTCCTATGACGCGGAAAATCCCAGCGGCGCGTATGGCATTCCGCAGGCTCTGCCCGGGTCAAAGATGGCCACCGCGGGCGCGGACTGGCAGACCAATCCGACGACGCAGATCGAATGGGGTCTCGGCTACATAAAGAGCGTGTATGGGACGCCCTGCGCCGCGTGGAATTTCGAGCTGGCGAACAACTACTACTGAGCGGGCGCTGCGGCCCGGATGCTTACGTGACGCCCGCCGGTGTCCCGCCGCCCGGATGGGACCAGCCGTACTGCGGGCAGCGCTAAAGAGGGTCTTATAGCTTCTTCTGGCGAATCGTGTCCATGTTTCGCCCATCACGTCATCATTCGGTAAGATTACTCTTCGGCTATCAGAATGCTACAGTCCGTTTAAATAACCGGAACGGTTATTGTGTTTGCGGCGTCGTTTAGAAGCTTTATTAAGCTAAATTAAGGTAGTTTTCAGCATAGAGCGGTGGTCCGGGCCGCACTCCCGTAACTTGTTCGTAATGTCAGCACGGATGATGGCTGGCCATGTTTTCCCAGCTCAGAGCCCATATTTGAGGCCAATGGGCGACCCTGTTCACGTCGCCATGTGATCTATATCACACGCAATACTGGCATTGTTTGCTTGATTCATCCGGCATTGTAGGTGCTCGTCAGCGTCCAGTTCGTGTGACGGCCGCCCCGCGTGCGGCCGGTGCCCTGACCCGCGCCACGTCCACGAGCCATCGCCCGGTCGCTCACCACTGCGACGAGGGCTGTCAGGGGCGGAAGAACGTCGCGCACCACGTCACCCGACTGCGCGATCAACCGAAGGGTCATGTTGTCACGTCACTGGATGATCACCGGGCAGCGGAACAAGCTCCTCATCGTCACGGCGGCCTGCGCACTGACCACGGCCGCCGCCGCATCGGCCGCCGCCGGGCCTGGGCATCCGGTTCCCGGGCCACCCCACCGGCCGGGACGGCGTTCAGCGCGATCACGGTCCGCTCGGGCCAGACGGCGGCCGATCAGGACTCATCGCATTACCTGGCCGCGCAGCAGGTCAAGGCGACCGCGGAACAGCAGGCCCTGACCGTGCTGGCCCATCAGCAGGCGGCGGCACACCAGGCGGCCGTCGTGCAGGCGGCGAAGCGCAAGGCGCAGGCCGAGCTCGCCGCCGATCAGGTCGCCGCGCGCCAGGCGCAGCAGGCGCCCCAGCAATCAGCTCAGCAGTCATCGGGCCAGCAGACCGCGCAGCAGACGGCCAGCCAGCAGGCGCCGAGCACCGCCGCGCCCGCGCTATCGGGTTCCGCCCAGTCGATCGCGGAGTCCATGCTGGGCTCGTTCGGCTGGTCGTCAAGCCAGTTTTCCTGCCTGCGGCCGTTGTGGGCGGGGGAGAGCGACTGGAGCGCGACCGCGAGCAACCCGTCCACCGGGGCCTACGGCATTCCGCAGGCTCTACCGGGGTCGAAGATGGCCAGCGCGGGTACGGACTGGCAGACGGACGCGGCCACCCAGATCCGCTGGGGTCTCGGCTACATCGAGAGCACCTACGGCTCGCCATGCGCGGCCTGGAGTCACGAGCAGGCCGACGGCTGGTACTAGCCGCCCGTCTTCGCCCGGGTCCTGGCCGCCCGTCTTCGCCCGCGTCCTGGCCGCCCGTCCTGGCCGCCCGTCCTCGCCCGCGTCCTCGTCCGTCCTGGCCGGCGGCTGGTACCGGCCGCCGGCTACGGGTACGGCCGGAACGTGCGCACTTCCTCGTCGAAGGCGGCCAGATTGCTGTTCCACGCCGTGTTGGGCGAGGACATGTAGAGCGCGAAGGACTGCAGGCCGGCCGGCGTGGACGCGTTGTATACGAGGTCCAGGGCCCGTACCCGGCCCAGGGCCGGACTCTGCCAGGTGAACTCCCAGGCAGCGCCGCGGGTACCCCGGACGTTCGCCGGATGGATGCCCAGGCCGAGGTAGCCGGGGAACTTGCCCTGCTCCCGCGTCACGGCCGCCAGGTAGCGCGCTTCCTTGAGCATGTCGCGGTACGTGTGCGGAGTCAGGTCGATCTGGAGGAACGCACCGCCAGTGGGCGCCTCGGCGAAGGCGGCGGTTCCCCTGATCGAGAACTTCCACGTATCCGGCACAGCGATCGTGAATCCCGAGGTCGAGCCTAGTGTGGCGGCGCCTACGGTGACGGAACGGTATCCGGGCGGCGGCGGCCCCGTGCTGGGCGCTCCGGCGGCCGCGGCCACGGGCGAGCCGGAGGTCGTGTTGGAGGCGGATGAGCCGGTCTGATTGGCCGCCGTATTCAGCCCCGTTCGGTGCTGGGCCCAGTAGACGAGCAATCCGGCCGCGACTGCCGCCACCAGGAGGACAATCGCGAGCGTGACCAGGCCGGTGCGGGGGGGCCGCCGGCTGGCCTGCGTCACGGAAGACTGGCCGGCTGGCGGCGTGGTGTCCCAGGCCGGTGCGGCGTCGGCCGACTGGCCGGTGTGGTCGGTGGAGGCGACTCTCCACGCCCGGTCGGCAATCCCGGCCGGGGCGGCTCCCCAGGCCCGGCCAGCGCTCCCCGCCTGGGCTCCCCCCCAGGCCTGGCCGGCGCTTCCGGGCCGCCCTGCACCCCAGGACGGCGCGGCCCCTTCGGGCGGGGCGGTGCCCCAGAACGGCGCGGCCTCATCCCGCTGGGCGGGGTGAGCCGACCCGGTCAGCCGGCCGGGTGCCGCGGAAAACCTGAAGGTGTCACCGGACGGCCGGTCGTCGGTTCCTGCCTCTGGCTGGCCGGTCGCCCGACTGGCCGCAACGCGGAGGGATTCGGGCAGCTTGACCGGTATGGTCTGGTCCGGTTGCAGTGGCAGGTCCACCGACGTCGGTATGGGCGGCAGCACCGCCGAGCCCGGCCCGCGATCTGCCCCAGGACTCTGCCCGCCGGCCGGGTCCGGGATCTGCCCGCCGGCCGGGTCCGGGATCTGCCCGCCGGCCGGGCCAGGGGCCAACCGGAGGGGTGAGGCGGGCATCGCCCCGCCGAGCGCACCGGGCGTCCCGGCCAGCCCAGCGGCAGCGCTGGGCACCCGGAGAGGCGGCACGCCGGGCAATCCGGGCGCCCCGCGGGACGGCGCATCGGGTGTCCCGGCCTCGGCGCCGCCCGGCGAGCCAGGTTCCGGCCGGCGAGGCCGGGATGGCGTGAAGACGTTCCCCGGGCCGGCGGTGCCCGGAAGCGGTCTCATGGCGCCGAGCATCCGCGCCGCGGTCGCGGCGTCCGGCCGGTCCGCGGGGTTGCGCCGCAGCAGGGCGTCGATGGCCGCGCCGAGCCCGGCGGCCGACGGGGCGGACGGCGGGTCGGAGTTGATGATGGCCGACATCGTCGTGATGGCCCCGCCCGCCCGGTCGAAGGGCCCGTGTCCCTCGACCGCCGCGTACAGGGTCGCGCCGAGCGACCACAGGTCCGATGCCGGCGTGGCCGGGTTGCCCTGGATGCGCTCGGGGGCCGTGAAGCCCGGTGAGCCCATGACCATGCCCGTCTGGGTCAGCTTCGGGTCTCCCTGGAAGGTCGCGATGCCGAAGTCGGTGAGTACGGCCCGGCCGCCGTCGGCGAGCAGCACGTTGCTCGGCTTCACGTCGCGATGCAGCACGCCGGCCGCGTGCGCGGTGGCCAGGGCGGCCAGCAGCTGGCGGCCGGCGTGGGCCGCGCGGTGCGGCGGCAGCGGCCCGTCGTGGGCAAGAATCTGGTCGAGCGAGCGCGCCGCGACGAGCTCCATGATGATCCAGGGACGCTCGTCCTCCTCGGCCACGTCGAAGACGGTGACGACGCCCGGGTGGCTGAGCCGCGCGGCGGTTCTGGCCTCGCGGTGGGTCCGCTGGTAGGCCTTGGCGCGTTCGTCCGGCGGCAGGCCGTCGCTGATGCGCAGTTCCTTGACGGCGACCTCGCGGTCCAGGATCTCGTCCCACGCGCGCCACACCGTGCCCATCGCGCCCCGTCCAATGGGCCCCTTGAGGCGGTAGCGCCCCGCTATGACGCGCCCCGTGCCCGCCATAGCGTGCATAGCCGGACCATACACGGGATCGGCGGATAGGTCCCTAGCTTGCTGGTGAGAGTTCGATGGGAATTAGGTCACAATCCGCAACCGGCCAGCTCATCGAGCCTCCCGCGCTCACCGGTGACACGCGCCGGGCACCTGCCTGGGCGTTTACCGGGGCGGCTGGCTGCTGATCGTGAGCGCCGGCCCGGATGGGTCCGCGAAGAAGTCGTTGCCCTTGTCGTCGACGACGATGAACGCCGGGAAGTCCTCGACCTCGATCTTCCAGACCGCTTCCATGCCGAGCTCGGGGTACTCCAGCACGTCGACGTGGCGTGATGCAGTCCTGGGCCAGCCGCGCCGCCGGGCCGCCGATCGAGCCGAGGTAGAAGCCGCCGTGGCTGCTGGCAGGCCTGGGTCACCGCCGCCGAGCGGTTGCCCTTGGCCAGCATCACCAGCGAGCCGCCGGCTGCCTGGAACTGCTCCACGTAGGAGTCCATCCGGCCGCGGTGGTGGGCCCGAACGAGCCGGACGCGTAGCCCGCGGGGGTCTTGGCCGGTCCGGCGTAATAGACGGCGTGGTCGCGCAGGTATGCGGGCATCGGCTCGCCCGCGTCCAGCCGTTCGGCGATCTTGGCGTGGGCGATGTCGCGCGCCACGACCAGCGGGCCCGACAGCGACAGCCGGGTCCGGACCGGGTACCGGGACAGTTCGGCGCGGATCTCGTCCATCGGCCGGTTCAGGTCGATGCGGACCACCCGCGCCTCCGCCTCGGCGTCGGCGTCCGTGGGATCGGGCAGATACTGGGCCGGGTCGGTTTCGAGCTGCTCGAGGAAGACGCCCTCCGGCGTGATCTTGCCGAGCGCCTGCCGGTCGGCCGAGCAGGACACCGCGATCGCGACCGGGCAGGACGCACCGTGCCGGGGCAGCCGGACCACCCGGGCGTCATGGCAGAAGTACTTGCCGCCGAACTGGGCGCCGATCCCGATCCGCCGGGTGAGCTCGAGTACCTGCTGCTCGAGCTCCAGATCGCGGAAGCCGTGACCGGACAGCGAGCCGTTCCTTCGGCAGCGTGTCCAGGTAATGGGCCGACGCGTACTTGGCCGTCTTGAGCGCGAACTCGGCACTGGTGCCGCCCACCACGATGGCGAGGTGGTACGGCGGGCACGCGGCCGTGCCCAATGACCTGATCTTCTCCTCCAGGAACGAGATCATCCGGCCGGGGTTCAGCACCGCCTTGGTCTCCTGGTAGAGGAACGACTTGTTCGCCGATCCGCCGCCCTTCGCCATGAACAGGAACTTGTACGCGTTGCCCGCCGCTGGCGTAGATCTCGATCTGGGCCGGCAGGTTGGTGCCGTGTTCCGTTCCTCCCACATGGTCAGCGGGGCCATCTGGGAGTAACGGAGGTTGAGCGTGGTGTAAGCGTCGTAGACGCCACGGGTGATGTGTTCCTCGTCGCAGCCGTCGGTGAGGACGTGCTGCCCGCGCTTGCCCATGACGATGGCGGTCCCGGTGTCCTGGCACATCGGCAGCACCCCGCCCGCCGCGATGCATGCGTTTTTCAGCAGGTCGCGAGCGACATATCGGTCATTCGGGCTAGCCTCAGGATCGTCCAGGATGGAACGAAGCTGGCTGAGATGCGAAGGCCGGAGCAGGTGGGCGATGTCATGCATCGCGGCGCTGGTCAGCTGGGTGAGGACCGCCGGGGCGATGTCCGTGAACATTTTGCCGAACGACTGCCGGGTAGTGACGCCTTCCTCGGTGATCAACCGGTAGGCGGTGTCATCCGCGCCCAGCGGCAGCAGGTCCGTGTAGCTGAATTCAGGCATCGTGGCAGATCCTCGTCGGTCGACCGTGATTTGTATACAGCTTAGGGTGCGGCCCGGTTCTGGTGTCCGCCTAGTGACCGCTGCGCCCGGTCCTGTCCCGCCTCACGCGGATATGGAGAAAGGGATACCGGGTCCCTGGGATCCGTCCACGTCCACGTCCACGGCCACGTCGACGTCCGTGTCCATGTCCGTGTCAGCGGGCGTGAGGCCGTCCGGTTCGGCGGCCCGCTGGAACGCGGCCAGGCCGTCGGCCAGTTCGGTGCGCCCAGCCGGCGGCATGACGTCAAGGACCTGAGCGATCTGCTCTTGGCGGCGGTGCCGTGCCTGTTCGAGCAGGGCTTCACCATCCGCGGTGAGGCGCAGGCTGACGGCGCGCCGACTCGCGCGGCCCGTGTCCCGGGTAAGCAGACCGGCCGCCTCCAGCCGGTCACACAAGCGGCTGGCCGAGGAGGGCAGGGCACCGAGAGCTTCCGCGAGCTGGCTCAGGTTGAGCTCGCCGTAACGGCCCACCGCGGTGAGCGCGCGAAGCTGCGTGGGCGAGATCCGCACATCCAGGGAATCCGCGACGTGCGACCAGATGCCCACCAGGGCCTCAGCGGCTGCCTCCACCTCGGCTGCCGCCTGCTGTGCCGCTGCAGAGTCAGCCTTGTCCGAGGCCATGCGTCCACTGTGGCACATTCGGGTGCCGCAAAGCACCTACCATTTCGTCAAATCGTGGCTGGTCCGGCCGTTTCGCAAGGCCGGCCCAGCGCAGCAGGAACGTACCCGGGACATCATGCCTGAAGACCGCAGCACCATCGAGCGCTCGATCTGGACCGCTCGCCCGACCCGGCTCGTGCAGACCGCGCGCGAGTCCATCGACAGCTGGCTGGGGGTGTCGGGGGCGGAGATCCTGCTCATCGACTACCACCAGTCGCACCTCATCCCGTTCGCCGACGGCGACGGGGGGACGCCCGTCCCGGTCGATTCGCATCCGGCGGGGCGGGCCTTCGCGTCGGGCAGGCCCGTCCAGGATGACGATCATCTGTACCTCCAGCTCGGCGTGTACGGCGAGCGCATGGGCGTTCTCGCCGTGAGGCTGCCGACCGGGACCGACGTAAGCGACGGGGACCTGACGCAGATCGCCGCCAGCGTGGCCCGGTCGATCCGGCTGGCCGACACCGCGACCGATATCTACCGCCAAGTCAGGCGGCGCAAACGCCTGACGATCGCCGCCGAGCTGCAATGGGATCTGCTGCCGGGCCGCAGCTGCGAGTCGGACGAATTCGCCCTCGCCGGTCAGCTGGAGCCCGCGTATACGGTGTCCGGGGACAACTTCGACTGGTCGCTGTCCGATAAGTGCCTGACCCTCTCGGTGAGTAACGGGATGGCAAGCGGCATCGCCGCCGCGCTGCTGACCCAGCTGACCGTCAACTCCCTGCGGAACGCCCGCCGCTCGGGCGCCGGACCGGCCGAGGCGGCCGAACTGGCCAACGAGATCGTCTACTCCCAGCATGGCGGGACGCAGCATTCCTCGACGCTGCTGCTGCGCGTCGCCCTGTCGACCGGGGAAGCCGAGGTCGTCGACGCGGGGTCACCGCGTCTGTTCCGCGTCCGCCGCGGCGAGATCGAGCCGATCAAGCTGGACCAGCAGATGCCGCTCGGAATGTTCGGCGATACGCGCTACCGGGTCCAGCCGGTTTCCTTCCTGGCCGGGGACCGCCTGATCATTCTCAGCGACGGTCTTTATGGGGCCCGCGGGCCGTCCGGCCGGGTCTACGGCCAGGCCCCGCTCACCGCGGCGTTGCGCAGTTCCCGCCTGCAGACCCCGAACGAGACCGTACGTTACCTGATCACCGACCTCCTCGCGCACCACGAGGGAGCCGACCTGGCCGACGACGCGATCGCCGTGTGCCTGGACTGGCACGGGGCCGGGAATCACCCCGCCGCCGCCGCCAGTACCAGTCTCAGCGACCTTCCCCGGCCCGGTGGCACGTCACCTGATGTCATTACTTGAGTACCAATAATTGTCCTTGTATGGTGGCGGCATGCGGCGGCGCCGCGCCGCGCGGTGCCCCCGTCCGCGCGAAGTCCGCTCGCCACGCGGTACCCCGTCCGCGTGCGGCTGAGCAGGCGGCGCCGCCGCGACCAAGCCCTGCTCCGGCCCCATGGGCCCCATGGGCCCCTTGCGCACTGGGCGCCTTTGGGTGGTATGTGGCGACTATTCCGCGATATCCGCCGGTTGGCCCGGCGACAAGCGACAGATGCGTCCGGCCAGCGTAGACCTCCCCGCCGCAGCACAGCCGCCCGCCGTACACAGGCCCTACCGCACCCAGCCGACCCGACCTCAGCCCCTGGTCAGGTTCCCCGGAGACCCTCCGGCGCCCCCGCAAAGCGAGCAGAGCAACTCGCGATCTGTCTGTGTGTTTCGCCGTTACGGGGGTAAGTGGGGCCGGCAAGAACGCCAAGACGGAGGTGCGACGATGGCGTCAGCGTCCGGCACAGCCGAGACCCCGGTGATACGCAGTTCGATACCCGCGCGAATCGACCGCCTGCCCTGGTCGAGATTTCACACCCGGATGGTGGTGGCGCTCGGTGTGGCCTGGGTCCTGGACGGCCTGGAGATCACGATCGCCGCCAACGTGGTTGCGGATCTCACCCAGAAGAGCACGCTCAACCTTTCCGCCAGCCAGGCCGCCGACATCGCCACGTGGTACCTCGTCGGCGAGGTCATCGGAGCGCTGTTCTTCGGCCAGCTATCGGACAAGCTGGGCCGGCGGAACCTGTTCATGATCACGCTGGGCGTGTATCTCGTCGGCAGCGGCCTCACCGCGGCCACCGTGGCCGGCGGCGGCTGGGTCGTCTTCTTGTACGCCACCCGGATTATCGCCGGGATGGGCATCGGCGGTGAGTACGCCGCGATCAACTCCGCGATCGACGAGATGATCCCGGCCAGATACCGCGGCCGCGTGGACATCGCCGTGAACGGCACCTACTGGGCCGGCTCGATCCTCGGCACGATCGCGACGCTGTTCCTTCTCAACCACCTGTCGGCGGACCTGGGCTGGCGGCTGGCCTTCCTCCTCGGCCCGGTGCTCAGCCTGTGCATCATCTACGTCCGCCGCAACCTGCCGGAGAGCCCGCGCTGGCAGGTCATGCACGGCCGGGAACAGGCGGCCGAGGCCAGCATCGCCGAGATCGAGCAGGACGTCGAGGCGACAAGGGCCCGATCCCGCCGGTGGACGACAGCGCGGCCATCGAGATCACGCCCACGGAGAAGATCGGCTACCTGGCGCTGCTGCGCACTCTGTTCATGCACTACCCGGGGCGCTCCACCCTGGTCGCGGCGCTGATGATCACGCAGTCGTTCCTGTACAACGCGATCTTCTTTACTTACGGGCTGGTGCTGAAGTTCTTCTTCCACGTCCCGGCCACCAGCGTTCCCTACTATTTCTTCGCGTTCGCGGCGGGCAACCTGCTCGGGCCGCTGACCATCGGCCGGCTCTTCGACACGCTGGGCCGGAAGAAGATGATCGCCGGCACCTACCTCCTGTCCGGGGCGCTGCTGATCATCACCGCCATCCTGTTCAAGCAGGGCACGCTGAACGCGACCACTCAGACGATCGCGTGGGCGGTGATCTTCTTCTTCGCCTCCGCGGGCGCGAGCGCCGGCTACCTGACCGCCAGCGAGGTCTTCCCGCTGGAGGTGCGGGCCAAGGCAATCGCCGTGTTCTTCGCCATCGCGCAGTTCTTCGGCCTCCTCGGCACCCACCTGTACGGCCACCTGATCGGCACCGGCAACGACCCGAACAAGCTGTTCGTCGGCTACCTGATCGGCGCCGGCGCGATGATCCTGGGCGGCGTGGCCGAGGTCATCTTCGGCGTCGCGGCGGAGGGCAAGTCGCTGGAGGACATCGCCGCGCCGCTGTCCATGGTCCGCAAGGCCGTCGGGTCGGTCGATGCCACCAAGAGCCCACCACCCCTGCGCGGCCAGGCCACCTGACCAGCCCGAACTGGCCCACCCACCAGTCAAAGCCGGCCGTCACCGCGCGCCGCGGTGGCGGCCAGCCAGCTGGCGTCGCGCAGCCATGTCGCGGGTAGGCCGCCGGGCTCCCAGCCGGGCCCGTTCGGCATCGGAAGGAGTGGCGGTTCGCGCCGCCTGCTCGTTGTCGATCCGATGGCCGCAGCGCATCGGGGCGTGCCGCTCACCGGCCGGAGGGGTACCTTCGCAGGGTGACGCCGCGGCGACTCGCAGCGAGTTGGCCGGCTGAATCAGCGTGCGGCACCCGACGGTCACCCTGCGTCCTTACCCGTCCCGTGATGGACATGGTCACGGTCGAGGTACCGCGAGGCGCACCCGGGGCGAGCATTGCGGCGTGCTCTGGGCCCGGCAGGCGGCCCACCTGCGCGCCGCCGACGGTGGCCGTCATCCTGGCGCGGCTCGCCGGCCAGCCGGCCTGCTGGCGATCTCCGGTATCACCGCGGCCGGCACCCGCGCGGACCATCCGTTCCCTGGCCTGGGTCCCGGCCGGGCAGGCACGCCGCATTCGTGATTACAGAACGCGAATATTGGTTACTAATTGTTATGTTGGTGTGGCGCCCGCTCTGCGAGGATGACCGGGATGACCGGCCCGATGATCGGGGGGTGCGTCAGTCGGTTTTCAGGCTCACGGACGGTGCCGATGGCCGCGCGGTGACCGGGGCAGGCGCAATCCTCGCGCCGGTCCCCGGCTGGCCGGCCTTGCCCTCCGGGGCGATCAGTCACGCCGTGACCTGACCACGACGGCCACGACGGCGGAAGGCCGCTCCGCCCCGGAGCACCAAGCTGGCCACCCGGAACAAGAGGCGAAGAATGGTCTTCTCCCAGCTAGCCCAGCGGATGGTGTCACCCGCTGCGGCCCTGACGCTGGTGATCGGCATGGTCACCGTCGGGATCGCGGCGGCCGCGCCGAACGCGTCCGCGGCGGGGACGGTCCTGTTCAACCAGCCGTTCCACGACAACACCGTGGACGGCCCGGCCGGATCGGTATCGCTGCCGACGGCGGGGGCCGGCGGCGGCAACTTCGCGTGCCTGACCGCCATGGGCAACCAGAACAAGACCGGCCCCCTCTACACCTGCAGTGCCCCGACCGATAGCCAGGGCTCGGGCAAGCTCCGCTTCACCCAGGCTTTGACGGGTGAGGAGGGCGGCGTATTCGCCAGCACCAGCGTCCCCACCTCCCAGGGCCTGGACGTGACCTTCAACTCCTACCAGTACGGGGGCACCGGGGCGGACGGGATGGCGTTCGTGCTGGCCGCCGTCAACCCGGCCAACCCGGTCATCCCCTCGGCCATGGGCCAGTCCGGCGGCGCCCTCGGCTATTCCGCCCAGAACTCCAACACCAACGGCCTGAGCTACGGCTACCTGGGCGTCGGCTTCGACGCGTACGGCAACTTCAGCGCCAAGTACGAGGGCTCTGGCTGCACCGACCCGGCTAACATCGCGCAGCGCATGCCCGGCCAGGTCGTCGTGCGCGGCCCGGGTAACCTCACGGCCGGCTACTGCGCGCTGCAGAGCAGCGCGGCGACGGCGAATTCGCCTTCGCTGAATTTGCGGGCCACGACCCGCGCCGCGTCGCTGGTCCCGGTCGAGGTGGTCTTCAACCCGACCTCCTCGACGGTGACCACGGCCTCCGGGCTGACGGTGCCGGCCGGTAACTACGACGTCACCTTCACCCCCGTGAGCGGCACGGCCAGGAGCCTGGTCGGCGCCCTGCCGGTGGTCCCGTCCGGGCTTTACCCCGCGAGCTGGGTCAGCTCCAGCGGGATACCCAAGCAGCTGGTGTTCGGCTGGGTGGCGTCCACCGGTTCGATTACCGACTACCACGAGATCGATAACGTGGTGGTGAGCAGCGTCAACCCGGTCCCGCAGCTGGCCGTCTCGCAGACCAGCTACGCGGCGGCGATCCTGTCGCCGGGCAGCCCGGTCACCTACACGGTCGCGGCCAGTTCCTCGGGGGCGGCGGAGAACCAGCCGGTGACGGTGACCGAGACGCTGCCGGCCGGGGTGCTGCCGGTCGGCGCCTCGGGCACCGGCTGGGTGTGCGGCGCGCCGAGCGGGCAGCAGATATCGTGCACCGGCAGCACCAGCCCGTTCACCAGCGGCACGATCACGGTCAACGGGGTCGTCACCTCCAGTAGCCTGACCCCGGCCCTGGTGCAGGCGGGCAGTACCGCGACGGCGTCCAGCAGCGACGCCAGCCCGGCAACGTCGTCGAGCGCCACGGCCGGCACGGTGCCCGCCGCGCCCGCCGTCACCGCCATCGCGCCCACCAACGGCGCCGCCGGCGGCGCCAACGACGTGAAGATCACCGGCACCGGCCTCGGCGCGGCGACCGCCATCGAGATCGGCACGACCGCCCAGTTCACGGCGGGCACGCCGACCACCCTGGTGCTGTGCGCGACCGCGGCGCCCGGCTGCTTCACCGTCGTCAGCGACACCAGCCTCGATATCTCATCCATGCCCGCGCACGCCGCGGCGGCGGTGACGGTCAAGGTCGTCACCCTGGGGACCTCGGCCAGCATCACCTACACCTACAATGCGGGCCCGGCCCTGCTGTTCCCCGCTCCGCCGGGCGGTGAGGTCGGCGTGACCTACAGCGACCAGCTGACCGTGACCGCAGGGACCAGCCCGTTCACCTGGTCGGTGAGCAGCGGCAGCCTGCCTCCGGGACTGACCCTGGGCGCGTCGACCGGGCTGCTGTCCGGCACGCCCACCACCGCGGGCACGTACTCCTTCACCGTCAAGGTCACCGACAGCAGCGGGCTGACCAGCACCGAACCGGCGACCGTGACGATCATCCCGGGGCCGTCGATGACGTTCGCCGCCCCGCCGGGAGGCTGGACCAACACGGTCTACGGTTACACCCTGACCGAATCCGGCGGGACTGCCCCCTACACCTGGTCGGTGAGCAGCGGCAGCCTGCCCGCGGGCATCAGCCTCAGCCCCGCCGGGACCCTGAGCGGCACCCCGACGGTGACCGGCACCGCCAGCTTCACGGTCAAGGTGACCGACGCCAATAACCAGAGCACTACCCAGGCCACGAGCATCACCGTGGCGGCCGGGGTATCGACGACGTTCGCGGCCCCGCCGACGGCGGTGGTCAACACGGCCTACAGCTACACCCTGACCGCCGCCGGCGGCACCACCCCCTACACCTGGTCGGTGAACACCGGAACCCTGCCGGCCGGCCTCACCCTGTCCTCCGCCGGCGTCCTGTCCGGCACCCCCACCGCCACCGGCAGCTCCACCTTCTCAGTCAACGTGATCGACGCCAACAACGGCATCGCGACCACCTCGATCACGCTGGTGGTCACCGCCTCGGTGACCTTCACCTTCCCGGCCCCGCCGTCCGGGGTGGTCGGCGCGGCCTACAGCGACACGCTGACCGCCGCCGGCGGCACCACCCCCTACACCTGGTCGATCAGCGCCGGGACGCTCCCGGCCGGCCTCACGCTGAACGCGTCCACCGGGGTCGTGTCCGGCACCCCGACCCGGCCGGCACCGCCAGCTTCACGGTCAAGGTGACCGACGCCAAGAGCAAGACCGCGACCTTCGCCACCTCGATCACCATCCTGGGCGGGATGCTGACCGTGGCGGTGACGGCCAGCGCGGCGACCGCGGCCCCGGGCGGCACGGTCACCTACACGGTCACCGCGACGAACTCGGGCCAGATCACGCTGACCGGGGCCACCTTCACCGATGCGCTGTCGGATGTGCTGGATGACGCCAGTTACGACAACGACGCCAGCGCGACGGCGGGCTCGGCCGTGTTTTCCAGCCCCAACCTGACCTGGACGGGGACCCTGGCGGTGGGGGCGTCCGCGACGATCACGTTCTCGGTCACGGTGAACAGCCCCGATACCGGGAACAAGACCCTGGCCAGCACGGTGACCTCCACCACCGCGAGCAGCAACTGCGCGAGCGGCAGCACCGACACGCGGTGCTCGAACACCGTCGGGGTCACGGTCCTGACGATCGCCATGACCGCGAGCCCCGCGACCGTCACGCCCGGCTCGGCCGTCAGCTACACGATCACCGTCACCAACTCCGGCACGGTCGCCTTCACCGGGGCGGCGCTGACCGATGCGCTGTCCGGGGTGCTGGATGACGCCGGTTATGACTACGACGGGACCGCGACCGCGGGCAGCGTGTCGTTCTCCAGCCCCAACCTGACCTGGACGGGGAACCTGGCGGCGGGGGCGTCGGCGACGATCACGTTTTCGGTCACGGTGAACAACCCCGACACCGGGAACAAGACCCTGGCCAGCACGATCACCTCGGCCACGGCGGGCAGCAACTGCGCGAGCGGCAGCACCGACGCGCGGTGCGCCAGCACGGTCACGGTGCTGGTGCCGGGCCTGACCACCACGGTCTCGGCCGGGACCAGCACCACCACGCCGGGGTCGGTGGTGCAGTACACGGTGACGGTGACCAACTCCGGCCAGACCCCTTACACCGGGGCGAGCTTCACCGACCCGCTGGCCGGGCTGCTGGATGACGCCAGCTACAACAACGACGCCGCCGCGACCGCGGGCAGCGTGTCGTTCGCCAGCCCGAACCTGACCTGGACCGGGAACCTGGCCGTCGGCGCGTCCGCGACCATAACCTTCTCGGTCATGGTCAAGAACCCCGACCCGGCAACAAGGTCCTCGTTAACACGGTGACGTCGGCGACGCCGGGCAGTAACTGCCCGCCGGCGGCACCGATGCCCGGTGCGCCTTCACGGTCTCCGTGCTGGTGCCGGGCCTGCAGATCACCGCGTCGGCGGGGACCGGCACGACGGCGCCGGGGTCGGTGGTGCATTACACGGTGACGGTGGCCAACTCCGGGCAGACCCCCTATACCGGCGCGGCGTTCACCGACCCGCTGGCGGGCGTGCTGGATGACGCCGGCTACAACGGCGACGCGGCCGCGTCCGCGGGCAGCGTCTCATTCACCAGCCCGAACCTGACCTGGGCGGGGAACCTGGCGCCCGGCGCGTC
>CAWELT010000025.1:0-237559 GCA_963809975.1 uncultured Actinomycetes bacterium
GGGCGGTGCGCCGGGCGATCAGGAGTTCCCAGCCATGCCCCGATGACTGACGATGCCCTCGACCTGTCCCGCTACCTGCGCACCGGCGACCGGGTGGTGTGGGGCCAGGGGTGCGCCGAGCCGAAGAGCTAACCGAGCTGCTGGTGCGCCAGCGGCACCGGCTGGGCGGCGTCACCTGCTTCGTCGGGCTCCCGGCCGCGGAGGTGATCCGGCCGGAACACACCGACGCGCTGGCAATCGAGTCCTACTGCGGCACCGGCAGCAATGTGCGGCTGTATGAAGCAGGCGTTCTGGTCATCGTCCCGGTCCACTACGGCGCGCTGCCCGGGCTGCTCACGAGCAGGCCGGCTCGCCGCCGACGCCGTGTTCGTCCAGGTGTCCGCGCCGGACGAGGCGGGGAGGCACAGGCCTGGCCTGGCCGACGACTACTTCTCCGCCGCCCTGGACACCGCGCGAGTGGTGATCGCCGAAGTCGACGACCAGGTCCCGTTCACCCCGGGCGCGCGCACGCTGTCGGCGGCGGCTGGACCGCGCGCATCCGCTCGTCCCGGCCTCCGGCCGAGCTGACCACGGCGCCGCCCTCCCCCGTGGCCACGGCCGTAGCCGCGCGGGTCAGCGAGCTGATCGAGGACGGGGCCACCCTGCAGTTCGGCATAGGCGCGCTGCCCGAGGCGTGCCTGGACGCGCTGGGCGGGCACCGCGATCTCGGCGTCCATTCCGGCCTGCTCAACGAAGCGGCGATGCGGCTGATCCAGGCGGGCGTGGTCACCGGGGCCCGGAAGACCCTCGACCGCGGCCTGGCCGTGGGCGGATCCTGCTCGGGTCGGCTGAGCTGTTCCGCTTCGCGCACCGCCACCCGGCGGTGCAGCTGCGCGGCACGGGCTACACCCACGACCCGGCCGTGCTGGCCGCGCAGCGGCAACTCGCCGCGATCAACGCCGCGCTCGAGGTCGACCTGTCCGGCCAGGTCAACGCCGAGGTCGCGCGGGGCCGCTACGTGGGATCGGTCGGCGGCGCCAGCGAATTCCTGCGCGGCGCGGCCCGCTCCCCCGGCGGCGTCCCTCATCGCGCTGCCGTCCACCGCCGGCGCGGCCAGCCGGATCGTGGTGCGGCTCAACGGGCCGGTCAGCACGCCGCGCAGCAACGCCAGCATGATCGTCACCGAACTCGGGGCGGCCGACCTGCGCGGGGCGCCGCTGCCCGTGCGGTAAGAGCGGATGCTCGCCGTCGCCCACCCCGATCACCGTGCCGCGCTGGCCGCGGAACTGGAGGACTCCGGTTGGCCGGAGCACTGGCATGACCCGTGCGCGCCAGGAGGCGGCAGGCGATCCAGCTCACGGGACCGGCTGGCCGCTGAGAACGTCCAGGAACCGGAGCGTGGCCGACAGGGTTTCCCAGCGCCACGCGGCGATGGTGCGGTCGAAGCCGGTGGCGCTGGCCAGGCGTTCCTGCAGCGCCGCGGCCACGGGCTGAAGCTGCTCGCGCTGAGCGTCGAGCAGCGGGCGCAGGTCGGTGCCCGCGCGGTCGAGCAGAGCCAGTTTGGCCAGCAGTTCGGAGCGGACATCACGGTTGTGGCCGGCCGGCCGGGCCAGCCACGCCGAAGCGTCGGCCCGGCCCGCCGGAGTCGCGTCCACGAGCGACCGGACCGGCCCCTCACTCGAGGCCTCCAGGCCGGTCGTCTGGACGAAACCGAGGGTGCTGCTCCAGGGCTGCAGGGCGCGGTAGACGACCGGCTTGGGCACGCGCCACACCTGGCCGAGACTGGCGCCCGCGCCCAGCAGCCGGGCGATGGCGAATCCGTGCCGCGGCGCCTCGGCCACCAGGCACAGCACCAGCCATTCGGAGAGTGACAGGGAGGGCTACGGCGGACGGCACCATACCCTAAAGGCTACGACGGCACCGCAGTTGCGGCGGCATTGCGTTTGCGACGGCATAGGGCAGGCCGTATGTCCGCGCCGGCCGCGAGCAGGTCTGCGACCCCTCGTGGACGGCCTCCGCGTACCCGAGGGCGAGAACCTCGGTGCTGGCGTAGTAGTCGTTCTGCGCCTGCTGGGCCATGGTGAGGCCGGCTGCGCTGGTCACCCCGGCCGGCTCACTAGGCTGAGATGGTGAAACCGTTCCTGCTGCTGAGCATCCGCGCTGATGATGCCGCGGCGGACAACGAGTACGAGGCCTTCCTGGGCTTTTCCGGCCTCGGGCCGGCGAGCTGCGCCGGGTGCGGCTGGACCAGCGGGCGCTGGGACGGGTCGACCTGCGGGACTGGTCGGGGATCCTGCTCGGCGGCGGGCCGTTCAACTACACTCAGCCGGACGAGCTGAAGTCACCGGTGCAGCGGCGAGTCGAGGCCGACATCAGCGGGATGCTCGACGCCGTGGTGGACGCGGACTTCCCGTTCCTCGGCGCGTGCTACGGCATCGGCGCGCTCGGCCGTCATCAGGGCGCCGTGGTCGACCGGCGCTACTCCGAGCCGGTCGGGTACGTCCAGATCACCCTCACGCCGGACGGCCGGAACGATCCGCTGCTGGGCGAGCTGCCGGGCACGTTCGGCGCCTTCACCGGGCACAAGGAGGCGATCAGCGAGCTGCCGGGCCACGCCGCGCTGCTGGCCAGCTCCCCCACCTGCCCGGTGCAGGCGTTCCGGGTCGGATCCAACGTCTACGCGACCCAGTTCCACCCCGAACTGGACGTGGCCGGGCTGTGCACCCGGATCGAGGTCTACAAGCACGCCGGGTACTTCGAACCGCACGAAGCCGACGACCTCAAGGCGCGCGCCGCGGACTGCAACGTCGTCCACCCACCGGCCATCCTGCGCCAGTTCGTCCAGCGCTACGGCACCGGTTCCAGCGATGGGCTCAGTGGCGGCCGGGGCGGCGGCAGGGTGGCGATGAGCTCCCCGCAGCGAGCCGGGTCGTAGCCGGGCAGGCGATTTTCAGCATCCAGGCACGGAGCGTGCAGGAACACCTCGTCCGCCCCCGCCAGGTCCGGACACGTCTCCTCGACCTCACAGCCGAGATCGGCGAACACGCTCGCCGCCCGACGCACCACCTCGGCGACGTCCGCCTCCACCGGAACCCGACCGCCGAGGTCGGGCGACCAGGCCACGCGTAGGCCTCGGAGGTCACGACCCAGGGGCGCGTCGAAGAACGATCCGGGGGTCTCCAACGAGATCGGCGCGCGCGGATCCGGTCCCGCCACGGCCGAGAGCAGCAGCGCCGTGTCGGCGACCGTGCGCGCCATCGGACCCTTCACGTTGAGGGTCGTCCAGCCCAGCTGGTACGGCCAATTCGGAACCCGGCCCGGCGACGGCCGGAAGCCGACCACGTTGTTGAACGAGGCGGGATTGCGGAGCGAGCCCCCGGTGTCGCTGCCGTCGGCGACCGCGAACATCCCGCAGGCGAGGCCGGCGGCCGCCCCGCCGCTGCTACCCCCGGCCGAGCGGGTGGGCGCCGTCACACTGTCCGGCGGCGAGTATCCGCCGGGGGGATCAGGGCGGCGGCGCGCTGCGGCTGATCAGGCAGCTGCACGGCGCGCCCGGACGGCCTCCGGCGTGCGGCTCGCAGCCGCGGCCCGTCAGCGGTTAGCTGCGGCGCGGCCCATCTGGCGGATGATCTGGGTCAGGATCGGGCGCGGGGTCGCGAAGTTGAGCCGCACGTGCCCCTTCCCCGCCTCCCCGAAGGCCGGGCCGTCGTTGACCAGTACCCGCGCCTTGTCCAGGAAGAACTCCCCCGGGCTGCCGCCCAGGCCCAGCCCGCGGCAATCCAGCCAGGCCAGGTAGGTGCCCTCCGGGGGCTGGTAGCGGACCTCGGGCAGCTGCTCGGCGAGCAGGTCGGACAGCAGCATGCGGCTGCCGTCCAGGTAGGCCAGCACCTCCGCGAGCCAGGCGCCGCCGTCCCGGAACGCCGCGATGTTGGCGCGGACCCCGGGCGTGCTCGCCCCGTGCTCGGCCAGCCCGCCGGCCGCGGCCCAGGTCCCGGCGTCGGCGTCGCTGGTCAGGATCAGCTGGGCGCACTTGAGGCCGGGGAGGTTCCAGCCCTTGGACGCCGAGACCGACGTGATCGAGTGCCCGGCGGCCGCACTGGATGTGCTCGCGTACGGGGTGTGCCGGTGGCCGGGGTAGACGAGCGGGGCGTGGATCTCGTCGGCGAACACCCGGCCGCCGTGCTGTTCCACCACGTCCGTCACCGCGGCCAGTTCGGCCGGCGTGTATACCCGGCCCGCCGGGTTGCCCGGATTGCACAGGATCAGCAGGTGACCGCCCGCGCGGAAGGCCGCGCCGATCCCGTCCAGGTCCAGCGCCAGCCGCCCGCCGCTGGTGATCATCGGTACCTGGATGATCTGCCGGCCCAGCTGCGGCGGCACGGTGAGGAAGGGCATGTAGGCGGGGGTGGGCAGGATCACCGGGCTGGCGGGCCGGGAGAAGACCGTGATCGCCGCCTCCAGGCCCTTGATGACGTCGGGCAGCGGGCGGATCCGGGCTGGATCGACCACCCAGTCGTGCTCGCGGGCCAGCCAGGCGGCGACCACTTCGGCCATCTCCTGCACCGCGGCCGGGCCCAGGTAGCCGAAGTCACGCCGCGCGATCACATCACGCAGGGCCGCCTCGACGGCCGGCGACGTCCCGAAGTCCATCTCGGCGACGAAGGCACCGAGCACGTCCGGCCCGGCGTAGGTCCATTTCAGGCCGCCGCGGCGGCGCAGCTCAGCGACCGGATATCTGGTCCAGGGCGGCAACGAGCGCCGTCATGCCCTGACGGGCAGGTTCAGTCATGGCCGGGCCATACCCACTCCGGGCCGGGTGCATCCGGCGGGCACGGTGAACGCCTGGACCGGCGGCGAGAACCGTCAGCGGGCACTCAGCACCACGTCGTGCCCGGCCGCCAGGGCAAGCTTCGCGACGGTGCTGCCGATCATTCCGGTGCCGATGAATCCCACCGTCGTCATACCGGCCGGAACTTCCGCGCCGCCGCAGTCATTCCGGGTCCGCGGGCTGGCCCGCGCCAGCGGGCTGGCCCGCGTCCGCGTCCTGGCCCGCGTCCTGGCCCGCGTCCCGGCCGGGCGTGCCGGGCGGGATGTCCGCGTCGAGCAGCGCGCTTACTCCGGCGGGCCGGGTGGTCGCATTCTCGCTGCGCTCCCGGAGCCGGCCGAGCGTCTCGCTGTCGCCGAGGGGAAGCGCGGCCTCCAGCCGCGAACTTTCCTGCACCTGCTGGCAGGTCCATCACCGCGTCCACGAGGCTGGCGCGGCGGCCCGGAGGGATATGCCCCGGCGCCGCGCGCAGGGACGCCTGCGCGGTGCCTTCGGCTTCGGGCGGGGTTGTGACGTCGGCGGCGGCCACGGTCTCGTCGCCGTCCTTGATTTCGAGGTGATGGTGCAGGCCAGGATCGGTCATGAGATTCCTTCCTGAAAAGTGCCCGGTCGGGTACTGGCCTGATGCGAACAGCACCCTCGCTGCCGCAGACCCTAGGTAACAGCCGTGCCCCGGCAGCCAGGCGTCAAACGGCCTCCCCGCTCTGGGCTGAACCGGTCACGCGGACCATCAATGCCAATTACTGTGAGTAACTGACCTATGCAGAAACGGCGGTCGCAGCGTAAGATTCCGGCTGGGTTAACAAACCACGCCAGCCTGAGACGGTCCCAGTTTGGTCCTGCGAGCTGCATTGATCCAGCTCCGTCACGGGTACTGGCCGCTCAGGACTCTCGGCCACCGGGTGTGCCCGGGCGCCTACGGGACGCCGGAGATTGTCGCAAATGGGATCCAGAGCCGAATCCGGGATGCTGTCCGCGTCATCGGTCGCTCCCGGTGAGACGGCCCGTTCACCGTTCCGGGGGCCGGGGCTGTGGACCAGGGTGGCCCCGTTCGCCGTGGTCGCGGTCCTGGCCGAAGCCAGCCTGTTGCTGCCCTCGGGCACCGGGTCAGGGCCGGCCGCGCTGGCTAGCGTGCTGCTGCTGCTGCTGACCGCGGCGGGTTTCCTGCTGCCGTGGGCCCGGCTGCCCCGCTGGATGACGGTGCTCGTCCCGCTGACCTACACCGGGTCGGTGCTGGCCCTCGACCTGGCGGCCGGTTCCACCTCGGGGGTCGGCATCGTGATCCTGATCCCCCTGGTGTGGACGGCGCTCTTCCACCGCCGGTGGGAATCGGTATGCGTGGTGACCGCGATCGTCGTCACCGAGGTGATCGTCTCGCTGACGCCGGTGGCGGTCCCGGACGCGGTCATCGCGCGCCGGGCGATCTTCTGGACCGCGCTGGGGGCCCTGATCTCCGTCGCGACGCACGGCCTGCGCGACCGGATCCGCCGCTCGCAGGAGCGGAGCGAGAAACTGCAGAGCCGCCTGCGCGAGCTCACCGTCCTGGCTGACCGGGACCGTATCGCCGCCGACCTGCGGGATACCGTCATCCAGCGGATCTTCGCGGTGGGGCTCACCCTGCAGAGCACCGCGTCCCGCGCGCCCCGCGGCGAGGTGCGCGAAAGGATCGGTGCGTCCGTGGATGAACTCGATCAGACGGTCCGGATACTCCGCGATGCCATCTTCGCGCTGGAGCAGCGGCCCGAGGAACGTGGTCTGCGCCAGGAGATCATGGAGCTCTGCGCGCAGTTGTCGCCCGCACCCGAGATCAGCTTCACCGGCCCGGTGGATACCGTGGCGGCGGAGCCCCGGGGGCAGCTGGTCGCGATGCTGACGGAAGCGCTCGGCCCGGTCCGGCAGAACGCCGTGGCCGCGCGGATCGGCATCGCCGCAGGCGACGGGTCCTGTCTCGCCATCATCGAGGCCGGCTCGATACCCGGCATACCCAGCGAAGAGCTCACCGGCCTGCGGGGTGAGGATTTCACCCGCTTCCAGGACCGGGGGGCCGAGGCCGGGATCCACGTGGACGTCGAAGCCATCGCGGAGGGTGTCCGGGTGGCCTGGCAGGTCCCGTTCGGCCCGCCGGTGCCGGCGGGCCGGTCCTTACCGTCAGCCCGGGCAGGCAGTGGCGGTCCAGCGCGCGGTCCAGGTTCACGGCCGCGCCGGGAAATATCCCGTCGTTCCATCGTCCGGGCGCGTATTACGCCCGCGTTTCATCCGTAAAACGCTCGCCAACCAGGTCAAACGCGTGGGGATGGTGGGCCCGCCGAAGGGTCAGTGCCAGGCGTGAACGGGGTCGTTGGTGTGCATGTGCTCGATGTAGCGCTGGGTCATCAGTCGGAGCGCTTCCGGGCGGTCGGCCGCGCCGTGGTTGCTGAGGGCCACGACGGTGGCGGTCTGCCAGGCGGCGCCGGTCTGGCCGCCGAGGCAGCGCTGCTCGATGATGTCCAGCAGGCGGTCGGCGTGCTCGGTGGCGACACCCCAGCGGGCCAGGCCGTCGCGGGCCAGCGGCAGGAGCCGGCGCAGGACGAGCTCGGCGGCGGGCGCCTCGCCGAGGCCGGGCCAGTAGAGCCGCGCGTCCATGCCGCGCCGCGCCGCCTCGTGCAGGTTCTCCGCCGCCGTGGCGAACGAGAGCTGCGTCCAGATCGGGCGCTGCGCCTCGGCCAGGGCGCGCAGCAGCCCGTAGTAGAAGGCGGCGTTCGCGATGACGTCGGCGACGGTCGGGCCGGCCGGCAGGACCCGGTTCTCCACCCGCAGGTGCGGCACGCCGTCCGACACCGCGTAGACGGGGCGGTTCCAGCGGTAGACGGTCCCGTTGTGCAGGCTCATCTCGGACAGCTGCGGGCAGCCGCCGCGATCGAGCGTGACTACGGGATCTTCCTCGTCGCACAGCGGCAGCAGCGCCGGGAAGTACCGGATGTTCTCCTCAAACAGGTCGAACACCGAGGTGATCCAGCGCTCGCCGAACCACACCCGCGGGCGCACGCCCTGGTGCTTGAGCTCGTCGGGCCGGGTGTCGGTGGCCTGCTCGAACAGCGTGATCCGGGTCTCGTCCCAGAGCCGCCGGCCGAACAGGAACGGGGAGTTGGCCGCCACGGCGACCTGGACGCCGGCGATGGCCTGGGCCGCGTTCCAGTAGTTCGCGAACTGTTCCGGGCAGACCTGCAGGTGCAACTGGACGCTCGTGCAGGCGGCCTCCGGGGTGATGCTGCCGGCGTGGGTCAGCAGCCGTTCCGGCCCGTCGATCGCGATCCGCATGTCCTCACCCCGGGCCGCGAAGATCTGCTCGTTCAGCACCCGGTACCGCGCGTTGGCCGAGATGGTGTTCTCGTCCATGTGCTCTTCGCGCAGGGTGGGCAGGATGCCGACCATGACAAGCCGGCTGCCGGTGCTGCGGGCCTTCTCGTCGGCGCAGTTGAGGCTGGCGCGGATCTCCTTCTCCAGGTCCGCCAGGGCGTCCCCGCCGAGCTCACGCGGCGGCACGTTGATCTCGAGGTTGAACTGGCCGAGCTCGGTGGCCCACGCCGGGTCCGCGATGGCGGCCAGCACGTCACCGTTGCGCATGGACGGCTCGCCCTGGGAGTCCACGAGGTTCATCTCGATCTCGACGCCCACCTGCGCCGGTTCGCCCTCGAATCGGTGCTCGCGCAGCATGCGGGCGAACACGTCCAGCGAGCGCCGCACCTTGTCGCGGTACCTGCGGCGGTCCTCGCCGGTGATCTTGATTGCCTCAATGTCGCGGCCCATGAGGCCTCCGCTCACTTACTGGGAGACCAGAGAGTACTCCGCACGTCTTTTCTCCAGCCTCGCACGCCTGCGCAGCCGATGCTAGCCGTCCGCAGATTCGGCCAGCGCAGCCCGGATCGCGGCGGCGAACTCGCCGGGATACTCCAGCGGGGCGAAGTGGCCGGCCCCGTCGACGAAGCGGACGGCGATGTCGCTGAAGAACTCCTCCGCCCGGTCCGCCCAGGCGCGCGGGAACAGCGGATCGTACCCGGATCGGGACAGGTCCAGACCCGCCAAATTACAGCCCCGGAAGCGTGCTGCGCCAGCGGCGGCGGGCCCCCTCCGCCTGCCCCGGCACTGGCGCCGGTGAAGAGGCGAGCCCCCCTCCCTCCCCTCAGGGAGGAGGGCCCAGCCTCTGTTCCCCCCACTGCGCCCAGTTAACTAGGGAGTTGCGTACCGGGCCATCCCCGAGTTCGGGGATGAGCCAGGCACAGCGGCCCGGCCTACACTCCATACGGCAGGGCGTGTGCCTGCCATCCGGCCCGCCCGCTCAGAGTCAGACCGCCCGGAACCGCAGACCGAGGACACCGATGACGCTCCAGCCCGCCACCTCACTGATGGCGCACGTCGCCGCGCCGTCCGGGCTGGTCGTCAAGATCGGTGAGGGGAGCCGGCTGGTCTTCGGCCGCGGCGCCGACGCGGACCTGACGATCGCCGTGGGGCGGGGCCTGTCGCGCCGGGCTGGAGTGATCAGCGTGCTGCCGGACGGCGCGTGGATCGCCAACATAAGCCGTACGCACGCGCTCTACACCGAGGGCGAGGGGTACCGGATCAGGCTGCCCCGGATGGAGGAAGAGGGCGAGCCCACCGGTGGCTGGTTCGTGCGCAGCGGGACTACGCTGGTCGGCTCGCGCGCGATGCTGGACGAGGGACAGCCGCTCGCCGTGACGGTCAGCGGGAACGGGCGCGGCTGGGACACGCCGGGTACACCGGGTGCCGACGGCAGCCGCATCCGAACGGACGTGGATTCGACCCTGCTTCCGCTGTACCTGGATCCGATGACGAAGATCTTTCTGGTCGCGCTCGATGTGGTGCCGGCCCTGGTTGCTGGACCCGGCCGCCACCACCCCGCTACCCCGGACGCCGGAGATCGCCCGGGCGGCGCTGGAGGCGACCGGCGCGTACCACGAACTGGAGCGGTTCGACCGCGAGCAGGAATTCCGCGACCGGCTGTCGGCGCGGGTCGGCGAGCACATCAAGGTCCTGCGGCGCAAGATCACCGAGCGCGGCCTGATCGGGCCGGACAAGCGCCTGTCCGACGAGGTGGTGGTGCGCATCCTGATCGAGCACGGCATCATCACCCGGGGCGATCTCGGCCGGCTGACCGACCCGGTTCGGTGCTCCCGGCAGGAGGACCTGTGGTGGACCCAGGTGCCCTAGAAGGTCAGCGGCCCTGCGCTAGGGCGCGGCGCCGTGACCAGGGGACGGGCCCAGGGCCTGCGGGGGCGGGGCGGTGGGAGGCGGTCCTGACGGCGGCCGGCCGGGCGGCGGGTTAGCGCGGGGCGGGGGAAGCACCTTGAACTGGGCGCGGGCCGACTGCACTCCGTTGGAGTCCTTGGCCAGGACCTGGTACGTGCCGATCGGGATGCCTTTCCTGAAGAAGTCGTGGTCCTGGTCGATCGTGAAGTTGAAGGTTCCCTTGGGGTCGACCCGCGGCTCGAACTTCGCCGTCCCGAAGCCGACTAGCACTACCGACACATGAGTCGACGGGACGAAACCGCTGCCGTGAATCTGGAAACCGGTGTACGAGTCACCCAGGGGCTGCCCCATGGTCAATTTCGGCGTGTCGCTCGTGCCGCCCGCCGGTGAGAGCGGCGGATCGGCACCGGGCGGCGGCCCCAACTGGCTGGTCCCGCTCAGCGACGGGAACAGTCTGGGCCCGGCGACCGCGCCCCCGATCACCAGCGCGGCGGCCCCGACCAGCACCCCGGACACGACCAGGCCGGTGCGGGTTCGTGACTGCGGGGATTCTTGCGGGCTGCTGGGAAAGGCCGCCGCCGTGCCGTTGGCCCCCCTTTCCGGCGGGGGCTGTGTGCGCCGCCGGTGGGTCGCGGGCGGGGTGAACGACGCCGGGAGGGCCGTGTGGGACGCCGAGGTCGGGTCCTCGCTGGCGGGTTCGGGCCCGGTACGCAGGGCGGGCTGCGGGCTGCGCTGGTACTCCCCGATCAGCGCCATCGCCGAATCCGGCAGGTAGGAATGGGCGTCAGCGGGGTCGGCGGAGGCCTCCACGAAGGAGCCGAGCCCGGCCAGCAGAGCCGCCGACGTCGGCCGCATCCGCGGGCTGCGTTCCAGGCACGCCATGACCAGGCTGGCCAGGTCCGGCGGGAGGCCTTCCAGATCGGGCGGCTCGGTGGCCAGCTTGACCAGCACGTCCATGACCGTCTCGCCCTGATAGGGCCCGTGGCCGGTCGCGGCGAACAGCAAGGTGGCGCCCAGCGAGTACACGTCACTGGCCAGCGACGCGTGCTGGGAGTCCCGGGCCTGCTCCGGCGCCATGTAGGCGGGCGTGCCGACCGCACCCCGGGTGACCGTGAGCTGGATACGCTCGGCGGCGCGGGCCACGCCGAAGTCGATCACCCGGGGGCCATCCGGGGCCACGAGCACGTTCGACGGCTTGAGGTCACGATGCACCAGGCCGGCGAGGTGAATCGATTCCAGCGCCTCCGCGCAGCCGGCGGCGAGCCACCGCACCGTCGGCACCGGCAGCGGGCCGCAGACCCGCACCAGCCGGCTCAATGAGGGGGCCGGGACGTAGGCGGTCGCCAGCCAGGGCATCTCGGCCTCGGGGTTGGCCGCGACCACGGCCGCGGTGAAGACCCCGCTCACCCGGCGCGCGGCGGCGACCTCCCGGGCGAAGCGCATGCGGAAACCGGGCTCCTCGGCCAGGTCGATTTTGATCGTCTTGACCGCGACCAGCCGCCCGGCCGTGGACCGGCCCAGGTACACCTGCCCCATGGCCCCGGCGCCCAGCCGGCCAATCAGCGCGTACGGCCCAATCTGGTCGGGGTCCCATCGGCGCAGGGGCTCCAGCGTGGGCTGCGAAACTATCATTGGCCTCCCATGGCCCCGGCGACTAAGCACCATGATGCCGAATGTAGCGAACATCGTGTCTGATTCCGAGATTGTGAATTGGAATGCACTAGGTATGTACATACCTGTTGCGGACTCCGGAACCATGCGCGCGGCAGGCCGCTACCGCCAGGCGATCCAGGCGCCCGGGGCGCCAGCCCACGGACAGCTGGCGCCGGCAGCATTCTGACCAGCAGAGATAAACGGCGCACCATTTACCTGACGGCGCCGTCGGTCCGGCGGGCCCGTTTTACGGTTGTCGCCGGGGCGGTCACCGGCATGATCAAAATGTCATAACTTTCCGGTAACGTGACGGTGCTAATACCGTCTTCTCTTCACGTTTTTTCATGTTCGGCGCCCATATTCGGCGCCGCGCGGCGAGCGGCGGCGGCCGCCGGGGCCCCCGGGCGGCGGCCAGCGCGGGATCGGGGCATTCATCGCCGGCCCGCGTCAGGGGCGCAGGCCGGCGAACAGTTCGGTTTCGGGGACGGGAGCGCCCGTGGTGTCGCGGACCTTGATGAAGTGCTCGAACCCGAACGTGCTCGCGGCGAGCTCCGGCGGGATCTGGCTGAACCAGGATTCCTGGATCTGGCTCGCGTGCGCGAACAGCGCGTCCCGCTTCCGGGTGAGCACCGGGCGGACGTCGACGGTGGTGGTGATCCGGGCCTCCTCCGCGGCCGCCTGCCGGCGCTGCTCCTCGGTCAGCGTCATCGCCGGCATGTCCACGCCGGCTTCGCGCAGCGCGTCCCGCATCTTCTGCCAGTCGCTGCCGCGCATGGCCGTCAGGTACAGCTTGGCCGCGATCCCGGTCTGCGCCACCGCGGCCTGCGCTGTCTGGCTGGCGTACACGTGGTCGGGGTGCTGGTAGAGGCCCTTGTCGTCGTAGGTGATGACGACCTGCGGGCGGTACCGCCCGATCAGGGCGGCGATCCGCCCGGTCACCTCGGCGAAGGGGACGTTGCAGAAGGCGTCCGGCCGGGTCTTGTAGTCCCACTCCGGCATGCCCGAGTCGTGATAGCCCAGCAGTTCCAGGTGGCTGACGCCCAGAATCTTGGCCGACTGCCGCAGTTCGGACAGCCTGAGCCCGGCCACCGCGTCGGTGACGTGCCCGTCCTGGCCCGGCTTGACGCCGCCCGGGGCGTCGCCGAACTCGCCGTTCGTGCACGTGACGACGACGGTGCGGATGCCCTCCGCGGAGTACGTGGCCAGCACTCCGCCGGTGCCCGACGCTTCGTCGTCGGGATGTGCGTGCACGGCCATCAGGGTCAGGGTCTTTGCCATGATCCCCAGATTGCCCGAAAATCCGCTCAGCGTGAAACCGGCGCGCGTTTCGCCGGGCGGGCGCTGACCAGAGCGTCGGTCGGGTAGCCGCTCTAGGCGGGTCTCCGCTTGCGGAGCCGGTCGAGGGCGCGGCGAGCGTCCCGGAGCGCGGCGGCGGCCGCCCGGGATCTGCGCTTCGCACCGGCCAGCAGGTCCTGGGCGTCTTCCAGCTGCTGCTCGAGCTCGCCGACGGCCTCCGCGCGGGCCCGTTCGGCAGCTTGCGCGGCATCGGCTGCCCGGGCAGCCTGCTGTACCGCCTGCTCCGCGGCGGTGATCGCCTCGCGCCGTTCGCGCTCGGCCTGCTCGCGTTCGGCCCGGGCCCGTTCGGCCTCCCGTTCCGCCCGCTCGCGTTCGGCCCGCTCCCGCTCCGCCCGGTCCGGGCCGGCCCGGCTGGCCCGCTGATCTCCCGCCCGCTCCGGTCCGGCCCGCTTCCGCGCCGGCCGCGCGACGTAGCGCGGGGCGTCGCCGTCCTGGCCCGCGTCCTGGCCCGCCTCCTGGCCCGCGTCCTGGCCCGCGTCCTCGCCCGCGTCCTCGGCGGTACCGAAGCCGAAGCCGGACCGTTCGACCGGGCGGACCAGGGTGCCCGCCGCCAGTTCCGCCGCGACCTTTGGATCGGCCACGGCGGCGCTGAGGGTGGCGGCCACTTCCTCCTGCAGCGCGACGGGCGCGTCGTGCTGGCCGGCGCCGGCCAGCGCCTGCCGGGTCAGCGCGGCAATCAGGTCACGGCGCGCCTGCGACAGATCCCGCAGCCTCCGGCCGTCCAGCGAGCGGCCCGCGGCACGCAGGTCGTCGCCGAGCGCAGTGAGCCGGGACGGGACGTCCGGGTCGCTGTGCACCAGCCGGTTGACGACCCACGCCGATCGGGTCGGCTTGCGCAGGCCCGTGATCACTTTCGCGGCCGCGCCCTCCCCGGACGCGCGCGCCTGCGCCGCGAGGTCGCCGCGGCGCTGGATAAATCCGGCGGGATCGCCGGCGTACAGCTCCGCCGCGGCCTCGCGCACCAGTCCGGTGCCAGCCCCACTGACGGGCTCACTGGCGGTGTCGTCGGCGGCCACTTCTCTATCGTTCCCCACCCGCGGGCTAATCATGATCACCGAGCGAAACTGCCGGTAATTACCGGGCTGGTGCCCGCCGACGGCGGGCCCGGTCGGTGCTCACCTTCTTCGCCCAGGGCTGGCATGATCGGTGACATGACCGTCGTAAAGATCAACGCAATTACCGTCCCGGCGGACAGCGGGGACGAACTGGCCCGCCGGTTCGCGGCCCGCGCGGGCGCCGTCGATGACCAGGCGGGCTTCGAGGGTTTCGAACTGCTCAAGCCAACCGACGATCGCCTAACCTGGCTGGTGGTCACGCGGTGGCGCGACGAGGCCTCGTTCCAGGCCTGGCTGCATTCGCCCGCCTTCGGGCATGGGCACCGGTCGGCAGCCGAACGGAGCGGCGGCGAGGCTCCGCCCCCGGTCGGGACGGACAGCGAGCTGTGGTCGTACGAGATCGCGGGCGGCTCCGGCGACTGAGCCCCGGCCGCTGAGCCCCCGTCGGCGGAGCCCCCCGCCGGCGGAGCAACCCACCGCTACGCGCGGGGTGGCTGGCCAAGAGGCCATGAAGTACGTACTAGTAGTCTTCGCGCGAAGGGGTGATCACGGTGGAACCAGGGCGTCGGCCCGAATGGCGGCCGCTGAAGCGGCACGAGAGCCATGAGGCAGAAGAAATGGTCGAGCGGGCCGCTGGGCTCGCCAAGGATTCTCATGCCCGGACCCGGCACGCCGCCGTACTGGTCAAGGATGGCAGCATGGTCTCCTGGGGCACCAACGGCGTGCCCTTCCCCGGCGAAGACCACTGCTACTGCAAGTACGCGGAGTTCGGCGTGCACGACAACTGCCGGACGCACGCCGAGCAGCGGGCCATCAACCTCGCCCGGGAGGGCGACGGCTGGAAGATGCTGCAGGGCTCGAAACTCATCTATGTCCGGCTCGGAGCCGACGACTCCGTCCGGCTGCAGGACCCGCACTTCTGCGCTCGGTGCAGCCGGCTGGCGCTGTCCCTGGGGATCGCGGAATGGATCTTCGCGCTTTCCGACGGGCTGGTCGGGTACTCCGCGGCGGACTACGACGGCATCGCCCAGCTCCGCTGGTAATGATCACCTGTTCCGTCGGTCTCACCGTCCCCGGACAATCGCCGTCGGTCTCGGCGTTGCCCGAGCCCTCGCCGCCGTTCCCCGGAGCCGGCGAGAGTCCAGAACCCCGTTGACTTCCACTCCGCCCCGAAGGCGGAGATTCCCGGCCTGAAAGCCGGGGCACCGGCGGCCATATTGATAGCGGGCAGCCAGGGCAGTACCGCTCGGTCAATACCGCTCAGTCAGGTTGGCGCGGTTGGCCGGGGGCTCGTGCCGCTCGGGCTCTGCTTTGCTGGAGGTGAGGAGGTTGGCCGGTGACAACAGCATTCGTGCTCGGCGGCGGGGGGGTCCTGGGAGCCCATGAGGTGGGCATGCTCCGGGCGCTGGCCGAAGCCGAGGTGCGGCCGGACATCGTGGTCGGCACGTCCGTGGGCGCCATCAACGGCGCCTTCGTCGCGGCGGATCCGGCGGGCGCCGCGGAACGGCTCGGCGAGCTCTGGCGGGGCTCGCACCTGCAGCGCGCCTTCAGCGGGACCCTCTTGAGCCGGGCCGCGCGGCTGGCCCGGTCGGGCAACCACCTGCACTCGATCGAGCCGCTGCGCCAGATGCTCGAGGACGCGCTGCCCGCGGCGGACTTCGCCGACCTCAAAGTGCCTTTCAACTGTGTCGCGGCGAGCATCGAACGGGCCAGCGCCCGGTGGTTCACCAGCGGCCCGCTCGTCCCCGCCGTGCTGGCCTCGTGCGCGGTGCCCGCCCTGCTGCCGCCAGTGAAGATCGGCAGCGAGCATTACTTCGACGGTGGCCTGGTCCATTCCATCCCCATCGGCCGCGCCATTGATCTGGGCGCCCGGACGGTCTACGTGCTGCACGTCGGACGGATCGAGCGCCCCCTGGCCCCACCCGGCCGGCTGTGGGAAGTGGGGCTGGTGGCCTTCGAGATCGCCCGCCGGCACGATTTCCACGAGGAGATGTCGGCGCTGCCGGACAACGTGACGGTGCACGTCCTGCCGTCCGGGGGAACTCAGCGGCCGCCTGACCTGGCCCAGTTCCGTTATCGCAAGAAGAGCGACGTGGATGCGAACATTGAGCGGGCCTACATCGCGTCCGCGAAATACCTCGCGGCGCGGGCCTGACCCCGACGGAGGGCCGACGATGCTCCCGCCCCGTCTGATCCGGCGCCTGATCCTGGCGCCCCTGGTCGTCCTCATCGCCGTCGCGCTGATCGTGCTCTTCCCGGTACTGGCCGTCGTGGCCGTGGTGTTCGCGCTGGTGGGACGCCTCGCACGGCGCTCCAGACGCGGCCGCATGCGGAGCCTGCGGCTGCTGTGGTTCGCGGTCGTCTGGTTCGCCGCCGAGACCGCGGCGCTGTTCGTGTCCCTCGGTCTCTGGATCGCCAGCGGGTTCGGCGGCCGGCTGCGGACCGAGCCCTTCCAGAACCGCAACTACGCGACCATGCGATGGTTCCTGGCCCGGGTATACCGTTCCGCCATCTATACGTTCGGGCTGCGGATCGAGGTCGAGGGACCGCCGTTCACGGCGAAAGAACGCCTGGCGCGCCTGGCACGGCCGGTGATCGTGCTCAGCCTGGCACGCGGGGCCGGGCGATTCAATCCTGCTCGTGCATCACCTGCTCAGCATGTACGACCGGCGCCCGCGGGTGGTCATGAAGGCGGCGCTGCAGCTCGACCCCATCCTGGATGTCATGGCCAATCGCGTGCCCAACGTGTTCATCGGCCGCCGCGACGGAGGGCGGCACCTCTACACCGAGGAGATCGAGCGGCTGGCCCGCGGCCTGGACCAGGACGGGGCCCTGGTGATCTTCCCCGAGGGCGGCAACTGGACGCCCGGGCGCTGGCGGCGCGGCATCCAGCGGCTGGAGCGGCGCGGCCAGCGGGACCTGGCGGCCCGGGCGCGGGAGATGCCGAACCTGCTGCCGCCGCAACCGGGCGGGGTGCTCGCCGCGATCGGTGCCTGCCCCGGGGCGGACGTCATCTTCGTCGCGCACGCCGGCCTGGACAGGCTGGTCACCCTGGGCGACATGTGGCGGGACCTGCCGATCGACCAGACCGTGCTGCGCCCAGTGGTGGCGCGTCCCGTTCGACCAGGTGCCACGGTCGGCGGGCGATGAGGTCCAGGTCAAATGGCTGTACGACTGGTGGCAGCGGATCGACGTCTGGATCACCGAGCACCGGCCGGCCGACGCGCCGGGCACCGCGGAGGCGGACACCCCAGCCGCCGCCACGCCGTCCTAAGATCGAGACGGCCAATGAAGTGGGCGCCGCAGCGGGAGGGGCAGACGCGTCGCGCCGTCACCGCGGGCCGCGTCGACCTGGGACTGGGTGAGGAACAGGGCCCCGGTGAGGTCAGCTCCGCATAGGTAGGCGCCGCGCAGGTCGGCCCCGGTGAAGTCGGCTCCGCGCAGGTCGGCTCCGGTCAGGTCTGTTCCGGTGAGGTAGGCACCCCGCAGGCTGGCCCCCCGCAGGTCCCGGCCCCGGAGGTGCTGGCCGATCAGGTCGGAGCCCGACAGGTTCCGTTCGGGAGAAATATCCCCTCGCACGAGCTCGCTGGCCCGCCGCAGCAACGGAATGCATGCTCGCGGAGCGCGCCGACGTCCACACCGGCCAGGTCGCCGGGGCCACCCTCGGTCAGGCGGTGGATCTCGCGGGACGCGCCGGCCAGCTCGCCGTGCACCGGCCCGGCCGGCTCCAGCGCCAGCGCCTCGGTCACGTACCAGAGCAGTTCGTGCAGCTGCCGCATGACGGCGAAGGAGGCGAACATATCGGGGGCGATGCCCGGCTGCTGGCGCCAGTCGCTTCCGCCGAACGTGCCCTGCGTGATGTGCTGCCCGGCGCCGAAGCAGTCGTAGACGGCGCAGCCGGGGAACCCCCGCGGCCGCAGCCGCGCGTGGATGGAGCAGCGGAACCCGGCGTCCAGGTGCGGGCACGGCTGCCCGGCGGCCTTGTCGATGGCGAAGTCGGCGGACGCGGAAAATCCGGGCACCACGCAGCACAGCCCGGCGCAGCTCGCGCAGTCAGCCCGCAGGCTCAGCGTCAATCCATCACCCCGGACGCCAGCTTCACGGCCGCCGACAGCGGCGCGGCCAGCGGCCCGGTCAGGCCGTGGCGGGCGGCGAGCCACGCCGGGTCGAGGTAGCTCATCCACACCGCACTCTTGTCGTCCTCCCAGACCAGGATCTTCAGCGGCAGGTCGAGGGCGGCCAGCGGAGCCGCCACCATGACCGGCGTGCCCGCCGCCGGGCTGCCGAAAATCACCAGCTTCGTCGGGCGCAGCGACAGCCCGGCCTGCTCGGCCTCGGCACTCTGGTCAATGACCCCGAACAGCGTGACCCCAGCGGCGCCGATCAGTGTGGCCAGCCGCTCGGCCGTAGCCGCGACGGACAGCGGGCTGCGCGTACTGACGATCCCGTCGATCGGATGCGTTCCGGCGGGCACTTCGATCATGGTTCCTCTCCGGCGTTTCCGGGCGATCGTCCGGGCGGTTGTCCGGCCGCAGGACCAGGCGGCCGGCAGTGTGGTCGCTCATGCGGGGCAGCTCACCACGTTCCATGAGGGTACGGCAATCAGGACGATACGCCCGCGCGGGTTCATGAACGTGCGCACGGGCACCCGCCGGGCGATGCTGCCGCGCATCCTCCGGGTGCGCGCGGGCCCGACGCCGAGCACGTCTTGCTGGACGGATACCAGCGGCCGGTCACGATCAGGTGCCGCCCGTACTTGGCGGCCTTGTACTCAAGCTGGCGGCGGAACTCACCCCAGCCCGCGTCACTGATGGATTTGTTCAGCCCGCCTGTGGCTGCCGCCCCGTTCGGCAGGTACTTGCCCGGGCGGTCCGGGTCCGGCCGGGGCGCGGGCCGGCGGGTCATGTTCTTGACGGCGAGGTCCTCAACCACGATCACATCATGGTCGCGGACCAGCCGGGTACTGGCACGGTGGAGGAAGTCGGCACGGGAGGCGCGGACTTTCCGGTGCGCCCGGGCGACTTTCGCTTTCGCTTTCGCCCGGTTCGCGGACTTCTTCTGGCAGCGGGCCAGCCGCCGCTGGTAGCGGGCAAGAGCACAAGCCCGGCGGGCCAGCGTGTGCGGGTTGGGGATCTTCACCCCCTCCGAGGTCACCGCGAAGTCCTTGACACCCAGGTCCACCCCGGCGGCGGCGCCCGTCGCGGGCATCTGTTCCAGGTCGGCGACCTCGACGGCGAACGAGACGTACCAGCGTCCGCACGGGTCACGGGAGACGGTCACCGTGGTCGGGTCGAGCCCGGTCACGTCCACGCCGGGCCACGACCACACGAACGCGAGCGGGGCTGTGGTCTTCGCCAGCCGCAGCACACCACCGCGCATGGAAAACGCCGACCGGGTATACGTCGCGGACTGGCGGCCCTGCCGGGACTTGAACCGCGGGTACCGGGCCCGCTTAGCGAAGAACGCGGAGAACGCCTTGTACTGGTGCCGCAGCGCCTGCTGCAACGGAACCGACGACACCTCATTCAGCCATTCCAGGTCCGGTGTCTTCTTCATGACGGTCAGGGCGGCGTCGGACGCGGTGTAGGACAGGCTCTTGCCTTCGGTGTGGTAGAGGCGGTGCCGGTCAGCCAAGGTCCGGTTCCACACGACGCGCACGCACCCGAACGTCCGGGCCAGCATCTGCCGCTGGTCCGCGTCCGGATACGCCCGGCACTTATACGCCATCCTCATGCTTACAGTGAACCAGGCGCGGACGTAAAACCACGGATGACGCGCCGTACGCCATTCCTCCCCGGCCTGAACGCCGGGGCATCCTGGCGAGGTGTCTGGTGACTTCCGGAGATCAGCCTGCGGCTGGACGCCAGCCTGCCGCGCCCGCCCACGACGAGGATGTGCCCGCCTTCTGGCGGGCGCTAGGGCTCCCCGGGCTCGCCGACGTGCACGTGCACTTCCTGCCGCCGCGGATGCTCCGCCGGGTGTGGGCGTACTTCGATGAGGCTGGCCCGCTGGTCGGGGTCACCTGGCCCATCCGCTACCGGTGGACGGACGAGGAGCGCGTGGCGCACCTGGCGGCCATGGGCGTGCGGATGTTCAGCGCGCTGGCCTACGCCCACCGTCCCGGCATGGCCGAAGACCTGAACGACTGGACGCTCGCGTTCGCCAAGACCACGCCCGGCTGCCTGCCGTCGGCCACGTTCTACCCCGAGCCGGGAGTGGTCGATTATGTCCGGCGGGCCATCGATGACGGGGCGGCCATCTTCAAGATCCACCTCCAGGTCGGCGGTTTCCCGCCCGGAGACCCGCAGCTTGACGCGGTCTGGGGCCTGCTCGCGGACGCGGACATCCCGGTGGTGATCCACGCGGGCCACGCGCCGGTCGCGGCCGCCTACACCGGGCCGGATTCTTTCGCGCCGCTGCTGGCCCGCCATCCCCGGCTGACCGCGATCATCGCGCACATGGGCGCCCCGGACTATGGGGATTTCGTCCGCCTCGCCGAGGACCACGAGCACGTCGCGCTGGACACGACGATGGCGTTCACCAGTTTCTTCGACGAGCTCGCTCCCTTCCCGCCCGGCCTGCTCCCCCGCGTGCGCGACCTCGGCCTGACCGGGAAGGTCCTGCTCGGCACGGACTTCCCGAACATCCCCTATCCCTACGCCGAGCAGATCGCCGCGCTCACCCGCCTGGAGCTGGGCCCGGACTGGCTCCGCGCCGTCTGCTGGGACAATCCGGTCCGCCTCTTCGGCGACAGCCACCTGGCCCCGGCGGGCGAGCTTCCGTAGCGGGCGGGTACGCGGCACTCCCGGCCCGCGCCAGCGCGCGCTAGGCCAGGGAGAGGGCGGCCAGGGCGGCGTTCACGATGGAGCCGGGCAGCAGGTCGTGCAGCTCGTACAGCTCAGGGACGCTGCCGGACTGGCCGAACTGATCCACGCCGAGCGGCACGGCCGGGACGCCGAGCGCCGAGCCGAGCCAGGCCATCGCGTGCGAGGCGGCGTCGTGCACGGTGACCAGCGGCGCCCTTTGCGGGAACGCCGCGCGCAGCGCACCGGGGATCGACGGGGTGGCCGCCGTGCGGATGCCGTGCCGCAGGGTGCGCTGCCACGCGGTGTGCAGGCGGTCCAGGGACGTGACGTCGACGACGTGCGCGGCGATGCCCTCGTCGGCGAGCTCAGCGGCGGCCGCCAGCACCTCGGGCAGGACGGCGCCGGAGGCGGCCAGGTGGACCTGCGGCGCGCCGCCTTCCGCCAGTGATGACGCGTCGACCAGGCGGTAGGCGCCGGCCAGCACCTGGCGGCGGAGCACCGCCTCGCCGATCCGGTCGGTGGCGGCGGCGAACGGCGCCTGGTCCAGCGGCCGCGTGCTCAGCCGGAAGTAGTAGGCGCCGTTCTCGGCGGGGACCGCGGTGGTGGTCTCGGCTGGCCCGGACGCGATCCGGCCGAGGGCGTCACAGACCAGCCAGTCGATCGCCGCCGCGTAGGCCGGCTCGAGGAAAGTCACGTTCGGAAGCTCAAGGCCGATCGATGGGGTGATGGTCGACTGATGCGCGCCGCCCTCGGGCGCGAGCGTGACGCCGGAGGGCGTGCCGGCGATGAGGAACCGGGATCCGGAGTAGACGGAGTAGATGAAGGCGTCGAGGCCGCGGCAGACGAACGGGTCGTAGACCGTGCCGACCGGCAGGAGCGGCTGCCCGGACAGGTCCCAGGCCAGGCCGAGCTGGCCGAGCAGCAGGAACAGGTTCATCTCGGAGATGCCGAGCTCGATGTGCTGGCCCTTCGGTCCCTCCGACCACCGCAGCACGGAGTCGTCGCGCCATGACCGCCGTTCGACCGGGGCGAACACGCCGACCCGGTTGATGAACCCGGCCAGGTTGGTCGAGGTGGCCACGTCCGGCGCCGACATCACCAGGTAGGGCGCCAGGGCCTGGTCGCGGGACAGGCTGACCAGGGTCCGGCCGAACGTCTCCTGCGTGGACACCGGCCGGGTACCGGACGTGCCCGTGGCCGCGGGCACGCTGACCGGCGCCGCGGGGGTGCGCGGCTCCCGGCGCAGGGCCTCCCGGCGCTGGCTGCACAGGATGCCGGCCGCGGTCGAGGCGTCGAACCGGTCCCATTCGGTCTGCGGTGTCAGGCCGAGGCCGGCCCGCATCTCGTCGATCTGCTTGGGCAGCAGCAGCGCCGAATGGTTGCGCGGGTTGCCCGCGATCGGCAGGCCCCACCCCTTGACCGTGTAGGCGAAGATCACGCTGGGCCGGTCGCGGACCTCGTCGCAGGCCGCGTAGGCGGCGAGCATGCTGGCCATGTCGTGGCCGCCGAGGTCGGTGAGCAGCGGCACCAGTTCCTCGTCGCTGACGTCGGTGAGGGCACGGTCCACACCGGGCGGCGCACCGTCGGTGAACCGCTCCCGCAGTTGCTCGCCGGACAGGCCGAACAGCGACTGATAGTGCTCGTTCGGCATGTTGTTGATCCAGGCCCGCAGCGCGGCGCCGCCGGGCCCGGCGAACTTGGCCTGCAGCTGGCGGCCGTACTTGACCTCGACGACGTGCCAGCCCGCGGCCTCGAACTGGCCCTTCCAGTGCGCGATGCGGACGCCGGGGACGACGCGGTCGAGGGACTGGCGGTTGAAGTCGATCACCCACATGACGTTGCCGAGCCCGTGGGTGACCGGGTCGAAGACCGCTTCCCACACGTTGCCCTCGTCCAGCTCGGCGTCGCCGAGCAGCGCGATGAACCGGGACCGCGGGCGCTCACCGAAGTGCGCGTCGACGTAGCGCCGGGCCACGGCGGCGAACAGCGGGGCGACCGCGCCGAGCCCCACTGATCCGGTCGAGAAGTCGACATCGTCGGGGTCCTTGGTCCGCGACGGGTACGCCTGCAGGCCGCCGCGGGCGCGCAGCGTGGTCAGGTACTTCCGGTCGAGGTTGCCGAGCAGGTACTGGATGGCGTGAAACACGGGTGAGGCGTGCGGCTTGACACTCACCCGGTCCTCGGCGGACAGGTAGGCGAACCACAGGGCGGTCATCGCCGTGACCAGGGAGGCGCTGGAGGCCTGGTGGCCGCCCACCTTGACCCCGTCCCCGGTGCTGCGCTCGTGGTTGGCCGCGTCCACCATGCGCACCGCGAGCCACAGCACCCGGCGCTGGATCTCGTCCAGGACCTCCAGGTCAGCGGCCGTGCTCGCGGTCACCGCGGTCCCGGGTCCCGCCGCCTCGGTCCCGCGGTCCCAGGTCCCGCAGCCTCGCGTCCCACAGCCGGTTCAGCCACGCTCAACCCCCACGGCGATCGACGGACAGCGCTTTGAGTATCTCCCGCTTCGCCGGGCCGGGACAGGGACCAGCCGCGCGGATTACCGCCGATGGCTCCGGTTATTTAGCCGAACGGACGTGGGTGGGAGCACTACGCAGGCACCGGGTCCCCGGGAGGTTCGCCCGGCGGCGGGGTATCCGGTCGTGCCGCCCGAATCGACCGGCGTGCGCCTCTTCCTGGCCAACGGAGCATGCGCCTGGGGTCGCCTTCGCGCCAGCCTTTCAGCGCGCAAGCGGAGAACCCGGACGCGACCGACGCGAAGCTGAAGAGCGAGCCGATGGACAGCGCGGAGGCGAAGCTGCCCAGCGAGGCGACCGAGCCGATGGAGGCGAACGATCCCGCCGAGCCGATCGACAGCAACGAACCCGTCGAACCGATGGAAAGAATCGACCCGTTGGAGCCGATCGACAGGATCGACCCGGGTGAGCCGATGCTGAGAATGGAGCCGCCCGCGTTACCGGCACCTGAGGAACTGACGTTGCCCATGAAGGCATTCTGGCACCGGCGCCGGCCGGGATCATGGTCGGCGCCGGCCGGGAATGTCGGGCCGGCCGGGCCGGGAATTGTCGGGGCCGGCTGATAGGACAGGGGCATGGCGGACGGCGAGATGCGGTACGGGGTGGTACTGCCCGGCGGCAGCGCTCCCGAGCAACTGGAGCAGGCCATGCTGGCCGAGCGGGCCGGCTGGGACGGCGTGTTCGTCTGGGAAGCGGCGTACGGGGTGGACGCGTGGAGCCTGCTCGCCGCGATGGCCGCGCGGACCAGCCGGGTCCGGCTCGGGACCATGCTCACGCCGCTGCCGTGGCGCCGCCCGTGGAAGGTCGCCAGCCAGGTGGCCACGGTGGATCAGCTGTCCGGCGGCCGGGCCGTTCTCGCGGTCGGCGTCGGCGCGCTTGGCACCGAACTGCCGGATGCGGGCGAGGAGACCGGGATCCGGCCGCGCGCCGAGATGCTGGACGAGGGAATCGACCTGATCCGGACGCTGTGGGACGGCGGAGGCGAGTACGACGGGCAGCACTATCACTTCCGCAGCGGGCGCTTCGACCTGGCCTCGGCGGTCCGGCCGGCGCAGGACCGCATTCCGCTGTGGGTCGTCGGGGTGTGGCCGCGGCCGAAGTCGATGCGCCGGGTGCTGCGCTGTGATGGGATCATCCCCCAGTTCGGGGCGGATTCCGGCGGCCCGGAGGGTCTGCGGGCGGTGCGGGCGTGGCTGGCCCGGCACGGGGCGCGGGATGGCCTGGACGTAGTGGTCGACGGTGAGACCCCGGCGGACGATGCGGCCGCAGCCGCCACTCAGGTCAGGGCGCTGGCCGACGCGGGAGCCACGTGGTGGCTGGAGACCCGCTGGGGGATGCCGGACAATATGCCGGAGCGGGTTCAGGACATGACAGACCGGCTGGCCGCCGGGCCCCCGGCGGCTGAGGACCGGCCGGCTCAAAGACGGCCGGGCGGAAGCTCGTAGGGTGACCGGCCAGCCGAGAGTTCCCATGGCGCAGGGGGACGCGGGCGGCGGCGCAGCCAGTCCCAGAACGACCGGCGCGGCGCGCGCGGCGGACGGGCCGTGATGGAATCCGCTGCCGACCTTGCCGGCCACGTCGATCCGGAGCGTGGCGGGCACGTCGTCCCCCAGGGTGCGCTGACCTTGATGGCCCCGCTTCGCACGGCCACGTCGTCAGTGTCCAGCACGATGCCCGGCTTCGTGATCAGCGTGAGCGACCCGCTGCGCAATTCGGCGTCGATCTGCAGCGTCGGCCAGCTCACCTGCGCCTGGGTGAAGTCCAGGGTCACGGAGCCGCTGTGGACCCGTACCTCCATCCGCTGCGGAACGGCCCAGCGGCCGTCGCGCTTGGCGCTGCCGCTGTGGCATTCGATGCGGACCATTTCCTTCGGCTTAGCCGTGAGTGCCCCGGCCGCCGTTCCCGGCGTGGCCGGCAGGTCCGCGACCAGGCCCTCCAGCTCCCCGTAGGTGCGTGCGGTCAGGGCCGCCTCGACCCGCTCGTCGAGCTCGTCAATGCTGAGACGCCCATCGCCCGCGGACACCCGTAGCAGTTCAACGATCCGGTCCCGGTCCTCGTGCGAGGCACGCAGGTCGTTCCGGGGATTTACGTCCGGGGCGCGCACGTCCGGCTGCGCGTCGCGGCGCGCCTCCGGCACAGTGTCTCCGGGGCGCGCCTCCGGCACAGTGTCTCCGGGGCGCGCCTCCGGCACAGTGTCTCCGGGGCGCGCCTCCGGCACGGTGCGCGCTCGGCACGTCCGGGCGCGCCTCCGGCACAACGTCTGCCGGGCGCGGCGGAGGGGCGACGTTACCCGGGGCCGAACGCGAGGCGTCATCTGCCATAGGGAAACCTTACGAGCCTGGGGCCCTAGGCCGCACTCTCCGGGACACGGCGCCAAGCAGAACAGGCGGTTCTGCGCGTTCTGGGCAGGTTGCGCTGCCATCAGGCGCTGGGTGCCGGCCCGCGTCGGCCAACGCGTGGCGCACGTTACGGAATGCGCGGGCCTCGGGGGTGCTCGGCGAAGAAGCGCAGCAGTTCTGCGGACGCGTCCGGTCCCCGCGGGTCGGTGTACGAACCTTGCCGGCTTCCCCCGGACCAGGCATGGCCGCCGCCGTGGATGGTCCAGTGCTCGATGAGGGTGTTCCCGTTAGCGTCCTGGTAAACGGCGCGGGTGTAGGAATGGCCGCCGGGTACCTTGCCCCGTCTGGTCGTGACGCCATGGCGGGGGGCATCGCCGTGGTCAGCCGCCGTGCTGAACGCGCGAATGCCCTGGTCGACGAGGCGGTCGGCGTTGACGTGGTTCACCATCGGGTCGTGGTCACCGTGAAAGACGATCATCGGGATGCCTGCGGCGGATGGCCGGGGGTGCGGCGAGGTGCCCCGTCTCATCGCGGCCAGAGCGGACGGGAGGTCGTGGGCTGCGCGGTGCGGGAGGCCGGAATGCACGCCGGCGGCGACGTACAGGTCGGGGTAAGCCGCGGCCATCACCGCGGCCATGGCGCCCCCGGCGGAGAAACCGGCCACGTAGACCCGGCTGGCATCGATGGCGCAGGCACGCCTGATCTGGCCGGTGATCCCGGCGATGAGGGACGGCTCGCCGGCACCGGCGAGCTGATCGCCAGGCCGGAACCAGTTCCAGCACTTCAAGGTGTTGGCGGAGGCCGCCTGCTCGGGGTAGGCGACGATGAGGGTGTCGCGCTCGGCCAGCTCGTTCATGCGTGTGCCGGCGGCGAAGTCACCGGCGCTTTGCGTACCGCCGTGCAGCATGACGATCAGCGGCACGGCCTGCCCCGTATAGCCGGTGGGGACGTACAGCTTGTACGCGCGCGTGCCGGCCGCGTTGGTGTACGAGAGATCGGCGAACCGGGCCCGCTGCTGATCACCGCCGGGAGCCCGCTCCGCGGGACATGGACGTGCACTGGCCGCCCTGCGGAGAGCGCGAGGACGGCACGCTGGCCGCGGGCCGGCGCGGCAAACCGCGCCCGCGGGCCGGGGCGGCCTGCGATTCAGGGGCCGTGAGCCGGGGCGGGGCCGCGCCAGGGCCGGCCGCATCGTGATCCGGTGGTTGCGGCTGCTGCTCACCGCGCGGCGGATTTCGCAGCGTCCGCTGAATGAGGGCCGTCGCCTCGGCCAGCCGGCCCTGGCGGGTGAGCCGGGTGGCTTCGGCCATCGCGCCCATCCATTGTTGGTCCATCGCAGTAGCCCCTTCTCGTGACATTTCTGGCCGGAGCCGGTCCTGGTCCGGGGAGCGCATGCTGTCCCGGGCCGCAGTCTGCGGTGAAGCTCCTTGCTCGGCGGCTCACGTGATACGCCCCCCCAGCGCCGCCTTGACGGCCGTGCTCGCCCGGAAGGCACCGAGCACCTCGACGGAGGCGATCGTCGCCACCGCGAGTTGCGGCGAGACATCCGCGGCGATGCTGGCCAGACCGAGGACACGGATGTGCACCATCTGGCCGGCGTCGCGGATCTCCTCCAGGTCGTGGCGGGTGTAGTGCTGGGCGCCCAGCACGAGCGTCCGGCGGGCGACCGTCTGGTCGACCGCCGCCGCCCGGGTGGCCAGCTGGGCGCGGATCGCCGTGCGGATGAAGTCGGTACGGTTGGCGTAAAAGCCTTCCTGGACCAGCAGATCGATCTGGCCGAGATCCACGAGCCCGAGATTGATGGTGATCTTCTCGGTCTTTTCAGCTTCACCCATGACCATCCCCTCACCATCCAGCTAGATGGTTGCACGCCAGGAGGCCAAAACGCCAGCCCCAAGGCGGCGAAGAAACCCATGGACCCGGGCCGCGGCAGAAATCGGGCCAGCTGGGATTCGGCCCTTCGTGCCGGTTGCCGGGCGCGGCGGCTGCTGAGGATGACGCCGGATCCGTGGCTGAACTCGTGCGATCCAGGCCTTCCCAACCGACCGCTCATGCCGCTGGCCGGGACCGGCTGTTGTGCGACAGTGGAGATCATCAGTCCGCTCCGGCATCGCAATAGTAATCTTCGTGAGGCCGGCGGCCTGGTGACTGCCTGATGTCGATAGACGGTCACCTCTCGAATTTCCCGGCAGGCTGGCCTGACGAAGGCGTCACCGGCGAGAAGAGCAACTATGAACGACCCTGGCGTCACCCGTGTCGCCGTCTATATCGACTTCGACAACATCGTGATCTCACGTTATGACCAGGTTCATGGCCGGGGCCAGTTCCAGCGTGACAAGGCGCGCGGGTTCGTCGCGGCCGACAGATCGGCCGATCCCGACATCGCGGAGAAGCTCCGGCGCGCCACCGTGGACGTCGGCGCGGTGATCGACTTCGCCTCATCGTTCGGCACTCTCGTGCTGACCCGCGCCTATGCGGACTGGTCAGCCCCCGTGAACGCCGACTACCGTGGGCAGCTCGTCAGCCGCGCAGTGGACTTGGTGCAGCTCTTTCCCGCCGCCGCCTACGCCAAGAATGGTGCCGACATCAGGCTGGCCGTGGATGCGGTGGAGGACATGTTCCGCCTTCCCGACCTGACCCACGTGGTGATCGTGGCCGGAGACTCGGATTACATCGCCCTCGCCCAGCGATGCAGGCGTCTGGGCCGTTACGTCGTGGGGGTCGGAGTCTCAGGATCGACGAGCAGATCGCTCGCCGCGGCGTGTGACGAACTCGTGACCTACGACGCGCTTCCCGGCATCACAACCACCGGCACCTCCTCCCTGCCCGCCGTACCCACGACCGGCGAACAGGCAGAACAAGAGGAGTCCGCCAGCGCGCCGCCCGCGCGGGGCTCGCGGCGCACCAGGCGGCCGGCGACGTGCGGTACCGACGAGACGGAGCTCGATTCCGAAGACCCGCAACAGCTGGCCACCAGGCTCCTTGAACGGGCGCTGCGACTCGGCCAGGAAAAGGACGACGCCGACTGGCTGCATAGCTCCGCGGTGAAGAGCCAGATGAGGCGCATGGACCCGTCATTTAGCGAGAGGGCGCTGGGCTATCGCTCATTCTCAGACTTCGTGAAGTCACGGCAATCCGTCGCCGAACTTGATGAGACAAACCCGGCGCGGCTCGTACGGCTCAACCCGGCCATGACCGCGCAGTAGGGCAGCGCAGTAGGGCAACGCGGGTTCCGACGATCACCCGGGCCGGACGGCCGGTGACCTGGGCGTTCGTGAGGGCCGCCCGGGTCGGTCGGGGAAGATCAATGCGACACTGGAGGCATGTCCTCCCCACCGCTCTGCCTCGTGACCGGCGCTTCTGGATACATCGGCGGGCGGCTGGTGCCCGAACTCCTCGCCGCCGGGTACCCGGTCCGGTGCATGGCCCGCGACCCTGCCAAGCTCAGCGACCGGTCCTGGTCGGGCGATATCGAGGTCGCACGGGCGGACGCGCGGGACCCGGCCGCGGTGCGGCGCGCCCTGGAGGGTGTCGGCGTGGCCTACTACCTCATCCATGCGCTGGGCACCGGCTCCTCCTTCGAGGATCGCGACCGCGAGGCGGCGCGGATCTTCGCCGACGCCGCACGGGACGCCGGGGTCGGGCGCATCGTCTACCTGGGCGGGATGATCTCCGGCCAGGAGGGCGCCCTCTCCCCGCACCTGCGCTCGCGGGGCGAGGTCGGGGACATCCTGCTGGGCAGCGGCGTTCCGGCCGTCGCGCTCCAGGCCGCCGTGATCATCGGGAGCGGCTCGGCATCGTTCGAGATGCTCCGCTATCTCACCGAACGGCTGCCGGCGATGGTCACCCCCATGTGGGTGGATACCCGCATTCAGCCGATCGCCGTCCGCGACGTGCTCCGCTACCTCGTCGGTGCGGCGTCGCTGCCCGCCGACGTCAACCGGCGCTTCGACATCGGCGGCCCGGACATCGTCACCTACGCGGACATGATGCGCCGCTACGCCGCCGTGGCCGGCCTGGCACCCCGGATCCTGGTGCGGGTCCCGGTGCTCACGCCCCGGCTGTCGTCATACTGGGTCGGCCTGGTGACGCCGGTGCCGAGCGGACTGGCCAAGCCACTGGTCGAGTCGCTGCGGAACGAGGTCGTGGCCTCCGAGCACGACATCGCGGACTACATCCCGGACCCGCCGGACGGCCTGGTGCCCCTGGACGAGGCCATCGCCCTGGCTCTGCGGCACACCCGCGAGGGGGACGTCTCCACCAGCTGGTCGTCGGCGGGCACATCGGGCGCACCCAGCGATCCGCTGCCGAGCGATCCGTCGTGGGCCGGCGGCTCGCTGTACGTCGACGAGCGCACCAGCGTGGTGCACGCCCCGGCCGGGGAGCTGTGGCGGATCATCGAGGGCATCGGCGGGTCGTCCGGGTGGTATTCGTTCCGCGCCGCATGGGCCGCCCGCGGGCTGCTCGACCGTGTGTCCGGCGGCGTGGGGCTGCGGCGCGGGCGGCGCGATCCGCGGCACCTGCGGGTGGGGGACGCGCTGGACTTCTGGCGGGTCGAGGCGATCACACCGGGGCAGTTGCTGCGGCTGCGCGCGGAGATGAAGCTGCCCGGGCTGGCCTGGCTGGAGCTGTCCGTCGGGCAGAATGAAGACGGCGAGGCCACCTACCGCCAGCGGGCCATCTTCCAGCCACGCGGGCTGGCTGGCCACGCCTACTGGCGGTCGATCTCGCCGTTCCACGGCATCGTGTTCGGCGGGATGCTCCGCAACATCACCGCCGCCGCCGAGCGGGCCGCCCGCCGGCCACCGCGCATCCCGGTATCCGGGGCACGCTGACCAGGACCCTGTCGATACTCCCGAACGGACGTTCCGGGAGGCATCGCGAGCATGGGAGCCCGGGCCGGTCAGGCGGCCTCGGCGGCTTTCCTGATCGCATCGAGCGTCGCGGGGAATTCCCTGGTGCGCCGTGGTGGAGCGGATGCCGTTTCCAGTATTTCGTGTGCGCCCCGCGTCGGGGATGGCACGGCCGCTACCCGCGGCGGCCGTCCTTGGCGGATCCCGGCCGCGGAAGGGCTCTGCGAGGTCCCGGCAGGATTGGCGGGACCGCCCGGTTCGGCTGGTTTCGCGGTCCGTCCGGGCGGCGGCCGGAACGGTTCGATGTGCTCGACCGGGTGCATGCGCGGGCCCGACCACTTGGCCGGCACCGCGTCGAGGGCGAAGGCGACCGCGTAGGCGGGCCGCTCGTAGAGCAGCCGCCAGCCGACGAAATCCGGCCACGCGTCGGCCGGGTCGCGCTCGATCGGGAAGTCGACCTTCCTCATCCGGGCGACCGCGTCGAGGAACTCCTCGTAGGTGAGGCTGATCCCGGCGTCCGGGTCCGGCTCAGCGGGGACGTCGATGCCCATCGCCCGGGCGATCCGGGTGAAGCACTGAAATCCGCCGCGCAGGCAGAGCCGGGCGGGCACGACCGGGGCGGACTTCGGGGAGAGGGACAGGAACAGGGCGGCCGAATCCAGCACGGCCAGCAGTGCGGTAACCCAGGACGAGAACGGCTGGGGGGAGCGGAACCGGACCAGCGGCAGGTAGGTGGTGTGGCTTTCCGCGACGTCCGCGGCCCAGCGCTCCCACTGCGCGTACAGGCCCGGCATGGTGTCGATGGTCGACACCCCCGAACCGAGCCCGTAATGCGTACGGGCCAGCAACTCCGGGCCCCACGACGGGACCCCGGCCCGCGCGTTCAGCAGCGCCACCTCGGTTTCCCTCCGGTTGAACGCCGCGTACAGGGTGGGCAGGTAGGCGATCTGCAGCGTGATGATGACCAGGCCGGTCGCGGCGCCGATGAAGACCAGAAACGCCGGCGTTGTGCCGGCTGGCACTTCGAAGCCCAGCGTGAACATCGCGGACCCGGACGAGGCGAAGGCACCCGCCACGCCGGCCTTCTCGAACGGCCAGAGCAGCAGCGCGAACCCGATAAAGGAGGTCCCGAGCCAGAGGAGCAGCTGCGCGAGCAGGATCGCCGCGGCCTGCAGGGCGAGCACCCGGTCCCGCCGACGGTAGTCGGCCAAGCGCTCGTTGATCATCCGGAACAGCACGCTGACGACCTTGTCGGCTGCTCGCGTCAGCCGGCTGGCCACCGGCCGCGACACGATGAGCGCGCCGATGACGCTTCCCCATACCGTCAGGACCAGCACGCCGCCGATTACTGCCGCGATCACGCGGCCAAAGAGTCGGCACCGCCACGGGTTCTTCTCCTCGCAGGTTCGTCCCGGCGCCGGATCTGGCCTATCCACCTGGCCTGCCCCGGGCTCGGGCATCGGACGCGATGTATGAAGATAGGGTGCCATGGAACCGGAACAGGCCAGCATGGGGCCGGGATGCGAAGATCGCCGCGGTCAGGCCGACGGACTGCGGGACGCGCGTTCCCACCTGCGCCAGGCCGACCCGGTGCTGGCCCGGCTCATCGACGAGCGGCCGGACTTCGACCCGCGCGGGTGGATGGCCGAGCTGCCGGCGATGGACCTGTACGGCGCGCTGGTGTTCCAGGTCGCCGGCCAGCAGCTGTCGGTGGCGTCCACCCGGCGCATCCTGGCGCGGATCCGGGCGCTGTTCGGCGGCCACCTGCCCTCGCCGGGAGAGCTGCTGCGCGCCGATCCCGCTGAACTGCGACGCGCGGGACTGTCCGGCCGGAAGGTCGCCACGCTGCGCGACCTCGCGGAACGGGCGTCCGATGGCAGGCTGGACCTCACCGTGCTGAGTGGCCTGCCGGATGAGGAGATCATGACGCAGCTGACGGCCATCCCGGGGATCGGGCCGTGGACCGTGCAGGGCGCGCTGATCCTGGCCCTGGCGCGGGAGGACGTCGTGCTGCCGGGTGACCTGGCCCTGCGCAAGGCGGTCCGGTCCGCGTATCACCTCGATCATCTGCCGCTCCCCGCCGAGGTGACCGCGATCGCCGCGGCGTGGCGGCCCTACCGCAGCCTGGCCACCAGCTATCTGTTTTCCGCCCCCGCTGGGACGGGTGATGCGGCTCAGGGCGCGCCGGGCGAGGGGTGACGGCGGCTGGGTGGCACGGATCAGCGGGAGAACAGCTCGCGGAGCGCGGCGCAGCGCCGGGCCACCGCCCCGCTGGAACGCGTGCTCCGGCCGCGTTCCGTACCCGACGACCAGGGCCGCGCGGGCGTGCCGCCCGGTGGCACAGCGTCAGCACCCGGGCGTGGGTCCTCGGTTCCTACCAGCCATGACGGCCGGCTGAGGCCTCGGTTACGGACCGTCCGGGCGCGCGGGCCCGGCTTGCATGACGACATGCCAGGGCCGGACGGCGACCGTGAAGAAACCTCCGGCGACGCTGGTGTCGTCCTCGGTCGCCAGCCGGGTGGCTTCCCCGAACTGGCCCTCTCCCGGCAGGCGCAGGATCGTCATGGCCGCTCCGGCCTCGTCGATCAGCGGCCCGGCGGCGACCAGGTAGCCGGCCTCCCGCATCCGGGCGAGGAACGTGATGTGCTCGCTGAACCGCGGATCCTTGAACACGCTCCCGTCGCGGGGTGCGGCCGGGCCCGGCCGGTGCAGCAGCGCCACCCAGGTCTCGCCGCCGGCCGGGCCCTGACGTCATGGGGGGCCTCGTCGTCTGCCGGACGCGCTTTCACAATGGCCACGCTACCGTCACGGATGAGTGCTTGTTAGCGCTCACTGGTGCACCTTTCCCAGGTGGTTCACGCGCTTCACCGCGCCGCGCCGGGCCTGCCCGGTCTTACCGTCGCTCGGCGGGTGCGGGGCTCGCGCCGCCTCACCTGCCGCCTGATCGGCGTTCCCGGCCCGGGACTGGTGGGAGCACGCACGCGGCGCTCAGGTCCCGAGGGCGCCCGGATCAGCGGGGACGTCGACGGCGTACTCCCGTAGCACCGCGAGAGGCACGATCTCCAGCGCCCGCTCATGAGTGGAGGCCAGCACCACGTGCGCGGCGGCGCCGTCGTGATGGGCGCGCAGCCAGTTCCTCGCCGTGACGCACCAGCGGTCTCCCGGCACGAGCCCCGGGAACCGGAACTCGGGCATCGGTATCGTCAGGTCGTTGCCGATCTGGCGCTGGTGGGCAAGGAACTCGGCGGTGACCACGGCGCAAATGGTGTGACTGCCCAGATCTTCCGGCCCGGTGCTGCAGCAGCCGTCCCGGTAGAAGCCGGTGACCGGGTCGGAGCCGCACGGTTCGAGCTCGCCACCCAGCACATTGCGATCGGTCATCAAGGTTGCGGCGTGGAAACCCCGGCCCTCGGGCCCGGGAGGAAACGCCGCCTCACCTCCTCCAGAATGTCACTGGTACTCGATAAAATGTTAAGCTTCAGCGCAGCGCGCCACTTGCACATCCACGCTCCCGATTATGACCCCGTTCGGGTCTGCGCTATTGGTGGGCTGCTGTCACCTGCTGAGCTGCCGCGTTACCTTGGGTCCAGAGCATCGGCGTGAGCCGCGACAGGTCCGCGCGTCATGGGAACGAGCGGCCGCTGCGGCCAAGGGGGAACTGTGCCATGGACAAGGACCTGGCCGGTCAGGTTGTCGATATAGCTCAGCGAGTCGTCGCCAGCGGGGCGATCTCCGCGAACGGGCACGGCAACGTCAGCGTTCGCGTGCCGGGGGCGGAGGAAGTGTACTTCACGGCCGGCCCGTCGCTGCGGAACCACCCCGCCTCATCCGTCGTCCGGCTCGGGCTGGATGGAACCCTGCTGGAGGGCGACCTGCCGCCCATCCAGGGCGCCGTGGTGTCCATGCATACGGCCATCTACGCCGATCAGCCCGACGTCGGCTGTGTTTTGCATACTCACTCGCCGTATGCCACGGCCTACGCGGTGGCTCACCGTCCGATCGGATGCTGGGTGGAGGCCCTGGCGATGTTCGGCCTGGCCACCGGGGTTCCGGTGGCAGGCTACGGGCCGCGCGGCTCCGCGCAGGCAGTAGCCAGCATCCGGGCCTCGATCACCCCTGGGGTACCTGCGGTACTGCTGGCCAACCACGGCGTGCTGGTGTTCCACCGCACCCCAGAGCTGGCCATCCTGATCGGCGGCGTCGTCGAGGAGGCCGCGCAGGCAGGCATCAACGCGGCCGCACTGGGCGGGCCCGTCCAGATCCCTGACGAGCTCCGCGCGGCGGCCCTGCAGCGCGCCATGACCTTCGAAAGCCGCGGAACGGTGCACGCCGGGGGGAGTCCTACCAGCCGAGTTCGCTGAGCCGGTCGTCGTCGATGCCGAAATGGTGGGCGATCTCGTGGATGACGGTCCGGCGGACCTGGTCGGCGACCTCCTGCTCGGTGCGGCAGATCACACAGATCGCCTGGCGGTAGATGGTGATGCGGTCCGGCAGCACCCCGGCGTACTGTGACGTGCGGCTGGTGAGCGGGATGCCCTCATACAGCCCGAGCAGGCCGGGCGGTCCCGCGCCGTGCTCGACCGTCACCGCGACGTTGCGCATGAGCTGGCCCAGTTCCTCGGGCAGCCCGTCCAGCGCCGCTACGACCATCTCCTCGAAACGGCCAGGGTCGACCTCGATCACCAGCCCATTGTCTAGGCCGCCGCTACATTTTCTCGCCGGATGAGCTGGCGTGGCAGTCGAGGTTGGGCCAGGAGAGTATGAAAGCGCAGGCTGGGGCGGCTTGCGGCGAGAGGAACCGGATGAGACGTCGGCACATTGCGGGTGGCACTGCAATCGGTAGCACGATAGCCGCCGGAATGATGCTGGCGTTCACCTGGGCTTACGCGCTCGGGGAGGAGCTGCCGGGGACCACACCCCACTGGGGGCCTGCCAGGATGGTGATGTGGAGGTACTGAGCAGCCGGATTCTGCTGCGGCCAGCGAACCTGGGCCGAAGCCGCCATTTCTACCGGGACGTGCTGGGTCTGGCGATCTACCGGGAGTTCGGCTCTCCGGACGACCCTGGAGTGGTGTTCTTTCTCGGCCCGGGATTGCTGGAGGTGTCCGGGCGGGCTGCGGGCCCCGCCGGAGGCTCGCTGATGATCTGGCTCCAGGTGCGAGACGTTCATGCTGAGCATGAACGGCTGGCGGCGGCCGGCGTGCGTATTCTCCGAGAGCCCATGACCGAGCCCTGGGGGTTGACCGAGATGTGGATCGAGGATCCGGACGGTGTCCGGATCGTTCTCGTCGAGATTCCGGCCGATCACCCGCTCCGCCGCGATCCGCGATCGTTCCCAGCGCCAAAAGGCTGGTCACGAGCTCGCCGAGGACAGTGAAGTCCCGGACCGTGACCCGCACGCTGGCCTGGCCCAGGTAACGAGCGACGCGCTCACTGGCCTTCTTCTCCCCGATGTCCGGCTTCTCCCCGATGTCCGGGCGGATGCTGGCGGGCCCACGGGGCGAGCTACGTCGGGCAGGGCCCCCCGGTCTGGGGGCACCGGGCGGTCCCGGCTCAGGCGTCGCGCTCAATCGGGCAGCTCATACAGCGCGGGCCGCCCCGGCCCCGGCCGAGTTCCCCGCCCGGCACCGCGATCACCTCGACGCCGTTGTCCTGCAGGTAGGTGTTGGTGGTGACGTTCCGCTCGTAAGCCACAACTACTCCTGGCTCGACCGCCAGTACGTTGCAGCCATCGTCCCACTGCTCCCGCAGCGCGGAATGAACGTCCTGGACAGCGGTCAGCACCTTGATCAACGGCAGGTCGAGCGCGTCGGCTATGGCGCGGTGCATATCCCCCGGCGGGTGATCGGTGACCTTAAGCTCAGTGGCCGTCGCGCCCGGCTCGACCGTGTACGAGGGCAGCATGCCCATCCCCGCGTATTTCGTGAACACCCCGTAGTCGGCCATCGTGAACAGCGTGTCCAGGTGCATGAACGCGCGTGTCTTCGGCATGTCGATGGCGACCAGGCAGCGGGCCGCCCCGGCGGCGAACAGCCGGTGGGCGAGCACCTCGACAGCCTGTGGCGTACTCCGCTCGCTCATCCCGACCAGCACCGCCCCGTTGCCGATGACCAGGATGTCGCCGCCCTCGATGGTGGCGGGTGCGGCGTCGGCGCCGTGATACCAGACATCGAAGTCTTCCCGCGCGAACATCGGGTGCCAGCGGTAGATGGCTTCGTCGTTGACGGTCTCCGGAATCCGGGCTGGCCGGCGCATCGCGTTGATGGATACGCCACCGTAGATCCAGCACGACGTGTCGCGCTGATAAAGCAAGTTCGGCAGCGGCGCCAGTACGAAACCGTCGGGATCGAGGGAATGGAAGGCGATGCTCTTGGGCTCCGGGCCGTATTCGGCGATCTCGCGTTTGGTGATCCCCCCGGCCAGAAACCGGGCCAGGCGCGGGGAGTCGAGGCCGTCCATCGCGGCGCGCAAGGTGGTGGCGGCGAGTGGGCCATGCCAGCGCGGGTCGAACACCTGGTCCAGGATGTACGCGCGCGCTTCCGGGATCTCCAGCGTCTGGGCCAGCAGATCGCTGTAGTAGTGGACCACTACCCCCCGCGAGCGCAGGACATCGGCGAACGCGTCGTGCTCAGCCTGGGCCCTGCTGACCCAGAGCACGTCATCGAAGAGCAGGTCGGCGGCGTTGTCGGGGGTCAGGCGCTTAAGTTCCAGATCAGGACGGTGCAATACCACCTGTCGCAGGCGGCCGACCTCGGAATCCACGTGGAACATGGCACCCCCGCTCTGGATAGGTCCTGCCCACCAGTTATCTCACGGCCCCGTTCAGCCGCCCGAGGCGGCCGAGGCGGCCGAGGCGGCGCCACCATCCCAGCCGTGGAGGTGCCGTGTCTCCCGTTCCCGGGTCAGCGGCGGCCGGGGGTGAAGCTGGCGCCTTTACCGAGTGCGCGGCTCTCCACCTGGCGGCCATTTCCTCTTCGTTGACCAAGGGGACGAATATCGGCGGCCCCGTCGGGGACTGGCGCCAATTCATGATCCGCCGGTTGAGATCCTGGACGGCGTCCCATACGGCCTGCTCGGAGCGCAGGTTATGGACCTCCGCAGCCAGCCGTTCGGTTTCCTTGCGCAGTCTCAGCGGGGTGGGCAGGAGCCCCTCGGTCGGCACGCCCTCCCGGCGCAGGTAGTCCCGCAACCAGGCCTGGCCGGAATCCGCTTCACTCCGGTCCGGGAGCGGCTTACCGGTCCCGGGCAGATTATCGAACACACCTCGTTTTTCCGCCTCCATGATCTGCTGATCAATCCATGAGGTGTAGCTCATCGCCGGGGGCTTACGCTCTGTCATCCCGATGCGCTCTCATCCGCGGCCCGCCTTCCCTGCGCCTTCTTTGGTTCCACCACTTAAACCGGCCGGTCCCGGCTCCAGATTCCCCAGCCGGGCCTTACTAAGGAGGCCTAAGGACGGGCCGCCGAGGTCCGGGCGCTGTCCCTGCGCGCTCCTCGGCGAATTGCCCGGCAATGGCGGTCCAGCCACGCTCGTGCTGATCAACCAGCGCGCAGCGGCCGGAGCGAACGAGGGGCGGGGCGATGATTTCCGCCCGGCCCGGCCGTCAGCACCGGCACAGGGTGGACAGCGGCGACAGGAGGCGGCCATGCCACGAACTGCTCACCATTCCGGGCCCGCCGGAAGAGGCCACAATGGGACGATGGATGAGGCGGTGCGGACGTACATCGACCGGATGGCTCCGGAGAACCGGCCCCTGTTCGACCGGCTGCACGGGCTGATCCTCACCGCGTACCCGGACGCCACCATCGTGCTGTCGTATCAGATCCCGGCCTACAAGGTCGGCCGCCGCCGGCTCTACGTCGGCGCGTGGAAGCACGGCATCTCGGTCTACGGCTGGCAACAGGGCCGCGAGACGGACTTCACGTCCCGCCATCCCACGTTGAAGACCAGCAAGGGAACCATCCAGCTGCGGCCCAGCCACGCGGCGGACATCACCGACGACGAACTCCTCAACCTGGTCCGGGCCGCCCTGGAGGCCTGAGACCCGCGGGCCTGAGCCACCGGCAGCGATCCCTGTCAGCGCCGGCTGCCGGAGGGGGCGAAGCGGGCGGGCCGGTACGGTGCGAGCTGGGCGGCGGGAGCGCCGCTGGTCACCTCGGCCGTGATCAGGTGGGCCAGGTGCGCGCCGAGGGTGACGCCGCTGTGCGTCACCGCGACGTACACGCCGTTGGCGCCGGGGAGCCAGCCGACGATGGACTGGCCGTCGGCCGGCATCGGGCGCACGCATACGCAGTACCCGGCGACCTCGGCGTCGTCCAGCCCGCGGATGACCAGGCGGGCGCGGCGCAGCAGTTCCTCCGCACACGCCCGCAGTTTCGTGTCCGGCGTGTGCAGGTCCACGGCCACGTCCGGCGCCTCCAGGTGCACGAGCCCACCGGAATGGGGCCGCAAGTAGACCTCCGGTGCGTGCACCATGCGCGCCAGGCCGGAGACGGGACCGGCCAGCACGACGAGCCCGGGGGCTTCCGCGCCCGGTGACGACCACGGGACCAGCGGCACCGGGCAGGCCGATCCGGCCAGCGCCGCCACCTGGGGCGCCCAGCGTCCCGCGCAGCACACCACCACATCGGCCGGTATGACCTGGCCGGTGGCCGTCCGCACCGCGTGCGCCGAACCGCCGTCAGCGTCGATGCCCACCACGCGCGCCGCCGCGCCGGTCAGGACCGTGGCTCCCCGCGCGGAGGCCAGCCTGGCCATCTGCGCGACCAGGGGCCCGGTCAGGAGATAGCCCTCTTCGGGGAACCACGCGACCTCGGTGACCGACGGGGGCAGCCGCAGGGATGGTTCCAGTTCGGCGGCCGCGGCCACATCGACCAGGGTGGCCGGATATCCCCATTCGGTGAGACGGCGGACGCGCGCGGTAAGTTCGGCGTGCCCCTCGGCGCTGTCCGCCCATTCGAGATTGCCGTTCGGCCGGTACCAGGCCGGATGACCGGAGCCGTCGGCGTGGGAGGAGCCATCGGCACGGGGGGAGCCATCGGAGGCACAGGGGGAGCCGTCGGCACGCGGGGAGCCGTCGGCGGACGGGAAGGCGCCGGAACCGGGCGGGCCGGCGCCGGGCAAGCTCCGCCCACGCCCGCATCCCCGCGTAGTTGAGGTCGTGGTACGCACGGGGCGTCTTGTTGTTGGAGTTCAGCCAGGCAAAACTCGATCGGGTGGCGGCGTGGCCCGGCTGGGCCTGCTCCAGCAGCGTCACGTTGGCGCCCGCCTCGGCCAGGCAGGCCGCCACGCATACTCCAAGGACTCCGGCCCCGACCACCACGTACTTACGCGGCATCCCGGGCTACCGGCCGGCGGGCGCGCGGGATACCGGGCCGCAGGAGCCGTCAGTGCTGGTGGCTCCGGCCCCGATTGCGTGTTGCACCACTGCCGCCATGGCCACCTTCATACCACGAGCGAGTCACCGGCATCGCGCCGGACGGGCGCCGGTACGCGGCGTCCGATCCGCAGCTGCTGACCTGGGTGCACATTGCCGAAGCCGACAGCTTCCTGCGGGCCCACACTCAGTTCGGGGCCGAGCCGCTGGATCAGCCGGCCGCGACGGCTACATCGCCGATGTGGCCCGGATCGGCGCCGAAGCCGGCTGACCCGCGCCCGCCATAAGCCCCGGAGCACGCGCTGCGTTCGGCCCAGGGACAGCGGTGAGGTCTTCGCGCTGATCGGCCGAACGCCGCCGGGCGGCCGACATATTCGACAGGCTCCGCGAGGAGCAATGGGCCGCCCAGAGCCTCTGCGCCGGATGGACCGTGCGTGACGTGGCGGCCCACCTCATCGGTCCCTTCTGAATCAGCGTACCGCGGTTCCTGGCCGGGGCTCTGCTGTCCGGCGGCTTCCATACCTACTCGGTGAAGGCGACGCGCCGGCTCGCCCAGCGGCCGACGCCTGAGATTGTTGCGGTCCTTCGCGCCAATGCCGAACGGACCTTTGTGCCCCGGGTACGGGTCCGGTGGCTGCTCGAATTTATCTCTCGGGATTGACGAACGTTCCACGCCCTTGCCGGGTAATGATCACGTCACGGTCTCTCAGTATCTCCATGGCGCGGCGGACAGTCGTATACGCAACGCCGTACTGCTCGGCCAGCTCACGTTCGCCCGGAAGCTTCACGGTGATCTCCCCGTCGCTTATCCGGCGCTCAACGTCGTCAGCAACCTGCACGTAGGCGTGCTTTTCGGCCATGGGGTCAACCGGACGCGCGGGCACAAGATCAACATAGATGCTCTCTGAGCTGGCGATACGTCAGGTAGCTCACAGAGCTATGCAAGCTATTATATGCTCTTTGCTATCCTGGGGTTGGCCGTGCCCGGTAACTGACCCGTGACCGGGCACGGTCCCCAGCGGTCTTACGGGTCGGGCAAGGATCGTCAGTCGTGTCATTGCCGATTGATCAAGTCGTTAGGCAGCAGCGCTTCATCCGCGAGCATCCCGAATGGTCCATCCACTGCCAGAACGGGGCCACGCGCTTCATCGCAGAGAAGGGCGACAGCGGGGACGGCCACGTCGTTGCGGCCCTGTCGCTCAGGGAACTGCTCAACCGGCTCGATGAGATCGTGGCGGCCCAATGACCCGATGAACGGGGCCGGTCTCCGCGCCGCCTGATGCGGTGGAGAACCGACGCCGATTAGTGCTCGAAGGCGGGGGCCGGCTGGCCGTCTACGCCGTCGGGAGTGAGTACGTAGCCGTCGAAGGCGACGGTTTCGACCGGTGGTCGGCGACAGTGCTGGTTCGCGCACCTATGGCGGGGAGCGGAGGGCCAGCGTTCACCTGCGGGCGGGGCCGGGCGGGAGGCCGGGCGGCCGGGGGCCGGGTTAGGAGCCGGGGCCAGGCGGGAGGCCGGCGCAGGACACCCGACCGCAGACGGGACTGGAGCCGGTGGAGCCGACCGACTGGAGATGAACGCGGGGCGGGCCGACGGCCGGAGCACTCCGAGCACGGGGGCGGCTGAGTGGCGGGTCCGGCTAACCGGGCGGGCAGGCGCGGGCGGAAGAGCGCGCCGGTCGACGCGGTTGACGAGCAGGTTCGGGCGGGCCTGCAGGGCCTGCTGGCAGCGGAACCGGCAGGTCGTGCAGGCGCCAGCCTGAGCTTGGCGGCGCCGGATCATGCGCGCGGTCCAGATCAGGGCGATTGCGACGGCTGCCGCCGCGCCGAGGAGCAGCGCGATTTCCGTCGCTGTCCCGACCAGGCCGAGAAAATGCATGATCGCCTGATGCCAGATGAGATAGACAGCAAAGCCGACGACGGCGAGCGTGCCGGTTCCGGGTAGGTAGCAGACCATGAATCGCTCGCTTCCTGCTGGTGCGCAGCCGCGCGGAAGTTGGCGGCGCCGTCAGTCCGGCGCCAGGCAGGAGAATTCAGAAAGCCCGGGGGGAACGCCCGGAACCGGACGGCCAGCCGGTCGGGCGGCTAGGCGGGCCAGCGCGCCAAGAGCCATGTTGCCGATCTACCGTTACCATCACCCAAGGTAACCACCCGCCATCACAGAGGCACTCAGCGCAATTGTCTACGGTGATGAGCCATCTGTAAATAAGGCATCGTGTTACATATTCCCCGTATGTATCGGGGGTGTTTCGCGGTGCGGCCGTTGTCGGCCCGGCGGCGTTTATCTGGCGGGCTACCGGTGCGTTCCGCGCGGCGAAGTCGTCGGCCTCGGCTTTCCAGCGCTTCTTCGCCTCGTCGGGGCAAGACAGGCGTCAAAGGAGTTCCGTGCGAGAGTCGCCACCTGCGCGCCGGCGCAGGCCGAGCTCGCGGCGTACCGCCTCGAGGTTGTCGTCGCCCAGCAGGAACAGCGGCCCAACGGGCCCAGCGGCCCAACAGGCCCAGCGGCCCAACAGGCCCAGCGGCACCGGTGCCCCTTCCGTCAGGAGCGGGCAGCCTGGCACAACGCGGCCAGCCGCCGGGCAAGCTCGTCCCGTTCCCGGGTGACCTCCGCGAGCTGCCGCTCCAGTTCGATGATGCGGCGGATCGAGCCGTAGGCGTGCCAGAGAAGGGTGCGCCCCGGAGCGGGGACGAAGCCGCCGACCACCACCAGGGCCACGATCGCGCCGCTCAGCTAGGCTCCCCGGGCGCGGGGAGCCGGGGGCCGGGGGCCGGGAGCCGGGACGCGAGGGTCTGGGGGCGCGAGGGCCGGGGGGCGCGAGGGGTACGGCCCTGTCTCACAGGGCCAGGCCGCCGTCGACGGGGACGATCGCGCCGGTCATGGCGCTGGCCCCGTCCCCGGCGAGGAACACCAGCACGGCGGCGATCTCGGCTGGATCGAGCAGCCGGGCGAGCGGCTGCTGCGGGGCGAACGATCCGGCCGACGGCAGCCCGTACAGCCGCGCGCTCTCGTCCAGGATGGGCGTCGCGGTCGAGCCGGGGCTGACCGCGTTCGCCGTGATCCCGGTGCCCCGCAGCTCCATGGCGAGGGCGCGGATGAACGCGGCCACCCCGGCCTTGGCGGCGCAGTAGGCGGCCAGCATGGGCAGCCCGCGGGTCGCGGCGGCGGAGGCGACAGCCAGGAAGCGGCCGTTCCGCGGCTCGGGGCGGCGCAGCAGCGCGGGCACGGCCACCCGCGCGAGGTTCAGCACCCCGCCGAGGTCGATGTCAAGCACGGCCTGCTCCTGGTTGGTGGGCACCTCCCAGGCCGGAACACCGCCGGCGATCACCCCGGCGACCGCGAAGGCGGCGTCGAGCCCTCCCCAGCGCCGTTCGGTTTCCGCGACCGCCGCCGCGAGGGTAGCCACGTCGCGGGTGTCCGCCTCGGCGACGGCCACGTCCGGGCCCGCGTTCGCGGCCACCTTCTCCAGCTCGGCGCGACGGCCGAGCTGGTACGGCAGGGCCGGGTCGTCGGCGCACCAATCGACGGCCATGACCCGCCATCCGGCCGCCGCCAGCGCGGCGACGGTGGCGGCCCCGATCCCCCGGGCCGCGCCGGCCACGAGGGCGACGCGCGGCCGGCTGCTGCTCTGCTGCTGCGCCAGGTTCGGGTCAGTCAACGGACCACTTCCCCACGCACGCGAGCAGGTCCGCCAGCAGGGCGGCGAACACGGCCGTCCCCTCCTCGGCGGACGCCCCGGCCGGGTCGCCGAGCACGCCGTTAGGGCTGACAGCCTTGACGGATGACGCGCGCAGCGCGGGCATCAGGTCGGCGATCGGCATCGTATTGCCCGCCCGGGCGCGGTTGATCCGCACCGACTGGGGGGCCAGGGCCAGCTGAAGTGACGTCTCGGTGCGCCCGGCGTGGGCGTCACCCTGCCAGCGCGGCAGCCAGGCGTAGACGTCGCGGGACTCACCGCGCAGCCGTTCCTCGGCGCGCCGCACCGCCTCGGTATTGCCCCCGTGGGTGGAGACCAGCAGGACCCGCGGGAAGGTCAGCGTGGCCGAACGGCACAGCTCGACGAGCACCAGCTCGACCGCCTCCTGGCCGATGGAGATCGTCCCGGCGAAACCCTCGTGCTCCCCGCTCGACCCGTAGGCCAGGGGCGGCGCGACGACGACGCCGGGCCGGGACTCGGCCAGCCGCGCGCACAGGGCCACCGCGAGGTCGGTGTCGGTGGACAGCGGCAGGTGCGCGCCGTGCTGCTCGGTGGACGCCACGGGCACCGCGAGCAGCGCGCCCTCGTCGGCGAGGTGCGCCGCTTCGGGAGAGGAAAGCGCGGCCAGGTCGGTCAAAGCTGGCCCTTGATCGGATCGCCGCCCGGCACCGGCTCCAGCCGCGTACTTGCCCGCACTGTCCAGGACAAGCGGGATGCCCCATTCGGCGTGATCCCGCGCAGCAGCGTGCTCTTGCTGGTCCCGGGTGGCCCCTCCGGCACGATGTCGCGCCCGGCGGCGACGGCCCCGAGCACGAGATCGAGCTCGCGCTCGCGGCCGACCAGGCGCGCCCGGACCCGGTCCCGCGCCGCCGCGATTCGCATCGCACCGAGCGCTGCCGTCACCTGTGCTCCCCTCGGGCGATCAATCGACTTTCGTTATACCCGGCCGGTCACTTGGTCACCCGTCCGGCGTCGACGGGCAGCGTCACACCGGTGATGTAGCGGGCCTCATCCGAGGCCAGGAACAGCCCCTCACAGCGCCGGTGCACGGGCACCGGCGACTCAAGGGGGCCAGGCGCGGGCCAGGCGCTGGTGGGTGACGGGGCCGGCTACGGGCCAGGCACCATATCCCGCGGCCCCTCCCGCAATAAGGCAGGGCGCGCTGGGCCGTCGGCTAGGCGGGCGGAGGAGCGCTTAATGGAGCGCCCGGGATGAAGCCGGCCAGCGGGTTCTCGTCACACGAGCGATCCGGCGGCCGCACCGCGCGAAGCGCGGATGGCGGTGGGCGCAGGCCGATGGACACGGGCACCGGCGCCGCGCGGCTGGACGTGGCAGGCCGGCCGGGCGCTGCGGGACGCGGGGCGCGCCCGGTCCGGTGTGAGTGGTCGCCGGACGGGCGCGGCGCGGGCACGGCGGCGTGCGCCAGCAGGGCCCGCTCGCCGTGGCCCTTCACGCACTCGGGGTCGGGGCCGTCGAGCGGCAGGCCGGTGAAGAACTTAGCCGCCATGCAGCCGCCGCGGCAGGAATCATACGCCGAGCAGGACGTGCACGCGCCGCCGCCCTGGGGCTGGCGCAGCTCAGCGAACAGCGGCGCCTGCTGCCACACCGTGGCGAACCCGCCGGGGCCGCGGACGTTGCCGGCCAGGAAGTTGTCGTGGATGGCGAACGGGCAGGCGTACACGTCGCCAACGGGGTCGATCAGGCACACCACCCGCCCGGCGCCGCACAGATTGAGGCCGGGCAGCGACTCGCCGAACGCGGCCAGGTGGAAGAAGGAGTCCCCGGTCAGGACCTGCTCGCCGCGCGCGACGAGCCAGTCGTACAGGTCACGTTGCTGCTGCGCGGTGGGATGCAGCTCGTCCCAGACGTCCGCGCCGCGCCCGGACGGGCGCAGCCGGGTCAGCCGCAGCTGGGCGCCGAACCGGTCGGCGAGCGCCTTGAAGGCGTCGAGCTGGCCGGCGTTGTGCCGCGTGACGACGACCGAGATCTTGAACCCGGCGAATCCCGCAGCGGCGAGGTTGCGCATCGCGGCCAGTGCCGTATCGTATGAGCCCGCCCCGCGACCGCGTCGTTGACGTCCGCGGTCGCGCCGTCGAGGGAGATCTGCACGTCAACGTAGTCGCTGGCCGCGAGCCGCCGGGCCACCTCCGGGGTGATCTTGACGCCGTTAGTCGAGAACTTGACGCCGACGTGATGCTCGGTGGCGTAGTTGACGAGCTCCCAGAAATCGGGCCGCACGGTCGGCTCGCCGCCACCGATGTTGACGTAGAACACCTGCATGCGTTCGAGTTCACCGATCACCGCCTTGCACTCGGCGGTCGACAGCTCGCGCGGATCACGCCGCCCGGAACTGGACAGGCAATGTAGGCAAGCCAAGTTACAGGCGTAGGTGAGTTCCCAGGTCAGGCAGATCGGGGCGGCCAGGCCGAACTGGAACTGCTCAACCAGGGGCAGGGATGCCCCGCTCACCTCGGCTGCCCCTGTGGGCAGCCGCTGGCGTCAGTACACACCGCACATGCCATCGATCGAGATTTCCTCGAGCAGCAGTTCCCCGGTGTCGGTCTCGGCATCGGGAGCGGCGGGCCCCGGGCTATGGGTACGGGGATCGGCGGTCGGGGACTGCTCGCTCATACCAGCTCCTCTACGGGCGGAGACGGGCCGCACAGATTTCGACACGGCGTGACGAATGATTTTGACGTTAACGTCACACGGTGCCGCGATCAAGAGCCCGGACTACCATGAAAGAGAATTCCCGGGCAGTGCCCGGACGCAATGCCCGCGCCCAGGATCTAGCGTCCGGGGCGTGCCTCCGACATCATCGAGCACCCCGAAGCCGAAGTCCGTTCGGGACCAACGGCGGCTCTCGGCCGCTACGCGTGTCAGGTGGCGAGCAGGTCGGCCAGCTGGCGCGCGTTGACCTGGGCGTCGTCGGCGTAGCAGTTGTTGAACAGGACGTGCGTAGTGTCCGCGTGCTCGGCGAGCTGGCGCATCCGGGGCGCCCATTCCCGCAGTTCCTTCTCCGGGTACCGGTAGCGGAACTTCTCCTGGATGTTGTTGCTGTCCCACTTGTCCGAATGCCCGTGCATGCGGACGACGGCCAGCGGCGCGGTGGCGGCCAGCACGGGCGGGACGGAGCTGGGGTAGCCCTGCGGCTCGTCCACGCAGACGTAGGGCAGCCGGTGATCGGTGAGGAACTTCAGCGTCTCCTCGCGATTGTCCTCGCTCATCCAGGTCTTGTTGCGGAACTCGATGCAGACCTGGCGCGGCGCGACCCGCTCGGCGACGAGGAGGATGTACTCCTTGCGGGCGCGCCCGATCACGAACCACTGCGGGAACTGGAACAGGATCGCGCCGAGCCGCCCGGTCTGCCGCAGCGGCTCCAGCGCGGTCAGGAAACGCTCCCAGGCCTCGTTGGTGACCGCGGGGTCGACGTCCTTGAGATAGACGTTGGGCTTGCCGCCGGCCGCCTTCTCCACCGTCGGCCGCAGGTCCTTGGGCAGCGCGGCCACCCGCGTGGGGTGCTGGGTGAACAGGCTGAACGCCTTGATGTTGAAGGTGAAACCCTTCGGGGACCGGTGCGCCCACGCGGCCGCGGTCTGCTCCGCGGGCAGCGCGTAGTAGGAGGAGTCCACTTCCACCAGCGGGAACTGGCGGGTGTAGTAGCGGAGGCGCTTTTCGGCGTTGTTCGCCTCGGGCGGGTACCAGCCCGACTCGATCAGGGTCCTGTCCGTCCACAACGCCGTCCCGATCCGGATATCAGCCATAACAGCAGCCTAAGCGCGGCGCGGTGGCGGGCGGCCGGGCGCGTCCCGGCCAGGCTGGCGGGCGGCCCCATGTCCCGGCCCGCGTTGAAGCGCGGTTAGCGTGCACCTGTGATGTAGTCGGTCAATGCGACTCGCTCGGTCTCGAGCTCGTCGATACGGTTCTTCACGACGTCGCCGATGCTCACAATCCCTCGCAGGGCGCCGTCAGCCACGACCGGCGCGTGCCGCACCCGGTGCTTGGTCATCATGCGCATAACCTCCTCGATCGGGGTCTGTGGCAAGCCCACGGTGGCCAGGGAGGTGACCGCGGTGGATTGCCGCTGTCACTGGTTATCGCCCGCGTGCTACGTGGCCAGGCGGGATGATCTGGCTTGCGGGGGGCATGTCATAGTTGTTCACAGCTGCCGGATCCGTCAAAGCAGGCCTCAGCAGGGACAGATGCCCGGACAAGGGCCCGGACAAGGGCCCGGGCGGCAAGGCAGCGGGAATCAAAGATGCACCGGAGAAACAGATGAGCCTGCCCGAGCGCCAGCAAGAGGTCCTGGACCAGATCGAGCAGAGTATCCACCAGAGTGATCCGGGGCTGAGATCAATGTTCGCGGGCTTCGCCAAGCTGGCGTCGCCGTCGGCCATGCCGGTGACCGGGGCCAGCACCGCCGGCGAGCGATGGTGATCTCCATCGTGGCGCTCAGCCTGCTGGGCGCGCTCTGGCTCATGGTCACCGTCGTTGCCACGGGGAACGCCTGCCCGGGCCTTCCGTCGGACCAGGCCGTGGTCAGCGCCGCGCAGCGGTACGCCGCCTGCAGCCACGACACGGCCGCCTGGACCAGGGGCGGCCGCTGAACGGCCATCGCCCAGCCGCCCTCAGTTCGGGCAGGCTCAGGCTGAGCGGGCCGACCCTCGGTCCTGACCGAAACCAGCGATGGTAACCCTGGCGAGTCCTGGACCGCGCCGCCCCGGCGGCGGCACCCGGCCGGGAAATTCAGGCTTCCACCGGCCAGGCGTCCGAGAGAACACGGGAGGTGTTCGGCGGAACCCTAGATTGATTGGCCGAACCATAATCCCTAACGTAAAATCAGCGTTTTATGTGCGTCCGTGAAGCCGCGTCGTACGCGGCGACCGCAGTACCACGCGAAGGAGGAACGCGGATGGCCGGGTCGCGCGAAACCGTGCAGGCCAGGGAGGCCGCTCCCCCCTCCCCGGTTCCTGTGTCCTCCCCCGCCGAGGCGAACCTGTTCAGCCGGGTCAGCGTGGGCCGGATCTCCGAGATAATCGTCGAGCAGATCCGGCTCCTGATGCGGCAGGGGCAGCTCAAGCCCGGAGACCGGTTGCCACCCGAACGGGACCTATGCGAGCGCTTCGGCGTCAGCCGGGTCACCGTCCGGGAGGCCCTGCGGACGCTGGAATCGAGCGGACTGGTCGAGATAAGGGTCGGCGCGCGCGGCGGTGCGTTCGTCACCGTACCCTCCAGCGACCGGGTTGGCGAGGGCCTGGCGGACCTGCTCACGCTTTCGGTGATCAGCGCGGCCGACGTGACCGAGGTCCGGATGATCCTGGAAGCCGGCCTCGTCCCTCTCGTCTGTGCGCGGGCCACCGAGGAAGACCTGGCCGACCTGGAGGGCATCTGCGAACGGTCGGAGGAGGCGCTCAAGGCCGGCGACTACTCCATGGACCTGTCACGGGAGTTTCACATCCGGGTGGCACAGGCGACACACAACCCGGCCGTGGTCATGCTGATCGAGTCCTTCCGCGGGCCCCTGCTCATGTCACTGCAGCAGGCGCTGGAGGCGGCCCCGGAGATGGGCAACCTCGGCACCCGGGAGCACGAGCAGTTCATTGAGGCTGTGCGCCGCCGCGATCCGGACGCTGCGTCGACCATCATGCGCGAGCACCTGGAGCGCACCGCGCACCGCCTGGGTCGCTGAGCCTGGGATTCAGGCCGTATCGGCCAGGGGCACGTCCGGGTCGGCCAGCAGGCCGGGGTCGACCGGGCGGCCCCCCCGGACGAGTTCCTGGATCTGGTCGTTGACGTCCCAGACGTTGACGTTCATGCCGGCCAGTACCCGCCCGCCAGACAGCCAGAACGCGATGAACTCCCGCTTGCCCACGTCGCCGCGGAACACCACCTGGTCGTAGCCGCCCGGGGGCACGTACCCGGAGTACTCCATGCCGAGGTCGTACTGGTCGCTGAAGAAGTACGGCAGCCGGTCGTAGGCCACGTCCTGGCCCAGCATCGCGCGGGCCGCCGCGACCGGCTGATGGCGCGCGTTGGACCAGTGCTCGACGCGCAGGTACGTGCCGAGCAGTGGATGGTAGGCGCGCGCGGCGTCCCCGGCGGCGTAGATGACCGGGTCGGAGGTCCGTAGGGACGCATCGGTGCGGACGCCGCCGTCGACGTCCAGGCCCGCGGCCTCGGCCAGGCCGGTGGCGGGGGCCACACCGATCCCGGTCACCACCGCGTCCGCGCTGATCTCGGTCCCGTCGGCCAGCCGGACGCCGGTGGCCGCGTCCGCGCTGACCAGTATCTCGGCCACCTGGGCGCTGGGCCGGAAGTCGACGTCGTGCTCGCGGTGCAGGTCCAGGAACACCTGGGCCACCTCTGGGCCCAGCACGCCCAGGAGCGGAAGCTCCGCCGCTTCGATGACGGTCACCGCGACCGCTGCGGCCCGGGCCGCAGCGGCCACCTCCAGCCCGATCCAGCCGGCCCCGACGATGGCGACCCGCGATACGGACGCCAGAGTCTCGCGCAGCCGCTCGCTGTCATCCACTGTCCTCAGGGTGAGGACCCCGTTGGCGTCCGCTCCCGGCACGGGCAGCCGGACCGGCACCGCTCCGGTGGTCAGCAGCAGCTTGTCGTAGCCGACCGTTTCCCCGCTGGCCAGCACAACCTGGCGCAGGTTCCGGTCAATGGCCGTGACCGCGGTGCCGAGCCGCAGGTCAATGGCGTGGTCGGCGTACCAGCCGTCGTCGTGGACGAAGATCGACTGCCGTTCCTCGGCGCCCTGGAGGTAGCCCTTGGACAGCGGCGGCCGCTCGTAGGGGTGGTGCGGCTCCGCACCGACGAGGACGATCTGCCCGCCGGAGTCCTCGTCCCGGAGCGCCTCGGCCGCCCGGGCTCCGCCCAGCGAGGCGCCAACGACCACGAAGGTGGGTCCTGAGGGCATCGCGCTCGCCTCCTCATGCTCGGGATCGCCTGGTGGTCCCATCTTAGGACGGCCTGCCCCGTGGCTCTGGGCATGAAAGCCCCGGGCCCCTCCAAACGGCCACGGTGGCGTCATTGTGGACGCTGGAGCGACACAATGACGCCACCGTGGGGGTGAAGTTTCGGGAGTTACGGCTGGAGGACGCCCTCGATCTCGAGGTCGAGGGACACCTTGTCGCTGACGACCGCACCGTTGGTACCGGGAATGACGCCGTTGAAGCTCACGCCGAAGTCCTTCCGGCTGATCTCGCCCTTCGCGGAGAAGCCCGCCCGCGTGCCGCCGTAGGCGTCCGGGCCAAAGCCATTGATCTCCAGCTTGAGGGTGACCGGCCGGGTGACTTCCTTGATCGTGAGGTTCCCGTCGAGCAGGAAGTCGTCGCCGTCCTGGCGGACACCAGTGGAGTCGAACGTAATGGTCGGGTGCTTCTCCACGTGCAGGAAATCCTCACTGCGAACGTGGTTGTCACGGTCGCCGTGGCTCGTGGTGATTGACGAGGCGTCGATGACGGCGCGGACCGTGGACTGCAGCGGGTCGGCGCCGGTGGTAAACGTGCCCTCCACCTTCTCGAACTTGCCCCGGACCTTGCTCACCATCATGTGCCGGACGCTGAAGCCGACCTCGGAGTGAATGGGGTCGATCGCCCACGTACCCGCGACGTAGCCGGGGATCTCGGTAGCAGCAGTGCTCATGGCCTCTCCTAGAAGTGCTGTACTTGTGTAGTTCTTAAGCGTGCTTAGGTTCCCAATAGTAACCACAAACTATTTGAAGCGTCAAGTTCTTCTGTTTGAAGCTTAAAGCTTTCCGGCGAAGCCTGTATCCTAGTTACATGGCAGTAACCGGCACCGGTGGGGCAATGCGGGTGGACGCCGACGCGTCGCGCCTGGTTGCGCCCGCGTCCTTGCCCGCGTCCTTGCCCGCGTCCTTGCCCGCGTCCGCGGAAACGAGTACCGGGGCGAGGTTGCTGTCGGGATGCCGGGCGCGAGAGGTCCTGCACCGGGTCGGCGATAAGTGGTCCGTCTTCGTGATCGGCCGACTCGGCCAGGGGAGCATGCGGTTCAATGAGCTGCGCCGGGGGATCGACGGGATCACCGGCCGGATGCTGACCGTGACCCTGCGGGGGCTGGAACGCGACGGCCTGGTCGCGCGGACCATTCACCCGGTGATCCCGCCGCGGGTCGACTACGAGCTCACCCCGATGGGCCGGACCCTCCTGCAGACCATCGAGCAGCTCATCGACTGGGCCGACAGCCACGTCGCCGACATCCACGCGGCGCAGACCGCCTACGACGCCAGGTGTGCGCAGGACGCGGCGGACGCTCCCAGCGCGGGCGACCCCGAAATCGCCGCCTGCCAAGCGGCCGAAGCTGCCCACGAGACGGACAACTCCGCCTGCGAAGCGACCGGCTTCGCCTAAGACGCCGCCGCCGCTTCCCCAGCGCCCCGCGGTTGACCTCCCGGCGACTCACCCCGCATCCCGGCGACGTCCATGATCGTGGCGACTTTTCCGCGGATGTGCGGTTTTCTCGCCACCATCATGGTGGAGGCACTTCCCCATGTGACTGGTGTGACGGCGCAGGTGAGGAAGGGGCGCCGGACGCGGACGGGCGCCCTTGCGGGGCAGGGCCTGGGACCGGGCGCGCCTCCCGGGGTGGAGGGGCGTTGGCGCGGACTGCTGTCCGCGTGCGTGAGAAAGTTGCGGCAGGGCAGGACGATGAGGAAGGCGGGCCGATGAAGCCGCTGCCAGAAGACTGGGACCGCGCGGTGGCCGTGGTGGCCCATCCGGACGATCTGGAGTACGGGGCGGCTTCGGCCGTCGCCCGCTGGACCGGCCAGGGCAAGACCGTGTCCTACCTGCTCGCGACGCGGGGCGAGGCCGGCATCGCGGGCATGCCGCCCGACCAGGTCGGCCCGCTGCGGATGGAAGAGGAAAAACGCAGCGCGGCGGTCGTGGGCGTCAGCGAGGTCGATTTCCTCGAACACCGGGACGGGGTGGTGGAGTACGGGCTGGCGCTGCGGCGCGACCTGGCCGCGGCGTTCCGGCGGCTGCGGCCCGAAGTGATCGTCACGATGAGCTTCGATCTCACCTGGGGCGAGGAGGGGCCGGTCAACCACGCCGACCACCGCGCCGTGGGACTGGCCGTGCTGGATGCCTGCCGGGACGCGGCGAACGGCTGGGTGTTCACCGAGGACGGCCCGGCCTGGACCGGCATCCGCGACGCGTACGTGGCCTCGTCGGAGAACCCCACGTACTTCGTGGACGTCACCGCGACCATCGACGCGGGGGTCGCGTCGCTGCGCGAGCACAGAGCCTACATCGAGGGCCTGGGCCGGGAGTTCGACCCGGACGAATTCCTGAAGAACATGGCTGGCTTCGTCGGCCTGGCCACGGGCTGTGAGTACGCGGTGGGCTTCCGCCGGTACCCAATGGGCTAGAGCCCCGCACCGCGGTAGACGCGCGCTAGGTCCGTTCGGCCAAACTGGACTGGAGCACAGCCGGCCGGGACGATGCAAAGATGGCGGCATGACCGCACGCCTCGATGCTCTGGGCTATCCCCCGGGCCAGGCGTAGGCTGCGGGCGGGAGGCTGCCATGGAGTTTGAGCACATCCTGGTCGAGCGTTCAGGCGATTTCGCGACCGTCACCATGAACCGGCCGCAGCGCCGCAACGCCCTGTCCCTGGCCCACATGCGCGAGCTGATCACCGCGTTCCGCGACCTTGGCGACAGCGACCCCCTGGGGATCGTCCTGGCCGGCAACGGGCCGGTGTTCTGCGCCGGGCACGACTTCGCCGACGTCGCCGACGCTGACCTGCCGGCCGTCCGCTCACTGCTCATAACGTGCACCGAGCTGATGACGCTGATCCAGCAGGTGCCGCAGCCGGTGGTGGCGCGGGTGCACGGGCTGGCCACGGCGGCCGGCTGCCAGCTGGTGGCCAGCGCCGATCTCGCCGTGGCGGGCGAGGACGCCGGCTTCGCCGTGCCCGGGGGCAAGGGCGGCTGGTTCTGCCACACGCCGATGGTGGCGGTGGCCAGGAACGTCGGCCGCAAGCGCGCCGCCGAGATGGCGCTGTCGGGGGACGTCATCGACGCCCCGACCGCGCTGGACTGGGGACTGGTCAATCAGGTGGTGCCGGCCGCGCAGTTGGACACCGCCGTCCAGGACCTCCTCGACCGGGTGACCCGGGGATCCGCGGAGAGCAAGGGCATCGGCAAGCAGGCCCTGTACGCGCAGATCGACCTGGACCAGCCGAAGGCTTACGCCTACGCCGTCGAGGTCATGGCCGCGACCAGCCAGCTGCCCGACGCGCGTGAGGGCATGAAAGCATTCCTGGAGAAGCGCAAGCCCCGCTGGCGCCGCGGCCGCTGAGCGGACCAGGTCCCGGGGGACCTGGGCCGGAATGAAATGCGGCGGCCCGTGCCGGAGAAGAAATCGGACGAAATAGTCCGGATAACCTCTGCGGGAGGAGGCGACGATGCGACCCGGGCATCGGACGCCTCTTCCGCCGCATAAGTCACTTGCCGAAAGAGCAGCCAGCCGGATCGTGTCCAGCTGGCTGCTGGCCCGGGTGATCTGCGCGACCGCCAGCTCACCGCCGCGCCGGTCATCCACGGCGACCGAGCAGTGCCCGGCCGGCCCGGACGTCTTCGCGGGAGGCTGGGGGGCGCAGCGGGCCGCCGTCTGCGGGGCGCCGGAGTCCGAGCTCGGCGCTCTTTATGCCAAACGGACATTACTGGGGCGTGAGGTGCCGCCGGAGCACGTCGCGGCGGCCGTCGTGACGCTGACCGCCGGGGAACTGTCACTGGCCCTGGCGTACCCGGGTCAGTCGCAGCGGGCGTTATTGCCCGGAGCTGATTCCGTGGCCGATCGCGGTCCTGATCATATTGCGTGGGTCGCCCGGCGCAGCGCCGGCCCAGCTCACGTGCTGGTCCGGCCGAACAGGACGAGCGCGGGCGCCGAAGTGCTCCGGCCAGCCCGGGCCGTCCAGGTTGAGTACGGTCAGCGGGACGCCGGCATCTCTCGCGGCCGTGATCAGGCCGCCGTCATCAGCCGCGGACCACCGTCACGGCCAGGGGCCACGGCCCACCGGCCACGGCCCACGGCCCACGGGCCACGGGCCACGGGCCAGGGCCACGGGCCAGGGGCCGCCGGCAGCGCCATCGACCCGCGACATTCTCATTACGTAGCTAGAGCGCTTGCTTTATCGATATTTTATTCGATAAAATGAACACACTGTACAAACCATCGAACAGGACGGTCCATGTCGAGCGACTCCATCCCCTGGTCCCGGAGAGCGCGGCGAAGGCGTCTCGCCTCGCGACCGCGACGACTGGGGCCAGGAAGCCGTACTCGATGAGCTGATGGCCGCCTTCGACTCTGAACTGGGACAAACGTCGGCCGCCGATAGATCCGATCAGGTGCCCGAGTGGATGGACGCCGGTTTTCTGCCGCGCGGCCGCGCAAGTGGGCCAGCGATCACGAACCTGGCGCGCGGTGGGTGCGGAACCGGGTTCGCTTCCGGCGCGGAACTGGATACTGCCCTGCCCGGGCCAGCTCTCGCCGGGTTTGCCGGCAAGACTCCCGGCCAGATCCGCGCCATGATCGGACGCGCCATCCTGCGGGTCGACCCGGACGCGGCCCGGGAACGCCGAGAGCAAGCACAACGGGATGCCAGGGTCGAGCTGTGGCGTGAAGACGTCGGAACCGCCGCCTTGTGCGGGTTCGGGCTCCCGCCCGATGAAGCCCTGGCCGCCGATCAGATGATCAGCAGCCGTGTTCTGGAGCTCAAAGCGGCCGGGATGGCCGGGACCATGGACCAGCTCCGGGCCCGCGCCTACCTCGACATCCTGCTTGGCCAGGATTCTTCCCCGGTCCTGGCCGGCCAGGATTCCTCTGCTCGGCAGAGCACCGAAGGTGCGGGCCCGGCCCAGACCGAAGGTCAGGGTCCGGCCGACGATCAGGCCGACACGCCAGGTAGAGCCGCGGACGAGCCCGGGAGCCCGCGCCCGGGTGCTGCGGGGGCCGACACAAGCGAACTGCCGAACAGTGATCAGCCCGGCCGCGGTAGTAGCCAATCGGGTAGGGGTACTGGTGGGCAAGACCGTCCGGTCGGTCACGCTGCCCGCGATCAGCCACGGCGTCGGTGACAGCCTCAGCGCCCCGCACGTCTTCGCGATGGGAATCGGGGGGTGAGGTTGTCCCGGAGCAGGCCTGTGAGCTGATTGCCGGGGACGGCCGGGGCGAAATACCAGCCCTGGGCGGTGTCGCAGCCAAGCGCGGCCAGGCGGCTGGCCTGCTCGCTCGTCTCGACGCCTTCTACGGTCAGGTTCAGCCCGAGGGTGTGGGCCAGCCCGGCCAGGGCCGAGATGATCGGTTCGTCGGCCGGCCCGTCCCGCCACACTTCGCGGATGAAGGACGCCGACAGCTTGAGCGCGTCGACGGGCAGGCGGCGCAGGTAGGCGAGGTTCGAATAGCCCGAGCCGAAGTCGTCGGCCGCGATCCGCACCCCCATCGCCGACAGCTTCTGCAGGGTCTCGAGCGGCCGGCTGTCGGCCTCGACGAGGGCGCTCTCGGTCAGCTCCAGCTGCAGCAGCTCGGGCGGCAGCCCGGTATCGGCCAGGGTCCGGGCCACGTCACCCACGAAACCCGGGTCCTGGGCCTGCAGCGGGGACAGGTTGACGCTGATGAAGGGCGCGGTGCCGGGGCGGATCAGCTGCCACTGCGCCGCCTGGCGGCAGGCGGTGTCGATCACCCAGCGGCCGATGGAGGTGATGACGCCGCTTTCCTCGGCCAGGGTGATGAAGGTCTCCGGCGACAGCATTCCCAGGGTCGGGTGGTTCCAGCGGAGCAGCGCCTCGACGCCGCGCAACTCACCGCCGGGCAAGCCCACCATCGGCTGGTACACGACGCTGAACTGGCCCGCTTCCAGGGCGGAACGCATCGAGGCGATCAGCGTCATCCGGGTGTTGTCGTCGGCCTGCCGGGCCGGGTCGTAGACGGCCCAGCGCCCCGGTCCGGCGGCGCGGGCCCAGTGAAGGGCACTTTCGGCGTCCTTGACCACCTCGGGCGTCCGGGTCCCGGCCGCGGGCCGCTCGACGACCCCGATGCTGGCGGTGATGCCCAGGCGATGGCCGCGGATGGTGAACGGCTGCTCGATCCGGGTCAGGGCCTCGCGGGCCAGCGCGACCATAGCGTCGGCGCCGCCGGGATCCTCGACGAGCAGCGCGAACGTATCTCCGCCCATCCGGGCGACGGTCACGGCCAGCCCCGCGAACGGGTAGGCGAGCCGCCGCGCGACGGCGACGAGAAGCCCGTCGCCGACGTCGTGGCCCAGGGTGTCGTTGATCGGCTTGAACCCGTCGAGGTCGACGTAGCAGAGGCCGATCCGCCCGATGGGGCGCGTCACCGCCGCGGCCAGCCGGTCGAGGAACAACGCGCGGTTGGCCAGCCCGGTCAGCGGATCGTGCCGGGAATGATAGGTCACCAAGGCCCGGACGTATCCGGTGGCCACCGCCTCCTGGATGGCGCTCACCGAGGTGTCGCTCACCGGAGTGCCGTCGGGGGAACCGTCGGGCCCAGCGCAGGCCCGGGAACACACGGACGCTAGGGAGCGGCCGATGACGGTGAGGCTGCGGCCCAGGGCGTCCGGGCCGACCAGGTTCGCGCCGACCAGGCCGGCGCCGATCTCGGCCGCGCGCTCCGGCTGGAAGGGGACGTCGCGGGCGATCGCCAGCACGCCCTCGGCCAGCGGGCGCAGGATTTCCGCCAGCCCGCCTGCGCCCGCTGTCCCGCCCGCGCCCGCCAGCCCGCCTGTGGCCGCTGTTCCGCCTGCGCCCGCCAGCCCGTGGCCGCCCGCCTGGCCCGCCATGCGGCCGCCGCTGCCCCGGCTGAGCTGATGGACCCATCCCGGCTGGCGGCCAGCGCCGATACCCACTCGCCAGTGAGCACGTCGCACGGATCTGGCCACGGCGCCGCGGTGGCCTGACCCTGCCGGCCGCCGTCCGGGTTCTGCTGGTTCATGTCCGCTCCTGCCGCACCAGGTCGCGCGCTTCCCCTCGGCCAGATCACCGTCCGGGATACCCGTTCGGCCGGATCACAGGCGGCTTGTCACTAATTGCGATCGCAATAGTACTTCTGGTGCCGAAAAGCTACTTCTGGTCCCGAACGAGAACTGGGCAAAAATGGTATTCATCGGACGCGGATGTCTGACTTCTCCCCTTTACGCTAGGCCGTTCCGGGCAATTTCGGGCTGCATCCGCAAACCCGGCGCCGATAGGCTCCGAGGGATTGCGGTTCCCGGGAGAGTGAGTGAGCCCCAAAATTCTCCGGATCACGACACGGAACGCACGCTTCCAGGAGTGGCAGGCACTCCTGGCCAACCGGAGGAAGCGGCAGCGGTCCGGCGAGTTTGTCGTGCAAGGCGTCCGCCCGGTCACGCTCGCGGTCCGGCACGGCTGGCCCATCCGGGCGCTGATCTACGACGGCGACCGGCCGCTGTCCGCGTGGGCGGAGTCAGTGCGGGCCAGCGGAGCACCCCAGGTCGCCATGGCCGGGGAGCTGCTCGGTGAGCTGGGCGAGAAGGCCGACGAGGTGCCGGAGCTGATCGCCGTGGTGGCGATGCCCCCCGACGACTACACGCGCATCCCCGTCCGTCCGGACTTCCTCGGCGTGGTCCTGGACCGGCCGTCCAGCCCGGGCAACATCGGCACCGTGGTCCGGTCGGCGGACGCGTTCGGTGCGTCCGGGGTCATCGTGACCGGGCACAGCGCCGATCCGTACGACCCAAAGGCGGTCCGGGCCAGCACCGGATCGCTGTTCGCGGTGCCCGTCGTGCGGGACGGCTCCCCCGCCAGCGCGCTCGCCTGGGTCCGCGCCCAGCACCGGTCCGGCGTGCCGGTGACGATCCTCGGCACCGACGAGAAAGGCGACGTGGACGTGGCGGACCACGACCTCACCGGGCCCACGCTCATCGTGGTCGGGAACGAGGCGAGCGGGCTCAGCGAGGCCTGGCGAGCGGCCAGCGACCAGATCGCCCGGATCCCGATCACCGGCTCGGCCAGCTCGCTCAACGCGGCCAGCGCCACGACCGTACTGCTGTACGAGGCGGCCCGGCAGCGGCGTACCGGGGCCCAGGGCTAGCTGACGGCCATCTCACCGAGCTCGGACCAGCCATCCTGCTCGACCGTCACGCTGACGATCTTGGGTGTCTCGGCGAGGTGCGGCGGCAGCGTCTTCTGCGCCTCCTTGAAGTGCGCGGACGACACGTGCGCCCCCCGGCCTCCTGATCCCGGAACGCCTCGACCAGGACATATTCGGCCGGGTTGTCCAGGCTCCTAGACCAGTCGAACCACATACAGCCAGGTTCGCTCCGCGTCGCGGCCGTGAAATCGCGGCAGATCTCAGGCCAGCGGTCGGCGTCCTCGGGACGTACCAGGAACTTGGCGGTGATGAAGATCATTGGGCCTCCTTCTCGAGGGCTGGCGCCACCATGATCGCGCAGGGTGGCGGCGGATGTTAAGCGAGGAGCCGGGTACGGCACATATTGAGACGGGGCGCTGTTGACCCGCCGCCCAGAGGAACGGGTAGCGGCCCGGGGATCTCTAAACGTCGTCCAGGTCGACCCACTTGGTTACCCGGGGGGAAGAGTAGGCCCGGAGCGCGGGCAGCACCTCGCCGACCGCGCCCATGTTGGCGATGAGCCCGAGATTCTCCGGCTTCATGAAGCCGGAATCCGGCCGCCTCGCGCAGAAAGGCGGCCAACGGCGCCCAGTAGCCGCCGACGTCGAGGGTCGCGATCGGCCTGGCGTGCAGGCCGAGCTGGGCCCCGGTCGCGATCTCGGTGCGTTCCTCAAGGGTGCCCAGGCCGCCGGGCAGCGCCACGAACGCGTCGGCGAGCGCAGCATCGCGCTCAACGCGGCCCTGTTCGGGGCGGCGGTCTACGTGGGGTACTTCGGCGAGGGCAGCGGGGTGCTGCTGCTCGCCGTGCTCGGCGTCATGGTGGAAGAGACCCTGGCCCGGCTCAACGCGGTCAAGAACGTGATCAGCGGGCTGGCCAATTTCGTCGCCGCGGCGGCCTTCGCCATCTTTGCGCCGGTGCAATGGGCATTCGTGGTCCCGCTGGCGGCGGGTTTCCTGATTGGCGGCTGGACCGGACCGAAAATCGTCCGCCGGATGCCTGCTCCCGGATTGCGGATTGTCGTGGCCCTGGCCGGCCTGGCCCTCGCGATCAAGCTCGCCTTCGACGCCTACCGGTAGGCCTTCGCCGGGCCTTCGCGGGTAACGCCGGAGGAAAATGCGTCATTTGAGACAATCGCCCAGGCTTTATCCAATTAAAATCACTCACATCTGGGATTGCATAGGTCTACCCTGTCTACATCAATAATACGGGGTGTACCCGTACGAGGCGATTTGGCGGGGATCGGCCGCGTGTTGGGGGGCACCTTCAGCTGACGCCGCAGGTGACCCGGTGCACCGAGTGCGAAGCAGAGGGGAGCAACACATGACCGCGGTCATCATCATTGCCTTCGTCCTGGGGGGCGGTTACCTCGTGTCCCTGCGCATCCACCCGCTCCGGCGCTGCCCCGTGTGCAAGAGCACGGGACGGCACTTTGGGAGCTTCTACACCGGCTCCTACCGCCGCTGCCGCGCGTGCGGCGGCACCGGGCGCAAGGACCGGCTGGGCACGAAGGTCTTCTTCGGCGGCACCAACGACACGGGAATTTACGGCCCCCGGTAATTCACCGGTCCGGTGAATCGCCGACCATGATCAATACTTTGCCGGTGACGCCCTTCTCGACGGCCTCATGCGCCGCGGCGATATCGTCCAGCCGGAAACGATGGACCGGCAATGGCGTCAGGGCCCCCGCACGCAAAGCGTCGGTGATGTCCGCGACCGCCTGATCCGCCGCCGTCTCCGGGACCGTGTACAGCAGAACGAACCGCAGCGTGACGTTGGCGCTCATGCAGGCGCGCACCGGCAGGACCGGATCCGGGGGCGTGGCCGCGTACGTGACGACCACGGTCCCGGGGCCGGAAACGGCCAGGTCCGTGTCCAGGTTCGCCCCCAGGGCCACCTCGACCACGCGATCGGCCCGGCCGGCGTAGGCGCGCACCTCCTCGGTCACGTTCTGCTGGCGGTAGTTCAGTGCCAGGTCGGCACCGGCGGCGCGGGCGAGTTCACCCTTCTCCGGACTGCTCACCGTGGCGATGACCCGAGCACCGTCCCGTTTGGCAAATTCAATGGAGAAATGACCAACGGCCCCCGCGCCGCCCGCGACCAGCACGGTCTTGCCGGCCACCGGGCCGTCCGCGAACACGCAGCGGTGCGCGGTGATGGCCGGGACGCCCAGCATCGCGCCCAGCTCCATGTCCGCGTTGTCCGGGAGCGGGACCGCATGGCGTTCGGGCACCACGGTCCACTCGGCGGCCGTCCCCCACTTCCGCCCGGCGGCGGCCAGGAACAGCCAGACCCGCTGCCCGACGCGGGCCGGATCCACCCCCGGGCCCACCGCGTCGATCACCCCGGCGCCGTCCTGGTCCGGGATCTGGAAACCGTCGATCGGGCGGGGGACCCCCCCGCTCCGGGCCTTCACGTCGGTCGGGTTGATCCCCGACACCACGACGCGGACCCGCACCTCGCCCGGGCCGGGCTCGGGCCGCTCGATCTCGGTGACCTTCAGCACGTCCCGGGCCGGCCCGGTGGCCTCGTAGAGAGCCGCCTTCATTGGTGTCCTCCTCGGTGGTGAGGTGCCCGCTGCACACTGCCCATCCTCGCACCCGGGGCCAGTTGGATAGGATCGCCAATCGTGGAACAGCGGGTGCTCGGCAAGACAGGCAGGCCGGTCTCGGTCATCGGGCTCGGAACGTGGCAGCTCGGTGCGGACTGGGGCAACGTAAGCGACTCCGAGGCGCTTGACGTGCTGTACGCGGCGGTCGAGTCGGGCGTCACGTTCCTCGACACCGCCGACGTCTACGGCGACGGCCGCAGCGAGCGCGTCATCGGCCGGTTCATCGCCGGCAACGCCGGGCAGGGCGTGACCGTCGCCACCAAGATGGGCCGCCGGGCCGACCAGGTGCCGGAGAACTACACGCTGGAGAACTTCCGCGCCTGGACGGACCGATCCCGGGTCAACCTCGGCGTGGACACCCTCGACCTGGTGCAGCTGCACTGCCCGCCGACCCCGGTGTACGCCACCGACGCCGTCTTCGACGCCCTCGACACCCTGGTCGGCGAGGAACGCATCGCGTCCTACGGCGTGAGCGTCGAGACGTGCGCGGAGGCACTCACCGCCATCGCGCGGCCGGGCACGGCGACCGTGCAGATCATCCTGAACGCGTTCCGGCGCAAACCACTGGACGCGGTCCTCCCGGCCGCCGCCGCGGCGGGAGCCGGCATCATCGCCCGGGTGCCGCTCGCCTCCGGCCTGCTGTCCGGCCGGTACACACGGGACTCCACCTTCGCCGCCGACGATCATCGCTCGTACAACCGGCACGGTGAGGCGTTCGACGTCGGGGAGACGTTCTCCGGGGTTGACTTCGAGGCCGGTGTGGACGCGGCGCGGGAATTCGCCGCGCTGGCGCAGCCCGGCGCGACGCCCGCGCAGACCGCGCTGCGCTGGGTGATCCAGCAGCCCGGGGTCACGACCGTCATCCCGGGGGCGCGCAACGCCGGCCAGGCGCGGCAGAACTCCGCGGCCGCTGACCTGCCCGCGCTGGACGGCGCGACCCTCGGCGCGATCGAGAACCTGTACGACAAGTACTTCCGGGCCCAGGTCCACGCGCGCTGGTGACGGCCGTGATCGAGGGACGGCAGGGGTAGTTACCAGCCCGGGCAGTTACCAGCCCGGGCCTACCGGGCCTATGGCCAGGCCGACACGGTGGTCATCGGCGATCCTGGCCCGTCCGGCGGCGGCCGCACCCCCGGACTGGCCGAAGGTGGGCGTCAACCGCGAGCCGCCGTCGCGGGGGTGGTACCGGCACCGCGCCCGTCTCGCCATTGTGGCGGCCGGGGCTGGCGGCCGTCGCCTTCGGGGGCTTTGTCGGCGTTCCCGCGCCGCTGCAGGCGCAAGTTCCCAGAAACCTTTGAGCAATCTCACAGCGTTTCACCTGGTCAGCCCAGGCTTCTTGCTGGATGATAAAAGATCATCACGATTCAGCATCAATACCGGGCGAATGGGAACCAAACGTAATGGGCCAAGGGCCCGGAGAGGGAGGCCATGCGTCCGCAGCGTGGGAAGACCGAGGGGGCGCAAGAGCCAGGGTCTTCGGACCGGCCGCAGGGATCACGCTGGTTCCGGTGGCTGGCCAGGCCGTCCGCCCGCTTCATCAGCACCTCGGTGCTCGCGACGCTGGCCGTCATCATCGCCACCCCCGCCGACGGGGGTACCGGCGTCCTGGCCGCGCGCATCGCAAAGGTCGTCGGGCTCGCGTCGTCCCCGGCGCGCACCGGGAAGCCGTCCGGCGGCACCCCGGCCGTCGGCGCACTGTTCACCACCAGCAACGGCCAGCTCGGGACGCATTTCTGCACGGCCAGCGTGGTGAGCAGCCCGCACGGGGACCTGCTCGTCACCGCGGCGCACTGCGTCACCGGCACGCAGGGCACGATCGCGTTCGTGCCGGGATACACGGGCGGCAAGGCTCCCTACGGCATCTGGGACGTCGTGCGGGTCTTCACCGACCAGGCCTGGAACAACTCGACCAGCCAGGACGATGACGTCGCCTTCCTGCAGGTGCGGCAGAACAGCGCCAGTACCCCGATCGAGGACGTCACCGGCGCGGAACAGCTCGGCATCGACCTGCCCGAGGTCGAGCTGACACGGGTGGTCGGCTACCCGAACGGCGCGAGCGAGCCGATGATCTGCCAGAACTGGACCAAGGCGTTCAGCAAGGCGCAGCTGGAGTTCGACTGCGGCGGCTACCCGAACGGGACGAGCGGCGGCCCGTTCCTCGTGCGGGTGGACCAGGCCACCGGGCAGGGCACCGTGATGGGGGTCATCGGCGGCCACGAGCAAGGCGGCGACGACCCAGCCGTGTCCTACTCGGCGGTATTCGGCCAGAACGTCGCCGCGCTGTACAAGACGGCCGAGGCCGACAGCGGTACCCCAGAGGGATCCGGTCAGTAGTCCTCTTCCGGCGGCGGGACAATCCTGTCCAGTTCGGCCCGCTGCCCGGCGGCGGGAACCAGTCGCCCGCCGCCGCGTTCGCGTCAGGGCTTGCGGGCGACCAGGGCGTAGAAATAGGCCTCGGCCGGGTTCGGCGGTCAGCGGGCGGCCGGGATCGGGGCGCCACTCGGGGAGCCACACGATCCCGGGCTCTTCCAGGCCGAGGCCCTCGATCAGCCGCAGAATGTGGTCCCGGCTGCGGACGTGCGCCGACGCGGTGGCCTGGTCGTAGACCTCGGCGGCCTCGTTGACCTCCGGCGTCGCATCGGCGGTACCGTGCGACATGACCAGGTAGCTTCCGGATGGGAACGGCTCGAGGAGCTTCCTGACGAGCCCGCCCGGGTCGTCGTCATCGGGGATGAAGTGCAGGATGGCGACGAGCAGCAGGGCGACCGGTTGCTCGAAGTCGATCAGCGCCCGCAGTTCCGGGTCGGCCAGAATCTCGTCCGGCTGGCGCAGGTCGTGCGCCACGATCGTGGTACCGGCCACGCCGTGCAGCAGGTGCCGGCCGTGCGCCAGCACCACGGGGTCGTTGTCCACGTAGACCACGTGGCTGCCCGGCGCCGCCTCCTGCGCGACCTCGTGCACGTTGCGCACGGTCGGGAGACCGGCGCCGACGTCCACGAACTGCCGGACGCCCCGGCTGACCGCGAGGTAGCGGATCGCCCGGCCGATGAAGTCGCGGTTCCACTGGCAGGCGGTGCGGACGTTCGGCAGGACCTGGGCGATCTGCTCAGCCGCCGCCCGGTCGGCCGGGTAATTGTCCTTCCCGCCCAGCAGGTAATCGTATATCCGCGCCGTACTCGGAATGTCCGGTCTGAACCTTTTTCGCCAGCCCTCATCTTCGGTCACCGCATTACTCCCCGAAAGCCGTGATAAGGAAAGTGCGCTGAACACTTGCATTACGGCGCAGCTGGCCGCACCTAAATGGATCAGTTATCACGGCGCGCCGAGGGGGGTGCGGCGCCGCATTCGGCCGAACGGTACATATCCGACTTATCGGACAGAATCCAGCTATTGCGCCCACCATGCTAGCCGGCCACGCCCGGCTGGCCGGAGGCGTCGGGCACGCCGGCCGGGCCGGGGACGGCCCAGACGTCACCGTACCGGCAGGCCGGGACCGTTCGGCGGCCGCATGACCACGCTGCGTACGACACGGATCGCCTGGCAGGCGCACCGCGACGGCCGCGCGGCACCGTCCGCCCGGCCACCGGCGGGGGTGCGGGCCGGGCTGGCCGAGCGGCGCGCCGGAGCGGCAACCGAGCGAAAACGCATTTAATGGATTCACAACTTGCGCGGCGCAACCTTCTGGCCAGGCGCGCGAGAGCATGGCGTGAAATCCCATATGCGTTATGATTGCTTTGGCACAGCGAAGGGCTGCACGGCGGTACGCAATTGCGCCAATGATGTGCATGGATAGGACACTTCTGGGTGACAGTTTTGTCTTAGGTATTCGTGACACGTTTGTCCGGACGCCAGTATAGCCGGTTGCGACAGAACTGTCTTAGCGGTGACGGCATCCGGGGCCCGGAAAGTGGCCGTTGGCCCGGACGGATCGCTCTGGGGCGATCGAGGAGAGGACAGGTGAGTCTGATGACGGAGGCGGCACACGGACCGACCGTCCTTCGCATCCTTCTCGGCACGCACTTGCGGCGTTTGCGCGAAAGCAGGCGGATCTCGGCCCAGCAGGCGGCGAAAGTCATCCGCGGGTCGGAATCCAAGATCAGCCGGATCGAGCTGGGCAGGAATGCGATCAGGGAAATCGACATCCTGGACCTGCTGACCTACTACGGCGTGGACCGCGACGAGCGCGAGCAGTTGCTGACCCTGGCCGAGCAGGCGAACCGCCCGGGCTGGTGGCACCGCCACACCGACATCCTGCCCGAGTGGTTCCAGACCTACGTCGGGCTGGAGGAGTCCGCGGCGTCCATCCGCATCTACGAGCCGCAGTTCGTTCCCGGTCTGCTGCAGACCGAGGGCTACGCCACGGCCGTCCTGGCCCTGGGCGACTTCTCCCCCGAGGAGGCGGAACGCCACGTGCTGGTCCGTAAGGAACGGCAGCGGCGCTTCGCGAGCGGCGAGCTGAAGCTGTGGGTGATCATCGAGGAGCCCGCGCTGCGGCGCCCGGTCAGCGATGCCCGCACGCAGCGGGACCAGATCAGGTACCTGCTGAAGGCGAGCGAACGCTCCCAACCTCACGCTTCAGGTGGTGCCGTACGGCGTCGGGGGGCACGCGGTGCCGAGCGGGTTCAGCGTGCTGCGGTTCGGTGACCGGGAGCTGCCCGACGTCGTCTACGTCGAGCACCTGACGAGCGCCCTCTACCTGGACAAGCAGGCCGACGTCGACCAGTACATGCTGGCGATGGAGCGGCTGAGCATCGTCAGCGCGCAGCCGTCCGCGACTCCGGACCTCCTGCGGTCGATCATCGGCGAACTGGATGGCCAGCGATGAGCCGCATCCGCCACGGTATGCGCGCCAGTGAGCTGCGGGGCACCACGTGGGTAAAGAGCAGCCGGAGCGGTCCCACCGGGGGCAACTGCGTGGAGATGGCGGTCCTGCCGAGCGGCGGGGTCGCGGTGCGGAACTCCCGGCATCCCGAGGGCCCGGCCCTCATCTTCACCGGCGCGGAGTGGAACGCGTTCATCCACGGCGTGACCAGGGGCGTACGCCCGGGGACTTAACCGGATAGATGTGACGGGTCCCGCTACCCCTCAGCGGGACCCGTCACCCCCCCAACCGCCCGGAGTAAAGGCCCCGGGACGACTTTTAGCTAGGAAGGTCGAAGGCGATCTTTAGCTAGGGAGGTCGAACTCGCCGTTCTTGGCACCGATGAGGAAACACTCCCATTCGTGCCGGTTGAAGACATGCGGCGTCTTGGCGCGGTTCTTTGTGTCACGGACCGCCACGCCACCCTCAGGCAGGTGGGCTATCTCCACGCACCCGCCGGTGCTGCTCGCGCTGCTCTTGAACCAGCGCAGTCCCGTGAGGTCGGTATCCATCCGCCTCTCCTTCCGATCTACTATCGCGGTTTTATCTGGCCCTGCTGTTGGGCGACCTCGCCCTCCCGTCGGGCAACCCAAGCCCGCCGGGACGATGCGTCGCCCGTCCGGCCCCCGGCATTGGTCATACGAGATCTTCCGCCGCCCCGGAGATCAGGTCAGCAGACGCACCCGGCGACAGGCCCGCCGCCCGGAGACGGTCGAACGCCTCCGTGCAGGTGCGCACTTCCCGATCTTTCTCCAGGTAGATGATCCCGGCCAGGGACTCGACGTACGCCACATCGGCGTCGGCCCGCTCAGGAAACTCGAGGACGGAAAATGGCCCTCTCAGGCCCGCGTGCGACCCGCTGTCGAACGGCAGCACCTGGAGCGTGACGTTCGGCATCTTGCTCGCCTCGGTCAGCCGGGAGAGCTGACCGCTCATGACCGTGGGCCCGCCGATGGTGCGGCGGATCACGGCCTCGTCCAGGATCACCCATACGTCCAGCGGCGGATTCCGGTCCAGCATCTCCTGGCGCTTCATCCGCAGGTCGACGAGCCGCTCGATCTGCTCGTCGGTGTCCCGGTTGTTGACTTCCCGCAGCACGGCCCGGGCATAGTCCGGCGTCTGGAACAGCCCGTGCACGACCTCGGCCTCGAAGCTGCGCAGGCCCGCGGCTTCGGCCTCCAGCCCGACGTAAATCCCGAATCCGGTCGGCAGCACGTCATCGTAGACCGACCACCAGCCCTTGCGGTGACCTTCGCGCGCCATATCGATCAGGACCTGGCGCTGAGCCGGATCGGTGACTCCGTACATCTCGAGCATCGCGCTGAGGTACACCGACTTCGTTGGCGCCTTGCCCGTCTCGATGCGCGACAGCGTGGACGCGGCCACACCGAGGTGCTCGGCGACCTCTTCCAGCTTGATGGAGTGAGACTCCCGTAGCCGGCGTAGCTCAGAACCGAGCCGCCGGCGACGCACGGTCGGACCCATCGTCATGAGCGACTCACCCCCTCAAGGCATCCGGCCGCACGATACTCGGTTTTGGGAGCCGAAGCACGTGCACGCAGATCGCCGGCCATAAGATAGCACACGGTGACGAGATCACTTCGTACCGTTCGTTGACAAGGATGACGATACAACACCAGCGCTCGGGATGAAATCCCATCCGGGATTTCATCCGAGAAATTTGTTTCATGCACTTGCGCTGCGCCGCCCACGCGGACCATCATCGTTCTAACATACGGTGATGGCATTATTACCCAATGCGGTCCCGGGATGACCCTGTACGCCTCGGCCCCGGCCTGCGAACAGGGCATCCATGGTCATAGGGGGAGGAATAAGGTATGGAGCAGACGCTAGCGGGCGATGATCGGCCCAGCCAGCCATGACGCCCGCAGCGGTCGTCCTCGGTAGCCTGGCCATCCGGGGACGTCCCGAGCAGGTATCGAGGGCCAGAGCGTTCGTCGCGGCGCTGGCCGGGCCGGCCGCGGAGACGGCCGCCTTGCTGACCTCGGAACTGGTTACCAACGCGCTGCTGCACACGAGTTCGGGCCAGGACGGCGGCATCGTGACGGTCGTGGTCAGCGACGTACCCGACGGCCTGCTCGTGGAGGTCGTCGACGACGGGTCGCCGGACGGCGGCCCCGAGGTGAGCGGGGACCGGTACGCCACCAGAGGCCACGGGCTATTCCTGGTCGAACAGCTCGCGGCGCGGTGGGGCTTCGTTCAGGACGCTGCGGGAACGACCGTCTGGTTCCAGGTCGCCGCCGGGAGCGATCCGGCCGGGGACGGATAACCGGGCCCGTCAGCCCGGACGGGATGCTCGCGTCCATCCGCTTCTTCCGCTGGGATCCAGTCCGCCCGAAGCGCGGGTTAGGCCGCGGCCACGGCGGCGAGCACGCCGGCGCAGATGCGGGCCAGGTCATCGTCGCCGGTGACGTACGGCGGCATGGTGTAAACGAGATCGCGGAACGGGCGCAGCCAGACGCCCTCCGCGACCGCCGCCTTCGTCGCCGCGGCGATGTCCACGTCGTGATCGAGCTGGACCACGCCGATCGCGCCGAGCACGCGGACGTCGGTGACCCCGGGCAGCGCCCGGGCCGGGGCGAGCCCGGCGCGCAGCCCCGCCTCGATCCGGCGGACCTGCGCCTGCCAGCCGCCGGGGTACCCGGTGAGCAGCACCTCCAGCGACGCGGTGGCGACCGCGCAGGCCAGCGGGTTGCCCATGAACGTCGGCCCGTGCGCGAGCACCGGCACCTCCCCGCCGGAGATGCCCGCCGCGACCTCCGGCGTGCACAGCGCGGCGGCCAGCGTGAGATAGCCGCCGGTCAGCGCCTTGCCCAGGCACATCACGTCCGGGCTCACCCCGGCGTGGCCGGCCGCGAACAGCATCCCGCTGCGGCCGAAGCCGGTGGCGATCTCGTCGAAGATCAGCAGCACGCCGTGCTCGTCGCAGGCGGACCGCAGCACGCGCAGGTAGCCGGGGTCGTGGAAGCGCATCCCGCCGGCGCCCTGCACCACCGGCTCGACGATCACCGCGGCCAGTTCGTCCGCGTGCCGGGCGATCAGTCCGGTCAGCTCGGCGGCGTAGCCGGGGTCCAGGCCGGCCGCGAAACCGGCCGGCGGCAGGCCGGCGAAGACCTGCCGGGGCAGCACCCCTTCCCACATCCGGTGCATGCCGCCGTCGGGGTCGCACACGGACATCGCCCAGAACGTGTCGCCGTGGTACCCGCCGCGCCAGGTGAGCAGCTTCCGCTTGGCCGGCTGGCCGCGCGAGCGCCAGTACTGCAGGCACATCTTGATCCCGACCTCGACCGCGACCGAACCGGAATCGCACAGGAAGACGTGCTCCAGGCCGTCCGGGGTCAGCGTGGCCAGCCGGTCACACAGCCGCACCGCTGCCTCGTGGGTCAGGCCGCCGAACATCACATGGCTCATCCGGTCCAGCTGCGACCGGGCCGCCGCGTCCAGGACCGGGTGCCGGTACCCGTGGATGGCCGCCCACCACGACGACATTCCGTCCACCAGCTCGGGGGCGTCCGGGCCGGCCAGCCGGAGCCGGACCCCGGACGCGGATTCCACCGGCAGCGGCGGATGCGTGCCCGGCATGGGCGCGTACGGGTGCCAGACGCGCAGCCGGTCGGTTTCGGTGAGTTCCGGGAAGCGGCCAGCATCGCGCTCAGTCGGCGGCTGGTGCTGCGGCCGCGCGACGATGAGCCACGCCCGCGCTTTTCCCGCATCCGCATCGATACCTTCAGCGGGCTGCCCTCGAAGCCGAACTCCTCGCGCAGTTTCCGCTCCACGAACCGGCGGTAGGCGGCCTCCAGGAACCCCGTGGTGAACAGCACGACGTGCGGGGGCCGGATCCCGGCCTGCGTGGCGAACAGGACCTTCGGCTGGCGCCCGCCGCGCACCGGCGGCGGGGTCGCCGCGATCAGGCCGGTCAGCCAGCTGTTGAGGCGCCCGGTCGGGACCCGGGTCTCCCAGCCCGCCAGGGCCGTCTCGATCGCGGGGACCAGCCGGTCGACGTGCCGCCCGGTGGTGGCGGAGATGTTGACCCGCGGCGCCCAGCGCGCGTTGTACAGCTGCCGGTCGATCTCGCGTTCCAGGTAGTGCTGCCGTTCCTCGTCGACCATGTCCCACTTGTTGAACGCGATGACGAGGGCGCGCCCGGCCTCGATGACCATCGAGATGATCCGCAGGTCCTGCTCGGTCAGCGGCTGGCTGGCGTCGACCAGCACGACGGCGACCTCGGCGACCTCCAGGGCGCCCGCGGTCCGCAGCGCCGCGTAGTAGTCGGCGCCCTGGCTCTCCCGGAACCGCCGCCTGATGCCGGCCGTGTCCACGAACCGCCAGGTCTTGCCGCCGAGCTCGATCAGCTCATCCACTGGGTCCCGGGTCGTGCCGGCCTCGGCGTCGACCAGCACCCGCTGCTCCCCCGCCAGCTTGTTCAGCAGGCTGGACTTGCCGACGTTGGGCCGGCCGATCAGGGCCACCCGGCGCGGCCCGGACGGCCGGGTGCGGGGCTGCGGCGGCGGTTCGGGCAGCGCCTCGAGAACGGCGTCGAGCAGGTCACCGCTGGCGCGCCCGTGCAGCGCGCTAACCGGGTAGGGCTGGCCGAGCCCGAGCGACCACAGCGACGAGGCGGTCAGCTCGGTGGCGGCGTTGTCGACCTTGTTGGCCGCGACCACGACCGGCACGCCGGAGCGGCGCAGCACGTCCGCGACGGCGTCGTCGGCGTCGGTGGCCCCCACCGTGGCGTCCACGACGAACAGCACGGCGTCGGCCGTCTTCGCGGCGATCCGGGCCTGCCCGGCGATCCGCGCCGCCAGCGATCCCGTCTTCTCCTCCGACGGCTCCCAGCCGCCGGTGTCGACCAGGGTGAACTGCCGCCCGCGCCAGTTCGCGTCGTAGGCGACCCGGTCGCGGGTGACGCCCGGGGTGTCCTCCACGACGGCCAGCCGGCTGCCGATGATCCGGTTGACCAGCGTGGACTTGCCGACGTTCGGCCTGCCGACCACCGCCACCACGGGCCGTTCGGCCATCTCATCGTCAGTCTATTCCGCCGAACGGGACCGCTGCGGGGTACTCGTCGTCCAGGGGGTACTCGCGGTCCGCGGCGTCGTCGGGGGAGTAGTCGTTTACCTCCGGTACCCCAGGGACGAATTCGTCGTCGGTGCTGAAGGCGGCGGTGTCGTCGTCCGGGTTCACCGGGTCGTCCTCGCGGTATCGGGGAGCTTGGCCCGCTGAATCGCCAGGCCCGCGATCATCTCCACCACGTCCTCGAGCGAGAACAGCGTCGAATCGACGTCCACCGCGTCCGGGGCCTTCGCCATCTGCGCCGCGTCCATCCGGTCCCGGCGGGCCTGCTCGGCCTGGGTCGCGGCGACGGTCGCCGTGGGGTCGCCGGCCAGGTCGGCGGTGCGGCGGGTGGCCCGGGCCACCTCGCTGGCGGTGAGGAAGACCTTGACCACCGCGTCGGGCGCGACCACCGTGCCGATGTCACGCCCCTCCGCGACGATGCCCCGCCCCTCGGCCCGGGCGCGGGCGATGATCTCGCGCTGCATGGCGATCAGCCGCGCGCGGACCTGCGGGATCCGGGCCACGGCGGACACCGCGCCGGACACCTCACGGGTCCGGATCGCCGCCGACACATCCCGGCCGTCGACCGTCACCCACGGGCCGTCGGGGTCGGTCCCCACCTCGATGACGGGATCGCCGACGTGCCGGGCCACCGCCTCAGCGTCGTCGACCGGGATGCCATGGGCCAGCAGCCACCAGGTCAGGGCCCGGTACATGGCGCCGGTGTCGAGGTAGCGGAGGCCGAGGGCGCGGGCCGCCCCGCGCGAGGTGCTCGATTTTCCCGACGCTGACGGACCGTCGACGGCGATGACGATTCCGCTGCCCGATGATCCGCCGTGGCTGTCCGCAGAAATGCTCACACCCGCAAGGCTACCGGCGGACCGGCCATCCGCCGGCCGTGAGGGCGTTAATCAGCGGCCCGGCGGACTCCGGCCGGACCGAAAGCTCGGCCACGCCGACCGGCGCCCCGGGTGAGTGCTCGATGCCGACGTCCTCCACGTTGACGCAGGCCTCGGCGGCCGCGGCGAACAACCGCGCGAGCTCACCGGGGCGGTCGCTGATGACCACCTGCACGGCGGTGAACGCGCGGGCCGGGCCGCCGCGCTTGCCGGGGATGCGGGCCACGCCCGCGCGGCCGTGCTCCAGCAGCACGGTCAGGCCCTTGCTGCCCTCCGGCGCGGGCGCGCCGGCCGGGTCGCGGCGCTGGCCAGGGATAGGGGCCACCCCGGCCAGGATCCGCGCGGCTTCCGCGATGTCGCCGGCCACCGCAGCCAGGACGGCCGCGACCGGGGCGGCGTTCCCGGTCAGGATCTGCGTCCACAGGCCGGCGTCGCCGACGGCGATCCGGGTGGCATCGCGCAGGCCTGGCCCGGCCAGGCTGAGGGCCTCCGGCGGCACCGATTCCGGGGCCAGTTGCGCCGCCATGGCCGCGGCGACCACGTGCGGGGCGTGAGAGATCAGCGCGACCCAGCAGTCGTGGGTGTCCGCGTCCGTCACGACCGGCTCGGCTCCGCACGCCGTCACCAGCGCGGTCACCGTGGCCACCGTTACGCCAGAGGTCTCGGGAGCCGGGCACAGCGCCCAGGCCCGGCCGAGGAAGAGGTCCGCCCGGGCTGCGGCGGGCCCGGACCGTTCCCGGCCGGCCAGCGGATGCCCGGGCACGTAGCGGGAGATGTCGCAGCCGGCGTCCCGGGCCCGGGCCAGGGGCAGCGCCTTCACGCTGGCGACGTCCGTGTAGCAGTGCGCCAGGCCCGCGCGCTGCGCTGTCGTCAGGACAGCGGCCACCTCGGCAGGCGGCACCGCGATCAGCGCCACGTCGGCGGGCCCGGCGTGGCCGGCCGGATTGCCGTGGGTGTTTCCCAGACTGGCCAGAACCCGTCCCGCGCCCAGGTCGGCCGCGAGCGCGGCGGCGGCCGGGTCACGATCCCAGAGCCAGACGTCGACGCCGTGGCGCCGTAGGGCGAGCGCCGCAGACGTCCCGATCAGGCCGGTGCCGATGACAACGACCTGCCGCGGGACCGGCGCCTGGGTCACTGCGCGATGTCCAGCCGGAGGGCCGCCGCGCCGCGCAGGTACACGTGCTGGATCTCACCGCGGGAGCGGCTGGTCTCCACGTGCATCATGAGCCGGACCACGCGCGGGAGCGCACCCGGCACCGGAATCTCGGTCGCGCACAGCAGCGGCACGTCGTGAAAACCGATCTTGCGCGCGGCCAGCGCCGGGAACTCCGTGGTCAGGTCCGGGGTGACCGTGAACAGGACGCTGATCACGTCGTCGGGGACCAGGTCGTTGCGCGCCATGACCTCGCTGACCAATTCGGCCGTTCCCTCGAGGATCGCCTCACGCTCATCGGCTTCGATCTGCACCGCGCCCCGGATCGCTCTGACTGGCACGTTCCCACCTCCTCAGTATCGACTGCCGGGCCGTCTCAGGCTGATGCCCTCAGGCTATAGGCCTACCGAGGCGTACAGCTCGCCGATTTCGCGCGTCGTGAGCTCTCGGACACCGCCCGGCTTCAGGCTACCCAGCCGGATCGGGCCGACATCGGTCCGTACCAGCCGGAGCACCGGGTGGCCGGCCTCGGCGAGCATCCGGCGCACGATGCGCTTGCGCCCCTCATGCAGCGTGACCTCGACGAGCACGCGCGGCCCGGAGCGTTCCACCACCCGGAACCGGTCCGCCGCGGCCACCCCGTCGTCGAGCTCGATCCCGGTCATCAGCGTCCGGCCGAGATCCTTCGGCACCGGACCCTGGATCTCGGCCAGGTAGGTCTTGAGTACGCCGAAGCGGGGATGCGCGAGGCGGTGCGCGAGCTCACCGTCGTTCATCAGCAGCATCAGGCCCTCGCTGTCGTAGTCGAGCCGGCCCACGTGAAACAGCCGCTCGGCCCGGTCGCCGAGGAAGTCGGTGACGGTGGCGCGGCCGCGCGGATCGGACATCGCGGTCAGCACGCCGGGCGGCTTGTTGAAGGCCAGGTAGACGAGGTCCTGGCGGGACGGGATGCGCTTGCCGTCCACCCGGATGACCTGATGCTCGGGGTCGACCCGGGCGCCGAAACGGCGCACCGTCTCGCCGTCGACCTCGACCCGGCCGGCCCCGATCAGCTCCTCGCAGTGCCGCCGGCTGCCCACGCCCGCCGCGGCCAGTACCTTCTGCAGCCGCACGCCACCCGGAACGTCGATGAGGCTGTCACGCTCTTCGCCGAAATCCCCGCCGAAGTCGTCATCGTCATCGTCGGTGTCAACTGGCTGGGGAGCGGACGGGCGCGGTGGGCGCGGGCGGGGGCACCTCCCCGGGGGGCGCCCCCGCTGGAGTGGCCGGTCGGGTGGCCGGCGCCGCGGCCGCGCGGGTTACGGCCGGGCACGGTCGTGGCCCAGATCCGCGGCATCGTCGACATCCTCGATGCTGTCCGGCAGGAACGGCGCCAGGTCAGGCAGTTCCTCCAGGCTGGCCAGGCCGAGCCGCTCCAGGAAGTAACCGGTGGTCCGGTACAGGATCGCGCCGGTCTCCGGGTCGGTACCGGAATCTTCCACCAGCCCGCGCAGCGTCAGTGTCCGCATCACGCCGTCGCAGTTGACGCCGCGCACCGCGGACACCCGCGCCCGGCTGACCGGCTGGCGGTACGCGACGACGGCCAGGGTCTCCAGCGCCGCCTGAGTGAGCCGGACTTCCTGGCCCTCGCTGACGAACCGCTCGACGACGGGCGCGCACTCCTCCCGGGTGTAGAACCGCCAGCCGCCGGCGATCTCGCGCAGGTCGAATCCTCGTTCCTCGGCCGCGTATTCGGCCGCGGTGTCGCGGAGCAGGCCGACCACCTCCCCGGTCGGCCGTTCCAGCACCTGGGCGAGCACCACGGCCGGCACGGGCTCGTCCGCGACCAGCAGGATCGCCTCGAGGCTGGCGCGCAGCGAGGGGCTGTCGGGGGCTAGGTCGGCGGGTCTCCAGGTACCGTCAGCAGGCGGTCGTCGGGGGGGCCGGAGTCCCGGACTCCGCCTTCCGTTCATGTCCGTCATGTCCGTCCTGCTCGTCCACGTCGCGCGGGTCGCCTTCGTCCATGTCTCCGTCCACGTCGATGGCCACATCGTCATCGTCGTCACCGGCCGCGTTCCAGGTCACGTAGATGTCCCCCAGCGGCGTGAGCTGCTCCAGGGAGATACGGTCCTCCCGGTAGAGCTCGAGCACCGCGAGGAAGCTCGCCACGATCTCATACGTCGCCGTGCAATCGGCGGTGAGCTGCCGGAAACTAGCCCGGCGGAGCTCGCGCAGCCGGACGGCCAGCCGCCGCGCCTGCTCGCGGACGCTCACGAACGGGGCGTGGATGTGGTCGGTGGAGACCGTCGGCGCCTGCCGCGGGGTGAGCACGCGCGCCGCGATCCGGGCAAATTCTACCGGGCCGAGCCCGAGCAGAACTTCGGGGAACAGCTGCGCGAACCGTGGCTCCAGCGGGACACGGCGCGGGAACCGGCGGGCGGCCACGGCCATCCGGCCCGCGAAGACGGCGGCGGCTTCCTTGTAGGCGCGGTACTGCAGCAGCCGGGCGAACAGCAGGTCCCGGGCCTCCAGCAGCGCGAGGTCCTCCTCGTCCTCGACCTCACCCGAGGGGAGCAGCCGCGCGGCCTTGAGGTCCAGCAGGGTCGCGGCGACCACGAGGAAGTAGCTGACCTGATCGAGATCCCAGCCGCCCGAACGCTCCCGGATGTAACCGATGAACTCGTCGGTCACCTGCGAGAGGGCGACCTCGGTGATGTCGAGCTTGTGCTTGGAGATGAGGGCCAGCAGCAGGTCGAACGGGCCCTCGAACACGTCGAGGTGGACCTCGAAGCCCGAGGGCCGGACGTCGCCGTCGCCGGGGCCGAACACGCCGGTGGCCGGCCAGGCCGCCATCGGTCAGGTCATCAGCCGTCGTGCCCACCGCCACCGTGGCCACCACCGGACCCGCCGCCGTAGCGGCAAATCGTCACCGCGACCACATCCCTACTGCTGTGTCTCCGAGGAGTCCGCGATGCGGCGGGCGAGCACGCTCGTCGCACCGCAGGCGTCGAGGCCGGCCAGTGCCACGGCGATGGCCTCACGGACGAGCCGGCCGCGATCTGCGGTGATGCCGTAGCGGCGCGAGGTGAGCCGGGCGTGCTCCAGATCGAACAGTTCGTCGGCGGACAGGGAGACGGTGATCTTATGCGTACGCTGCTCCCGGCCGCTCGCCGGACGGTCCGCGGCCACGCCGGGACCGGGCGTGGCGGGACGAAGCAGCTCCGCTATGCCCGGAAGGCTTACCCTTCGTGACCGTCCCCTGCTTGCCGCCACCGCTCCAGTACCTCCTTGGCAAGTTCACGGTAGGAACTCGCCCCCATCGACCCGGAGTCGAACCTGGTGATGGGCTCCCCTGCAACGGTAGCGTCTGGGAACCGTACGGTGCGGTTGATCACGGTGTGAAAGACTTTGTCGCCGAAGCCGTTGACGATATTCGTCAGCACTTCACGGGTGTGCAGCGTCCGCGAATCGTACATCGTGGCGAGAAGGCCGTCGATCTCCAGCTTCGGGTTAAGCCGACGCGAAACCTTGTCGATCGTCTCCATCAGGAGGGCGACGCCGCGCATGGCGAAATACTCACATTCCAGCGGGATGACCACGCCCTGCGCGCACGCCAGCGCGTTGATCGTCAGCAGCCCCAGGGACGGCTGGCAGTCGATCATGATGACGTCGTAGTCCGCGACCACCGGCTCCAGGGCACTGCCGAGGACGTACTCGCGGCCGACCTCGTGCACGAGCTGGACCTCCGCGCCGGAGAGGTCGATGTTGCTCGGCATCAGATCCATGCCGTGGACCTGGGTCTTGGTCAGGACGTCGTGCGCCGTGGCGCCCCGCTCCATGAGCAGGTTATAGACGGTGGCGTCGATGTCGTGCGGCTGGATGCCAAGCCCCACCGACAGGGCGCCCTGCGGGTCGAAGTCCACCAGCAGGACACGCCGCCCCTGCTCGGCGAGGGCCGCTCCGAGGTTAATGGTGGTCGTCGTCTTGCCGACGCCACCCTTCTGATTGCAGACGGCGACGATCCGGGCGGGACCATGCACCTCAAGCGGCCCGGGGTCGGCGAAAACGGGCATGGGTCGCCCGGTGTGCCCTAGCTCTGCGGCATCGGCCTGTACCGTTCGGGTTGCCACAAGTTGCGATCCTCCCGGTGGGATGTTTTCCCGAATCTAGGGCCTGGGCCCGGCCCGTTCAAGCGGACGCGCCGCTAAGCACTGGAAATGAGAAACAGGGCCGTCCGGGGGCAGCACCGCCCGCATTTCAGCCGAGAGCCCTGGGGTGGGAGGCCGCGTACACCTCGCGCAGTTTCTCGACGGTGACCAGCGTATAGATCTGAGTCGTCGTGACCGACGCGTGCCCGAGCAGCTCCTGCACCACCCGGATATCGGCGCCGCCATCGAGCAGATGCGTCGCAAAGGAATGGCGGAGGGTATGCGGGGACACCCGGGACAGATTGGCCCGCTCCGCCGCGGCCCGCAGGACCGCCCAGGCCCCCTGGCGGGTGAGCCGGCCGCCGCGGGCGTTCAGGAACAGCGCCGGTGACACGGAGCCCCCGGGACGCCCCGCCCGGGCGCGGCCGCGCGCCGCGCCCGCGGCCAGGGCCGGCCGCGCCCGGACCAGGTAGGCGCTCAGCGCCGCGGCCGCGTAACGGCCGAGTGGCACGATGCGCTGTTTGCCGCCCTTGCCGTCGAGCAGGACGGCGGGCTCACCGTCCAGCGTGAGGTCGTCCACGTCCAGCCCGGTCGCCTCGGAGATCCGCGCGCCGGTGGCGTAGAGGAACTCCAGCAGCGCGCGGTCGCGGATCGGCCGGGGGTCATCTATCCCGGGAGCTGGCCCCGCCGCGTCCAGCAGTCGTTCGACCTCGTCCACCGAGATGGCCTTGGGCAGGCGGCGGGGTGGCACCGGCGGCGGCACCGGCCGGGCCGGGTCCGCCGCCGTCATGCCGTGCCGGCAGGCGAAGGCGTGCAGGCCGCGCACGGCGGCCATGGCCCGGCCCGCCGAGCTGGCCGCCAGGGGCGGGTGATCCGCGTCGCCCTCCCGCAGGCTGGCCACGTACGACGCGATGTCGGTGCTGGTCACCGCGTCGATCTCGGTGCGGCCGGCCGCGGCCAGGATCTGCTGGTAACGGGACAGGTCCCGGCGGTAGGACTCCAGCGTGTTGGCGGCCAGGCCGCGTTCCACCAGCAGGTGGTCAAGGTAACCACGGACTGCTTGGGCCGTGCTGGTCAGCCGAGGACCTCCGCCGCGGGGGTGAACGGCAGACCGTGCGCATCCGCGACGGGGCCGCAGGTGACGGCGCCGTCGTGAGTGGACAGCCCCAGGCCGAGCGCGGGGTCGGCCCGCAGGGCGTCGCGCCAGCCGTGGTTCGCGATCTGCACGATGTAGGGCAGCGTCACGTTGGTGAGCGCGTAGGTCGACGTGTGCGGGACGGCGCCCGGCATGTTGGCGACGCAGTAGAACACCGAGTTGTGCACCCGGTACGTCGGCTCGTCATGCGTGGTGGGCCGCGAGTCCTCGAAGCAGCCGCCCTGGTCGATGGCGATGTCCACCAGCACCGAGCCGGGCTTCATCCGGGCGACCAGGTCGCCGGGGATGAGCTTGGGCGCGCGGGCGCCCGGCACGAGGACCGCCCCGATGACCAGGTCGGCGTCGATGACGGCGCGCTCGATCTCGTAGGCGTTGGACGCCACCGTCTGGCAGTGGCCCTGATAGATCGCGTCCGCGGAGCGGAGCCGGGCGATGTTCAGGTCGAGGAGCAGCACTTCGGCCTGCATGCCGAGCGCGATCGCCGCCGCGTTCATGCCGGAAACCCCGGCGCCGAGCACGACCACCTTGGCCGCGTACACGCCGGACACGCCGCCCATGAGCACGCCCCGGCCGCCGCCGTCGCGCTGCAGGTGGTGCGCGCCAACCTGCGGCGCCATCCGTCCCGCCACCTCCGACATGGGCGCGAGCAGCGGCAGCGACCGGTCGGGAAGCTGCACGGTCTCGTACGCGATCGAGGTGACGCCCGCCTTCAGCAGCGCATCCGTGCACGGCCGCGACGCGGCCAGATGAAGGTAGGTGAAGAGCACCTGGTCCTGGCGCATCCGGTGGTATTCCTCCGCCACCGGCTCCTTGACCTTGAGCACCAGCTCGGCGGTCTGCCATACCTCGTCCGCCGTGGCGAGGATCTTCGCCCCGGCCGAGGTGAAGTCCCCATCGGGGATGGACGAGCCGGCCCCGGCCCCCGCCTCGATCACCACCTCGTGACCGTTACGGACGAGCTCGTGCACTCCGGCCGGGGTGATCGCCACGCGGTACTCGTGGTTCTTGACCTCCCGCGGGACGCCAACTTTCATGATTCTGCCCTTCCTGGCACCGCGCGCCGTTGCGCAGTGCCATGTTTCCCAGGTTCCCTTGTTCCCGGGTCACTTCTCCGGCGTATCCGCCGCCCGCAGGCTCCCGAACCCGTCCGCACTCGCGGTGTGCGCGGCCAGGATCCCCACGACGGCAACGCTATTATGCAGCTCACCGGCGAGAACCAGGGACACCGCTTCCTCCAGCGGCACCCAGTCGACGAGCAGGTGGGCTTCCTCGTTCTCGGGTACGAAGTCGCGTTCGGCTTCCGGAACGAGCTCCAGGCCGCGGGCGAGGAAGACCCGCAGCCGCTCGGTGAGGATGCCCGGCGAGCTGAAGTAGTCCACCAGCACGTCCCAGCGGGCCGCCCGGTAGCCGGTCTCCTCCAGCAGCTCACGTCGCGCGGTCTGCAGCACCGGCTCGCCGGCGACGTCGCGCAGGCCCGCGGGCAGTTCCCACAGCAGCCGCCCGACGGGGTGGCGGTACTGCCGGATCATGAGGACCCGGCCGGACTCATCGAGCGCCAGGACCCCCACCGCGCCGGTATGTTCCACCACTTCCCGTTCGGCAGTATTTCCGTCCGGCGACCGGATGGTGTCACTCCGCACGTTGATGATCTTGCCCCGGTACCGCTCGGCCGAGGAGACGACGGGCCACTCCTCGACCGTATCGGCGATCGGAGGCGTCATGCGCTGGCCGCCGCGCGGGCCTCGGCGGCCGGGGCATGGGCGCGGGACCGCCGCAGGGCGGCGGCGATGAGCCCGGTGAACAGCGGGTGTGGCCGGGTCGGCCGGGACAGGAACTCCGGGTGGGCCTGCGTGCCCACGAAGAACGGATGCAGGTCCCGGCGCAGTTCGGCGAACTCCACCAGCCGCCCGTCGGGTGACAGGCCGGAGAAGACGACCCCGGCCCGCTCCAGGCGCTCCCGGTAGCCGTTGTTGACCTCGTACCGGTGCCGATGCCGTTCCTCCACGCTGCTCTCGCCGTACAGTTCGCGGACCAGGGTTCCCTCGGCGAGCACGGCCCGGTACAGGCCGAGCCGCATCGTGCCGCCCATGTCCCGCTCCCCCGCCACCACGTCCTCCTGGTCCGCCATCGTGGCGATCACCGGGAAGGGGGTGGCGGGGTCGAACTCGGTGCTGTCCGCGCCGTCCAGGCCGGCCAGGTGCCGCGCGGCCTCGATGACCAGGCACTGCAGGCCGAGGCAGAGGCCGAGCAGCGGAATGCCGTGGGTCCGGGCGTAGTCGATCGCGCCGATCTTGCCCTCGATCCCGCGGACCCCGAACCCGCCGGGGATCAGCACGCCGTCGGCGCCTTCGAGTTCCCTCATCGCGCCTTCGGGAGTCTGGCAGTGGTCGCTGGGCACCCAGCGGATGTTGACCTGGGCGTCGTTGGCGAAACCGCCCGCGCGCAGCGCCTCGGCCGGCGAAAGGTAGGCGTCGGGCAGGTCGACGTACTTGCCGACCAGGGCGATCGTGATGCTGTGGGCCGGCCGGTGCACCCGCCGCAGCAGGTCATCCCACTCGGTCCAGTCCACGTCGCGGAACGGCAGGCCGAGCCGGCGCACCACGTAGGCGTCGAGGCCCTCGGCGTGCAGCACCTTGGGGATGTCGTAGATGGACGGGGCGTCCGGCGCGGAGACGACCGCCTCCTCGTCCACGTCGCACATCAGGCTGACCTTGCGCTTGATCCCGTCGCTGATCGGCCGGTCGGACCGGCACACGATCGCGTCGGGCTGGATACCGATGCTGCGCAGGGCGGCGACGGAATGCTGCGTCGGCTTGGTCTTCAGCTCCCCCGACGGCCCGATATAGGGCAGCAGCGAGACGTGCAGGAAGAAGCAGCGGTCCCGGCCGATCTCGTGCCGGATCTGGCGGATGGCCTCCAGGAAGGGCAGCGACTCGATGTCGCCGACCGTGCCGCCGACCTCGGTGATGACCACGTCGACGTCGGGGCCGCCCATCTCCAGGATCCGCGACTTGATCTCGTTGGTGATGTGCGGGATGACCTGCACGGTGTCGCCCAGGTAATCGCCGCGGCGTTCCTTCGCGATCACGTCCGAGTAGATCTGCCCGGTGGTGACGTTGGCCGAGCCCTGCAGTTCGGTGTCGAGGAACCGCTCGTAATGCCCGACGTCCAGGTCGGTCTCGGTCCCGTCGTCGGTGACGAACACCTCGCCGTGCTGGAAGGGGTTCATCGTGCCGGGGTCAACGTTGAGGTAAGGGTCGAGCTTCTGCATCGTGACGTTCAGCCCGCGGAGCTTGAGCAGCCGCCCGAGACTGGATGCGGTGAGCCCTTTGCCCAGACTGGACGCGACCCCTCCGGTGACGAAAAGATGCCGAGTAGAAGCCGGCCGAGTCCGGTGCGGTGATGCAGCCAAAGTGGGGCTCCCGTGGTCGTCGATAAGGCGGTAACTCCGCCTGTCCACGGGCCCTCAGGATAACAGGCGGCAGGTCGTGGAGACTGCATTGGCTCATCGCCGCGCGCTCCGCCCACCGGGCGCCGGCCCTGAGCTGGTGTGACGCGGGGGCCCGTGTTACGCGTTGGTGTTGCCGGCCATCTGGGCGACCGCTTCGCCGTCCGGGCCGCTAGGGCGGTCGTTCTCGTGCGCCTCACCGAACCGGGCCAGCGCGACCGCGCAGCAGACGGCCAGCACGAAGCCCGCGATGGCCACGCCGCCCAGGCCGGGCCGGGTGCGGTCGCCGAGGAAAATGACGCCGACCGCGGCGGGCGGCAGGGTCTCAGCCAGCACGACCCCGGCCGTAGCCACGGTGACGCTGCCGCCCTCCAGCGCGGACGCGTAGAAGAGGAACGACACGATGCCCGCGGCGATCAGCGCGTAGGTGGCCGGATCCCGGATGAGAGTCACCGGAGCGAAGCCGCTGAGCACGCGGGCGGCCACGCCGAGCACGCCGTAACCGGTTCCGGCGACGACGCCGAGGACCGGGGTCCGCAGCCGGTCCGGCAGCCGCCCGGCGGCCACGCCGACCAGGGCGAGACCGGCGACCGCGACGATCAGGGCCAGCTTGAACACCACGCCCGCCTGCGTCGCACCTTCTGCGCCGGCCGAGGAGCCGAGCAGGCCCACGCCGGTGACGACCCCGCCGACGGCGACCCATTCCTGCCAGCGCAGGACGGCGCCAATCAGCCAGGTGGCGCAGACCGCGGTCACGGCCAGGTTCGCCGCGATCATCGCCTGGACGGCGAACAGCGGCAGCCGGTGCAACGCGATCAGTTGGGCGACAAAGCCGAGCGTGTCCAGGCCCAGGCTGGCCACGAACCGCCAATTGCGGAGCATCCGCACCAGCAGGCCGGGATCCACGCCCGCGGGTCCAGCCCCCGCTTCGCCCTCTGCCCCCGGCCCCGGGCGGCGGCTCGCCGCGCGGGCGGCGATGGCCTGCATCACGGAGGCGACACCGTAACAGACGGCCGCGAACACGGCAGCCACCAGGCTAGCTACCATAATTCACGACCTTACGCCTTGGGTGCCGGCTCTCCGAATTCATTTAGCGGTGCATCTGAGCGAACATTCAGCTGTTGCTAAGCATTCCGGGGGTCCACATCCCCGGCAGGCCCCGCGGGCCCGGGGGGCCGGGGCCGGGGCCCGGGGGGCCCGGCGGGATTACACCCCGGCGGCCTGCATGCCCCTCAATTCGTGCTTCAGCTCCCGGATTTCGTCCCGCAACCGCGCCGCCACCTCGAACTGCAGCTCCGCCGCAGCAGCGTGCATCTGCTCGGTGAGCTGCTTGATCAGCTCGATCAGGTCGTCGCGCGCGGGGCCGCCGCTGCCGTCGCCGGCCAGGTTCTCGACGCCGGCCGCCACCCCGGCCGCTCGTGCCGCGGCGCGGGCCCGGGACGACAGCCCGGGCACCGGCGACTTGCCGCGGCTCTGCTGGCGCCCGGCGCCCCCGATGAGCTCGTCGGTGTCGGCGTCCTCCCGGACCAGCTGGTCCAGGATGTCGGCGATCCGCTTGCGCAGCGGCTGCGGGTCGATGCCGTGGGCCTGGTTGTAGGCGATCTGCTTGTCCCGCCGCCGGTTGGTCTCATCGATGGCCCGCTGCATGGATGGCGTGACCTGGTCCGCGTACATATGCACCTGGCCGGAGACGTTCCGCGCGGCCCGGCCGATGGTCTGGATCAGCGACGTGCCCGACCGGAGGAACCCCTCCTTGTCGGCGTCCAGGATCGCGACCAGGGAGACCTCCGGCAGGTCCAGGCCCTCCCGGAGCAGGTTGATGCCGACCAGCACGTCGAACTCGCCGAGCCGCAGCTCGCGCAGCAGCTCCACCCGCCGCAGCGTGTCCACCTCGCTGTGCAGGTAGCGTGCCCGTACGCCGTTCTCCAGCAGGTAGTCGGTCAGGTCCTCAGCCATCTTCTTGGTCAGCGTGGTGACCAGGACACGCTCGTCCCGCTCCGCACGCAGCCTGATCTCGTGCAGCAGATCGTCGATCTGACCCTTGGTCGGCTTGATCAGGACCTCCGGGTCGACCAGCCCGGTCGGCCGGATCACCTGCTCCACTACGTCGCCGCCGACGCGCTGCAGCTCGTACGGCCCGGGGGTAGCCGACAGGTAGATGGTCTGGCCGATCCGCTCGGTGAACTCATCCCAGGTCAGCGGGCGGTTATCGACGGCGCTCGGCAACCGGAACCCGTGCTCGACCAGGTTCCGCTTGCGGGACACGTCGCCCTCGTACATCGCGCCGATCTGGGGCACGGTGGCGTGCGACTCGTCGATGACCAGGAGGAAGTCCTCGGGGAAGTAGTCGAGCAGCGTGTTGGGCGGGCTGCCCGCCGCACGCCCGTCGATGTGCCGGGAGTAGTTCTCGATGCCCGCGCAGCTGCCGACCTGACGCATCATCTCGATGTCGTAGGTGGTCCGCATGCGCAGCCGCTGGGCTTCGAGCAGCTTGCCGTTACGCTCCAGCCCGGCGAGCCGCTCGGCCAGTTCGGCCTCGATACCGGCGATGGCCCGCTCCATCCGTTCGGCGCCCGCCACATAGTGCGAGGCCGGGAAGATGTACAGCTCCTCGTCCTCGCTGATCACCTCGCCGGTCAGCGGGTGCAGCGTCATCAGCCGCTCGATCTCGTCGCCGAACATCTCGATCCGGACCGCGAGCTCCTCATACTGCGGGATGACCTCGATGGTGTCCCCGCGCACCCGGAAGGTCCCGCGGGTGAAGGCCAGGTCATTGCGGGTGTACTGCATGCCGACCAGCTGCCGCAGCATCGTGTCCCGGTCGATCGTGTCCCCCACCTTGAGGGTCAGCATCCTGTCCACGTACTCCTGGGGGGTGCCCAGGCCGTAGATACACGACACGGACGCGACCACGATCGTGTCCCGCCGGGTCAGCAGCGAGTTGGTGGCCGAATGCCGCAGCCGCTCCACCTCGTCGTTGATCGAAGAGTCCTTCTCGATGTAGGTGTCGGTCTGCGGGATGTACGCCTCGGGCTGGTAGTAGTCGTAGTAGGAGACGAAATACTCCACCGCGTTGTCCGGCAGCATCTCCCGCAGCTCGTTGGCGAACTGGGCGGCGAGCGTCTTGTTCGGCAGCATGACCAGGGTCGGCCGCTGCAGCCGCTCGGTCAGCCAGGCGACCGTGGCGGTCTTGCCGGTACCCGTCGCGCCCAGCAGCACCGTGTCCTGCTCGCCGGCTTTGATTCGCCGTTCGATCTCGGCGATGGCGGACGGCTGGTCCCCGGACGGTTTCATGTCGGTGACCGCGTGGAAGGGCGCGACCTTGCGCTTCAGATCGGTCACGGGACGCACGATGCCACCTCCTAAGGATTCGGGGTCGCCGGTCTGCTCTGCGGCCGGGTCTATGGCTCAGCCGCCGGCCCGCTGGGCTCAATCCCCCGCCGCATGGTTCAACTGTAGGAGGGGGGTCTGACATTCCTGGGCGCGGCCCGGCGGGAGCTAACCGCGGGACCGTGCGGCGGCGCGGTCGCGCAGCACGGCCCACACCTCGTCCACCCGGTGATCGAGGTCCTCGAGCGAGCCCGAATTGTCGATCACGATGTCGGCGATCGCGAGGCGCTGCTCACGGCTGGCCTGGGCCGCCATCCGGTCCCGGGCGTGCCCGGGGGCCATCCCGCGTGCGGTGATCAGCCGCTGGGCCTGCTGGTCTTCGGGCGCGTCGACGACGATGACGGCGTCGAACCCGCGGGCCAGCCCGTTCTCGGCCAGCAGCGGGACGTCGTGCACGACGATGGCCGCCGGGCCCGCCGGGCCCGGCGTCCCGGCGGCGGCAATCGCCTCCTGCTCCATCTGGTGCATCCGCTCGTGGACCAGCGGGTGGACGATGGCGTTGAGCTTGGCGCGCAGGTCGGGCTGGGCGAAGACGATCTGGCCGAGCCGTTCCCGGTCCAGGCGGCCGTTCGGCTGAAGCACCTCCGGGCCGAAGACGGCGGCGATCTGCCCGAGTCCCGGGGTGCCGGGCTCGACGACCTCCCGCGCGGCCACGTCCGCGTCCACGATCGCGGCGCCGCGATCGGCGAGCCGCCGCGACACCTCGCTCTTCCCGGAACCGATCCCCCCGGTAAGCCCGACCCGAAGCACGCGATCCAACTCCTTCGTCAGAAAGCGAGCGGGCGGAGTTCCCACAGGGAACTCCGCCCGCTCATCGTCCTAGGGGACTGGCGGCTGAGCCCGGGCTCAGCCCTGGTTGCCGGACAGCTTGTCGCGCAGCGCCGCGAGGGCCTCATCGGAGGCCAGCGCACCGCCGCCGCGCCGAACCGCCGCTGCTGGGACGGGAGCCGCCCCGCTGACCGCCGGGGGTGCTAGAGGACGTGCTGGAACTGGTGGTGGACGATGACGTGACCGCCGCCCCGTCCTCGCCGCCCTCGGCCGCGTCGCTGTCGGCCTTGCGGGCCTCCTCGACCTGGCGCCGGTGGGCCTCGAAACGCGTCCGTGCCTCGGCGTACTGGCGCTCCCACTCTTCACGCTGGGAGTCGTAGCCCTCGAGCCACTCGCCGGTCTCGGCGTCGAAGCCCTCGGGGTACTCGTAGTTGCCCTGCTCGTCGTAGGTGGCGGGCATGCCGTAGAGCGTCGGGTCGAAGTCGTCGCCGACCGCCTCGCCGATGGTGCCCTCGTTGGCCTGCTTGAGCGACAGCGAGATCCGGCGCCGGTCCAGGTCGATGTCGATGATCTTGACGAAGATCTCGTCGCCAACCTGCACGACCTGCTCGGGGATCTCCACGTGCCGGTCGGCCAGCTCGGAGATGTGCACCAGGCCCTCGATGCCCTCCTCCACCCGCACGAACGCGCCGAACGGCACCAGCTTGGTGACCCGGCCGGGAACGACCTGGCCGATCTGGTGCGTGCGGGCGAACTGCTGCCACGGGTCTTCCTGGGTGGACTTCAGCGACAGCGAGACCCGCTCGCGGTCCATGTCCACGTCCAGCACCTCGACCGTGACCTCCTGGCCGACCTCGACGACCTCGCCGGGGTGGTCGATGTGCTTCCAGGACAGCTCCGACACGTGCACCAGGCCGTCCACGCCGCCCAGGTCGACGAACGCGCCGAAGTTGACGATGGACGACACGACGCCCTTGCGGATCTGGCCCTTCTGCAGGGTGTTGAGGAAGGTGTGCCGGACCTCGGACTGGGTCTGCTCCAGCCAGGCCCGCCGGGACAGCACCACGTTGTTGCGGTTCTTGTCAAGCTCGATGATCTTCGCCTCGAGCTCGCGGCCGACGTACGGCTGCAGGTCGCGCACGCGGCGCATCTCCACCAGCGAGGCGGGAAGGAAGCCGCGCAGCCCGATGTCGAGGATGAGGCCGCCCTTGACGACCTCGATGACGGTGCCGGTGACGACGCCGTCCTCTTCCTTGATCTTCTCGATCGTGCCCCAGGCGCGCTCGTACTGCGCGCGCTTCTTGGACAGGATCAGGCGTCCCTCCTTGTCCTCCTTCTGCAGGACAAGGGCCTCGATGTGCTCACCAGTCTTGACCACATCGTGGGGGTCGACATCGTGCTTGATCGACAGCTCGCGAGAGGGGATCACGCCCTCTGTCTTGTAGCCGATATCGAGCAAGACCTCGTCTCGATCGACCTTGACAACGGTGCCTTCGACAATGTCACCGTCATTGAAGTACTTGATGGTCTCATCGATCGCGGCGAGGAATGCCTCCTCGGACCCGATGTCGTTGACCGCTACCTTGGGGGTCGAGTTGGCTTCTGTACTGCTCGTCATGTGTGGGTTGGCTCCGGATGCGGACAGGAATATGAGGGCGCGCTGAATCCGGTGCACCCGCCGGAAGGACCAGAATCGCGAAACCTGCCGGAACCGGCCTAGACCGGTTCCCGGAACGGCCGACGGCCGCCGGTGAGGTCAAGTGACAGACGGACCACACGAGACACAACGCAGCGTTCAGAATATGAGAGCGGGAGCCCTGGGTCAATCTGAGGTGCCGCCCCGGCGTGCCGGAGGGCACCCCGCGCGTCAGTGCGCGGCGTCCCACCAGCTGGATCCGGATCCAATCGAAACCTCGAGCGGTACCCCCAGATGAGCCGCGTCCGCCATCTCCGTGCCGACGAGGTCACGCAGCGCTTCGAACTCGCCGGGTGCCACCTCGAAGATCAGCTCGTCGTGCACCTGGAGCAGCATCCGTGACTTCAGGCCCTGGTCGCGGATCGCCCGGTCCACGGCCAGCATCGCCATCTTGATGATGTCGGCCGCCGATCCCTGGATGGGGGCGTTCAGTGCCATCCGCTCGGCCATCTCCCGGCGCTGCCGGTTGTCCGACGTGAGGTCGGGCAGGTACCGGCGCCGGCCGAACATGGTCTCCGTGTAGCCCTCCTGACGGGCCCGGGCCACGATGTCCCGCAGGTAGTCCCGGACCCCGCCGAACTCCCTGAAGTACTCCTCCATCAGCGCCCGCGCCTCCTCAGCCGGGATGTGCAGCTGCGAGGACAGCCCGAAGGCGGACAGCCCGTAGGCCAGCCCGTAGTTCATCACCTTGATCCGGTTCCGCAGCTCCCCGTTGATCTGGTCTGGCGGCAGGCCGAAGACCCGTGCGGCGGTCGCCGCGTGGAAGTCGTGCCCCGACTCAAACGCGGCGATCAGCGCCTCGTCCCCGGACAGGTGGGCCATGATCCGCAGCTCGATCTGGCTGTAGTCCGCGGTGAGCAGCGTCTCGTATCCCGCGCCGACCACGAACGCGCGCCGGATGCCGCGGCCCTCCTCGGTGCGGATCGGGATGTTCTGCAGGTTCGGGTCGGTGGAGGACAGCCGGCCGGTGGCGGCGATCATCTGGTTGAACGTCGTGTGGATCCGGCCGTCCTCGCCGGCCATCGGGATCAGCGAGTCGACGATGCTCTTCAGCTTGGCCACGTCCCGGTACCGGAGCAGGTGCTCCAGCACCGGGTGCCCGGTCTGGGCGAGCAGGCCGGTCAGGGCGTCGGAGTCGGTGGTGTAGCCGGTCTTGATGCGCTTGGTCTTGGGTAGCCCCAGCTCGTTGAACAGCACCTCCTGCAGCTGCTTGGGCGAGCCGAGGTTGAACTCGTGCCCGGTGACCGCGAACGCGGCCTGCTCGGCCGCCTTCACCTCGCCGTGCAGGGTCGCCGACATCTCGGCCAGGTGATCGGTGTCGGCGGCGATCCCGGTGCGCTCCATCCGGGCCAGGACGTCGACCAGCGGCAGCTCGACGTCCTGGAGCAGTTCGGCCGCGCCGCGCCGCTCGAGGTCGGCGTCGAGCGCGTCGGCCAGCTCCGCGGTCGCCCGGGCGCGCAGCACCAGGTTGACGGCGGCGTCTTCCTCCCCGGAACCGTCGAGAGTGAGCTGCTCCGGCAGCCCGGAGTCGTCGCGCAGCTCCTTGCCGAGGTAGCGGAGGGTCAGGTCGCCCAGGTCGAAGGAGCGCTGCCCGGGCAGGGCGAGGTACGCGGCCAGCGCGGTGTCGCTGGTCAGCCCGGCGAGCTCGAAGCCGTGCGCGGCGAACGCGTGCATCGGGCCCTTGGCGTCGTGCAGGGCCTTCGGCAGCGAGCCGGCTTCGAGCCAGCCCGCGAGGGCGTCGGAGTCATCCTCAGTCAGCGTGGTGGGGTCGATGAAGGCGCCGTGGCCGTCCGGCGCGGCGATGGCGATCCCGGTCAGCGTTCCGGTGCCGCGCCCCCAGGTGCCGGTGACCGCGACCCCGGAGCGGGTGGTCTGGCCATCCGGGGTGCCCTGGCCGGCCGCGGCGGCGGCCTCGGCGGCGTGGCCGGCGATCCACAGCGCCAGCTCGTCGGGCCCGGGCAGCTCCACCTCAACCTCGAAGCCGCCGGCCGGTTCGGCGGCCGCCTCTTCCCCGGCCGCGACGCCGCAGATGCCGTCGGGCAGCGTGGCGTAGAGCCGCTCACGCAGCACGCGGAACTGCAGGGTGTCGAAGAGCTGGTGGATCTGCTCCCGGTCCCAGACGCGCGGCACCAGCTCGCCGGGGCCGGTGCCGATGTCGTCCAGCGGAACGTCCCGGACCAGCGCGGTCATCTGCCGGTTGCGCAGCACATCGCCGAGGTGCTCCCGCAGCGCGTCGCCGGCCTTGCCCTTGACCTCGTCAACCCGGTTGACGAGCTCCTCCAGTGAGCCGAACTCCCTGACCCACTTGGCCGCGGTCTTCTCCCCCACCCCCGGAATGCCCGGCAGGTTGTCGCTGGGGTCGCCCCGGATGGCGGCGAAATCGGGGTACTGCTGGGGGGTGAGGCCGTACTTCTCCTCGACGTTCTCCGGGGTGAAGCGGGACATGTCGCTGATGCCCCGGCGCGTCATCAGCACCGTCACGTGGTCGTCGACGAGCTGGAGCACGTCACGGTCGCCGGTGACGATCAGCACGTCCATGCCGTCGTTCTCGGCCCGGGTGGCCAGGGTGGCGATGACGTCGTCGGCCTCGTAGCCGGGCACCGACAGCCGGGCGATACCGAGCGCGTCCAGGACCTCGAAGATGAGGCTGAGCTGGCTGCGGAAGTCTTCCGGCGTCTCCCGGCGGTTCGCTTTGTACTCGACGTACTGCTCGTGCCGGAAGGTCGGCTCGCCGCGGTCGAACGCCACCGCGATGTGCGTGGGCTGCTCGTCGCGCAGCACGTTGATGAGCATGGCCGTGAACCCGTACACGGCGTTCGTGGGCTGGCCGGTGGTCGTGGAGAAGTTCTCGGCCGGCAGCGCGAAGAACGCCCGGTAGGCCAGCGAGTGCCCGTCAAGGAGCAGTAGCCGGCCGCGAGTACCGGCCCCGTCCTGGGCCTTGGCTTCCTGGCCGCGCGGCGCGGCCGTGCTCTTCGTCGCCACGGCTCAAATCCTATGGTCAACCGGGCCGGGCCAGGGCGGGATGCCACCGGGTCCCGGGGAAAAGTGAGGCCTGCCGCAGGTGCCGCCAGGCCTCACGGCTCGCACGTGACTTCGCTAAGAGCTGAACTGGACGATCGTGGTGGAGCTGATCGGCTGGCCCGCGTAGATCTCGGCGGAGGGGAAGTTCGGCTGGTCCGGCGAGTTCGGGAAGTGCTGGGTCTCGCACCCAGAAGCCGGCGCGGCATCGGCCCGGCACAGCCGGCTCGGCGCGCCGGCGGCGGGGGATCCGGCACAGTGAACGCTAGGTAACGACCCGCCGGCCCGCTACCGTCGGCGGGGTAACTCGACTTTGCGCTGCACGGTGAAAGCTCGCTAACGTGGTATGAGAGCCCGGGGAGCTCAGTAGAGAACGTGTCCGACCGGGGAAGGCGGATACGGCACCAAAGGCGCCCCGGGCTCCCCTGCATCCCGATTGTGTCCCCACTGCCGCGGGAGCCGGTCAGGACGAGGGCGAATCCGTCGGCTGCGAGGCCGGCATCGAGCCTTCGATCACCGCTTCGGCGACCTTACGCATCGTGAGCCGGCGGTCCATCGAGGTCTTCTGAATCCAGCGGAACGCCTCCGGCTCGGTCATCCCGTGCTCGGCCTGGAGAAGGCCCTTGGCGCGGTCCAGGACCTTGCGCACCTCGAGCCGCTCGCGCAGGCTGCCCACCTCGGATTCGAGCGAGGTGATCTCCTGGAAGCGGCTGACCGCCATCTCGATGGCGGGCACGAGGTCAGCCTTGGTGAACGGCTTGACCAGGTAGGCCATGGCACCCGCGTCGCGGGCGCGCTCGACGAGTTCGCGCTGGGAGAAGGCGGTCAGGATGACCACCGGCGCCAGCCGCTCGGCCGCGATCCGCTCCGCGGCCGAGATGCCGTCCAGCACCGGCATCTTGACGTCCAGGATGGCGAGCTCGGGCCGGAGGGCGGTCACGCGCTCGACCGCCGCCGCACCGTCCCCGACCTCGGCCACGACGGCGTAGCCCTCTTCTTCCAGCATCTCCTTCAGGTCCAGGCGGATCAGCGCCTCATCCTCGGCGATAACGACTCGCAGCTGCTTCTGGCTCACGCTGACGAGAGTACAGGTTGCGGGTAGATTATGACCCGGTCGGTCCCCCGGAGCGGCCGGTCCGGCTCGCCGGGCCAATTCAGGCCGGGATGTTGGAACGGGTAGACAAGGACGCCTCAAAAGCGTCTGCCCGAAAGGGCGTGCGGGTTCGAATCCCGCTCCCGGCACCCGATAGACGTTCATGTTCCCTCGCCGTGATCGGTCCACCGGGATTGTCAGTGCCTTTTGCGATAATTAGGGCGTGTACCCGCGAACGACGGTCGACATCGCCTTACTGCTGTCTCGTCTGGATGTCCTCGACCGGGAGAACGCTCAGATTTGCGGCGTCTCTATCCGGGCCCTCCGGCACTGGCGATATGGCACCCGCCGCAATCCCCAAGCGACCGTAAAGGGACGAGAACCTCGCTGCCCGCGATGCGACGGCCGGCCACTGGACGAGTCAGCTTACGCCTATCTGCTTGGCCTGTACCTGGGCGACGGTCATATCACTCACGGGCGCCGGGGTAGCTACGCGCTAAACGTGAAATGCTGCGACGACTGGCCCGGGCTCATCGATGCCGCCGAGACCGCGATGGCGACCGTAATGCCGACGGCAAGCGTTTGCCGTGTGCGGCGGATCGGCTGTACGGAGGTCAAAAGCACATCCAAGCATTGGCCATGCCTGTTTCCTCAGCACGGTCCCGGGAGAAAGCACGAGCGCACGATCGAACTGGTGCCATGGCAGCAAGCGATTGTGCGAATGTACCCGGGCCTCTTCGCGCGCGGACTGTTTCATTCGGATGGTTGCCGGGTTACCAACCGGGTCCGGCGGAAGCTCTCCGACGGAGATCACTGGTACGAATATCCGCGTTACTTCTTCTCCAACGAGTCGATGGACATTCTCGGACTGTGCGGCGATGCCCTAGATCAACTCGAGGGTTAGCTGGCGGTTCTCACGGCGCAATGCGATCTCGGTCGCGCGGCGGGAGGCGGTGGCGCGGCTGGATGAGTTCGTCGGGCCGAAGTTCTGAGGCCGCGGCACGGAGCCTAGCTAGAGCTGGATCTGGGGATACAGGGGGTAGCGGGCCAGGAGGTCGGCGCAGCGGGCGCGGCACGCCTCGGCCACGCCTGCGTCGATCATGTGCCTGGCCTTGGAGCCAGCCTGCGGGGTGGTCGCCTTCAGCGCGGTGGTCATGATGTCCGCGACTTCGTCCAGTTCGCTGGTCCCCATGCCGAGGGTGGTCAGGGCGGGCGTGCCGAGCCGGATGCCGGAGGTGTACCAGGCGCCGTTCGGGTCGCGCGGGACCGAATTACGGTTGGTGACGACGCCGGCCTCGAGCAGCGCCGCCTCGGCCTGGCGGCCGGTCAGCCCGAAGCTGGCCGCCACGTCGGCCAGCACCAGGTGGTTGTCGGTCCCGCCGGTGATCAGGCGCGTGTCCCGCCGCAGCAGCCCGTCGGCCAGGGCGCGGGCGTTGGCCACGATACGCGCCGCGTAGCCGGCGAAGGCGGGCTGGCGCGCCTCGGCCAGCGCGACGGCCTTGGCCGCGATCACGTGCGGGAGCGGGCCGCCGAGGACCAGCGGGCAGCCCCGGTCGACGTAGGGCGCATACTCCGGCGTGCACAGCACGAGGCCGCCGCGCGGACCGCGCAGGGACTTGTGCGTCGTGCTGGTCACGATCTCGGCGTGCGGCACCGGGTTGAGGTCACCGGTCAGCACGCCCCCGGCGACCAGCCCGGCGAAGTGCGCCATGTCGACCATGAAGGTCGCGCCCACCTCGTCGGCGATCTCGCGGAGCACCCGGAAGTTGGGGTTGCGCGGGTAGGCCGAATACCCCGCGACCAGGATCAGCGGCTTGAACTCGCGGGCCTGGGCGGCGATGGCGTCGTAGTCGAGCAGCCCGGTGACCGGGTCGGTGCCGTAGTTGGCCTGGTCGAACATCTTGCCGGAGATGTTGGCGCGGAATCCGTGGGTCAGGTGCCCGCCCGCGTCCAGCGCCATGCCCATCATCCGCTGCGCGCCGAAGTCGCCGCGCAGTTGCTGCCACGCGGCCGGTTCGAGGGCGTCGACGTTCTTCGCGCCGTGGCGGTCCAGGAAGGGGCGCTCGACCCGGCGGGCAAGGATGGCCCAGTAGGCGACCAGGTTGGCGTCGATGCCGGAGTGCGGCTGGACGTAGGCGTGGTCCGCGCCGAACAGCTCAGCGGCGTGGCGGGCGGCCAGCGCCTCAACCTGGTCCACGACCTCGCAGCCGGCGTAGAAACGGTGGCCGACCGTCCCCTCGGCGTACTTGTCCGACAGCCACGTCCCCATGGCCATCAGGACCGCGGGCGACGCGTAGTTCTCCGACGCGATGAGCTTGAGCTGGCGGCGCTGGTTAGTCAGCTCGCTGGCGATGGCGCGGGCCACGGCGGGCTCGGATCCCGCGATCACGTCCAGCATGGCGTGGTAGCCGACGGAGACCGCGGACGTCGCGTCCGCGCCGTGCGCAGCGGCGGCAGGTACGGTGCTGACCTGGACGGCATTGGTCTCGGCCATGGCTTCTTCTCCCGGGCAGACGGATATGGCAGGTGCCCAGGCGCGCGGCTGGCCGGCGGACGGCGAGCCGCTCCCCGGTGGTGCTCCACCTCAACGCCAGTTACGGCCCGGTGCGACAATACCAGGCCCGGGCCCGCGCGGCGGCTCAGCTGCGGGCGAGGGGGTCGCCGATGCGGTGTACCCGCAGGGAGTTCGTCTTGCCCGGGCTGCCGAGCGGGGAACCGGACACTATCACCAGCTTATCGCCCTTCTCGCACCGGCCAATGTCGAGCAGCGCCGCCTCCACCTGGAGCACCATCTCATTGGTGTGATCCACCATCGGGACGATGAACGTCTCTACACCCCATATCAGCGCGAGCTGGCTGCGGGTGGCGGGCTCGGACGTGAACGCGAGCAGCGGAATCGGCGACCGGTACCTGGCCAGCCGCCGGGCCGTCTCCCCGGTCATCGTGAAGGCGACCAGTGCGCGGGCCCCCACGATCGCGCCGACCTCGGCGGCGGCACGGGCGATGGCCCCCCCAGTGGTGGTCGGGATCCGGGTCAGCGAGGACACCGGGCGCAAGCTCTCCTCCTCCGCGGCGCAGATGACGCGCGACATCGTGGCAACGGCCTCGACGGGGTACTCCCCCACACTCGTCTCCGCGGACAGCATCACCGCGTCCGCGCCCTCGTCCACGGCGGTCGCCACGTCGGAGACTTCGGCGCGGGTGGGACGCGGCGCGGAGATCATCGACTCCAGCATTTGCGTGGCCACGATGACCGGGCGCGCCTTCTCCCGGGCCAGCACGATAGCGCGCTTCTGCACCATCGGGACCTGCTCCAGCGGCAGCTCGACCCCGAGGTCGCCGCGGGCCACCATGATCCCGTCGAAGGCGGCCACGATCTCGGGCAGCGCCTCGACCGCCTCGGGCTTCTCGATCTTGGCGATGAGCGGCAGCTGGGCGCCGCACTCGCTCATGATGTCCCGGGCCGCGGCGGCGTCCTCCGGCCGCCGCACGAAGGACAGTGCGATCATGTCCACGCCCTGGTCGATGGCCCAGCACAGGTCGGCTTCGTCCTTTTCGGTGAGCGCGGACGCGCTGACCGCGACGCCCGGCAGGTTGATGCCCTTGTGGTCGGAGATCGTCCCGCCGACCAGCACCGTCATCCTGACCCGGGGGCCAGCGACCCCGGCCACCTGGAGCAGGACACGGCCGTCGTCGATCAGGATGCGGTTCCCGCCCCGAACGTCCTGGGCCAGACCCTGATAGGTGATCGACGCCTGGCGCCGGTCCCCGGGCACGTCCTCGGTGGTCATCGTGAACTCGTCGCCGGCGCACAGCCGGACCGGGCCGCCGGGGAACGCGCCGAGCCGGATCTTCGGGCCCTGCAGGTCCGCCAGGATGCCGACGCTGCGCCCGGAGGCGCTGGCCGCGGCGCGGACCCGCGCACAGGCCACCTCGTGCTCCGCGTGGCTGCCGTGGCTCAGGTTGAGCCGCGCGACGTCGAGCCCGGCCCCGACGAGCAGGCCGATCTGCTCCGCGCTGGACGTCGCGGGTCCGAGCGTGCAGACAATCTTCGCGCGGCGGCTCATGGGCGTCCTCTGCTCGCGCCGAGTGGTCTATACCACCGTACGTCCGGCAACGGCCTGGGCGGAGATCTGTCACGCAGGTTTAACACAGTGTTAGCCCGGGGGGCGACCCCCCGGAACCCCCCGCTGCGCTCCGCGCCCCGCGGTGGTACTTCGCCGGCACACCGGCCGCTCACCGGGCACAGGGCCCGGTTCGCTGGGCCGGTAGGAACGCCTCGCCGTAGGCCACGCCGGTTCGGCGACCCTGGGCGTCAGACCATGGGGCGTGCGGTGGGCGGAATGGCCACGGGGAGGACGGTATCGCCGCTCAGGTAGGTGTCCAGGCCGGCGGCGGCGCTGCGGCCTTCGGCGATGGCCCAGACGATCAGGGACTGGCCGCGGCCCATGTCCCCGGCCACGAACACGCCCGGCACCGAGGTGGCGTAGGTGCCGTCCCGCGCCACGTTCCCCCGGGCGTCGAACTCCACACCGAGGTCGGCCATCAGCGCAGAACGTTCGGCACCAGTGAATCCCATCGCGAGCAGAACCAGATCAGCGGGCAGATCCCGTTCGGGGCGCGCTACCGGCTCGAATCGGCCACCGGTGAATTCCACCTCAACCAGGCGCATGGCGCGCACGTGCCCGGCCTCGTCGGTCACGAACTCCTGGGTCGAGACGGCGTACACGCGCTCGCCGCCCTCTTCGTGGGCGCTGGAGGTGCGGAAGATCATCGGGTACGTGGGCCACGGCTGGTGGTCCGGGCGGAGCTCCGGCGGCCGGGGCATGATCTCCAGCTGGGTCACCGACGCCGCCCCCTGGCGGTGGGCCGTGCCGAGGCAGTCCGCGCCGGTGTCGCCGCCGCCGATGATCACCACGTGCTTCCCGCGCGCGCTGATCGCGGGCTCGGCGACCGGGCCCGGCGCGGCCGCTCCCCCGGCCGCGGCCACGACGCGGTTGGACAGCGGCAGGTACTCCATGGCCTGGTGGATGCCGTCGGCGCCGGCGCCGGGGACCGGCAGGCCGCGGGCCACGGTCGCGCCCCCGGCGAGCATGATCGCGTCGTACCCGGCCCGCAGCTCATCCGCGGTGATGTCGGTGCCGGCGGTGATGTTGCAGCGGAACACGGTGCCCTCGGCGCGCATCTGCGCCAGCCTGCGGTCCAGGTGACGCTTTTCCATCTTGAACTCGGGGATGCCGTAGCGGAGCAGGCCGCCGGGGGCGTCGGCGCGCTCGAACACCGTGACGCTGTGGCCCGCGCGGGTCAGCTGCTGCGCGGCGGCCAGGCCGGACGGCCCGGACCCGATCACCGCGACCTTCCTGCCGGTCTTCACCGGCGCAGGGGCGGGCTGCACCCAGCCCTCGGCCCACGCGCGGTCGATGATCTCCACCTCGACCTGCTTGATGGTCACCGGGTCGGAGTTGATCCCGAGCACGCAGGCGGTCTCACACGGGGCCGGGCAGAGCCGCCCGGTGAACTCGGGGAAGTTGTTGGTCGCGTGCAGCCGTTCCGACGCCTCGTACCAGTCGTGCCGCCAGACCAGGTCGTTCCACTCCGGGATGAGGTTCCCGAGCGGGCAGCCGGTGTGGCAGAACGGGATGCCGCAGTCCATGCAGCGCCCGGCCTGCCGTTCCAGGCGCCCGGCGGGGAAATCGGTGTACACCTCACGCCAGTCCCGGATGCGCACGTCCACCGGCCGGCGGGCCGGCGTCTCACGCGGGGTGGTCATGAATCCCTTGGGATCGGCCATCGGGCGGTCGTCCTTCTCTGTGGTGGGTCTAACTGAAAGCGTGGGGGACCCGACGCCGTTGGCGGGTCCCGCCACCTGGGCGGCAGCCAACCCGGAGGCCGCTACCCAAGCTGGGGATATCGGTCAGCCGTGGGACGCGGCCATGACGGCCTCGTTCACGTCGCGGCCCTCCCGCTCGGCCATCTGGGTCGCGCTCAGCACCCGCTTGTAGTCCTTCGGCATGATCTTGCCGAAGCGGGCCAGCGCGGCGTCCCAGTCGTCCAGCAGGCGGGCCGCGACCGGCGAGCCGGTTTCCGCCGCGTAGGACTGCACCAGGCCGCGGAGGAAGGCGGCGTCGTCACCGTCCATGGGGTCCACGTCGACCATCTCGGCGTTGACCCGGTGCCCGGGCAGGTCGAGCACGTACGCGATGCCCCCGGACATGCCGGCCGCGAAGTTGCGGCCGATGGGCCCGAGGACGACCACCCGGCCGCCGGTCATATACTCGCAGCCGTGGTCGCCGACGCCCTCGGCCACGGCCAGCGCGCCCGAGTTGCGCACGCAGAACCGCTCACCGACGATGCCGCGCAGGAAGATCTCGCCCGCGGTGGCACCGTAGCCGATCACGTTCCCGGCGATGATCTGCTCGTCGGCCGCGAAGTTCGCTTCGGGATCGGGGGCCACGATGATCCGGCCGCCGGACAGGCCCTTGCCCACGTAGTCGTTGGCGTCCCCGGCGAGCCGCAGCGTGATGCCGCGGGGCAGGAACGCGCCGAACGACTGGCCGGCCGAGCCGCGGAACGAGATGTCGATCGTGTTGTCCGGGAGCCCATCGGCGCCCCACCGCTTCGTCACCTCGTAGCCGAGCATGGTGCCGACGGTCCGGTTGACGTTCCGCACCGGCAGCTCGAGGCGCAACGGGGTGCCATCCTGCAGGGCGCCCTCGGCCAGCTGGATCAGCGTGTTGTCGAGTGCGCGCTCGATCCCGTGGTCCTGGGTGGTGGTGTTGCGGCGCGCGGCGCCCTCGGGCAGCTCCGGCGTGTACAGCACGGGAGCCAGGTCGAGGCCGTGCGCCTTCCAGTGCTCCACGGCGGGTTCGGCCTGAAGCATGCTGGCCTGGCCAACGGCCTCGGCCAGCGTGCGGAAGCCCATCTGCGCCAGGTATTCGCGTACCTCTTCGGCGATGAACTCGAAGAAGCTGACCACGAACTCCGGCTTGCCGGTGAACCGCCGGCGCAGCTCGGGGTTCTGGGTGGCGATCCCGACCGGGCAGGTGTCCAGGTGACAGACGCGCATCATGATGCAGCCCGACACGACCAGCGGGGCGCTGGCGAAGCCGAACTCCTCCGCGCCGAGCAGCGCGGCGACGACCACGTCGCGGCCGGTCTTCAGCTGGCCGTCGGCCTGGACCACGATCCGGTCGCGGAGCTTGTTGCGCAGCAGCGTCTGCTGGGTCTCGGCCAGGCCCAGCTCCCACGGCGTCCCGGCGTGCTTGAGGCTGGTCAGCGGGGCCGCCCCGGTGCCGCCGTCGTGGCCGGAGATGAGCACCACGTCGGCGTGCGCCTTGGACACACCCGCCGCCACCGTGCCCACCCCGACCTCGGAGACCAGCTTGACGTGCACGCGCGCGGCCGGGCTGGCGTTCTTGAGGTCGTGGATGAGCTGGGCCAGGTCCTCGATGGAGTAGATGTCGTGGTGCGGCGGCGGGGAGATCAGTCCCACGCCGGGGGTGGAGTGCCGGGTCCGGGCGATCCACGGGTAGACCTTGGGCCCGGGCAGCTGGCCGCCTTCGCCGGGCTTGGCGCCCTGCGCCATCTTGATCTGCACGTCGTCGGCGTTGGCCAGGTAGTGACTGGTGACGCCGAACCGCCCGCTGGCCACCTGCTTGACCGCGGAACGGCGCAGGTCACCGTTCGCGTCGCGGGTGAAGCGCTCCGCGTCCTCGCCGCCCTCGCCGGTGTTGGACCGGCCGCCGATGCGGTTCATCGCGATGGCGAGCGTCTCGTGCGCCTCGGCGGAGATCGAGCCGTATGACATGGCGCCGGTGGAGAACCGCCGGACGATGCTGGCGGCCGGCTCGACCTCCTCGATCGGAATGGGCGGGCGCGCGCCGGGCGCGTCCACGCCCCTGATGCGCATCAGACCGCGCAGCGTCATCAGCCGCGCCGCCTGGTCGTCGACCAGGGACGTGTACTCCTTGAAGATCTCGTACCGGCGGGTGCGCGTGGCGTGCTGCAGCTTGAAGACCGTCTGCGGGTTGAACAGGTGCGCCTCGCCCTCCCGGCGCCACTGGTATTCGCCGCCGATCTCCAGCCGCCGGTGCGCGGGCTGCACGCCGCCGCGCGGGAAGGCGCGGGCCACCCGGCGGTGGGTCTCCTCGGCCAGCACGTCGAAGCCGACGCCGCCGAGCCGCGAGGTGGTCCCCTCGAAGCAGGTGCTGATGACCGCTTCGCCGAGGCCGGTCGCCTCGAAGATCTGCGCGCCGGTGTAGGAGGCGACGGTGGACACGCCCATCTTGGACATGATCTTCAGCAGGCCCTTGCCGAACGCCTTGATCAGGCTGGCGGCGGCCTTGTCCTCGGCCACGCCCTCCAGCACGCCGCGGCGCGCCATGTCGCGGACCGTCTCGATGGCCAGGTACGGGGCGACCGCGGAGGCGCCGTAGCCGATCAGCAGGGCTACGTGATGGCACTCGCGGGCGTCCCCCGCCTCCACGACCAGGCCCACCTTGGTACGGGTCTTCTCCCGGATCAGGTGGTGGTGCACCGCGCCGGTGAGCAGCAGTGACGGGATCGGGGCGAGCAGGGCCCCGGCGGGGGCCGGGACCGCGGGATAGTCCCGCACCCCGCGGTCGGACAGCACGATGATCCGCGCGCCGTCGTTGATCGCCTCGGACACTTCCCAGCAGATCTCTTCAAGGCGCTGGCGCAGCGCCTCTCCGCCGCTCCCTTCGGCGGCGGCGTCGTACCGCCCGTCGACCACGTGCGCCGCGAAGCCGGGCAGGTCGCCGTCGGAGTTGATGTGCACGATCTTGGCCAGGTCGCTGTCGCTGATCACCGGGAACGGCAGCACCACCTGGCGGCAGGACGCGGGGGACGGCTCGAACAGGTTCCGTTCGGGGCCGGTCGCGCCGCCCAGCGAGGTGATCAGCTCTTCCCGGATGGCGTCCAGCGGCGGGTTGGTGACCTGCGCGAACAGCTGGGAGAAGTAGTCGAAGACGAGCCGCGGCCGGTCGGACAGGACCGCGACCGGGGTGTCGGTGCCCATCGACCCGATCGGCTCGGCGCCGGTGCGGGCCATCGGGCCGAGGATGATCCGCAGTTCCTCTTCGGTGTAGCCGAACATCTGCTGCCGGGTGACCAGCTCGCCCGCGGCGGGCAGTGGCCGCTCCCGGGGCGGCAGGTCGTTCAGGTGGACCTGCCCGGCGTGCAGCAGCTCCTCGTAGGGATGCTCCCCGGCCAGCGCCGCCTTGACCTCCTCGTCTTCCACGATCCGGCCGGTGCCGGTGTCGGCGAGGAAGATGCGGCCGGGCTGAAGCCGGCCCTTGCGGACGACGGTGGCCGGGTCGATGTCCAGGACGCCGACCTCACTGGCCAGGATGACCAGGCCGTCGCGGGTGATCCAGTACCGGCCGGGGCGCAGGCCGTTGCGGTCCAGCACCGCGCCGATCACGGTCCCGTCGGTGAACGCGATCAGGGCGGGGCCGTCCCACGGCTCCATCATGGCCGCGTGGAACTCATAGAAGGCGCGGCGCGCCGGGTCCATCTCCTCGTGGTTCTCCCACGGCTCGGGGATCATCATGAGTATCGCGTGCGGCAGCGACCGGCCGCCCATGTGCAGCAGCTCCAGGCATTCGTCGAAGCTGGCGGAGTCGCTGCCGGCGGGGTCCAGCGCCGGGAAGACCCGGTCGATGCCGCGCCCGTCGGCGGAGTCCGGGATCAGGCTGCTGGCCAGCATCGCCTCGCGGGCCCGCATCCAGTTCCGGTTACCCCGCACGGTGTTGATCTCGCCGTTGTGCGCGATGTACCGGTACGGGTGCGCGAGCTGCCAGGACGGGAACGTGTTGGTGGAGAACCGCGAGTGGACCAGGGCCAGCGCGGACCGGAACCGCTCGTCGGACAGGTCCGGGAAGAACGGCTGGACCTGGGGCGGCGACAGCATTCCCTTGTACACGATGGTCCGCGACGACAGGCTCGCGAAGTACATACCGCTTTGCCGCCGGGCCCGCTTGCGCAGGCAGAACGCCATCCGCTCCAGCTCGATCCCGCGCTGCCGGCCGGCGCCGGCCAGGAAGAGCTGCGCGAGGTGGGGCTGTACGGCGCGCGCGCCGCGGCCGCAGACCTCCGGGTGGTGCGGAACGTCGCGCCAGCCGAGGACGACCAGGTTCTCGGCCTCGGCGAGCCGGGCGATGGCCGCCTTGGCCTCTTTCCGTCCGGCGGTCTCTTTGTCCAGGAACACCAGGCCGGCGGCGTAGGAGCCGGCCGGAGGCAGGTCGAAGTCGCAGACCTCGCGGAAGAACGCGTCCGGGATCTGGGTCAGGATGCCCGCGCCGTCCCCGGTCCCGGGATCGCCGCCCTCGGCACCCCGGTGCTGGAGGTTGCAGAGGGCGGTGAGTGCTTTGGACACGACGTCGTGCCCGGGCTGGCCGGTCAGATCGGCGATGAAAGCAACACCACAGGCGTCGTGCTCGAAGTGGCTGTCATACAGCCCCTGGGGCCCACTGATGCCGTGGTCCCGTCCCTGTGCTCTGCCGGCAGGCGCCATCAAAACTCCTGTCGTCGTCTCGTCTGCTTCTGCTGATGCGGTCGGGACGGCGCTGGCCCTGCCGCGAACGCCGTGGAACGGCTCGCTGGCTACGTGAAAGTTACGCCCACATTACATCACCGGACGAATCGTACCCAAGATCTAGGAGGCACCGATTGCGGCCGGTCCTGGCTGGCGTCTGGCCTGCCCGGGAGCGATGACGTCCGGCCCGTGCCGGCGCCTGGTCCGGTAGAGATAGGCGGCCGCCCCGGCCACCGTGACGAGTTCGGCCCACTGGTCCACGCGCAGCCCCGCCAGGTGCGGGGCAGGGGCTATGAGCAGCCATTCCGCGACGCACAGGCCGGCGAAGGTCAGCGCCAGCTGCAGGGCGAAGGCCCGCTCGCCGAGCAGCGCGAACCGTCGCGTGGCCCACAGCACGAGGCCGCCCGCGACCGCGCACCATACCGCTTCGTAGGCAAAGACGGGCTCAAACGTGGCATAGTTCTCATAGCCCGGGACCCGGTACACCGGCGCGATCTCCACCGCCCACGGCAGCGCCGACGGCCGGCCGTACGTCTGCTGGCCGAACCAGCTGCCCAGGCTCGCGATGGCCGCGCCGAACGCCAGGCCCGGCGCGGCGGCGCCGGCGACCGGCCCGAGCCGCACTCCGGCCCGGCGGCAGGCGATCCAGGCGCCGAGGGCGCCGAGCCCCACGGCACCGGGCACACCGATGGCACCGTCCCAGGCCCGCGCCGCTGACCACAGACCGGGGTGCGACGGGAAAAGCCGCGTGCCCTCACCCGCCACCGCACCGGCCGCGGCGCCGATCAGCCCGAACGGAACCGCCCAGGCCGCTACGTCCAGGATCGTGCCGCCCGCGCCGCCCGCCCGGGCGTACCGGCGGACGGTCAGCCAGACCGCGACAATGATGCCGAGCGCGATGCAGAGCGCGTACCCCCGCACCGGCAGCGGCCCGGGGTGCCATGCGCCCCGGGCCGGGCTGGGGAGGTACGCGACCGGCCAGTTCGGCAGGGTCAGCTCCCGGGGGAAGGACCGGGGCGAGGACCGGGGCGAGTGCCCGCCGACGTGACCGGCTCAGCAGCCGGGGCAAGGACCCGGACAGTAACCGGGGCAACGACCCGGACCCCCCGGACGCCGGCGGCCAGTTCGGTGGCCAGGTCACGGACCGCGGCCACGCCGGCCGTCAGGTCGGGCGCGGCCAGCAGGCACTGAACGAACGCGGAACCGACGATCACCCCGTCCGCGTACTCCGCCACCTCGGCGGCCTGGGTGCCGTCGCGGACGCCGAGCCCGACCGCGACCGGCAGCCTGGTGTGCGCGCGGACGTTGCCGACCAGCCCGGCGGCCAGCCCGCTGACCGCGTCCCGCGCCCCGGTGATGCCCATGAGAGAGGCCGCGTAGACGAAACCCCGGCACCGCGCGGTCACGGTGGCGATCCGCGCCTCCGACGAGCTCGGCGCGACCAGGAAGACCCGGTCCAGCCCGTACACGTCGGACGCCTCCAGCCAGGAGCCGGCTTCCTCCGGGGTCAGGTCCGGGGTGATCAGGCCCGAACCGCCGGCCGCGGCGAGATCACGCGCGAACGCGGACACGCCGTAGTGGTCGATGGGATTCCAGTACGTCATGACGAGCACGGGCACGCCGGCCCCGGCGATGGCCTCGACCGTGCGCAGCGTGTCGGCGACCTTGGTGCCCGCGGTCAGCGCGGCCTGCACGGCCTCCTGGATAACCGGCCCGTCCATCAGCGGATCAGAGTACGGCAGGCCCACCTCGATGATGTCGGCGCCCGCCGCGGCCATGGCCACGGCCGCGGTGATCGCGCCGTCCACGCTGGGGAAGCCCGCCGGCAGGTAGCCGATCAGGGCGGCCCGGTTCTCGGCGGAGGCCCTCTCGAAGGCCCGCGCCACCGCACTCACTGGCCCGGCCATACTCACCAGCCGAGCCGTTCGGAGACGGTGGCCACGTCCTTGTCGCCGCGGCCGGACAGGTTGACCAGGAGCAGGCCGTCCGGGCCAAGTTCCGGTCCGATCTGCAGGGCGCCGGCCAGCGCGTGCGCGGTTTCCAGGGCGGGGATGATCCCTTCGGTGCGGCACAGCACGCCGAAGGCGTCCAGGGCCTGCTCGTCGGTGACGGCGCGGTAGGAGGCGCGGCCGATTTCGCGGAGCCAGACGTGCTCCGGGCCCACGCCCGGATAGTCCAGGCCGGCCGAGATCGAATGCGTCGGCAGCGTCTGGCCCTCCTCGTCCTGCAGCAGGTAGGTGCGCATGCCGTGCAGCACGCCCGCCGACCCGGCGGTGAGCGTGGCCGCATTGCGGCCCGGTTCGCGGCCCCTCGCCGCCGGCCTCGCAGCCGATGAGCCGAACCGAGGTGTCGGGGATGAAGGCGTGGAAGATGCCGATGGCGTTGGAGCCGCCGCCCACGCAGGCGACCACGGCGTCCGGCAGCCGGCCGGTCATGGCCAGCACCTGCTCGCGCGCTTCCACGCCGATGACGCGCTGGAAGTCCCGGACCATCATCGGGAACGGGTGCGGGCCGCCGACCGAGCCGATGCAGTAGTGGGTGGTCTCCACGCTGGCGACCCAGTCCCGGAACGCCTCGTTCATCGCGTCCTTGAGCGTGCGGCTCCCCGAGGTGACCGGGATGACCTCCGCGCCGAGCATGCGCATCCGGGCGACGTTCAGCGCCTGGCGCCGGGTGTCTTCCTCGCCCATGTAGACCACGCAGTCCAGGCCGAACAGGGCGCACGCGGTCGCGGTGGCCACCCCGTGCTGGCCGGCCCCGGTCTCGGCGATGACGCGGGTCTTGCCCATCCGCTTGGTCAGCAGGGCCTGGCCGAGAACATTGTTGATCTTGTGCGACCCGGTGTGCGTCAGGTCCTCCCGCTTGAGCAGGACCCGGCATCCGGCCTCGGCGCCGAACCGGGGGACTTCGGTGAGCAGCGTCGGCCGCCCTGCGTAGTCACGCAGCAGCCGGGCCAGCTCGGCCTGGAACTCCGGGTCCGCCTGGGCCGCGGCGTACTGCGCGGTCAGCTCGTCCAGGGCCGCGGTCAGCGCCTCGGGGGCGAAGCTCCCGCCGTAGATCCCGAAGTGGCCGGTCGCGTCGGGCACGGTCCCGCCGGCCAGAACCGAAGCGAAGGCGGGAGGGCCCGGGCTGGGCGCCGCGCCGTGGCCTTCCCGGCGGGCGCCGATGTCACTGGTCATCAGCGGTCACCGCGCAGCGCGGGATGGGAGGCCGCCGTGACCAGATCCGCCACCGCGGCCCGCGGGTCCTTCCCGGTCACCAGGCTCTCCCCGACCAGCACGGCGTCCGCGCCGACGGCGGCGTAAGCGAGCAGATCGTGCGGCCCGCGCACACCGGACTCGGCGATCTTGACGATCCCGTCCGGGATCCGGGGCAGCATCGAGGAGACGATGCGGCGGTCGAGCCGCAGTGTGGTCAGGTCGCGGGCGTTGACGCCGATCACCTTGGCGCCGGCGTCCACGGCCCGCTCGAGCTCGGCCTCGGCGTGGATCTCCACCAGCGGTACCAGGCCGATGGAGGACGCGCGCTCCACCAGGGACACCAGCGCGCTCTGCTCCAGCGCGGCCACGATGAGCAGGACCAGATCGGCCCCGTGGGCGCGCGCCTCCCAGAGCTGGTAGGAGCTGACCACGAAGTCCTTGCGCAGCACCGGGATCTGCACGGCTCTGCGCACGGCGATCAGGTCGTCCAGGGTGCCGCCGAACCGCCGCTGCTCGGTCAGCACGCTGATGATCCGGGCGCCGCCGGCCTCGTACGCGGCGGCCAGCGCGGCCGGGTCCGCGATCTCCGCCATCGCGCCCCGGGACGGGCTGGCCCGCTTGACTTCGGTGATGACGCTGACGCCGTCCGCCTTGAGCGCGGCGGCCGCGTCCCGTGGCGACGGGGCGCGGCTGGCCATGTCCTTGAGCTGGTCAAGGGACACCCGCCGCTGCCGGTCGGCGAGATCGGCGCGTACGCCGTCCAGGATCTCGTCGAGCACTGTCACGCGGTCCGCAGCCCCTCAGGATCGGTTAATGGTGCGCCACCGATGCTAGCGGGGGGCAATGAGTGGCGTGGCAGGCACCCCACGGTTAGTGGCAGGCACCCCACGGTTAGGCGCCGCATGCACGCCGTCCATGGGGTCGTCGAGGATGTAGCCCACGCCGCGCACGGTACGGATCGCGGCGGCCACGGCGGATGCGGCGAGCTTGGCGCGGAGCTGGGCGATGTGCACGTCCACCGCCCGGCCCGGGCCCGGCCGGTACGCCGGGCCCATCGCGGCCTGCAGCCGGTCCCGGGTCAGTACCCGGCCCGCGTGCGCGGCGAGGGCGGACAGCAGGGCGAATTCGGCCGGGGTGAGCGGGATCTCTCGGTCCGCGGTCCTGGCCCGGCGGGTGGCAGGGTCCAGGGTCAGGTTCCGGGCGATCGGCCGGTCTGCCGGCCGGTCTGCAGGCTGTTCTGCCGGGCGGCAAGTGGGCCGGCCCGTCGGCCCACCTGGAGGTGCGGCAGGGGATTTTGGGGTTTTCGTAATGGCTGGGGTGATATCAGGGGCGGGGACGGCGGCGGACATGACGCGGGAGACGAGCATCCGCGGGCTGAAAGGGCGGCGGAGGCATTGGTCGGCGCTCACCCGCAGGTCTCGCGGGCGCATGCTCGGGCCGAGCAGGTAGACGGCCGGTACCGGGCGCTGCGCCGCGGGTGTGACCCGGGCGTGCGGCTCGGCCAGCAGGCGGCGGAGGCGGCGGGCGTCCAGGCCCGGCATGGTCAGGTCGAGCACGGCGACGTCCGCTGATCGTGCGGTGAGCGCGGCGATGGTGTCGTCCGCACTGGCGGCCACGATCGCCCGCAGGCCGGCCCGGGCCAGGTAACGCCGCGCGAGTTCGGCGACCTCGGGCTCGTGCTCGGCGAGCAGGACGGCCAGCGGCACACCGGGGGCACTGAGGACCCCGTGCGCACCGTTGGTCCCATGCAATCCGTTGACCCCGTGCGCCCCGTTGACCCCGTGCGCCCGTTGACCCCGTGCGCCCCGTTGACCCCGTGCGCCCCGTTGACCCCGTGCGCCCCGTTGACCCCGCGGGCCCGTTCAGCCGGCGCCGGGCCCACGCACGGACTCTGTGGGGGGACCGTCGCCCGTCGCGGTGAGGCCGGTCGCGGTGGGATCATCATCGCTTGCGGTGGGATCGTCACCGCGGCTGATCGAGTCCCACAGGCTGGCCGGATCGGGGAACGAGGACGCGGACGCGGGTGCGGACGGCCCGCTCTGGGACGGGTGCGCCGCCCCGTCCGGGCGCTTGCCCGGGCGCTTGCCCGGGCGCTCAGCCGTGCGCTCGTACCGGGCCGACATGACCGGCCAGCGCGCGCCGCGCCCGGCGGTGAGCAGCCCCGCCGTGATGATCGCGGCCGCCCCGGCGAACACCGCGACCCGCCACGGAACCCCGAGCATCACGGCGTGCACCGAGGAACCGCCCGTCACGACCGCGCCGCTCGGTGAGGAGGTGCCGCCCGTGGTCGAGCCCGCCCCGCCGGACGCCACGGAGGCCGACGAACTCACCTTGGTGGCCGCGGCCGCGATCACGCGCGAGGCGCCGAGCGATCCGCTCACCGCGACCGCAGTCCCCGCGCCGCAGAGGGCGAGGACCAGGCCGGCGGCGCGGCGCACCAGGCCGCGGGTCGCGATCACGGCGGCCAGGCAGGCGAGCCCGGCCAGCGCGAGCGCGCCCGCAGCCGGGGCCAGGTCCTGGCCGGTTACGGTGATGGCCTGCGACGGCAGCGGGCGCGGGGCCACGTAGACGGCGCGGGCCCAGCCCTGCCGGACGGCCAGCAGCGCCAGGCCGGCCCCGACCGCGCCGAGCACGAGGGTGAGCGCATATTGCCGACGAGGGCTCGCGGGGCTCACTGGGTTCGTGGCGCTCACAGAGCTGGCGGGGTCGCGGGGTTCGCGGGGCTGACGGGAGCGGTCACCCGGTCAGGCCTCCTCGGGACGCCCCGCGGCGACCGGCTCCGGCCGCTCTCCGGTGACCGACTCGAGCCGGCCCGCGTCGAAGCAGGTTCGGTCGCCGGTGTGGCACGCCGCACCGACCTGATCCACCCGTACCAGGACCGTGTTGCCATCGCAGTCGAGCGCCACCGACTTGACCCACTGCTGGTGGCCAGACGTATCGCCCTTGACCCAGTACTCCTGGCGGCTGCGCGACCAGTACGTGCAGCGCCCGGTCGTAAGCGTCCGGTGCAGCGCCTCGTCGTCCATCCAGCCGACCATCAGCACCTCACCGGTGTCATGCTGCTGGGCGACCGCCACGAAAAGGCCCGCGGCGTCCCGCTTCAGCCGCTGCGCGATGTCCGGCTTCAGCCGCGAAGGGCGGGCGGCACTGCTCATTGTCCCCTCATTCCTGTGCGCGCGCCCCGGGTCATTCCTGTGCGCGACGCCCCGGGGCCGGGCGCCGTGACCAGCGTAGCCGGGACCACGCTACCGGCCGGGCCGAGATCACCCTACGATTCGCTGATGGGATATTCGCGGGATGAGCGCCTCGCCCTGTGTGCCGCTCTGGACGAGGCAGGCCCGGACGCGCCGACGCTGTGCGCGGGCTGGACCGCCCGGGACCTGGCCGCGCACCTGGTGCTGCGCGAGCGCCGGTCAGACGCCAGCGCGGGCATCCCCGGCGGCCCGCTGGCAGGGTACACCGCACGGGTGCAGCAGCGGCTCGCGTCGCGGAAGCCCTTCCCGGACCTGGTCGACACGATCCGCAACGGGCCGCCCAAGCTATCGCCGTGGGCGATTCCCGCCCTCGACGAGCGGGCCAACACCGTCGAGTTCTTCGTGCACCACGAGGACGTCCGGCGCGCCGCGCCGGACTGGAAGCCGCGCGAAATCAGCCCGGGCCTATCGGACGCGCTGTGGGCACGGCTGCGGGTGGCCAAGCTGACGATACGGCGGGTACCGGTCGGGGTCGAATTCGCCCGGGACGATGACGCCGCGGGCACCACCAACGGTGCGGACGGCGCCGAACCGGGTAGTACGCAGGCGACTAGGGGGGACGCGCCGAAGTTCCGCATGACGGTGCGGCGCGGGACACCAGTGGTGACCGTGACCGGTCCGCCGGCGGAACTGACCTTGTGGGCCACCGGACGGACCACGGCGGCGAAGGTCAGGCTGGACGGCACCAAGGCCGCCACGGCGATGCTGGCCCAGGCCCGCTGGCGTATCTGAGCCCGGGCGCGGGTGAGCGCGGCGCGCGCGAACCTCGCGCCTCTGAGCATGGGCACGGGTGGGCACGGCCCGTGCCTGCCGAGCCCAGCGGGCCCAATGACCCCGGTCCCGGCGTTACTGGGCGCCCAGTTCCCGCTTCAGGCGGGCCAGATCGTCCTCCACGTCGCCGTGCCGCGACGACGGGACATTCTCGACCTGGTGCCACTCCGGCGCCGCCACTACCTGTCCGGGGGGCCGTTCGGTGACGCGGGCTTTGCGCTCTGCCTTCTGCTCCCGGACCTGGGCCCGGCGTTCCCGGGCGAGGCGGTACTGACTGTGCGCCTTGACCGCGACCGCGACGATCGCGCCGATGACCAGGACGATGAAGGCCAGCTTCAACAGGTGGAAGACCGATTCGACGACGATGAAAGCGATCAGCGCACCGATGGCGATCAAGACGACCTTGGCCCAGCGCATCAGCCGCCCCCTTCCCGCGGCTAGGCACGCCCTGATGGGGCATGTACTAATAAAGAGCTTACCTGGGAGTGCGTAATACTGGGCAGCGGCGGCCAGGCTCCCGGCTCGGGGCCGCCCGGGAGGGAGAAGGAGCGAGCATGCACGCGCTGGGCATCGATATCGGCGGCACGGGGATGAAGGCGGCGCCCGTTGATCTGGAAACGGGCAAGTTCCTGGCCGACCGGGTAAAGATCGCGACGCCGCAGCCGTCCGCTCCGGATCCCGTGGCCGAGGTCATCAGCAAGCTCGTGGACGCCTTCTCCTGGTCCGGGCCCATCGGCGTCACCTTCCCCGGGGTGGTGATGAGCGGGGTTACGCGGACGGCGGCCAACCTGCACAAGGGGTGGATCGGCCTGGATGCCCGGTCCCTGCTGGCCAGGGCGGCCGGGCAGGAGATCCGGCTGCTGAACGACGCCGACGCGGCGGGCATCGCGGAGATGACGTTCGGCGCGGGAAGCGGCGAGCCCGGGACCGTCCTGATGGTGACATTCGGCACCGGGATCGGCAGCGCCCTGTTCGTCAACGGCATCCTGGTCCCCAATACCGAATTCGGTCACCTGGAGATCCGCGGCAAGGACGCGGAGCGGCGGGCCTCCGAGCACGCCAAGATCATCCACGAGATGAGCTGGAAGCAGTGGGCGAGGAACGTGAACGAGTACCTCGAGCACGTCGAGGCACTGCTTTCGCCGCAGCTCATCATTATCGGCGGCGGGATCAGCAGGCAGTCGGACAAGTTCATCCCGTTGTTCACCGGCTTGAACGCTCGTGTCGTCCCGGCCGCGATGCACAACGACGCGGGCATCACGGGGGCCGCGATGGCGGCCCACCCCGGTTCGCCCGCCCCGGCCCGGGCGGGCGCGGGCGCCAACGCGAACCTGGGCCCGGAGCGAACGCTCGGGGCCACGGGCACCCACGGCGGCGAGGGCCTCCCCCGCTTCCCCAGTCCCGGGCTGCCCGAGTAAGCGCAGCCGGGGCAAGGCGCGATCCGGGGATGCGGCTGGCGGGGCGGTACGCCGCCGACCCGGCCTCACGTCACCGGATGGGCGTCTCTCGTCACCGGATAGGCGTCCCGTCACCGGATAGGCGTCCCGTCACCGGATAGGCGTCCCGTCACCGGATAGGCGTCCCGTCACCGGATAGGCGTCCCGTCACCGGATAGGCGTCCCGTCACCGGATAGGCGTCCCGTCACCGGATAGGCGTCCCGTCACCGGATAGGCCTCCCGTCACCGGACCGGGCGACCGGCCGCGCGGAGCGCGTCCTTCACCTCGGCGATGCGGAGCGTCCCGAAGTGGAACACGCTCGCCGCGAGCACCGCGTCCGCGCCGGCCTGCACGGCCGGGGCGAAGTGGGCGGCCTCGCCCGCGCCGCCGCTGGCGATCACCGGGACGGTGACCGCCCGGCGCACGGCGCCGATCAGCTCCAGGTCGAAGCCGGCCTTGGTGCCGTCGGCGTCCATCGAGTTGAGCAGGATCTCCCCCGCGCCCAGCTCGGCGCCGCGGTGCGCCCACTCCACCGCGTCGATGCCCGTGCCCCGGCGGCCGCCGTGCGTGGTGACCTCGAATCCACTGGGCGGCGGGGCGGTCCCGGCCGCGGGTTCGCCAGTGAAGCGGCGCGCGTCGACGGACAGCACGATGCACTGCGAGCCGAACTGGCGGGCCGCCTCGGCGAGCAGGTCCGGCCGGGCGATGGCGGCGGTGTTCAGCGAGACCTTGTCCGCACCGGCGCGGAGCAGCCGGTCGATGTCGTCCTCGCTGCGCACCCCGCCGCCCACGGTCAGCGGGATGAACACCTGCTCGGCGGTCCGGCGCACGACGTCGTAGGTGGTCTCCCGGCCGCCGCTGGACGCCGTGATGTCGAGGAACGTCAGCTCATCGGCGCCTTCGGCGTCGTAGGCGGCGGCCAGTTCGACGGGATCGCCCGCGTCCCGCAGGTCACCGAAGTTGATTCCCTTGACGACCCGGCCCGCGTCCACGTCCAGGCAGGGAATGACCCGGACCGCGACCGTCACGGTGCTGCCTCCTGACGTTCGCCCCGCCGCCAGCTAAGACCGCCACCAGCCGCTCGCGGGGCCCCAAGGGCCCCGCTCGCTAGCCGGTTGGCGGCGGCGCTCACCGGGCTGCCTCCAGACGTTCGCTCACGCCGCCACCGTTTCCAGCGCCTCTTCCAGGCTGAACGCGCCCGCGTAGAGGGCCTTGCCGACGATCGCGCCCTCGACGCCGAGCGCCACGAGTGCGGCGATCGCGCGCAGGTCGTCCAGGCTGGATACTCCCCCGCTGGCCACCACCGGGCGGGTAGTGCGGGCGCATACCGCGCGCAACAGGTCCAGGTTCGGGCCGCGCAGCGTGCCGTCCTTGGTCACGTCGGTGACCACGTACCGGGCGCAGCCGTCGGCGTCGAGCCGGTCCAGCGTCTCGTACAGGTCGCCGCCTTCGGATGTCCAGCCCCGCGCGGCCAGCCGGGTCCCGCGCACGTCCAGTCCGACCGCGATCTGGTCACCGTTCCGGGCGATCATCGAACGCACCCAGTCCGGGTTCTCCAGGGCCGCGGTGCCGATGTTCACCCGGGTGCAGCCGGTCGCGAGCGCGGCCGCCAGCGAGGCGTCATCACGGATGCCGCCGGACAGCTCCACGTTGATGTCGAGGCGGCCGACCACCTTGGCGAGCAGCGCGGCGTTGGAGCCGCGCCCGAACGCGGCGTCCAGGTCCACCAGGTGGATCCAGTCCGCGCCGGAACGCTGCCAGGCGAGCGCGGCTTCCATCGGGTCGCCGTACCCCGTCTCCGTGCCGGCCGCGCCCTGGACCAGCCGCACCGCCTGCCCCCCGGCGACGTCCACGGCGGGCAGCAGGGTCAGCCTGTGGTCCGTCATCGGATCCTCTCCAGCCAGTTCGACAACAGGGTCGCGCCCGCGTCGCCGGATTTCTCCGGGTGGAACTGCGTCGCGGCCAGCGCCCCGTCCTCCACCGCGGCCGCGAACAGCTCGCCGTGCGTGGTCCACGTGATCAGTGCGCCGGATTCGCGCAGCAGTCCCGCATGCGCGTAGCGCAGCGCAAAGGAGTGCACGAAGTAGAACCGCGTGTTCGGCCCGATCCCGGCGAACAGCGACGTACTGCCGGGTGGGGAGACCGTGTTCCAGCCCATATGCGGCAGCACCGGGGCCTGCAGTCGCTCCACCGTGCCGGGCAGAAGCCCGCACCCCTCGGTGAGCAAGCCGTGCTCAACGCCGGACTGGAACAGCACCTGCATCCCGACACAGATGCCGAGGACCGGCCGCCCGGCGGCGAGCCGCTGGGCGATCAGCTTGTCCCCGCCCACCGCGCGCAGGCCCGCCATGCACGCCGCGAAGGCGCCCACTCCCGGGACCGCCAGGCCGTCGGCGTCCAGCGCCGCGTCCGGATCGGCCGTGACCCTGACATCCGCGCCGACTCGCGCCAGGGCCCGTTCGGCGGAGCGAAGATTTCCCGAACCATAATCCAGCACGACCACGGACGGCTTCACAGCGCTCACAGCACGCCCTTGGTGCTCGGTACGCCGCCCGCCCGCGGGTCCGGTGCGACGGCGGTGCGCAGCGCCCGCGCGACCGCCTTGAACTGGGCTTCCACGATGTGGTGCGGGTTGCGGCCGGCCAGCACCCGCACGTGCAGGCAGATTTTGGCACTGTGCGCCAGCGACTCGAAGATGTGCCGGGTCAGCGTGGTGTCGTAGCTGCCGATCAGCGGGGCCATGGCAGCGGGTTCCTCGTGCACCACGTACGGGCGCCCGGACAGGTCGATCGCGGCCATGACGAGGGTCTCGTCCAGCGGCACGAGCGCGTCGCCGAAGCGGGTGATCCCGGACTTATCGCCGAGCGCCTCGCGCAGCGCCTGGCCGAGCGCGATGGCCGTGTCCTCCACCGTGTGATGCGCGTCGACCTCCACGTCGCCCTTGGCCCGGACGGTCAGGTCGAGGCCACCGTGCTTGCCGAGCTGGGCCAGCATGTGGTCGAAAAACGGGACACCGGTGGACACCTCGACCACGCCGATGCCGTCGATGCCGAGCTCGACCATGATCTGGGTCTCGTGCGTGCGGCGCTCGACGCGCGCTTTGCGCTCCCGGTTCACGTGTTCGCCACCTCGGGGCTGAGGGCATCGGGGCTGAGGGCATCGGGGACAAGGGCCAGGACTCTCCGGAACGCGGCCATCTCCTCCGGGGTGCCGATGGTGGCCCGCAGCCACCCGTCCGGCCCCGTCTCGCGGATCAGGACGCCCCGGTCCAGCAGGGCCTGCCAGGCCGCGTGCCGGTCGGCGAACTGGCCGAACAGCACGAAGTTGGCGTCGGAGTCGGCCACCGTGTACCCCTGGGCCCGCAGCCAGGAAACACACCCGTCGCGCTCGGCGCGCAGTGCGGCCACGCTGGCCAGCGGGTCGGCGGCGCAGGCCAGCGCGGCGCGTGCGACGGCCTGGGTGACCGCGGAAAGGTGGTAGGGCAGCCGGACGATCAGCAGCTTGCCGATCAGCTCCGGGCTGGCCGCCAGGTAACCGACCCGCGCGCCGGCCATGGCGAAGGCCTTGGACATGGTGCGCGTCACCACCAGCCGGGGGTAGCGAGGAACCAGCCTCAGCGCGCTCGGCGTTCCCTCGCGGGCGAATTCCGCATAGGCCTCGTCGACCACGACGACGCCGGGGGCCGCGTCGCATACCGCCTCGATGACGCCGAGCGGCAGCGCCGTCCCGGTGGGATTGTTCGGCGAGGTGAGGAAGACCACGGCGGGCCGGGTGTCCTGGATGATCGAGGCGGCGCGGTCCGGGTCGATGCTGAAGTCCTCCTCGCGGCGCGCGGCCAGCCAGCCCGTGCACGTGACCCGCGCGATGAGGGGGTGCATCGAGTAGGACGGCTCGAACCCGAGCGCCGACCGGCCGGGGCCGCCGAAGGCCTGCAGCACCTGCTGGATGATCTCGTTGGAGCCGTTGGCCGCCCACACCTGCGCCCCGGTCAGCCCGTGTCCCAAGTAGCCGGCCAGGTCCTCGCGCAGCGCGGTGGCGTCCCGGTCCGGATACCGGTTCAGCCCGCCTGCCACGGCCGCCACGGCGCTGGTCACCGCGTCGGCCAGCCGCTTCGGGGGCGGGTAGGGGTTCTCATTGGTGTTCAGCCGGACGGGCACGTCGAGCTGCGGGGCGCCGTACGGCTCAAGGCCGGCCAGGTCCTCACGCAGCGGAAGCCCGTCCGGGTCCGCCTGCGGGCCGGGGCCGGGGGGCATCAGGGCACCCGCGCCGGTCATCTGGGGACCCGCACGGTGGCCAGTCACTTGGGGACCCGTGCGGTTGCCGGTCGTCTGGGGACCCGGACGCGGACGGCGGCGACGTGCGCGGCGAGCTGTTCGGCGCCGCCGAGCGCGTCAATGTGCGGGGCCGCGTCCACCAGCGCCTCGCGGGAGCATTCCACCACGTTGACGAGCCGCAGGAACGGCAGCACGGTCAGCCCGGCGGCGTGCCGGGCCGTGCCGCCCGTGGGCAGCACGTGGTTGGAGCCCGCCAGGTAGTCGCCGAGCGAGACCGGCGAGTACGGCCCGGCGAAGACCGCGCCCGCGCTCCGGACCCGCGCCGCGACCTTGGCCGCGTCTTCAGTCTGGATCTCCAGGTGCTCAGGGGCCCAGGCGTCGGAAACGGCCAGCGCGGCGTCGACGTCGGCCACGAGCACGTACCCGGACTGGCCGCTGAGGGCCTGCTCGATACGGTCGCGGTTCGGCGCCTGGGGCAGCTGAACGGCCAGTTCCGCGTCGGTCCGGGCGGGCAGGTCCGGGTCGGAGGTGATCAGCAGGCACGCGGCCAGCGGGTCGTGCTCCGCCTGCGCGATGAGGTCAGCGGCCACGTAGGAGGGGTCGGCCGTGTGGTCGGCGATGATCGCGATCTCGGTCGGGCCGTTCTCGCCGTCGGTGCCCACGATCCCGCCGAGCAGCCGCTTCGCCGCGGCCACGTAAACGTTGCCCGGCCCGGTGAGTACGTCGGCCGGGGCGCAGTCCTCGGTGCCGTACGCGAACATGGCCAGGGCCTGCGCGCCGCCGACCGCATGCACCTCATCCACGCCGAGCAGCGCGCACGCGGCGAGCACGGCCGGGTGCGGCAGCCCGCCGTGGCCGGCCTGTGGCGGGGAGGCCACCGCAACCGAGGCGACCCCCGCGACCTGTGCGGGCACCACGTTCATCACCACGGAGGAGGGATAGGCGACCAGGCCGCCGGGCACATAGACCCCGGCGCGGCTGACCGGGACGTACCGCCCGGCCACGGTGAGACCCTCGGCCGGCGTGACCACGGTGTCGGCGGGCGGCATCTGGGCCTGATGCACAAGCCGGGTCCGGCGGGCCGCCTCCCCCAGCGCGGCGGCCACGGCCGGGTCGAGGTCGCGCGCGGCCCGGTCGAGCATTTCGCGGGGCACGCGTGTGGTGGGCAGGTCGACTCCGTCGAAGCGGGCGGTGTACTCGCGCACCGCCGCGGCGCCCCGTCGGCGGACGTCCTCGCACACCGGCCGGATCTGCTCGGCGGCCGCCGCGACGTCGAGCGTCGCACGTGGCAGGACTCCGGACAGGGTGGTTCGGGTGAGGGCGGCGGCATCGCGGTCACGCAGGTCGATACGGGAGATCACCCGCACAGTCTACGGAGAGTGCCCGGCGGACGCCGACCTTGTCCACATTGCGGACGGGATATGGGCGGGGCAGGGACCGCGGCCGGGCGGGGGCAGGGACCGCGGGCGGGCGGGGCAGGGACCGCGGCCGGGCGGGGGCAGGGACCGCGGGCGGGCGGGGGCAGGGACCGCGGCCGGGCGGGGGCAGGGACCGCGGCCGGGCGGGGGCAGGGGAACCGGAGGCCGTTTTGGGGGACTGAGAGCCCGGGCTGAGGCCGGGCGCGGGCTGGGCCCGGGACCGGTTTCCCGCCGCTAGGCTCGGCGGTAATCATGGACGCCATTACCGCCATTCACACGCGCCGGTCCCGTCCGGTACTCACCGATCCCGCCCCCGCCAGCGACGACATGGAGGCCATCCTGGCCGCGGCGGCCGCGGCTCCCGACCACGGGCGGCACCGGCCGTGGCGTTTCGTGGTGATCAAGGGAGCGGGCCGCAAGGCGTTCGGCGAGGTGCTCGCGGAGGTATACCGCGAGTCTGCCGCGCGGCGCAAGGACGCCGACAAGGACGCGGACAAGGACGCGGACAAGGACGCGGACAAGGACGCGGACAAGGACGCCGACAGGGAGCAGCCCGACCCCGCGGCCGAGGACCGGGAGCGGGCCAAGCCGATGCGGGCCCCCGTCATCATCGCGGTGGCGTGCGTGGCCGGCGGCGACGAGAAGGTACCGCACGGGGAACGACTCGCGGCGGTCGCCGCGGCGACCCAGAACCTGCTGCTGGCAGCGACCGCGCTGGGCTACGGCGCCATGTGGCGGACAGGCGGCCCGGCCCGGTCGGCGGCCGTGCGTGAAGCGCTCGGATTCGGGCCCGGCGACGAGATCACTGGCTTCGTCTATCTCGGCAGCATTCCGGGCGATCAGGAACTGCCTCCGGCCCGCCGGGATCTGGACCGCCTGGTACGCGAGTGGCCATAGCAGGCGCTGGAGGAACTGGAGGGGTGCAGGGGGCGGTGCTCCCGGTCGCCAGCCGGGGCGGTGCTCCCGGTTACTAGGGGGGGTGCTCCCGGTTGCCAGCCGGGGCGATGCTCCCGGTTGCTAGCGGGGGGGTGTATCCGGTCGCGGGGCTGCGGACTTGCCCGCGTACCGGCAGGCGGACCGGCGGGCCGAGCGGGACCGGATCACGATCTCGATCACGGCGATGGTGAGTGCGGCTAGCATTGGCCAGAACGTGAGACCGCTCTTGGCCCCGAGCGCGAGCGACGCATTCAGGCGCGTCCCGGGGGCGCTGACCGCCAGCTGATGCTGGAAGGCGGCGTGGCCGCCCAGGTCACCGACCCACAGCGCGATCGCCGACGCGGCCAGGGCACCGGCGATCAGGCCCGCCGCCGCGGCCGCGCCCCAGCGGCGGACCGCGATCAGGTAGCCGAGCGACCCGGTGAGCAGGCCGCCGATGACGCCGATCAGGCAGAACCAGACGTCCGCGACGATGAAAGCGCTCGTCTCGGCGTTCACGACCTCGGCGACTCCGTGCCCGACGACCTCCACCAGGACGCGCGGCGCCACCGCGGCCCAGGCGAACCCGGCGGGGATTCCCCATACGGCGGTGGCCGCCGCGGCGGACACGAAAACCACCGCGATGGTTCGGATGCCCGGTACCGGCCGCGTGGGGCCCGCATCGCTGGCGTGGCTGACCGGATCTGCCGGGCTGACCGGATCCGCCGGGCCAACCGGATCCGCCGGGCCGACCGGGCCTGGCGCTGCGGCCGCTCTAAGTTGGGGCACCGGTTCGCCCGAGGGAACCGGGAGGTGCCTGGTGTCCGTGATGTCTCCCTCTCTCGCCACCGGAGTGATCGTTTACGCCGGACGAACCCGCTACGCCGGATCCTCGCCCTCAACGAACAGCAGGCGGCGGGCCAGGGCCGTCTGCCTTATCTGCAGGGCTTCAGCGTATTCAGGCGAGGCGTACCACTCACGCAGCCGCTCCAGGTTGGGGAATTCGACGATGACCATGCGCTCGTCGAGGGGCCACTCCCCCTCCGGCACCTGCGGCCGCGCGCCGCGCACAAGGTAACGGCCGCCGTACTGCGCGATAGAAGCCCCGGCCAGTTTCCGGTAACGCCGGGCCCGGGCCTCGTCGAGGACCTCGATGTCGGAGATCGCGTACGCCGTCATGAGTCAATTCTGGGGCACGGGACGGCGGAGGCTGGCCCCGGGTCACACCGCCCCCGTCAGGACCGCCCCCGTCAGGACAGGAGAGAGCGAGTCGCGGGTCACGCGAGGCCGTCGTCGGGGACGTAGTGCCTGCTGCCGTCGGCCGGATCGGTCCAGACCCGCATGATCGTCCCGCTGGACGGGTCACGGAAGCGCTCCGGGGAGGGCACCCAGCCGGGTTGGGGCTCGGCCGCCTGGGCGTGCCGGCCACGGTGGCGCGGCTTGCCGTGTCCCCGTCCGCCGGATCCCGGTCCCCCGGCCGCACCCGCGCTCGTCACGTCCGTCCCGGCGCCGGTGACGGCGACGGGCGGCAGGTCGGCCAGGGCCACCGCGGCCTCGTCGGCGTAGGCGGCGGCGAGGACGACGCCAACCCGGCGGCGCAGCTCGTCCAGGCTGATCCGGCCGGCCGCATAGTGCTCGCGCAGCAGCGTGGTCAGACGGTCGCGGTCGGCGTCCCCGATCAGCGACCGAGGCCCACCGGGCGCGTTGCCGGGCGGCGTGGCCGGCATGATCAGGCCGACGGAGTGACGACCACGGCCGTCCCGTAGGCCACGATCTCGGTGAGCTGCTGGCCCATCTCGGATGAGTCAAACCGCATCGCGACCACGGCGTTGGCGCCGAGCAGCCGGGCGTTCTCGATCATCCGGTCGATCGCGTGCCTGCGGCTGTCCTCGAGCAGTTGCGTGTACTGCCTGACCTCGCCCTGGCGCAGCGCCTTGAACCCGGCGCCGACCGACCTTGACCACGCCCATGCTCCGGACAACCAGGCCGAACGCAACACCCAGATCCCGCTCGGTGGTCATGCCCGGCAGCGCGAGCCCGGTGGTGACCGGAAAGGCAGACGTCCCCATCGATTCCGTCATGCAGCGCAGTACACAGGCCCGCCCGCGCGGGTGTCAACGCGCACCGCGCATTGCCGGGCCCCGATCCGCCGCACGGCTGGGTCGGTCCAGCGGCATTGCCCGCCGCGCGGACCCCGGGCACGTCTAGCCCGGGCGGGCTAGCTCACACAGGCGGGCCCCAGAAGCTGCTTCAGGTCCCCCAGCAGCGCCGGCGAGGCGGCGACGCGAAGCTTCTCATCGAGGCGCACCACCGTCGTCCGCTGGTCCCCGCGCAGCCGCAGGTGCACCTCCGTCGGCCCGGGATGGGTCATCAGCACCTCCTTGAGCTGCTCGACCACCGGCGGAACGCACCGCGTCATCGGCAGCGACACCACGAAAGGGCCGCCATCGTCCACCGACAAGTCCGGGACGGTCACGTCCATCGCGATCAGTTTCGGCACATCGTCGCGGCGGTCGATCCGGCCCTTGACCGCGATGATCGCGTCCTCGGCGATCGACATCGCGTACAGCTGGTAGGTCGCCGGGAAGAACAGCACTTCGATCGCACCGGCCAGGTCCTCTAGGGTGGCCGCCGCCCACGGGTTGCCCTGCTTGGTCACTTTGCGCTGTACGCCGGACAGGATGCCGGCGACCTTGACCACTCCCCCACCATCATTGCGATCGCCGCGGCCCCGTTCGGAAGCATCATCCCCAGACGTGAGAAGGTCGGCCAGCGAGCAATCGGCTTCCCGGGCGAGCAGGTGCTCGACCCCCAGCAGCGGGTGATCGGAGACGTACAGGCCGAGCATTTCGCGCTCGAAGCTGAGCCGGGTGGACTTGTCCCAGTCGCCGTCCGGGATCGGCACGTCGAAGAACGCCTCGGTCTCAGCGTCCCCGCCGAACAGCGAATCCTGGCCGATCGCCTCGTTGCGCTTGATGTCGATCACCGCGTCGACGGCCTGCTCGTGCACCATCACGAGGCCCTTGCGCGGATGACTGAAGGAGTCAAACGCGCCGGCCTTAATCAGCGACTCGATCACGCGCTTGTTGCACACCACCGCGGGGACCTTGCGCAAGAAGTCGGAGAAGCTGGTGAACTCGCCCTTGGCCTTGCGCGCGGCCACGATCGCGTCGACCACGTTGGTGCCGACGTTACGGATCGCGGCCAGGCCGAACCGGACGTCGCGGCCCACCGCGGTGAACGTCGCCACCGAGGAGTTGACGTCCGGCGGCAGGACCTTGATCCGCATCCGGCGGCACTCGCTGAGGTACAGCGCAGACTTGTCCTTGTCGTCACCGACCGAGGTAAGAAGGGCAGCCATGTACTCGGCCGGGTAGTTGGCCTTCAAGTAGGCGGTCCAGTAGGACACCAGGCCGTAGGCGGCGGAATGCGCCTTGTTGAAGGCGTAACCGGCGAACGGGACCAGGACGTCCCAGACCGCCTGGACGGCCTTGTCGGAGTAGCCGCGTTCCCGGCAGCCCTGCTGGAACGGGACGAACTCCTTGTCCAGGATCTCCTTCTTCTTCTTGCCCATGGCCCGGCGGAGCAGGTCGGCCTGTCCGAGCGTGTACCCGGCCAGGATTTGCGCCGCCTTCTGCACCTGCTCCTGGTAGACGATCAGGCCGTAGGTGGGCTCGAGCACCTCCCGCAGGGGCTCTTCGAGCTCGGGATGGATCGGCGTGATCTGCTGCAACCCGTTCTTGCGGAGCGCGTAGTTGGTGTGCGAGTTCACGCCCATCGGGCCGGGCCGGTACAGCGCGCCGACGGCGGAGATGTCCTCGAAGTTGTCCGGCTTCATCGTCCGCAGCAGCGTCCGCATCGGGCCGCCGTCGAACTGGAAGACGCCGAGGGTGTCGCCGCGGCCGAGCAGTTCGTAGGTGGGGTTGTCGTCCAGCGGGAGGCTCAGCAGGTCGATTGTGGTGCCCTGGTTCTTCTCGATCGCCGCGACCGCGTCGGCCATAATCGTGAGGTTGCGGAGGCCGAGGAAGTCCATCTTCAGCAGGCCGAGGCTTTCGCAGGTCGGGTAGTCGAACTGCGTGATGACTGCGCCGTCGGAGTGCCGGATCCACACGGGGATGTGGTCGGTGATCGTCTCGGCGCTCATGATGACGCCGGCGGCATGCACGCCGGGCTGCCGGATCAGCCCCTCGATACCCCTGGCCGTGTCGATGACCTGCTTGATCTCACCTTCAGCCTCGTACAGCTGGCGCAGCTCACCCGCCTCGTTGTACCGGGGGTGGCTGGTGTCGAAGATGCCGGACAGCGGGATGTCCTTGCCCATGACGGCCGGCGGGAAGGCTTTGGTGATCCGGTCGCCGAGAGAATAGGGGAAGCCGAGGACGCGGGTGGAGTCCTTGATCGCGGCCTTGGCCTTGATGGTGCCGTAGGTGACGATCTGCGCCACCCGGTCCGAGCCCCATTTCTCCGTCACATACCGGATGACGTCCGCCCGGCCACGTTCGTCGAAGTCCACGTCAATGTCGGGCATGGACACGCGCTCGGGGTTGAGGAACCGCTCGAAGATCAGGCCGTGAACCAGCGGATCGAGGTCAGTGATGCCCAGGGCGTAGGCGACAATCGAGCCGGCCGCGGACCCTCGGCCCGGGCCGACCGCCACACCATGGTTCTTGGCCCACATGATGAAGTCCGCGACGACCAGGAAGTACGCCGGAAACCCCATCTGGCAGATGATGTCGATCTCGTACGCGGCCTGCCTCTTGCGCTCTTCGTCAAAGCCGTCCGGGTAACGGCGGTCCATGCCCTTCCACACCTCGGCGCGGAAGAGCTCATCCTCTGACTCGTAACCCTCAGGGATCGGAAACCGCGGCATGAGGTTGACGAAGTCGAACATGCCGGTGGTGTCGACCCGGTTGGCGATCAGGAGCTGGCTGTTCCGGCAGCCTTCCTGCCAGGTGTCCGAGGTGTCGGCGGCGTACATCTCGTCGGCGGACTTGATGTAGTAGCCGGTGCCGTCGAAGCGGAACCGGTCCGCGTCGGCCAGGGACTTGCCGGTCTGAATGCAGAGCAGCAGGTCGTGCGAGGTGGCGTCCGGTTCCCGGGTGTAGTGCGAGTCGTTGGTGACGACCGGCGGGATGCCGAGCTTCTTGCCGATCTCTACTAGGCCGTCTCTGACCTTGCGCTCGATGTCGAGCCCGTGGTCCATCAGCTCGAGGAAGTAGTTCTCCTTGCCGAAGATGTCCTGGTAGTCGGCAGCCGACTTGAGCGCCTGGTCGAACTGGCCGAGGCGCAGCCTGGTCTGCAGCTCACCGGAGGGGCAGCCGGTGGAGGCCATCAGGCCGCTTGCGTGCGCGGCCAGGATCTCCTTGTCCATCCGCGGCCACTTGACCAGCCAGCCCTCCGCGTAGGAGCGGGAGGACAGCTTGAACAGGTTGTGCAGGCCGTCCTTGTTGCGCGCCCAGATGGTCTTGTGCAGGTAGGCACCGCTGGCCGAGACGTCGTCCTTTTTCTGGTGCGGCTGGCCCCACAGAATGCGCTTGGCGTTGGTCCGGCTTTCCGGGGCCACGTAGGCCTCGATACCGATCACCGGGGTGATGCCGGCTTCCCTCGCCTGGCGGTGGAACTCGGCCGCACCGTACATATTGCCGTGGTCGGTCATTGCGACGTGCGTCATGCCGTGGCGCCCGACCTCTTTGAACAACTCCTTCAGGCGGGCGGCGCCGTCCAGCATCGAATATTCGGTATGCACGTGAAGGTGCGCGAACGGCCGACCTGGCTTCGAGGGCTGCTGGGACTGACGGGCCGCGGGTTCCGCCATGGGACTAAGCCGCCTCCTTCGGGCATGCTGCGCAAAGCCCATGGGCCATCTCAGGTCTGCCTGTCTCCGGCCCGGGCTACGCGGGCATGCGTCATCGTTACCGAACGGTTCCGGGGGGAAGGCGGCACATGCCGTACCCGTGCGCGCGAGGCTCAACTGCCCCTCGCAGTAGGCCTCCGTGCTGGCGATCTTTGCCCTGGGGGGACCGCGCCGACCCGGTGAACCGAGCCTACAACGACGCCCCCGATTCCGGCTCCCGCACACGCCGAGAGCCGGCGGAAAGCGGGGAGATTCCGCCCGGATCGGCCTGGTGGAAGGCGGTGGCCCGGCAGGGCGGTAGCCCGGCAGCGGGGGCCCCGGCAGCGGGCCCAGCGGGAGTTTTGGCCCCGGCGCGCGGCCGTGCAGGCCCACGGCAGAGGCCCGCGACGGCGGCGGGAAGTACGAAGAGCGGAGGCCTGCCGCGCCGGACGGTCGGCGCGGTCGGCTCTGGCTCATGGCCTTCACCCTCATGTCCCTCAACTGAGGCGCGGCATCCATAACTTCTCGCCCATCTATCGAAAACACTGTCGATAGAACTAGATTATCTTCTGTCGGCCTGATTAGTCTATTCGAAATAGTAAGCGAATTTGTGTTCGGCCTGAGGAGGTGGCTCGCGTCAGCGGATGAACGTGATGACGGGAGGACCTCAGACGGCCCGGACCTGGATGGCGCAGCAGTCGGCGGGCAGCCGGGGAGTCCGGGTAACCGGGACCAACCTGGCAGCCGAAGCAGAACGAGCGGCCAGCGCGTCACCGCGTTCACCTGCGCGGAAGACCCTGGGCCACCAGGGGGGTACGGGCGCTGGCGATTGCAGCCGCCTGGCGGGAGCCGGGAACTCCTGGTCGGTATCGAACCGCTCGCCGTCCTCGACTGCGACCACCGCCACCAATCAGCCGGCGACCAGCCCAGCGACATACTCCGGCACCTGGTCGAGGTCCGCGACGGCGAGTGCACCTATCCGCCCTGCCGCCGGGCCTGCTGCCGATGCGACTTCGAGCACGCGATCCCCTGGGAGGCCGGCGGGCGGACCTGTGCGTGCAACGCCGGACCGCCCAGGTTGTGATAATGACACACGTTATCCAGCCGGCGCCTCGAAGGAGCCGACATGGACGAGGAAAACGACGGCAGGTTCTCCGACGACAGCGCGGTAGAGGTCCGTTACCCGCGAGACAAGCGGGAGGAGCAGGGTGACCGGTCGGCCTGGCCGTGGCTGCCAGGTTCGATTCTAAGCCAGTGTGGGCCGGACGAGTGGCACGTGTGTGTGGAGGCCCGCGAGCTGGCCACGCTGGACGACGGCAGCCCGGCGCCGGCCGGGACGGCCGACGGGGAACTGCTCAACCCGTGCTGTTTCCGGGACGCCAGCGAGATCCGGCGCGCCACTGATGGGGAGGACCGGTGATCCCGGCGGCGGTGGCGGACAGCTGGCTGTTCTGGCTGGCGATCATTGACGGGCTGGCTGCGGTCTACGTCCTGCCCACCGTGATCGGTGTCGCCCGCCGGGTGGAGGGCCTCGGGTTGGTCATCTGCCTGAACACGATCCCTGTCGGGTGGCCTGCAGCGCTGATCCTGGCCTGCCCGATGCCGCGCAAGGGAGATCAGCCACGCTCCTCAGCGCCAGCCGCCACGCGGGCAGTAGCGGACGCGCGGAAGAACTGGTGGAAGGCCAGGAGATTCTCTGTCACGGCATCGTAAATGCGCATTCGGTAGATCATCTGGCCTCCGCTCCCTCGCCGGGCGTGCGATAAGACTGGCTTCGTGGCCGACTCGCCCTGGTCAGGCCAGCTTTAGCTGCTCATCGCCGAAGTCGGCAACGAGCTTGAGGGTAGCCCTGACTTGTCACCGGCTACCAGCAGGATCGCCGCCCATCAAAATCGGAACTCGAAGCTGTTCTCCCAGCTCAATGAGTTATATGGAAATGCCAGCGCGGTCCGCGATGCCGCCACCACCATCACGCGAGCAGGCACATGGCTGGAGCGTCGAGCAGAACCTGCCCGGCTGCCACACATGGACCACACCGGCCGGACGCATCCATACGACCGGCCTCACGCAGCACCCCGTGTGACAGCTGGGGCCCGAAAGCCCGGCCCGGGACTGGCGGGCTAGCTCTCGGCGCGGAGAGCGTCCAAGGCGTGGGCCAGTTCGGGCGGGTAGTCGCTGCGGAACTCGACCCAGCGGCCGTCGGCCGGATGCTCAAAGGCGAGGCTGACGGCATGCAGCCACTGGCGGTGCAGCCCCAGCCGCTCGGCCAGGACTGGGTCCGCGCCGTAGAGCCGGTCGCCCGCGCACGGGTGCCTGATCGCGGCCATGTGCACGCGGATCTGGTGGGTCCGGCCGGTCTCCAGGCCGACATCGACCAGGCTGGCGCCGCGGAAGGCCTCGATCGTCTCGTAGTGGGTGACACTGGGGCGTCCCTCGGCCACCACGGCAAACCGGCCATCGCCCGACGGGTGCCGGCCGATCGGCGCGTCGATGGTGCCGCGCAGCGGATCCGGGTGGCCCTGCACGAGGGCATGGTAGCGCTTTTCCACCGTGCGCTCACGGAACGCCCGCTTCAGGGCGCTGTAAGCCGACTCGCTCTTGGCCACGACCATCAGACCGGTGGTGTTCGCATCCAGCCGGTGCACGATGCCCTGCCGTTCGGCCGCACCGCTGGTGGCGATCGTGTAACCGCTGGCCAGCAATCCACCGATTACGGTCGGGCCGTCCCAGCCCGGCGCGGGGTGCGCGGCTACGCCGATCGGCTTGTCCACCACCAGGATATCGTCGTCCTCGTAGACGACGTTCAGGCCCTCCACGGCCTGCGGCGGCGTTACCGGACGCGGGGCGGGCAGCGTGACCTCCAGCGGTTCGCCCGCCGCGACCCGGTCCGACTTGGCCGCGGGATGCCCGCCAACCAGCACGAGGCCGTCGCTGATCAGTTCGGCGGCCCGGGACCTGGAGAGGCCGAACATGCGGGCCAGGGCGGTATCGAGCCGCTCACCGTCGAGCCCCTCGGGCACCGGCAGATAACGCTGGCCGGGCGCCGTCATCCCCCTCCTTCGCTGCCGCCTGATCGCCTGCCGCCTGATCGCCTGCGCCTTCCCGGCTGCCGTCGAGGCGCACGCCGCGGAGAGCCAGCAGGACGGCCAGCACCCCGCCACAGACGATGGCGGAGTCGGCCAGGTTGAACACGGGCCAGTGCGGCAATTCGATCCAGTCGACCACGTTGCCGCGGAACAACCCGGGCGAGCGGAAGATCCGGTCCGCGAGGTTCCCGGTCGCCCCTCCGAGCAGCAGCCCGAGCGTGATCGCCCACGGCGCGCTGCGCAGCTTGCGGGCCGCCCGGAGGATGTAGACGATCACCGCGGCCGCGATTGCGGTGAACACGATCGTCATCGAGGTCCCGATGCTGAACGCCGCCCCGCTGTTGCGCAGCAGCAGCAACGTCAGGAACCCGTCAAGCAGCCGGATCGGGGGGTGGCCCGGCAGCGTGCGGACGACGATGAGCTTGGTGACCACGTCCAAGGCCAGCACGGTGAGCGCCACCCCGAACACGACGGGGAGCCGCCGCCCGGCAGGCACCGGAGTGTCCCCCGGCGCCTGGGGCTGCCCCGGCACCGGCTCCTGAGCTGAACGCCCGGCTTCCTCCGCGGTCAGCGGCGTTCTTCGCGCTGCTTGCACGTCACGCACAGTACCGCGCGCGGGAACGCCATCAGCCGCGCCTTGCCTATTGGCTGGCCGCAGGATTCGCACGCTCCATATGTTCCCGCATCGATCCGGGCTACGGCTCGCTCGGTCTGCTCGAGAAGATGACGGGCGTTGCTCGTCATCGCGAACTCGTGCTCGCGCTCGAACGTTTTGGCCCCCGCGTCGGCCTCGTCGTCCCCCGCGTCACGGATCCCGTCCTCTAGCCGGTCGGCGATCTGGGACTCGGCCTGCTCGATGTCGCGGCGCAGCCCGGCAGCGTCCGTCTCGAGCGTCTCCCGCACTTCGGCGAGTTCGGAGCCGGTCCAGGGCTCCTCCCCGGGCCGCACCGGAAGAGTTGCGGCCTCGGACCGCGGGGCAGTGGCCATCTCGCGCCTCCCACGACGGGTTATAGATGATCATGAATGTGAACAGTCAACGGAGAATAAGTCACATCGCGTTTCTCCGCAACTAAAGATTTCGGTTCGCTCACGCCGGCGGATTCCGCCGCTCACGCTGGGCTGCCGGTGAGTCTCGGCTCCGACTCACTATGGGACTGCTGAGACTTCTGGGTCCACTGGTGCTGGTGGGTGCATGGTGCGGCGGCCCCGGCTCCGCGGATGCAGTTCACCCTCGGGGAATAAATTCGGTCTCCCCGGCCCTGTCAGATATTCTGAAATCCTGCACGGCATTGATGGGACAGCTGCCGCTGACAGTCGGCCAGGAGCGATCCGGGGATGGTGCGAGCCCGGAGGTTGGCCCAGTGGACCAGATCACCCCGGAGCCGCCGGAAGAACAGCCCGCGTCCGCTCTTTTCTCCCCGGACGCAGCGCGGGCCCAGTAGAACCGGCCGCAGGGAACCTCGAGAGGGTCGTATGCCATCCGGAGCTCACGGGCGCACCGGAACCATGGCCACGGCCAAGGAGGGTGGTACCGCGGGAACGCCGCACGGCGTCTCGTCCCTCCAGCAAGGTCCGTTCGGAATTGCTGGAGGCCAAACCACCATGTCGCAGGCATCCGATACCGCACCACAGGCGGACGGCAGCACGCCGCAGCCGGAGGGCGGCGCACCGTGCGCAGACGGTCACATGCCGCGCTTCCCCGCGCTGCCGGCCCAGATCGATCTGCCCGCGATGGAGCGCGAGATGCTGGTCCGCTGGCAGTACGCGGACGTCTTCACGCGCTCGCTGAAGCAGACCGAAGGCGGCCTGCCCTGGACGTTCTACGAGGGACCGCCGACCGCCAACGGAATGCCGGGCGTCCACCACGTGGAGGCGCGGGTCTTCAAGGACGTGTTCCCGCGGTTCAAGACGATGCAGGGTTTCCACGTCCCGCGCCAGGCCGGCTGGGACTGCCACGGGCTGCCGGTCGAGGTGGCGGTCGAGCGCGAGCTGGGCATCTCCGGCAAGAAGGACATCGAGGCGTACGGCATCACCGAGTTCAACGAGCGGTGCCGCGAGTCGGTGCTCCGGCACGTGGACGCGTTCACCGAGCTGACCGAGCGGATGGGTTACTGGATCGACCTGTCCAAGGCGTACCGGACGATGGACCCGTCCTACATCGAGTCGGTCTGGTGGTCGCTCAAGGACATCTACGAGAAGGGCCTGCTGGTCCGTGACTTCCGGATCAGCCCGTACTGCCCGCGCTGCGGCACCCCGCTGTCCGACCACGAGATGGGACAGCCCGGCGTCTACCAGACGGTCACCGACCCGTCTGTGACGGTGCGCTTCCCGCTGACCCGTGTATCCGAGGGCGCGAGCCCGGAGCTGGTTGGCGCCAGCCTGCTGGTCTGGACGACCACGCCGTGGACGCTCGTATCCAACACCGCCGTAGCCGTGCACCCCGACGTCACATACGTCATGGCGCGCCAGTCAGATGACGGCGAGCGCGTGGTGGTGGCCGAGGCCCTGATGCCGAACACACTTGGCGAGGGCTGGGACGTCGTGGCGCGTTTTCCCGGCAGCGAGCTGCTCGGTGCCACCTATGACCAGCCGTTCCACCTGATCGACATCCCCGACGCGCACATCGTGGTACCCGGGACGTTCGTGACGACCGAAGACGGCACGGGCCTGGTGCACGTGGCGCCTGCGTTCGGCGCGGACGACATGCAGGCGTCGCGCGCCCACGGGCTGCCGGTGGTCAACCCGATCCGGCCCGACGGCCGGTTCGAGGACAGCGTGCCCATGGTCGGCGGCATGTTCTTCAAGGACGCCGACCCGCGGCTGATCCAGGACCTCGACGACCGGGGGCTGCTGTTCCGGGTCGAGCCGTATCAGCACAGCTACCCGCACTGCTGGCGGTGCCACACGCTGCTCATCTACTACGCCCTGCCGTCCTGGTACATCCGCACCACCGCGGTCAAGGAGCAGCTGCTCGCCGAGAACGAGCGGACGAACTGGTTCCCGCCGAACATCAAGCACGGCCGGTACGGCGAGTGGCTGCGCAACAACGTGGACTGGGCGCTGTCGCGGACCCGGTACTGGGGCACGCCGCTGCCGCTGTGGGAGTGCGAGAACGGGCACACCACGTGCGTCGGCTCGCGCGCGGAGCTTTCCGAACTAGCGGGCCGGGACATGTCCGGGCTCGACCCGCACCGGCCGTTCGTCGATGAGGTGACGTTCGGCTGCCCGGTATGCGAAGCGCGGGCGCGCCGGGTCCCCGACGTCATCGACGCCTGGTACGACTCCGGCTCGATGCCGTTCGCGCGGCTCGGGGCGCCGTGGCGATGCGAGGCTGAGTTCGAACGGGCCTTCCCCGCGCAGTTCATCTGCGAGGCGATCGACCAGACCCGTGGGTGGTTCTACTCGCTGATGGCGGTCAGCACGATCGTGTTCGGCCAGTCGTCGTACGAGAACGTGGTGTGCCTCGGGCTCGTCGTCGACGAGGACGGCCGGAAGATGAGCAAGCACCTGGGCAACGTGCTGGAGCCGCTGCCGCTGATGGAGGCGCACGGCGCGGACGCGCTGCGCTGGTTCTTCGCGGCGTCCGGTTCCCCGTGGGCGACGCGGCGCGTGGGGCACGCGGCGCTGGAAGAGATCGTCCGCAAGGTCCTGCTCACCTACTGGAACACGGTCTCGTTCCTGGCCCTGTACGCGAACGCGGCCGCGGCCAGCGGGAACGCCTGGGGCCCGGAGCGGCTCAGCGAGGCGCCGGCGCCCGTGGACCGGCCAGTCCTGGACCGGTGGATCCTGAGCGAACTGCACACGCTCGTCCGGGACGTCACCGTGGCCCTCGAGGGCTTCGATACGGCGGGCGCGGGCCGGCGCATCGCGGGCTTCACCGATGACCTGTCCAACTGGTATGTGCGCAGGTCACGCCGTAGGTTCTGGGAAGGCCCACGGAACCCGGAGTCCGCGTCGGCGTTCGCCACGCTGTACGAGTGCCTGGAGACGGTCACCCGGCTGATGGCGCCGATCACGCCGTTCCTGACCGACTACGTGTGGAGCGCGCTGCGCAGTGCCCACGCTCCCGAATCGGTGCACCTGGCCGGCTGGCCGGTAGCCGATCAGGCGCTGATCGACGAGGAGCTGTCCGCGGACATGGCCCTGACGCGCCGGCTGGTCGAGCTGGGGCGTTCGGCCCGGGCCGCCGCGAACGTCAAGACCCGCCAGCCGCTGGCGCGGGCGCTGGCCGGCGCGCCGGGTTTCGCGTCGCTGCCGCCCGAATTGCGCGCTCAGGTCGCCGAAGAGCTGAACGTGCACGCGCTGGAGACCATGTCCACGGTCGACGTCGAGCTTGTCGACTATTCCGTGAAGCCGAACTTCAAGGCGCTGGGCCGCCGGTTCGGCAAGCAGACCCCAGCGGTCGCGAGGGCGATCACCAGCGCGGACGCGGCAGCCCTGGCCGCGGACCTGCGCACGGCGGGGACCGCGGTGGTCACAGCGGACGGCCAGCCCGTGCCGCTCGGCGCGGACGAGGTGATCGTGACCCAGACGCCGAAGGCGGGCTGGGCGGTCGCCACCGACGGCGGCGAGACGGTGGCGCTGGAAGTCACGCTCACCCCCGAACTGCGCCGCGAGGGCCTGGCCCGGGAAGCGATCCGGCTCATCCAGGACGCGCGGAAGAGCGACGGGCTCGACGTCACCGACCGGATCTCGCTCTGGCGGGAGGCGAGCGACCCGGAGCTTTCCGCCGCGCTGACGGAGCACGGGCCGGTGATCGCCAGCGAGGTCCTCGCCACCAGCTTCCAGGCCGGCCAGCCGTCGGCGGAGAACGGCAACGCCGGGTTCGCCGAACACACCGACGACCTGCTCGGTCTGCGCTTCTGGCTCCGGCGGGCGTAGGGGTTCACGGGCCTGCGGAGGTCAGCCCATCTCCTCGCCGTCCGTGTGGCAGGCGCGGCAGGGGGTGCACCCGTTCTTTTTGGCCGCCTCAACCGGGATCTTCTGCAGGTCGCTGTCGCCCATGAACCGGATCAGAAGGCAGTCGTTCTTGTGGTACCTCGGCACCCCTGGGACCACCGTAACGGGCTGATCCGCCGACTGGGTGTCTGCGAGGTCCTCGACGCCGCCGGTGCCGCCGGTGTCCTTGGCGTTCCCGGTGTTCTCGGTGTCCTTGGCGTTCCCGGTGTTCTTGGTGTCCTTGGCGTTACCGGTGTTCTCGGTGTCCCCGGTGTTCTCGGGGCCACCGGTGTCCAAAGCGCGGCCGGTTTCCCCGGATCTGCCGGTCTCGCTGAGCCTGCCGGTTTCCCCGGATCTGCCGGTCTCGCTAGGACTGCTGTTGTCACTGGGGCCCGTGTGGTCTGCGGTGTCTATGGGGTCCCTGGTGCCCGCAGCGGTCGCGGGGGGCGCGGGTGGCGCGGGGGGCGCAACGGTCCTGATGTCCTCGATGCCATTGGTGCCAACGGGACCGGCGGCGTCCTTAGATTCCTCGGCGTCTTCGAGGTCCTCGGCGTGCCCATAGTCCCCATGGCCTTTGGAGTCCCCGGCGGCCTCGTTGTGCTTGGCGCTGTCGGTGCCCCTGGTATCCCCCCGGGATCGCTGGTCGACGGTCCCGTCCTGCGGTTCCCACGGGCCGCCGGGGCGGGGGACCTCGTCCGGCAACTGCCTGCCGGGCCACTGGTCATCGGGCTGGCCGTGACGATCCGCAGGCCACGGAACCCCAGGCCGCGAAGCCCCGTCACGGTCACCGCCGGGGCGCGAAGCCCCTGCCCGGTCGCTGCGGTCGCCGAGCGGATCCAGGTCGTCCGGCCGGGGCACGTCGGGCCAGGGCGGCCTACCGGCCGTAGTCCCACCGCGCGCACCGGCAACCAAGCGATCCGGTCGTCTGGTCAGGTCGTCACCGGGCACCCCAGCAGCCACGCTGCCCGGCCTTCCGGCCGCCGCCTCTTCGCGGTCATCGGCAGGAGCCCGGTCCAGCCTCCCGGCGGACGCCTCATCCATCCGGTCGCCCGGGGCTTCCGCAGGCGATGAGGCGCGCAGTTCTCCCCGGTTGAGGATGGCCCCGATGATGAGGAAGACAAGCGCGATCGCGCTCACCGCGATCGCGACGTAAACGAGCAGCAGCTTGCTGGTGACGCCTCCCGCGACGAGTAGTCCCAACGCGACGACGACCAGGGAAGCGCTGAACCTGATCACAAGCGTTCTCCCAGAACGCGCGGCCAGCCCAGCCGCCGGCCTTCGCGGCGCTCCCGCTGGGATGCCGCCCTACCGGGAGACCGCCCGCGGGCGGCGCCGCCCCGCTCGAGCAAAAAACAACCCGCGGCCTGGTGCTGGCGCTCCCAGGCCGCGGGTTCGTACTGTTATCGCCGTTCGTGCGCGGACGCGCCCTCGCCTCCGTGGAAGCTTCCCGCGTGCTGAACGACCTCGGGCACCGAGTACTGCCCGGTCGCGGGCGCCGCCATTACGCGGGCTGCCCTGGCCCAGGCCTGCCGGGACGGGCGGCTGCGGCGCGGACCCCATGGCCGGGAATGCCCCGCTGTCGGTCACACCCGCCTCCAGGTCCCGGAGCTGGCCCTCGAGGTACGCCTTCAGCCTGCTGCGGTACTCACGCTCAAAGGCACGCAGGTCATCCACGCGGCGCTCAAGTTCCTCGCGCTGCTGGACCAGCGAACCCATGGCCTGGCGGTGACGCTCCTGGGCGTCGCGCTCAAGGCTCTCAGCCCGGGCGCGCGCGTCGCCGGTGATCTGCTCAGCCTGGCGACGGGCCTTGGTCAGCACCTCGTCAGCCTCACGGCGGGCACGTCCCAGCGTCTCGTCCGCCTCACGGCGCGCGTCGGCGATGGCCTGATCGGCGGTCTGCTGGGCGAGGGACAGGACGCGCGCCGCGGTGTCCATGTTGTCCTCGGGCGGCGCCATCGAGCCCATCATGACCGGCTCGGGCTGCCTGCGCTCGGGCTCGCGCGGCTCTGGCTGCATCATGTCCATCTTGGACTCAGCCAGCGGCGAACTGAGTGCGGGTACCGACGACTTGCCCCCTCGCAGGCTCTCTGCCAGCTTCGCCCGGAGCTCTTCGTTCTCCTGGATCAGCCGGTCAAGCTCGGACTCGACCTCGTCGAGGAAGGCGTCGACCTCTTCCTCGTCGTAGCCGGGCCGGAGCCTGGTCGTACTGAACTGCTTATTCCGCACATCCGCGGGCGTCAGCGGCATTTTTGTCTCCTCGGCGCGCTTGGCTGCGATCCTCAGTTTGGTGCCCGATCAGATCCGTGGCACGACTACGTCGAGCAGAATCAAGATCACAATGAACAGGACCATGAAGCTGAGATCCATGGCTACTGTACCTATGCGGAGGGGACGTATGTAGCGACGTAGAAATTTTAGTGGAGGATCAGTGACCGTGAAGATGCTCTCCGCGATGACCAGGAGTATCCCCGTGGGCACCCACTGTCGCGCGAACATCTGGATCCAGGAGAAGATCATCCGTCCGACGAGGATGATCAGATAGATCGTCAGGATGTAGGTCAGGACAACCTTAAGGATGCCCATGACCGCGTCCTCGCCCGTCGGGTCCTCGGCTGCCGCATCCTCGTCGGTCTGTGGCCTCGCACGCAGTAGTCTGGCTGGTCCGCATCACACCGTCACTGGTTTGTCCGCTAGCTCTGGTTGAAGAAGCCTCTCTCCGCGATGCGAGCCTTGTCCTCAGCCGCCACCTCGACGTTCACGGGGGAAAGCAGGAAGACCTTGTTGGTCACCCGCTCGATGCTCCCGTGCAGGCCGAAGATCAGGCCTGCCGCGAAGTCGACGAGGCGCTTGGCGTCACTGTCGACCATCTCGGTCAGGTTCATGATGACGGGGATCCCCTCGCGGAAGTGCTCCCCAATGGTACGTGCTTCATTGTAGGTGCGAGGGTGCAGCGTCGTGATCCGTGCGAGGTCAGTCGTCTGGCGGGCCCCGTCCTGGCGCACGGACGCCGAAAGGTAGGCAGCGTCGCTCGCCTGCCCGTCCAAATCCTCCGGGCCATCGAAGTGGTCCGCCTGCTCGTTGTTCTCCTCGTACTCCTCGTAGGAGTCGTACCCGTCCTGGTAGCGGTGGTCGTCCTCCACGAGGCCGAGGTAGACCGCCATCTTGCGCATTGCGCTGGCCATCCGTCAGTCCTCCGTCGTGCCTATCTGGCAGCCCCCCGGTGCTAGCCCGGAAGTTGACCCTCCGGAACCCCCCGCAACTTCGACTGCGAACCCACATCCACGCTGCATCGAGCCCATTTGGGGCCCACGCGAGGGACATTACATGACAGGGGGCCTCCGATCGCCGAGCAACGCCGTACCAATTCGCAGGTGTGTCGCGCCCGCCGCAACCGCCTCCTCAAGATCACCGCTCATGCCGGCGGAAATGATCGTCGCCGCAGGCCGCACCGCGCGGACAGCGGCGGCCGCGGGGGCGAGCCTGGCGAACGCCTCCGCAGCCGGCCCGCCCAGCGGCGCGACCGCCATCACCCCGCCGAGGATGAGGCCCGCTTCGCCCGCGATCGCCTCGGCGAGGGCGGGAACCCGGGCCAGCGGCGCGCCGCCGCGGCTCGCCTCGGCGAGGGCGGGAACCTGCGGCAGGGGCGCGCCGCCGCGGCTCGCGTCGGCCGTGGGCCCTTCCAGGCTGACCTGGATGAGGCAGGTGACGGTGCGCTCCTGGCGGCGCGTGGCGTTCCCCAGAGCGCGGATCAGCCGGAGCCGGTCCACCGAGTGAATGACGTCCGCGTAGCGCGCGACGCTGGCGGCCTTGTTGGTTTGCAGCTGCCCGACGAAATGCCACGTGATCGGCAGGTCGGCGCACTGTGCAGCCTTGGGGGCGGCCTCCTGGTCACGGTTTTCGCCGAAGTCCCGCTGGCCCAGCTCGTAAAGCAGCCGCACATCCGCAGCGGGCTTCGTCTTGGTGATGGCGACGAGCGTGATCTCCGCAGGGTCACGCCCCGCCGCAGCGCACGCGGTCGCGATGCGCTCCCGGACCCGCTGCAGCCGTCCGGCCAGCTCGGCGCGCCGTGCCGTACTCACTGAGCCCGCCGGACCGGCTGGGTCCGCCGTACTCGCTGAGCCCGCTGCACCCGCGGGACCGCTCGCTGAGCCCGGTTCCCCGGGCTCACCTCCCGTGGGTGTCTTCCTCACTTCAGGAAATCGGGAATGTCCAGGTCGTCGTCTTCCTCGAAGATGACGGGACGCCGCCGGGTGGTGGCGACGTCGAACACCCGCGCCGCGCCCGCCATCGCGCTGTCACCGCTGCCGCTCCCGCCGGAACCGGCGGGCTCGCTTGCGTCGGCCGCGGAGATGTCCCAGGGGGCCGTCTGGCCGGCGTCGGCGGATTCGGCGGCCGTACCGGAGCCGCCGCCGGAGCCGCCGGTGCGGGCGCCTGGGCCAGCCGGACGCTGCTCGCTGCCATGGGCGCCGTAGGCGTCCCCGGCCGTGCCACCGGCCGGCGAACCGCTCGCACCCCAACCGGGCTCGGCCGTCCCGTCGTTCCCGGTGGCGGTCCCGCCGACGAGGTTCTCACCGGTGGGAACCTCGGCCGCCGCCATGGCGGCGACGTCAGCGCTGGCGTCTCCCCGACCGGCCGGCCCAGACGCCGGCACCGGATCGCCGGTTCCGCCCGCGCTATTGGCCGCGCCATGGGACGCGTTCTCGGTGTACCACGGGACCTGGCTTGCCGTCGCTGCCGCCGGCGCATTTGCGGCGAGGCCAGTTGCCCCCAGAGCGGCCGTCCCCGGACCGGTGCGCGGAGCGGAAACGTCGTTGGAGACCGGCGCGCTGGACGAACTGGGCGGCCCGGGGGCCGTGGCGCGGAGGCCCTCGGCTCCGGGGGCGTTCCGGCCCATCAGGTTCTCGTCGAATCCGGCGGCGATCACCGTGACGCGAACCTCGTCGCCGAGAGCGTCATCAATGACCGCGCCGAAAATGATGTTGGCGTCTGCGGCCGCCGAATTGGCCACCAGCTGTGCGGCCTCGTTGATCTCGAACAGCCCCAGGTCGGAACCGCCCTGAATAGACAGCAGCACGCCGTGGGCCCCGTCGATGCTGGCCTCCAGCAGCGGGCTCGAGATCGCCATTTCCGCCGCGGCGACCGCGCGGTCCTCGCCGCGCGAGGAGCCGATGCCCATCAGCGCCGAGCCCGCGCCGGACATGACCGATTTCACGTCGGCGAAGTCCAGGTTGATCAGGCCCGGCGTGGTGATCAGGTCCGTGATGCCCTGAACACCGGAAAGGAGGACCTGGTCGGCGGCCTTGAAGGCGTCGAGCACGCTGACGTGCCGGTCGGAGATGGAGAGCAGCCGGTCGTTCGGGATGACGATGAGGGTGTCCACCTCGCTGCGCAGCCGCTCGATCCCGGCCTCGGCCTGGATGGCCCGGCGCTTGCCCTCGAAACCGAACGGGCGCGTCACCACGCCAATGGTCAGCGCGCCCAGGGACCGGGCGACATTCGCCACCACGGGAGCACCGCCGGTGCCGGTGCCGCCGCCCTCGCCCGCCGTGACGAAGACCATGTCGGCGCCCTTGAGCACCTCTTCGATCTCCTCGCGGTGGTCCTCGGCGGCCCGGGCGCCGACATCGGGGTTGGCCCCGGCGCCGAGCCCGCGGGTGAGCTCGCGGCCGACGTCGAGCTTGACGTCGGCGTCGCTCATCAGCAGCGCCTGCGCGTCGGTATTGATCGCGATGAACTCGACGCCCTTGAGGCCCTCTTCGATCATTCGATTAACGGCATTAACGCCACCGCCGCCGATTCCGACGACCTTGATGACCGCCAGGTAGTTCTGCGGTGCTGCCACGAGGAGGGTACCTTTCCGCTAGTTTTAACTCGTCTATGTTCCAGCTCGCCAATTCCGGCCGAGCCGCTAATTCCGGCCGATCAGGGCGCTGGGCTCGGGAAACCCTGGCCGCGAAGCGGAATTCGCCGCCATTGGCATTGGCCGCTGATGACCCGGCGAATGAGCAGGCTAATCAGCGGGGCACAGCGGGAAACGAGCGGCGTGCCCCCGGCCTCACCATCAGGTTTCACCTTCAGGTAGAGATTTAGAGTTTTGTCAGCCTGGTAATTGCTAGGGACAGTAGGGTGGCCGGTCACCGGGGTCAACTAGCCACGCGCGAACCGGCGCGGCGTGTCGCGGCGGATTTCGCCCTGTCATCTTCACCTGGTCACTGCGGTTCCGAACGCGCTGATGTCGTAGTAGCGCGCGTGAGTGCGCATCAGCGCCGACAGCTCGGTGGCCTTGGCCGACGCGCGGGCTGTGCTCCCCCAGACGATCGTCACGCCGTCGGACAGCTCCAGCGTCACGTTCTCGGGGCTGGATGCGGTGACCGCCGCCACGGACCGGGCAATCGGCGCGGGCACCTCGTGCAGCACCGTGACCGCCGCCGCCACGGACGGGCTGCCGCGCAGCGCGCCGGGCGGGATGGGCGTCCGGTAGACGGGCATTCCGGCGGGCTTGACCCGGACCGACCGGACCACGATGCCAGACGCGTCGATAAGGCTGAATCCGCTCCGCTGAGCCCGGTCCGGACGCCGGGCCACCGCGACGGCGAGAACGGGGGTGCGCTCCCGCACCGTGATGACGATCCGGTCCGGCCAGGACTTACTGACCTGCGCCGATTGCACCTGCGTGATGGCTTCGACACGGCTGGCCGCGGCACCGGTGTCCACCCGGATCATCGGCACGCCCATGGGGATTGCCGCGACCGCCCGCACCTGGCTGACCGGCACCACGTCCGTTCCGTTGACCACGACCGACCGGACCACGAGCAGCTTCGATCCGAGCAGCGCCCAGGCGATGCCGGCGACGAGAGCGGCGGCGGCGACGCCGAAGAACGCCGTCCGCCACGGGCTGCGGCCACGGGCCGGGGCCGGCCGGCCAGGTGGCGGGGCGCCCGGGCCGGTCTCGTCCGCGCCGCCGCCAGGGCGGGGCCTGGTCACCGCCGGGCCGCCGTCACCGGGATGGGGACCCGAGCCAGGACCGGGGCAAGGACCCGGGCCGGGCCGGTTCATCCGGCGGTCCCCCGCGCCCGCAGCGCGGCGAGGATCACCGGGCCGAGCTTCGTCACGTCCCCGGCTCCCATCGTGAGCACGATGTCCCCTGGCTTGGCGACTTCCGCGACCACGGCCGGGACCTGGGCCGCGTCGGGGACGTAGCGGGCCCGCCCGGCCGGAACGGCGTCCGCCACGAGCCGCCCGGTAACGCCCGGCTCGGGGTCCTCCCGGGCCGCGTAGATGTCCATGACGACCGCCTCGTCGGCGAGGCCGAGCGCGGCGCCGAACTGTCCGCCGAAGATCCGGGTCCGGCTGAACAGGTGCGGCTGGAAGATCGCGATCACGCGGCCGCCGTCGGCGAGATCACGCGCCGCCGCGAGGTCGGCCGCGACCTCGGTCGGGTGATGCGCGTAGCTGTCGAGCACCCGGACCCCGTCCTCGTCCCCCTTGGGCTCCATCCGGCGCTGGGCACCGCGGTAGGCCCGCAGCGCCGCCGCGGCCGGCGGCCCGGCGAGCCCCAGCTCGGCCGCGGCGGCGAAGGCGGCCGCGGCATTGAGCACATTGTGCCGGCCGGGGACGGAGATGGTGATGGGGCCGATGAATTCACCGAACGAACGTGGGCCGGAAGTGCCCCGGGGGTCTGGGGCGTCCCGCCCGGGAGCGGCCGTCATCGTGAACGTGCTGCCCATGCCGCGCGCGGTAATCCCGGACACCCGGTAGTCGGCGGACGGCGACGTCCCGTAGCTCCGGACGCGGATGGGCAGATCCCGGGAGGCTTCGGCCACGGCGCGCGCCCCGGCGTCGTCGGCGCAGGTGATGAGCGCCCCGCCCGGGGCGATCCGGCGGGCGAAGGCCTCGAACGCGGCCTGGATCTCGGCGAGGCCGGAGTAGTTGTCGAGGTGATCGGCTTCGACGTTGGTGATCACCTCGACCTGCGGGGACAGCATCAGGAACGAGCCGTCGCTCTCGTCGGCCTCGACCACGAGGTCCTGGCCCGCGCCGTCCTCGGCGCCCAGGCCGGTCTCGGCGAGCACGCCGCCGATCACGTAGCCCGGTTCGGCGCCGCACTCGCGCAGGATGGTGGTGATCATCGACGTTGTGGTGGTCTTGCCGTGCGTGCCGGCGACCGCCGTCGCCCGTCGCCCCGTCATGATCGAGGCCAGGGCCGCCGCGCGGGGCAGCACGCGGAGGCCGCGGCGGCGCGCCTCGGCCAGCTCGGGGTTGCCCGGCCTGATCGCGCTGGAGACCACGACCGTGCCCGCGGCCCCGAGATGCTCCGCGGCGTGACCGGTGTGCACGACGGCGCCGAGCGCGGCCAGCTCGCTGAGCACGCCCGCTGAGCCCGAGTCGCTGCCGGATACGGCCACGCCCCGCTCCAGCATGACGCGTGCGATGCCGGACATTCCGGCCCCGCCGATGCCCACGAAGTGCACGCGGCCGAGCTCCTCCAGCGGCACGGTGTCCACCGGGGTCACCAGGGCCATCAGGTGTCCTCTCGCACGTGTTCCGCGGCCGGGATTGCGGCCCGGCCAGTGCCGTTCGGCTTTTCTCCTGCGTGCTGGCGGTGCTAGGCGCCGCGCCGGGGGCGGCCGTGCCGGGGCTGCCCCCGGCGCGGCGGCGGCCCACGGCGGGAAGGGGTCGGGCTCGGGCTGGGGCTCGGCTTCCGGCCAGGGAGGCCCGTGGCGGCCCGGCGCGGGGTTGTCTGCCTGGCCTGGCGGCACGGGGTGATCACCGGACCCGGCGGGCACTGGGTTGTTGCCCTGGCCGGGCTCGAACCAGTGCCGGGGGTCCGCGCCGGGCGGGGCGCCGGCTGGAGTTCCGGGCGGGGTGGCGGACCCGGGCCGTAGGCCGGGAACGGTCTCTTCCCGGGCCTGGACGATCTCGATGACGGCGCGGGCCAGCTCGCGGTCGGCGTCGGCGCGGCCCAGAGCGGCGGCGGCCTCGGACATGTTCGCCACCCGGTCGATGTCGAGCAGGACGGGCAGCAGGGTGTCCCGGATCCATTCCGGCGAGAGGTCGGCGTCCTCGACGAGGAGGCCGCCGCCGCCGGCGACGATCAGGTCGGCGTTGAGCCGCTGTTCGCCGTTTCCGTGCGGGAGCGGCACGAAGGCACCGGGCAGCCCGACGGCGGTCAGCTCGGCGCACGTCAGGGCGCCGGACCGGCAGAGCGCGAAGTCGGCGGCGGCGTAGGCCAGGTCCATCCGGTCCACAAACGGCACCGCGACGTACGGCGTCCCGCCGGAGCTGGCCGGGACCTCCGCGGCGTTGCGCGGGCCCGTCACGTGCAGCACCTGCACCCCGGCCGAATGCAGCCAGTCGATCGCCCCGGACAGCGCGCGGTTCAGCGACTGGGCGCCCTGCGAACCGCCGGTCACGAGCAGCACGGGCAGGTCGGGCCGCAGCCCGAAGTGGGTGCGGGCCTTGTCGCCGAGCGCGAGCCGGTCCAGCTCGGCGATCTCGCGGCGGATCGGGATCCCCAGGTAGGTGGCGTTGGCCAGATGGGTGTTGGGGTTACCGGTGAACACGTGCTCGGTCAGCCGGGCGCCGAGCTTGTTGGCCAGCCCGGGCCGCGGGTTCGCCTCGTGGACCACGATCGGGACGTGCCGGCGGCGCGCCGCGAGATAACCCGGGGTGGCCACGTACCCGCCGAAGCCGACCAGCACGTCCGCCTTCACCCGGTCGAGCACCCCCGCGGCGGCGCTGACCGCGCCGGCCAGCCGCCCGGGCACGGCGATCAGGGCCGGGCTGACCGAACGCGGCATCGGTACGGCCGGGATCAGTGCGAGTTCGTAGCCCCGCATGGGGACGAGCCTGGTCTCCAGGCCGCGTTCGGTACCCAGGCAGACGATCACAGCGCGCGGGTCAGCCTGCCGCAGCGCGTCAGCGAGCGCAAGCGCAGGTTCGATATGTCCGGCGGTCCCTCCGCCGGCTAGCACAACCCTCATCGCGGGGCCTTCCTTTTTCGCCACGTATGCCGGTCCGGCTCCGCGCCACCGGGCATCCCCGGGCCGCGAGGCGGCGGCATGAGCCTCACTCGCTTCGCTGCGCCAGGCCCAGCCAGCTTAGAACGCGCAGCGGCAGCGCGGGGCCGCGAGCGGCGAGAGCCTCCTGCGCCCCGGGCTCGCGCCGGGCGAACGACATGAGCATGCCCAGCGCCAGCATCGTGGCGAGAAGGGAGGACAGGCCCGCGGACACCAGTGGCAGGGGCACGCCGGTGATCGGCAGCACGCCGATCACCGCGCCGATGTTGACCACCGCCTGCATGACGATCCACGCGGTGATCGTGGCGGCGGCCAGCCGGCTGAAGGTGTCCTGGACGCGCCGGGCCACCCGCAGCCCGGCGAAGGCCAGGCCGCCGTACAGCAGACACACGCACAAGGTGCCGACCAGCCCGAGTTCCTCGCCGATGATGGCGAAGATGAAGTCACTGGTCGACTCCGGGACGTACCCCCATTTCTCCCGGCTGGCCCCGAGCCCCACGCCGAACAGGCCGCCCGAGCCGACCGCGTACTTGCCCTGGATGCCCTGCTGGTTGGGGCCCATCGGGCCGCCCAGAGGGTGCATGAAACCGGTCAGGCGCTTCAGCCGGTACGCCGATGTCACGGCGAGCAGCAGCATGACCAGGCATATCAGCGCCATCATCCCGGCGAAGATGCGCCCGGGGGTGCCGATGACCCACAGCAGCGTGATGAAGATGACCAGCAGCACGAACGTCGTGCCCAGGTCGTCGCCGGCCATGACCAGCATGCTGAGCAGCCCCACCCCCGGCAGCAGCGGGACCAGCAGGTGCCGCCAGTCCTCCAGCTGGCGCAGCCGCTCCTTGCGGGCGAGCAGGTCGGCGCCCCACAGCACCAGGGCGACCTTGGCCAGCTCGGACGGCTGGGCCGGGAACGGGCCGAGCTGGAATCCAGCGGGAGGCGCCGTTCTGGGCCACCCCGACCCCGGGAATGAGGGTGAGCCCGAGGCCGAGGACCGACGCGCCGAGCAGCGGGTACGACGCGGCGCGGAACAGGCGCGGTGCGGACCGGGCCGCGATGTACATGATCGGCAGCCCGATCGCGGCGCCGAGCAACTGCTTCTTGAAGTCGGAGTACGCGGGCAGGCCCTCGCTCAGGTCCTGCACCGAGGAGGTGGACAGCACCATCACCAGCCCGAGCCCCAGCAGCAGCGCGGTGATGCCGATGATCAGGTAGTACGACGTGAGCGGGCGGTCGAGCAGCGCGAACCAGGACGCGAGCCGGTCCCAGGCGGAGACGGCCGGGGCCGCCGCATCGACGGCCGCGGCCAGGCCGGCCTTATCGGCGGTCTCCTCCACCTGGGTGCCCACCACGCGCTCCATGCATCCCAGTCTCGGCGGGGGCGCCGCCGATACCGGGGAGATCCGCCGCGTGTCGCGGAAGAGAGGGATTCCAGGCCGGGGCGGAGCTACTTCGGGAACCAGCCGACGTAGAAGACGCCCAGGCCGAGCGCGATGAACATGCCGGAGATGACCCAGAATCTGACCACGATCGTGGTCTCGGCCCAGCCGAGCAGCTCGAAGTGATGCTGCAGCGGGGCCATCCGGAACACCCGTTTACCGGTCAGCTTGAACGACCCAACCTGGATGATCACCGACAGCGTGACGATCACGAACAGGCCGCCCAGCAGGCCCAGCAGCAGCTCGGTCCGGGTGGTGATGGCCAGGCCGGCCAGCGCGCCGCCCAGTGCGAGCGAGCCGGTGTCCCCCATGAAGATGCGGGCGGGCGGCGCGTTCCACCACAGGAAGCCGACGCAGGCCGCCATCAGTGCGGCGGCGACGACGGCCAGATCCAGCGGGTCCCGCACGTCGTAGCAGTTCGGGGCCAGCCCGATCGTGCAGTCGTTGCGCAGCTGCCAGTTGCCGATGATGACGTACGCGGCCAGCACCAGGATCGCCGCGCCGGTGGCCAGCCCGTCCAGCCCGTCGGTGAGGTTCACCGCGTTGGAGGTCCCGGCGACCATGGCCACGACCAGGACCACGAAGAAGATGGGCCCGATCGAGATGCCGAAGTCGGCCAGGAACGACAGGTGCGTGGAGGCGGGGGTGAGGTCGTACCCGTCGGGGAAGTGCAGGGCCAGCACGGCGAACACGGCGCCGACCACCACCTGCCCGGTGAGCTTGGCCCCGCTGCGCAGGCCGAGGCTGCGCTGCTTGTACAGCTTGATGAAGTCGTCGGCGAACCCGACCGCGCCGAGGCCGGTCATCAGGAACAGGACGAGCAGCCCGGACACCGAGACCGACTCGCCGGTGGCGAGGTGCCCGGCGAAGTACCCGACGAGCGTCGCGACGATCATCACGGTGCCGCCCATCGTGGGCGTCCCCCGCTTGTCGGCGTGACCGGCCGGCCCCTCCTCCCGGATGGGCTGGCCGTACCCGTGCCGGGAGAACACCCGGATGGCTACCGGCGTGCCGAGCAGCGCCACCACCAGCGAGACCGCGGCGGAGATGAGAAGCGCCTTCACTGGGCCTTCTCCTTCACGGGTTCCGGCGGGACCAGCAATTCGGCCGCCACGCTTTCCAGCCCGGCGGCGCGGGAGGCTTTGACGAGAACGACGTCACCGTCGGCCAGGCGGCCGCGGAGTGCGGCGGCGGCGCCCGGGCCGTCCGGCACGCCGATCGCCTCACCGTGCCATCCGCTCGTGGCCAGGGCGCCGTTGAGGATCGGTGCTGCCTCTTTCCCCACAACGATCAGACCGGTCACCCCGGTTCCGGCCGCCAGCGCACCGACCTCCTCGTGGCTGGCCCGGGACTCATCGCCCAGCTCGGCCATCTGGCCGAGTACGGCGAAGGAGCGCCGGCCCCGGGCCATGTGGCGCAGCGCGTCCAGCGCCGCCCGGACCGATTCGGGGTTGGCGTTGTAGGCGTCATTGACCACGGTGACGCCGCCCGGGGCCTGGCGGACCTCCATCCGCCACTTGCTGCGGGCGGTGGCCGCGGACAGACCGCCGGCGATGTCCGCCAGGCCGAGGCCCATCTCGGCGGCGATGGCCGCGGCGGCCAGGGCGTTCGGCACGTGATGCGCGCCGTGCAGGGCCAGCCGGACCGGGGCCGCCCCGGCCGGGGTCACCAGCGTGAAGCTCGCGCGGCCCAAGTCGTCCAGGCGGACGTCCGTGGCGGTGAAATCGGGACTACCCCCGACGCCGAACGTCACGACGCGGGCCTCGGTGCGCCTGGCCATGGCCATGACCCGGGGGTCGCCCTCGTTCAGGATGGCCACGCCGCCGGCGCCCGCGGCGGGCAGCGCCGCGGGCAGTTCCCCCTTGGCCCGCGCGACCTGCTCGATGCCGCCGAACTCCCCGGTGTGCGCGTGCCCCACGTTCAGCACGGCGCCGATCCGGGGCGGTGCGATCTCGCACAGGCTGGCGATGTGGCCCGCGCCGCGGGCGGCCAGTTCCAGCACCATGTACCGGGTGCGCTCGTCCGCGCGCAGCACGGTCAGCGGGAAGCCGAACTCGTTGTTATAGGAACCTTCCGGCGCGACCGTCGGCCCGAGGCGCTCGACCAGCTGGGCGGTCAGGTCCTTGGTCGAGGTCTTGCCCGAGGAGCCGGTGATCCCGGCGATGGTGACCTGCGGCCGCCGGGCCAGGACCTCCTGGGCCAGCCGGGCCAGCGCCGTGGGCACGTCGCCGACGATGAGCGCGGCCGCGCCGCACGGGCGGGTGCCGAGCACGGCGACCGCCCCGGCCGCGATGGCGGCCCCGGCGAAGTCGTGCCCGTCGGCCCGCTCCCCCTCGACCGCGGCGAACAGGCCCCCCGGCGCGGCGCGGCGGGAGTCGATGACAACCGGCCCAACGACCACGGCGGACGGGTCCGCTCCCCCGTCCAGCCGGGCCCCGGTGATCCGGGCGATCTCAGCCAGCGGGAGCGGGATCACAGTTCCCCCTTTGGGTGAGCCGCCCGGTAGGCCGCGGCCCGGTGCCGCAGCGCCTCGGCGGTGACCTCGCGGTCATCGAACGGCAGGACGCGGCCCGCCACGTACTGACCGCGCTCGTGGCCCTTGCCGGCCACCAGGATCACGTCGCCCTTGGCGGCCGAGGACACGGCCAGGCCGATCGCGGCGGTCCGGTCCGGTTCCACGATCACGTGCGCCCGGCGCGATGGCGGCACCCCGGTCGCGCCGTCCAGCATCGCCGCCAGGATAGCCAGCGGATCTTCGGAACGGGGGTTGTCGCTCGTGAAGATGGCCACGTCGGCGAGCGCGGCCGCCGCGGCGCCCATCAGCGGGCGCTTGGCCCGGTCCCGGTCACCGCCGCAGCCGAGCACGATGATCAGGTTGCCCTGGGTGACCGGGCGCAGCGCCCCCAGCACCGCCTCGACCGCGCCGGGCTTGTGCGAGTAGTCCACCAGCACGGTCAAGTCGGGCAAGTACGCGGACAGGTCCGGCGCGGCGCCGCCGACGCCGACCCGTTCCAGCCGGCCGGGCACACCGGGGCAGGACCCCACGCCGGCCACCGCGTCATCCAGCCCGATCCCCGCCTCGACCAGGGCTACGATCGCCCCCAGGGCGTTGGCCACGTTGAACGGGCCGACGAGGGCCAGTGACGCGTCGGCCTCGACGCCGCCAGGCCCAATGACCCGGAACGCACTGCCGTCCGCGCCGACCCGGACGTTCTCGGCCCGCCAGTCCGCGGCTGGATTCCCGGCCGCGGAGAAGGTGGTGATGGGGATGGGCGCGCCGGCCGCGAGGCGCTGCCCGTAGGCGTCGTCCAGGTTCACCACCCCCGCCCTGGCGTAGCGGGGGGTGAACAACTCGGCCTTGGCCGCGAAGTAGTCCTCGAGATCGGCGTGGAAGTCCAGGTGGTCCTGGGAGAGGTTGGTGAAGACGGCGACGTCGTAGTGGGTACCCGCGACCCGGCCGAGCGCGAGGGCGTGGCTGGAGACCTCCATCGCCGCGGCGGTGACGGCGCGCTCGGCCATGGTGGCCAGCAGGGCCTGCAGGTCGGTGGCTTCGGGGGTGGTGAGCTCGCTGGGCTGCACGTCGGTCCCGATCCGCGTTTCCACCCCGCCGATCAGGCCGGTGACGTGCCCGGCCATCCGCAGCCCGGCCTCGGCCAGGTAGCTCGTGGTGGTCTTGCCGCTGGTCCCGGTCACCCCGATCAGCCGCAGCTTCCGGCTGGGGTCGCCGTACACCCAGCAGGCGACCTCGCCGAGGCGGGCCCGCGGGTCGGCGACCACGTAGACGGGCACTCCCGCCGCGGCGGCGCGGTCCCGCCCGGCCGGATCGGTGAAGATGGCCACGGCCCCGGCCGCCACCGCCGCCGCACTGAACTCGGCGCCGTGGACTCGGGTGCCGGGCAGCGCGGCGTACAGATCGCCTGGCCGCACCATCCGCGAGTCATGCGTGACCCCGCACACGGCACCCTCCGGCCCAGGTCCGTTCGGCATCATCGTTCCGGGCGGGACGGGGCGGACCTCGCGGTCGGCGGGGAGTTTCACGCCGAGCAGCGCGCCGAGGCCGGAAAGCGGACGGCTCAAAGATCGGGTGGGACGGATGGCCACGGGCACGCGGAGAGGTTACCTCCTATCAGGGGCCGGTGAGCGGCACGTCCGCAGGCTTGGCCCCGTCCGGCGGAATCTTCATGGTCTGCAGCGCGAACTTCATGACCTGATAGAAGACCGGGCCAGCCACGACGGCACCGAAGTAGCCGTTCTTCTTGGGGTTCTGCACATTGACCGAGACCACGAGCTGGGGATTGTCACCCGGGGCCATCCCGATCCAGCTGGACCCGTACTTGCACAGGCACTTGCGGGTCGCGTCCCATTCCTGGGAGGTCCCGGTCTTCGCGGCGACCGCGTAGCCGGGGATGACGCCCCACGGCTGGTCACTGGCCAGGTCGACCCCCGGCACCTGCTGCAGCGCCCCGATCAGGCTCCGGGCCGTGCTGGCCTGGATGACCCGCCGGGACGGGGACGCGGCCGCCGGGGTGTAGGCACCTGCGCTGCTGGTGGTGCCCTGGATGAGGGTCGGCTGGACGCGCACGCCGCCGTTCGCGATTGTCGAGTACACGCTGGCCATTTGCAGCGCGTTGACATCGACGCCCTGGCCGAACGACAACGTGTAACGCTCGTTGCCCCACCACGCCGAGGGCGCGGGCAGCAGGCCGGGCGATTCGCCGGGGAGGTTCAGGCCGGTGGGTGAGTCGATACCGAACGCCCGCAGGTAGTCGTACTGGATCTGCGGCGGAACGTGCCGGACGACCTGGACCATGCCGTCGTTGCTGGAGTGGGCCAGGATGCCGGCGATCGTCCAGCGCTCGACGGGGTGGTACTCGGCGTCGTGGAAGGTGTAGCCGCCCTCGTCGATCACGTCGGGGACGGTGTAGGTGCTCGTGATCGTCTGGCCGCCCTTTTCCATCGCCGCGGAGGCGGTGATCACCTTGGCCGTGCTGCCCGGCTCGAAGATGTCCTGGACGGGCAGGTCGGAGGTGGCCTCTGGATTGGCGGAGGCGGGATCATAAGCCGGCCATTGCGCCATGGCCAGGACCTTGCCGGTGCCGGGCTGCATGACCACGACCGTGCAGTTGTCCGCGCGGGACCTGGTCACCTGCTGCTCGCAGGCCTGCTGGGCCTCCCACTGCAGCGCGGGGATGATCGTCAGGCGCAGCCCGCTGCCGTTGACCGCGGGCGTGTTCTTGCCCGCGGCCAGCGGGATCTGCTCCCCGTTGGTGCCGACCTGGAACTGCTCGCTGCCGGGCTTGCCCGCCAGCAGCGCGTCGTCGGAGTACTCCAGCCCGGCCGCACCGGTCAGGTTGCCGGTCCCGGTCGTGTGGGTGAAGCCGAGCAGGTTGGCGGTCACTTCGCCGTCGGGGTAGATCCGGGTGTAGCTGGCCTGCATCGCAACGCCGGGCAGCTCCGTGCCGACGGTCATCCCGCTGGTGGTGCTGGTTCCGGTGGCGCCCGGCAGCGTCAGCCCCTTGATCTGATCGGCGACCTGCTGGGTGACCCCCTTCTTGAGCACCACGTACTGGCTCGAGGTCGGATTCTGGAGCAGGCTCAGGATGTCGGTCTCGGTCATGCCGAGCGGCCCGGCCAGGTCGGCGGCGATCTGCGGCATCTGGGCCGCGCTCATCATCACCGGGTCCGCGTAGACCAGGTAGGTCTGCACGGTGAGGGCCAGCGGCTGGCCGTTCGCGGCCGTAATCGTGCCGCGCACCGCCGGAATGCTCTCGCCCTGCAGCCGCTGGTCCTGCGCCAGCTGCAGGTAGGTGTGCGATTCAAAGCCCTGGAGCTGAATCAGGCGCCCGGCGAACAGGGACAGCACGAAGGCGATGGCCAGCAGCGTCACCCCGAGCCGCCGTCCCGGGTCGGCCCGCGGCCGCAGTACCCGGCGCACCACGGCGCGCGGGCGACGCGGCCGCGGAGTACGCGGGCGCGGGGGACGGCCGTTACGGGTGAGTCCCGGCCGGGCGGGCCGGTGGCCGGGCCGGGGACCGGTGGGCTTGGCGGCCGGGGGCTTGGCGGCCGGGGGCTTGGCGGCCGGGGGCTTCGGGCGGCCGGGGGCTTGGCCCGGGCTCGGCCGGGGGCTTCGGCCCCGGGGGTACCGGTCCGGAAGGCCTGGCGCTCTTGGATTGGCCTGCCGTGGGCCTGGCGCCCGCAGGCCTGGCCCCCGGCCGGGGCGCGCTGGACGCACTGGGGCGCCTCGCCCCGCGCGCCGGGCCCGGCCGTCCCGGTCCCGGCGCGCCCCGGCCCGCGGCCCCGCGCGAGTCGCGCCCGCCATCGCGCGGCTCACGTCCCCCGCCCCGCACGGTCATGGGGTGTAACCAGGGACCTGAATGTTCGCCGCGGCGCCGGAGGCGGCGTCGCTGGAGATTTTGCCGGTCTTTACGTTGAGGAACTGCAGCTGGCCGACCGGCCGCATTCCGAGCTGCTCAGCCCGCTGGGCGATCACGCTCGGCGCCTGGTCCTGGGCCACCTGCTGCTGGAGTTGCTGCTGCTGCTTGACCAGAGCCTGATCCTGCTGCTGCAGGTTGGTGATGCGGAACGAACCGGCGGCGAGCGTCGTACTGATCACGAGCAGGCATACCAGCGCGCCGCAGAGCATGCCCACGATCAGCAGGACGAACGGCATCCGGCGGTGGCTGCCGGCGCTCGCGCCGGGGCCGGCTGCGGGGACGCCTTCGCCCCGGGCCGCGGCGGGGTGGCCGGACGCGGGGAAGCCGGCACGCGTGGGGGCGCGGTGGCGGCACGCGGCGGTTGCGGCGGGGCGGCGATTGCGGCGCGCGCACTGGACGCGCTGGGCGAGCGGGCCTCGCTGGAGCTCGGTGGGCTGGCTGGGCGGGCTGGGCGGGGTGCGCGGGCAGGCTGGGGCGGGGCGGTCACCCGGGGGGCGCGGGACTCCCCGGGGCGCGGGACTCCCCGGGGACGCGGGACTCCCCGGGGGCGCGATTGCCGCGGGTTCGCGGGGGGGCTGAGTCGCTTATTCGGGTGGCCATGTCATCCGCCCCTTCATGCGCCCCTTCATGCCGATCACGCCGCCTTCTTGATACGTTCGCCGGCCCGGAGCCGCGCTGATGCCGCACGAGGGTTAGCGGCGAGTTCTTCTGCTGATGGCCGCAGCGCTCCCCTGGTCAGCAGGCGGAACTGCGGCCCGCTCCCGGGCAGCGGCACCGGCAGGCCGGGCGGGGTGGTGTCGGCCGCGGCCGCGGCGAGCACACGCTTGACCGCGCGGTCTTCGAGCGAGTGGTAGGCGAGGACGACGATCCGGCCCCCCACCGAGAGAAGGTCGAGGGCATCGGGCAGCGCGCGCCCGAGCAGGGCCAGCTCGCGGTTCACCTCGATCCGGAGCGCCTGGAACGTGCGCTTGGCGGGGTGACCGCCGGTCCGCCGCGCGGCGGCGGGTATCGCTTCCCGGACGATGTCGCTCAGCCGGGTCGTGGAGGTGATCGGGGACCGGGACCGCTCCCGCACCACCGCGTCGGCGATCCGCCGGGCGAACCGCTCCTCGCCGTACTCCCGCAGCACGCGGGCCAGTTCCTCGGCCGGGTAGCGGTTCACGACCTCGGCCGCGCTAGGCTCGCGGGTGCGATCCATGCGCATGTCCAGCGGCGCGTCGTAGGAGTACGCGAAGCCGCGCTCGGGGTCGTCGAGCTGGGGGGACGAGACACCGAGGTCGAACAGGACGCCCTGCACGCTGTCCAGGCCCGCGGCGGCGATGATGGCCGGGATCTCGTCGTAAAAGGAGTGCACGAGCGTGACCCGGTCCGCGTAGGCGGACAGCAGCTCGCGGGACCGGTCGATCGCGGTCAGGTCGGCGTCGACACCGATCAGGATGAGCCCGGGATAGGCCGCGAGCAGGGCCCGGGCGTGACCGGCCCGGCCGAGCGTCGCGTCGAGGAGCACGGCGCCGGCCCGCTCCAGGGCCGGCCCGAGCAAGGCCGTGACGGTGTCGGCCATCACCGGCACGTGGCCGGCGGATGACTCGCCCATCAGACCCCCAACGTTTGCTTGCCGCCGCCTTTCGGCGCCCCTTGGCCGGGACCCCATCCGCGCCGCGCGGGCCGCCAGCCGCCTGGCACCGGGGAAGTGATGCCAGCCAGCCGGCGGCCCAGCGCGGGTGGAGACCCCGCCGGGGGCCGCAGAACCGGGCGCCAGGCCCGGTCCCCGTCACAAGATCCCGGGCAGCACCTCCTGCGACGCTTCCGAGAAGGCTTCCTCCTGGCTGGCCAGGTAGGTCTCCCAGGCCCCGGCGTCCCAGATCTCCATGCGGGTGTTGGCGCCGATCACGACGCAGTCCCGCTCCAGGCCGGCGTAGGTCCGCAGCGAGGGCGGGACGGTAATACGGCCCTGCTTGTCCGGGACCTCGTCGAAGGCGCTGGCGAACAGCACGCGGCTGTAGTCCCGGAGATCTTTGCGGGTGACCGGCGCGGTGCGCATGGCCTCGGTCACCCGGCCGAACTCCTCCAGCGGGAAGACGTAGAGGCAGCGCTCCTGGCCTTTCGTGATCACCACACCCTCGGCGAGTTCGTCGCGGTACTTGGCGGGCAGGATCAGCCGGCCCTTCTCGTCGAGCCGGGGCGTGTGGGTGCCGAGGAACACGGCATCCACCTCCCCAGTCCCGCGAGTAGCACGGTTGAGCTACTACCGCACGGCCCCTTACTACCCCATGGCGCTCCACTGTACTCCACATTCCTCCACGGTCAACGCTCGAACGGCGCGTGTCCCGGCCTCGCCAATCGGTAAAGCTGCAGTTCAGAAGCGGTGGGGCGAAGTGGGGGAATCCGTGGTCGAGGTGGGCGGCTCCCCGCTGACCGGCGGCCCCCTGGCCGCGAGACGCCGGGAACTGGCCGCGAGGCGCCGGAAAACCGCCCGGACAGCACCCAGATGACGCCCGGATAACGCCCGAGCAGGCGCTGGTGGGGCAAAGTGGGGACGGCCGGGCCTCGGGTACCGCGCCCGCAGGGATGAGCCGGATGTCCAGGCCGTTGACCGCCGTGAAATCGTAATAAAAGTGGTACGGGCCGGGCATTTCATGGCGTAGCAGAACAACAACCTCCCTGCTCCGGTCGCGGACGAAGCGTCGCGCATCAGGCGAGGTAAGACGTACTGTCGGTAGGAGGCAGCAGCCGGCGGGGCGTGGCCTGCCCGCCGGCGGCCGGTGGGGCTTAAGGCCCGTCGAGGAGGCCAGGTGGTAGTGGAGATGGGGCGCGACCCAGGCAGCGCGCTCGACGACCTCGTGACGGTGGCCGGCCGCATCAGCGGGGCCGTCGAATCGGTGATCGACGGGAAGGCGAACGCGGTCCGCCTCACGCTCACCGTGCTGCTGGCCGAGGGTCACCTGCTCATCGAGGACGTCCCGGGAGTCGGCAAGACCATGCTGGCCAAGACGCTGGCGAGATCAATCGACTGCTCGGTGCGCCGGATCCAGTTCACCCCGGACCTGCTGCCCAGCGACGTCACCGGTGTGAGCGCCTTCAACCAGGAGCGGCGCGAGTTCGAGTTCAAGCCGGGGCCGGTGTTCGCCAACATCGTCGTCGGTGACGAGATCAACCGCGCCTCCCCGAAAACGCAGTCCGCGCTGCTGGAAAGCATGGAGGAGGGGCAGGTCACCGTCGACGGGACCACCTTCCCGCTGGAATCGCCGTTCATGGTGATCGCCACGCAGAACCCGGTGGAGATGGAGGGGACCTACCCGCTCCCCGAAGCCCAGCGGGACCGGTTCACCGCGCGCATCTCCATTGGCTACCCGACGGCGGCCGCGGAGCTGGAGATGATCGACACGCACGGCTCGGCGTCGCCGCTGGACGACGTGAAGCCCGTCGCCCACGCCGCCGACATCCGGGACCTGGCGGCGGCGGTGCGCGGCGTGATGGTCTCCGACCTGCTCAAGCAGTACGTGATCAACCTGGTCAACGCGACCCGTTCGCACGAGGATCTGCGGCTCGGCGCCTCCCCGCGGGCGACGCTTCATCTGCTGCGGGCCAGCCGGGCCTGGGCGGCGCTCGACGGCCGGGACTACGTGATCCCGGACGACGTGCAGGCCCTGGCCGTGCCGGTGCTCGCGCACCGGCTGCTGCCCACCCCGGAGGCTCTCGTCGCGGGACAGTTGCCCGAGCAGGTGCTGGCCGGCATCGTCGCCCGGCTGCCGCTGCCGGCCCGCCGGTGACGGGCTGGTCCGGGCTTCCATGCGGGCACTGATTGGCGCGCTGACCACCAGGGGCAAAACGTTCCTGGCCATAGGGGGCGCGGCGGTCGTCGCTGGCTTCGCCCTGGACGAGGCCGACCTGCTGCGCATCGGCGTCCTGCTGATGATGCTCCCGCTGCTGTCCGCGATCGGGGCCACCCGGGCCCGCTACCGGCTGTCCTGCAACCGGCAGCTGGTCCCGCGCCGGGTCCCGGCCGGGCACCCGGCCGACGTGCGCATCCAGTTGTCCAACATCTCCCGGCTGCGCACCGGGCTGCTGCTCGCCGAGGACGCGACCCCCCTCGTGGCCGGGAACCGGCAGCGCTTCGTGCTCGAGTCGATCGAGGCGGCCGGCCACCGCGAGCTGAGTTACCAGGTCCGGCTGGACCAGCGTGGCAAATACACGATCGGCCCGTTGCAGATCCGCGTGGCCGACGTCTTCGGCCTAGTGTCGATCGGGCGGTCGTTCGCGACCAAGAGCACGCTGGTGGTCACGCCGACGATCACGCCGCTCCCCCGCGTCGCGATCCCGGGCAGCCGTCTTGGCGATGGCGAAAGCGGCATGCGGACGGTCGCGGCGGCGGGCGAGGATGACATCGCCCCGCGCGCCTATCGGGACGGTGACGAGCTGCGGCGGGTGCACTGGCGATCCACCGCACGGTACGGCGAGCTGATGGTCCGCCGCGAGGAGCAGCAGTGGCACAACCGCGCGCTGCTGCTGATCGACGCCCGGCGGCGCGCCTACGCCGGCAGCGGCCCGGGATCGCCCTTCGAGTTCGCGGTCGGTGCCGCGGCGTCGATCGGCGTCCATCTGGCCGCCCAGGGAATCGAGACGCGGCTGGTCACCGACTCGGGCGAGGTCACGCCCGCCGGGCCCGCCGCGGAATCGCTGCTGGAACGGCTGTCGGTGATCCAGCCGACCCGGAACATCGATCTCGGCCGCGGCCTGGCCACGTTGCGCGCGAGCAGCCGCGGGCAGGTCATCGCCGTGACCGGGATGCTGTCGCCCAGCCAGGCCCGCCAGCTGGCCGCCAGTCACCGGGGCACGGCTCCGGCCATGGCGGTAATGGTCGACGGGCCGCAGCGGGATGCACGGCGGCCCGCGCGGGGCAGCGGCCCGGCAGGCGAGCGCTCCGAGGCCAGGGCGGCGAGGGACATCCTCGTCGCGGCGGGATGGCGCGTCGCGGTCGTCACGGCCGGCACCCCCCTCAGCGACGCCTGGCGGGAACTGCACAGCCCGGCCACGGCCAGCTTCCTGCACCGGCCGGTCAGCACCGAGGCGCCCGCGGCGCCGTCCGCAGGTCCACCCCCCGGTGACCGCAGTACCCCCTGAGGGGGCCGGATGAGCCATCGGCTGACACTGGCCGCGGCGGCCGGGACCGCTCTGGCCTCGACCGCCCTGTACGTGCTGTTCGACGGCGGGGAGTGGTTCTGGGCCGGGCTGGGCGCCATCGCCGTGGTCGCCGTCCTCGGGACCCTGACCCGGCGGCGGCCGCTGCCGGTCATCGTGGGCCTGGCCGCGGGCCTGGCCGGCTTGGTGCTCTACCTCAACGTGATCTTCGCGGCCGGGCGCTCCTGGCTGCTGATGGTGCCGAACCGCTCGTCGCTCAGCTACCTGTGGCAGCTGGCCATGCAGGGCATGACCGACGCGGACCGGTTCTCCCCGCCGGTGCCCCTGACGCCGGGCCTGCTGCTGCTCGGGACGGCCGGAATCGGGCTGGCCGCGCTGGCCACGGATGCTCTGGCGGTCCGGCTGCGCAGCTCCGCGGTGGCCGGCCTGCCGCTGCTGGCCCTGTTCATCGTGCCGACGACAACGCCCGCCGCACGCGGCGGGTTCGGCACCACGCTCGTGTTCTGCCTGGCCACGGCCGGGTACCTGCTCATCCTGAACGCGGACGGCCGGGAGCGGATCCGGCGATGGGGACGCCCGGTCGGCCTGTGGGGACCAGGCGTTTCCAGCCGCCCCGGGTACGCGGGCCGGAACGCGGGCCGGAACGCGGGCCAGTACACAGGCCAGAACGCGGGCAGGTACACAGGCCAGAACGCGGGCGGGTTCGCGGGCGGGCCTGCGGGCGGGCCTGCGGCCGTGCGGGTGTCCGACGCCCGCACGCTGGCGGCGGCCGGGCGCCGGATCGGGGCGGCCTCGATCCTGGTCGCGCTGTGCGTGCCGCTGTTCGTGCCCGGTCTCCGCGTCAACCACATGTTCCCCGCGCACGCCAACATCTTCGGCCCGGCCGGGGCGGCGCTGGGCGCGGGTGACGGCTCGGCGGTGCCGAACCCGCTCGCGCAGATGACACAGGACCTGCGGGAGAGCCAGCCGTCGACGATCCTCACCTACCGGACCACCGACCCGGAGCCGCAGTACCTGCAGATGTACGTCCTGGGCAACCTGTCCACCACGGCCTGGACGATGGGCCCAGGCCTGGGCCCGACGGCCACGGCGAACGGCGCGCTGCCCTCCCCGCAGGGCCTGGCCGGGGCAGACCGTACCAGCGTGACGACCCGCATCCACGTCAGCCGCGGGACGGCCAGCGCGACCGCCGGGATCAGCTTCCTGCCGGTGCCGTACCCGGCCACCCGGATCAGCGTGCCGGGGCACTGGGTGATGGACGCCGGCACGTCGATGGTGCTCGGCTTCGGGACCTCGCTGTCCGGCCTGACCTACACCGTGACGAGCGACGACATCTCGCCGAGCACGAAGCAGCTCGAACGAGGCGCCGGCGCCGCCGGCCGCGATCGCCGGCGAGTACCTGAACGTCCCGGGGGCGTTCCGGCCGCTGACCGCGCTCGCGAAGAGGGTCACCAGCCGCGCGGCGACCCCCTACGGCAAGGCGATCGCCCTGCAGCAGTGGTTCACCCAGTCGGGCGGGTTCAGCTACAGCCTGAGTGCCACCGAACCGCCGGACGCGACCGGCCTCAGTCACTTCCTTACCGTCAGCAAGCGCGGTTACTGCCAGCAGTTCGCGTTCGCGATGGCCGTGCTGGCCCGGTTGCTGGGCATCCCGTCCCGGGTCGCGGTGGGCTTCACCTCCGGCTCGCCGACGGGGATCGGCACCTGGTCGGTCAAGACCAGCGACGCGCACGCGTGGCCGGAGCTCTACTTCCAGGGGGCGGGCTGGCTGCGGTTCGAGCCCACGCCGTCCGGGAGCGGGGGCCAGGGCACCGCGATCCCGCCGTCCTACACGGTCCCGCAGACGACCGGCGGCGGCCCCAGCCAGCCCACCTCGCTGCCCGACCAGCAGAACCTGGGCTCCACCGGCGCCAACGGGGGCAGTTCAAGCCTCAACCCGCACGTCCGCGGGCTGACCGGGAACGGGGCCCATCCGGGCACGGTCACCGCGGGCAGCCGATTCCCGGCGGAACCGGCCGGTCTCGCCATCCTCGCGCTGCTGGCCGTCGCGGCCGCCGCACCGCGCACGGCGCGGTCCCTGCGGCGGCGGCACCGGTTCCGCCGGACGGGCGACGCCGAGCGGGCGCACGCCGCCTGGCGTGAGGTGCTCGACGACCTCGCCGACTACCGCGTCCCGTGGCGGCCGAGTGAGTCGCCGCGCGCCACCGCCCGCCGGGTGGCCGGGCGAGTCCAGCCTGCCGCCGCCCGCGGCCGAGGCCCTCAGGCGGGTGGCGCTCGCGGAAGAGCGCGCCAGCTACGCCGGCGCCCCGGGCCCGGTTCCGCCTGGTCATGCCGACCTCGACCAGATCCGGCGCGGGCTGGCGGCGTCGGTGGACCGCCGGACCCGCTGGCGCGCCCGCCTCTTTCCCGCGTCCGCGTTCACGCCCGCCCGAACCGGGGCCGTCCTGCTGGCCGAGGCGGCCGCGCGGGTCCAGTCCGGGGTGGGGCGGCCGGCGGCCGGCGGCTGGCGGGGGCCCGGCGGGTGGCGGCGGGGCCCGGCCCGGCGCCCTACCTCGGCTGGCTGAACCGCAGCATGTGCCGGCCGGGTCGCGGAAGCGCAGTCCCGAACCCCGTGGGGCTGGTCCATCGGCTCCTGCAGCACCTCGGCCGCGCGGAAACGCCGGGAAAAATGTCCCGGCGACGTGAGGGCCGTGCACGCCAGGGCCGGGACGTCGAGCGGCTCGGCGTACTCACCGGCCATCCGGCCACGGCCTGCCGCAGCCGGATCAGATCCGGTGCGGCGCCCGCGATTCCGGTCAGCCGCCCTCCTGCCGGCGCCGCCACCGCTCCTCGAGCCGTTCCATCATGCCCGGCCCCGGCACGCCGGCCCCGCGTCCGCGGCGCGCGGCGCTGCTGGCGCCGCCGTCGCCGCGAGGTGGCCTTCGGCCGGGCCGCCCCGAACGCCGCCGCCGACATCCCGCTGATGTGCCGCCAGCTGGTCAGCGCCCACATGCTGCAGACGAGCATGACGACGAATCCAGCGACGCCAACCCAGATGTACTGCGATATGACCCCGCCCAGCAGCAGTCCGACGCCCAGCACGAATCCGGCCACGGCCTGGTAGGCCCGGCGCTTATAGTGCACCCGCGGATCGCTGGAGCGGACCGCGTGCACAAACTTCGGATCCTCGCTGTAGAGCGCCTGCTCGATCTGCTCGAGCTGACGCTGCTCATGCTCAGACAGCGGCACGACGCCTCCCATGAAACCTTGCATGCCGGACCGGAGGTTCAGTGACGTCCACCAGTCTTCTCCGGCCCACCTCCAGAATACGAGCCGGAACGGGCCGCGTGGAAGAGTGCCCGGCGCAGCGCTCATTCATGTGGCTGCCTGCGCGGTTCATGCCTTCCTCCAGAGCTGCCCGGGGCGGGCCGTACCGGCCTCCAGAGCTCCCCGGGACGGACCGTACCGGTGCCGAACCGCTCGGCGATCCGGTCCATCGCCCGCTCCGCCTCCCGCCATCCGGTGGGCCGGTCGCCGAAGGCCAGCTGAGTGGCCGCCGCCGACGTGGGCGCCAGCCCCGTCGCCCGGACGCCGACCAGGCGCAGCCGGGCCTGCCGGCCTAGTCCCGACCCCCCGTACAGCGCGCACGCGGTGGCGTAGATCTTACGGGCGATGTCGGTCGGCTCGGACAGGGTCCGGGATCGCGTCATCGTCGTGAAATTGGCCAGCCGGAGCTTGACCGTCACCGTCCGGGCCACGCAGCCGGCCGCACGCAGCCCGCGGGCGGTCCGCTCGGACAGCCGCAGCAGTTCCCTGCGGATCACTTCCGGGTCGCTGACGTCAGCAGGAAAGGTCTCCTCAGCGCCGATGCTCTTATCGGGGGCGTGCGGGGTGACGGCGCGCTGATCCTGGCCCCAGGCGAGCGCGGCCAGATGTGAGCCGACGGCCTCACCGAGGCTCCGTTTCAGGGTGGCCACCGGCGCGTGGGCAATGTCACCGACGGTGCGCAGCCCGAGCCGGGCGAGGATCTCCCCGGTGCGCTCGCCCACCCCCCACAGCGCCGAGGTGGGGAGCGGGTGCAGGAAGCCGAGCACCTCATCGCGCGGCACGACCAGCAGGCCGTCCGGCTTGCAGCGCACTGAGGCGATCTTGGCCACGAACTTGCTCGGCGCCACGCCGACCGAGCAGGTCAGTCCCTGCTCGGCCTCGACCTGCCGGCGGATCGCCGCGCCGATCCAGGCCGGCGAGCCGAGCCGCCGCTGCGCGCCGGAGACATCGAGGAACGCCTCGTCCAGCGCCAGCGGCTCGACCAGCGGCGTGACCGACCGGAAGACCGCCATGACCTGCTTGGACACCGCGCTGTAGACCGAATGACGGGGCGGGATGAACACCGCCTGCGGGCAGAGCCGCCGGGCCGAAGCACAAGGCATCGCGGAACGGACCCCGAACCGGCGCGCCTCGTAGGACGCCGACAGCACGACGCTGCGCCCGCTCGGCGAGCCCACGATCACCGGCTTCCCGGCCAGGTCCGGGCGTTCCCGTATCTCCACGCTGGCGTAGAAGGCGTCCATATCGACGTGCAGGATATGACAGCCCGCGTCGTCCGGGGCCCGGCCGCTGTCTTCGGGGGCCCGGCCGCTACCTTCGGTGGGCAGTTCATTGGGGAGTGCGGGGCCGTCCATGGTCTTAGCGGCGTCCCAGGATGTGGAGCCGGGCAGCGATGTCACGCAACGGCGGGTATGTCGCGGCCGCCGCGTCCAGGGAGCGCAGCGCCTCGGCGGCACCCGGATCGGCGTCCACCAGGACGCTGGGCACGAGGTCCGCGAAGATCTGCACGCCGTGGGCGGCGCCGGGGACGAGCCCGGCCCCCTCGATCAGCGCGCCCAGACCGGGCAGGGTGAAGTAGCGGGGGACGGCGGCGGCCGGCCCTTCCCGGCCCGCGTCCTGGCCCGCGTCCTTGCCCGGGCTGGCCAACTTCGCGGTCCAGCAGCGCGCGGGCATCGGCGAGCCGGCCCGCGACCGCCCGGTGCAGGATCGCGGCGGCGACGCTGGCGGCCAGGACGCTCACGGTACCGCCGGGCCGCAGCACGCGGGCCACGGCGGCCAGTGCGTCGGCTGGCGAGTCGACGTATTCGAGGACGCTGTGGCAGATCACGAGGTCCGCGGACGCCTCCCCCACCACGCTGTCCAGGCCGGCCGCCTCACCCTGGATCGCGCTGATCCGCACGTCCATCTCGGCCGCACGGCGCTGCGCGGCCGCCAGCGAGTCGGGGCTCGGGTCCACCACCGTGACGGAATGGCCCAGCGCGGCCAGTGGCACGGCGAAGCCACCGGTCCCGCCGCCCGCGTCGATGACGTCCAGCCGGTCCTGGCCGGTGTGCGCGGCCCGGGCCGCGAGCACGCCGCGCAGCACGTCCCACACGACGGACGCGCGCGCCCCCAGGGCCTCGCCGCCCAACGCCCCGCCTCCTCGCGACATGGCTTCAATGTAGTGCCGCACGGCGACAAATAACGGAGCTCGGGAGGTCCGGTGCCGGGCGACACGCCCGGGGACCGCCGCGCGGGAGCGCGGCGAGGCCCGGAAACGCCCTGCGGCGGGCCGGCGCAAGGCGCGCCGGAAACCTTTTCTGGCGGGGTCTTCCGAGGTCGGAGGACGGTTTCTAACGGACTCCGGACACCTTGACGGGATAGGGGGGTTGTCTTCAGCCTGAGGCCGTATCCTCTTCGCCATGGCTGAGCACCTCGAGCTGCCGCGCCCCGGCCGGCTCCTGCGGACGGTGGTCTGGAACCTCACCGAATCGGTTGGGCTGCCGGGCATCGGTTACGTCGTCGGCCAGGAACTGGCCGGCCGGAACGCAGCCATGATCGCGGCGGCGGCGGTGCTGTGGCTGACCGCGGTGGTGCGCAAGGTGGCCACCGGCAGCGTCCCCGGGCTCGTCACGATCTCGGCCCTGGTCATGACGGTACAGGCCGCCCTGGTGGTCAGCACCGGCAACGTGTTCTTCTTCCTGCTGCAGTTCCCGCTGGCCAATCTGGCCATGGCCCTGCTGTTCGCCCGGACGGCCCCGACCCGCAAGCCGCTGATCGCGCGGCTGGCCGCGGAGGTCGTCGCGCTCCGCCAGCCGTCGACGCACCACCCGGCCCTGCACCGCTTCTTCCAGCACGCCACGTGGTTGTGGGCCGGCCTGTTCTTCCTGATGACGGTCGGGTTCTCGGTGATGATGGTCACCGAGCCGCTGACGCTGTTCCTGCTGCTCACCACGGCCGTCACCACGGGCATCGTGGTGTTCGGCGCGTGCCTGTCGGCCCTGTGGTTCTTCTCGGTGATCCGTAAGTCTGGTCTGCGTGTCCGCTTCGCCGCGCAGTAATGCCGCGGTCAGGCGTAACGCCGCAGTCAGAGCGTCAGCTCCGGCTTCAGGCCGAGCAGCCGCGCGAGCAGCCCGTTGACGAACGACGGGGACGAGTCGGTGGACAGGTCCCGGGCGAGCTGCACCGCCTCGCTGATCGCCACCCCGTCGGGCACGTCGTCCGCCCAGAGCAGCTCGTAGGCGCCGATCCGGAGAACATTTCGGTCCACCACCGGCATGCGGTCCAGCGCCCAGCCTTCGGCGTAGCGGGCGAGCAGCTCGTCGATCCGCTCCCGGTGCGCCTGTACACCGCGGACCAGTTCCGCGGCGTACTCCGGCACCGGCGGGCCGCCTTCCGGGCCGAAGGAGGAGCGTTCCTCCATCAGGGCGATCACCGGCTCGCCGCGCAGTTCGGCCTCGAACAACAGGTCCAGCGCGCGCTTGCGCGCCTTGCTACGAGCGGACACCTCAGGCGCGGCCGAGGTACTGGCCGGTCCGCGTGTCGACCTTGATCTTCTCGCCGGTGACGATGAACAGCGGGACCTGGATCTCCGCGCCCGTCTCCAGCTTGGCGGGCTTGGTGCCACCGGTCGAGCGGTCGCCCTGCAGGCCGGGGTCGGTGGCACTGACGGTCAGCTCCACCGCGGCCGGCAGGTCGACGTACAGCGGAACGCCATCGTTGAACGCGACCGTCACCATCTGCTCCTCGAGCAGGTAGTTGGCGGCGTCGCCGACGGCGGCCGCCGGGACCCGCGGCTGGTCGTAGTCCTGGGTGTCCATGAAGACGAAGTCCTCGCCCTCGCGGTAGAGGTACTGCATCTCGCGCTTGTCGACGTTGGCGACGTCCACCTTCACGCCGGCGTTGAAGGTCCGGTCGACCACCTTGCCGGTCATCACGTTCTTCAGCTTGGTGCGGACGAAAGCACCGCCCTTGCCGGGCTTTACGTGCTGGAACTCCACGACGGTCCACAGGTTGCCGTCGAGGTTCAGGGTTATGCCGTTCTTCAGGTCGTTCGTGGTCGCCACGTTTGCCGTCTTCTCATCCTCGTGCCCGCCCGTTACAGGGCGAGCAGTTCCCTAGTGGTGGTCGTAAGAATCTGGACGGCCGGCACCGCTGGCCCAGCATCGGCCGCACCGGCCCCCACGATAAGGACATCCTCGATCCGGACGCCGCCTTGACCGGGCAGGTAGACACCGGGTTCGACGGTGACCGGAACACAGTCCTCCAGTTTACCCGTACTCCCGTACCCGATCAGCGGCGCCTCGTGGACTTCCAGCCCGATGCCGTGGCCGAGCCCGTGCTGGAAATGCTCGCCGTGACCGGCCGCCGAGATCAGATCGCGGGCGGCCGCGTCGACGTCGCGGAGTCCCGCGCCCGGCCGGGCCGCAGCGCAGCCGGCCCGCTGCGCCGCCGCGACCAGTTCGTAGATGTCCCGCTGCCACCCGGCGGGCTCGCCGAGCGCGACGGTCCTGGTCATGTCCGCGTGATAGCCGGCGTAACAGGCGCCGAAATCCATCGTGATCAGGTCCCCGCGGCGCAGCGGCCGGCCGGACGGGGCGTGGTGCGGGATCGCCCCGTTCGGCCCGCTGGCGACGATCGTGTCGAAGGCGGGCCGTTCGGCGCCCAGCTCAGCCATCCGGTGGTCCAGCTCCCTGGCCAGCGCCTGTTCGGTCAGGCCGGGCCGGATCCGGGGCAGCACGCCGACGAGGGCCTGGCCGCTGATCCGGCAGGCGGTGGCGAGCAGCCCGATCTCACCGGCGTCCTTGACCATCCGCAGGTCTTCGATCCCCCGGCCGAACGGGACCATGGTGACCCCATCCGCGCTGGCCAGGAGAGTCTCGTGGCGTTCGACGGTCATCTCGTGCGCCTCGAACGCGACCCGGCGCAGGCCGCGGCGGGTCATCGCCCCGGTTAGCGCACGCTCGGTGAAGCGCTCGACGATCAGCTCGACGTCGGGGCTGTCCCGGCGGGCGGCCAGCGCGTACCGGGAATCGGTGGCGAGCAGGCCGCCACCCTCGGCCGGCAGCAGCAGCGCCGCGTTGGAACTGGCCAGCCCGGTGAGATAGCGGACGTTCGGCGGCGAGGTGACGAGAATGGCGTCGGCGTCCATGTCGGCGACCTTGACCTGGGCGCGGGCCCGCCGCGCGGCGTGCATTTCCGTCATGCGCCGACTTTAAGGGAGCGGCCGTCCCGCGAAAGGAGCGGCCGTCCCGCGAAAGGAGCGGCCTTCGCGCGCTACCCGGCCCGGTAACCCGGCGCGGCGGCCAAAGCGACGACCGGGCCGCCCTTGCCCGCGCAGCTAGGCCGAGGCGGCGAGGTCGGCGGCGCGCTCGATCAGGCGGACGCGGTCGGGGTGCGTCCCGGCCAGCGGGGTGACGGTCAGCGTCGTCACCCCGGCCTCGCGCCACGCGGCCAGCCGCTCCCGCACGTAGCCCTCCGGGCCGATCAGTGAGGTCTTCTCCAGCAGGTCCGCGGGGACCAGGGCCGCCGCTTCGTCCTTGCGCCCGTCCAGGTAGGCGACCTGGATCTGCTGTGCCTCGGCTTCGTAACCCAGCCGCCGGGCCAGCGCGTTGTAGAAGTTGCGGCCGCGCGCGCCCATGCCGCCGATATACAGGGCGAAGAACGGCCGGGCCAGCTCGCGGTAGGCGGCCACGTCGTCGCCGATCATCAGGGGCGCCTGGGCTACCACGTCCAGCGGGCCCAGCGATGGATCCCGCCTGGCCATCCCCTCGGCGAGAGGGCCGCCCCACACCTGGCCGGCCTTCTCCGGGAAGTAGAAGAACGGCTGCCAGCCCTCGGCGAGCTCGGCGGCGAGCGCGACGTTCTTCGGGCCGACAGCGGCGAGCATGACCGGGATACGGTCGCGGACCGGGTGGTTGATCAGCTTGAGCGGCTTCCCCAGGCCGGTGCCCAAAGTCGAAGGCAGCGGGATCTTGTAGGAGGTCCCGTCGTAGCTGAGCCGTTCCCGGCGCCACACCATCCGGCAGATCTCGATCAGCTCGCGACTGCGGCCGACCGGGGCGTCGTACGGCACGCCGTGCCAGCCCTCGATGACCTGCGGGCCGGACGCGCCGATGCCCAGGGTGAACCGGCCACCCGAGACGTAGTCCAGCCCGGCCGCGGTCATCGCGGTCAGCGCGGGGGTCCGTGAGTACAACTGGAGGATGCCGGAGGCGATCTGCAGCCGCTCGGTCCGGGCCGCGATATAGCCCAGCTGGCTTACCGCGTCGAAGCTGTAAGCCTCCGGCACGAACACGATGCCGAGACCGGCCTTCTCGTAGTCGGCCAGCTCTGTCACCGTCTCCGCGAATCCGCCGGCGTAGTTGATCGACATCCCGACGCGCATGCTCCAGCCCTCCGTTCCACTCTCACTGAGTCCCGTTCGGCCAATGATTGAACGTTAACCGGTCCGGGGTGGCACCGCCGAGCCAAGGCATCGAACAATGTCACGGCAGACGTCGGCGGGTTCGCGGCCGTCGGTGGGGACGGTGTGCGTGGCGACCGCCTCGTAGGCGGCCAGGCGGCGGGCGTAGGTGGCGGGCAGGTCGGGCCGGCGCAGCATCGGGCGCCCGTCGCCGCCGCCGACCCGCGTCATCGCACCGGCGTAGCTGACATGCAGGTACACCACATCCACGGCGAGCAGCAGCCGGCGGGTTTCCGGGTGCTGCACGGCGCCGCCGCCGAGGGCCAGTACCGCGGGAGGACCGTCGAGCAGCCCGGCGATGGTCTCGTGCTCGATCACGCGGAACGCCTGCTCGCCGTGGTCTTCGAAGATCTGCGGTACCGACCGTCCCGCGCGCTCCCCGATCGCCACATCGGCGTCGATGAAGGGCAGCCCGAGCTGACCAGACAGCAGACGGCCCACAGTGGTCTTGCCGGCCCCCATGAATCCGACCAGGACGATCACGGCGCGGCCCATTGTCCCGGTTCGCGGATGCCGAGGCGGCCGAGGTTCGGGCCGTTGAGCACGGGCACCTGCGTGGTCACCCGCACACCTCCAGGTACGCCTGCTCAAGCAGTTCCTCGGACGGACCTTCGAGGATGGCCGGCTGACCTGGGCCGTCCAGGACGACGAAACGCAGCCGGGCCTCCCGCACCTTCTTATCGACTGCCATCGCGGCCCGCAGTTCCGGCCACACGTGGGGCCGGTACGCGGTGGGGAGCCCGACGGATGTGAGCACGCTCCGGTGCCGGGCCGCGGTCTTGCCATCCAGGCGAGCCGCCAGACGGCTCAGTTCGGCGGCGTAGACCATCCCGATCGCCACCGCGTCGCCGTGCCGGAACCGGTACTCCTCGGCGCGCTCGATCGCGTGACCGAGGGTGTGGCCGTAGTTCAGCGTCTCGCGCAGGCCGGCCTCGCGGAAGTCCGCGGCCACCACGTGCCCCTTGAACCGGACGGCCCGCTCGATCAGCTCCCGGGTGTGCCGCCCGTGCGGAACGGTGGCGCCCTCCGGGTCGTCCTCGACCAGATCCAGGATGACCGGGTCGGCGACGAAGCCCGCCTTGATGACTTCGGCCAGCCCGGCGACGTAGTCGGCCCGCGGCACCGTCTCCAGCGTGGCCAGGTCGGCCAGCACCCCGGCCGGGGCGTAGAAGGCGCCGACCAGGTTCTTGCCCTCGGGGATGTCAACCGCGGTCTTGCCGCCGACCGCGGCGTCGACCATACCGAGCAGCGTGGTCGGCACGAGCACGACCCGGACCCCGCGCAGCCACGTCGACGCGACGAAGCCGGCCAGATCGGTCACCGCGCCCCCGCCGACGCCGACGATGCAGTCGGTGCGCCCGACGCGCTCGGCCGCCAGCCGGGACCACAGCCCCGCCGCGACCGGGACCTGCTTGGCCTCCTCACCATCCGGCACCTGCTCGGCCATCACCCGGTAGCCGGCATCTTCGAGCGCGCGGCGGACGGGATACGCGATGTGCGCGACGCTGCCCGCGTGGATCACGAAGGCCGTACCGGCTTTGTCCCCGACCAGGCCGGGCAGTTCGCCGAGCACGCCGGTGCCGACGACTACCTCGTAGGGACGCTCGCCGCCGACGGGGATCCTGCTGGCGGTCATCGTTCCATCGCTTCGTGCCCCAGCCAGCAGGCGATCTCATCGATGATCTCCTCGGGCGCGAGACCGTCGGACGGCACGGTGAACGCGGCCAGCCGCTCGTAGACGGGGCGCCGTTCCTCGAGCATGGTGCGGAGCCGGCCGCGCGGGTTGCCGGGGATGACGACCCGCGGCCGGTCCAGGCCGAGGCGGCGCGCGATCGCGGTGAAGCCGGCCGCGAGATAGGCCACCGGCTGCCCGCTGAGCAACCGCTGGATGCCCGGGTCGAGCACGGCGCCGCTGCCCAGCGCGACCACCGCGCCACCGGCGGCGAGCGCCCGCTCCGCCGCGGCGCGCTCCAGATCACGGAACGCCGGCTCGCCGTCATCGACGAAAATGTCACCGACCGGCTTGCCCGCCACCGCCTCGACCTCGGCGTCGGTGTCAACGAAGGGGGCGCCGAGCTGCCCGGCCAGCATTGCTCCCACCACTGATTTGCCCGCCGCGGGCGGCCCCACCAGAACCACCAGGGGCCGGCCGGTGGCGGATGTCTCCACCGTCACGTGATCACCAGGGCGTCGATGTAGGCGCGCGCGTTGCGGCGGACCTCGTCCACCGAGTCCCCGCCGAACTTCTCGGTCACGGCGTCGGCCAGGACCAGGGCGACCATCGCCTCGGCCACCACCCCGGACGCGGGCACCGCGGTCGCGTCGCTGCGCTGGCTGATCGCCTTGGCCGGCTCACCGGTCTGCACGTCGATGGTGTCGAGGGCGCGCGGCACGGTGGAGATGGGCTTCATCGCGGCGCGGACGCGGAGCACCTCGCCGTTGCTCATGCCGCCCTCGACGCCGCCCGCCCGGTTGGTCCGCCGGCGCACCCCGTCCGGGCCCGTCTCGATCTCGTCGTGGGCCTGCGATCCGCGGCGGCGGGCGGTGGTGAACCCGTCACCGATCTCGACACCCTTCATGGCCTGGATGCTCATGACGGCGGCGGCCAGCCGCGCGTCGAGGCGCCGGTCCCAGTGCGTGAAGCTGCCCAGGCCGGGCGGCAGGCCGAAGGCCAGGACCTCGATGACGCCGCCGAGGGTGTCACCGTCCTTGCGGGCCGCGTCGATCTCCTCCACCATCACGGCGCTGGTCTTCGGGTCGGCGCAGCGTACGGGGTCCGCGTCGATCCGCGCCGCGTCCTCCGGGCCGGGCAGCAGCCCGGCCGGCGCGGCGACCGCACCCAGGGCCACCACGTGACTGATGATCTCCACGCCGGGCGCCTGGCGCAGGAACCGCCGCGCGACCTCGCCCAGCGCGACCCGGGACGCGGTTTCCCGTGCGCTCGCGCGCTCGAGCACGGGGCGGGCGTCCGTATGGCCGTACTTCTGCATGCCGGCCAGGTCCGCGTGCCCGGGGCGCGGCCGGGTCAGCGGGGAGTTCCGGGCCAGGTCCGCGAGCTCGGCGGCGTCTACCCGGTCGGGGGACATCACCGTCTCCCACTTGGGCCATTCGGTGTTGGCGATCCGGATCGCGACGGGGCCGCCGAGCGTGACCCCGTGCCGTATCCCCCCGGTGAGCTCAACCTCGTCCTGCTCGAACTTCATCCGGGCGCCGCGGCCGTAACCGGCCCGGCGGCGCGCCAGCGCGGCGCCGATGTCGTCGGTGCTCACCCGCACTCCTGCGGGGATACCCTCGCAGATGGCCACGAGCGCGCGCCCGTGCGATTCACCCGCGGTAAGCCAGCGAAGCATGCCCCCGATCCTATGGGGCAGCGGACAGGCATTCGGTTGATAGGAGCGGCTACCGGAGGCCGCTGGCGGTGATGACCGCGATCGCGCCGGCCAGCATGAACGGGCCGAACGCGAGCTGGGACTGGCGGGTCGCCTTCCCCGCGACGATCAGGCCGGCGCCCGCCACGGCGGCCAGCACGAACCCCGCGGCCAGGCCGATGAACAGTGCGGCGGGGCTGATCCACCCCAGGTACAGGCCGAGCAGCCCGGACAGCTTGATGTCGCCCCATCCGATGCCGGCCGGGTAGATCAGCGCGAGGATCAGGTAGAAAGCCGACGCGCAGGCCAGCCCGATGAAGGCGTGGATGAGGTGGCTGGTGCCGTCCCGGACGACCGGGGCGGCCGCGCCCAGCGCGGCGAACGCCACCGGGTAGGACCCCAGCGTGAGCATGTCCGGCAGCCGCCGGTGCGCAACGTCGATGAAGGCCAGCGCCACGGCGACCGCGGCCAGGTAGAGATAAGCGGGCAGCACCGGGCTCAGGCCGAAGCGCAGCCCCATCAGGGCGAAGACGATCGTGGTGAGCAGTTCGGCGGCCGGGTGCCAGGCACCAAAGGGCTCGCCGCAGTCCCGGCAGAGGCCGCCGGTCCGGGCCCAGCCGGCCAGCGGAACGATGTCGGCGCCGCGCAGCCCGGCCGCGCAGCGCGGGCACTCCCCCAGCGGGTGCCTGGTCAGCTCGGCGAACGAACCGGAGATCGTCCGCGACGCGGGAACCCGCTCGATGAGCACGGTGACGTAGCCGCCGACGAGCAAGCCGGCCGCCGCACAGGCCAGGGCCGCTGCCCAGGGTTTCACCGGCGGACGCGGGGAGCGGGCTCCGCACCGGGAGCGGGCTCCGCACCGGGAGCGGGCTCCGCACGGACCTCGATCCCGCGGCGTAGCCGCCCGGCAAGCCGGGCTGCGACCGCCTCGGCCGCGCGCTGAACGTCCGCGCGCTGAACGTGCGGGAGCGGCGCGGTCCCGGGCCGGACCATCAGGCGGATCGCGAGGTCGGTGCCCCCTCCAGCTGCGGCGAGTTCCGCCCTGGCGATCGCGGGCTCGCTGGCCAGGGCCTCGGCGACCTGCGCGTGCACGTCGGGATCGTCCTGCGGGGCGGGCGGCGGTTCACCCTTGGCGAGCGCGCCGAGCCGGGCCCCGTCGACGGCGATAGGGACCGGCCCCGCCACGTCGATCACCACGGCGCACGAATCGGCCACGGCTGTCTCCCACACCTGAGTAGCCAGTGCCGGAACGGGACGCGCATCGGGTCGCCACCGGGTCAGGGCGTCCAGGGAGGTAAAGGCCAGCAGCGCCGGACGGCCATCCCGGCCGATAAGGGTGGGGAACGCCATTTCCCGGCCGGGGGAAGATCCGGAGGAGCCGCAAGTGCCCGCGGGGTGGGAGGATTGGTGGCAGGCGTCGGCGAGGGCAGCGTCCGCGGGCCGGCCGTCCCCGGGGCGCGGGCCCGCGGGGTCCACGGCCTCGGCGTCCGCGGGGCCGACTTCGGCCCTGGCCGCGCGTTCGACCAGGGGAATCAGCAGGCGTGTCCCCGCCAGTGCGATGAGCGCCGTCTGCTCCGGTTCCTGACCTGCGGCGTAGCCCGCCAGGATCGCGGCGACGCCCGGGTCCGCCTTCCCGTCATCGGCGGCGAAGCGCTGGCCGCCGATGTTCTGCTCAGCCACGGCTCTGACCTTACGCTGCGCGGCTGGTCCGGGCGGCCCTCTGCGGGGGCTCCCGCGCGGTACCGCGGTACGGCGCCGCCTCGCTGATCCGGCCGCCGCAGCTGGGCCCCGAATCTCCCGGCCGGTCCCGTAGCAGGCAGCTCGGGTCACCGGTTTTTTCTCACTGGAGCGCTCCGCTTTTTCTCACTGGAGCGCTCCGCACTCCGGAAATTGCGCGGCGAGTCATATCACAAGATCGCCGTTAACACGCCGCCGGAAGGGAACGGGATCAGCACATTTCGTCCGGCCAGCGAAGAGCTTTTGTAACCAAGTAACTCCGCTAAGTAATGGCGCGGTTGCTATCACGGTCCTGGCCAGGCTGAGGACCACGTGATTGGCCGAATCAGTTGAGACCGCATTGTGGATATGGGACTCTCGTGAACGGCACAGCACCTCAGCGGGGGAAGAGATCGAGTTCTCTCCTGGTGTGGACGTGGGGATTCCGGCCCGGGGTACACGGAGAGGAGCCAGAGGTGAGGTTCGCGGTTGGCTGGCGGGCCGCTGCGTGCTCTCCCCGCGCAGTCGCGCGGAGCGGACGCGATCAGTCCGGCTTTGTGTGCCGCGCGTACGGCTCCCGGGACCACCGGCCGGCTCCAGTGTCGGCGGCACGGTGAACCGGCCCGGGCAGCAGATCGTGAGTATCGAGCCGGGTACGCCAATGCGGAAAGTCATTCCGCCGCGGCTGGTCGGGCCGTATCTCAACGGCCAGCGTTCCATCATCGCCGGATTCGTCTACCGTGGGCGCGACGTCGCTTTCCGTGATCCGGCGGAATGCTTTGCCGCCCTCGGCCTGGGCTATGAGGGCTCCGAATTCACGGCCGACATGCCGGAGGTCTACTTCCTCGCCTGGCTGGCGAGGGAGATGGACATGTACGTGGCGGCTTCGGGACCGGGTGAGCCCGGCGGCGGCTGGCAGGAACTGTCCCCGTCCGCGCGCGCCACGATGGCCACCTCCCACGTCCGCGTTATCCCCGAGTTCTACACCGATCCCATGCCGATCCCGGTGGGCGCCTCCATTTCCCGGCTCACCGCGCGCGGCGATGACCTCATTGCCAGGTACGACGGACTGGCGTGGCGGCGGCCGACGAGGGAGGTATGAGCATGCGGTACCGGCTCATGGCGAGCTTCCAGGGCGCGCCGTACCAGGCGGGCATCGGCCCGTCTGACGAAGAGGTGACCCTGTTCGCGGCCTGCCCGCCGCCGGAGGAGCTGGGGTTCCGCTCCTCGTCAGGCCACTGGCACAAGCGGGTCAGCGTCGAGGAAATCGACGCCTTGTGGGAGTCGCGGCCCATCGGGCGATACCACGGTGAGCGCTGCATGGTGCTCGATGATCTCGGTGACCGGATGCACATCGCCTACCTCGGCCGGGACCTGTACATGGCGCGGCGGCTCGGTTTCTGGGAAGTGGACCGCGGCGTGTTCGAGGTCGTGGTGCCACGCCAGGACATCACTGACCTGGGGGAAGAGCGGGGCGAATACGAGCTGGCCGTCTTCGATCCGGCCAGGCCGCAGCCTGCCCGGCTCCTGGGACGGCGGCCACCGCGAGACCTGGGCGTCCAATCCGCGCGACTACGGCTCCGCACCCGACACCGGCCCTCTCCGCTCGCCGGTCGCCGGGCCCCCCGCGCGGGCTGGTGGACACCGGGCCGTCGTGGGCCGCGGACGCGCGCGAGCCGCAAGGTCACGGCGGATGGGACGACGGCGAATGGGGCATGCGCGACGACCAGGCCCAGGATCCGCGGGACACGCGCACCTGGGCCGCCGTACGGGATCTCGATCCGCGGGACGCGCCGGAGTCCGGCGACCCGTTGCCGCGCGGCCGGGGTGGCTGGCGCGCCCGCGATACCGGCGGGTGGGAAGCGCCCGACACCGGCGCATGGGATGCCCGTGAGGTGGCCGAACGGGCCGCCCGGGAGGCTGCCGATCGCCGGGCCGCATCAGCCCCGCGGAACACCAACGGCTGGAGCGCGCGTGACGTCGCGAGCGCACCTGGGCGGGATGGCCGGGAGAATGGCCGCTGGGGCACCCGCGAAGATCCCGGCTGGGACGCCCGGGGCAACCCCGGCTGGGACGCCCCCGCCCAGAGTAACGGCGGGTGGGGCACCCGCGAGGATACCGGCGGCTGGGACTCCCGCGAGGCGGCGACGGCGGGCCGGGAAGACGCGGACCGCTGGGATCCGCAAGACACGGTGGCCTGGAGCCCGGTCAGCTCGGGCGAATGGGATTCCTCCTCGGCGACGCAGTGGCGTTCCCGTTCCGTGAGCCCGGCTCACGCGCGGCCGCCCGCCGAACGGGATACGCGCGCGGTGGCCGAATGGGAACCGAACGAAGTAGTGCGCCCGGCGGACTACCAGCACCAGGTGCTACGCCCGTCGAACCACCAGCAGACCCCGGACGCGGCGGTGGTCTGGCATGGCTCCCCCACCCCCGAGGACACGGGGCGCTGGGCCCCCCGGCGCCCCTGGACGGCCGGGGAAACCCGCCGCGACTCGCTATCGCCAGCGGATCCTCGGCCGCGGCCCCCGCAACCGGGCCGGCCGTTGGCCGTCACGTCAGCCGGAGGTCGTCCGGTAAAACGCGCGTGACCGCGCAGACGGTGTTTTCTCAGCTAATGGAGCTGGCGTCAATCCCGCAGTCGGCCTACGCGTTGGACGCTGAGGTCGACGGGGCGATGTGCCTGATCCGGGCCCGGGGCGGCTATGAGGTATTCAGTTCCGCCGATCGAACGCGGCACGAGGTCCGGTTCTTCGAGGACGAGGAAGCAGCCTGTTTCTACCTCTTCGGCATCCTGGCCGCCGAGGCCGTACGGAGCGGTCACCTCGGACCGCGGACGGCTCCGCCCGGGCACCGCAGCACGTCAGCGCAGCCCGGCTATCCGCCGGATTTGCGATAACCTCTTGCGCCGGTACGGCGCTTATCTGGTCGGCAGGCTGGTGACCGCACCTTGACCGCAATCACTCCTTTTCCCTTCGGCAGGGCTGAGTCAGTGACCCCGAAAGTCCTGAGCACGATCACTGAACGCAACCATTTCAGAAACCTTACGTCCATTATGGACGGGCTGCATTTTGACGGCCGGGAGGACTAGGGTTCAATAGCCGGCGGGGCTGACGGTCCCCCGCTCCCCAAGCAGCCCCGCCGGCCCGCATCTTAGTAGTCAGAGGACGATTCGGCCATTTATCGGGCCCTGCCGACCGCGGCACCGCGCGGCGCACGAGATGCGCAGCAGAGTATTATCAACTCTCCTCCGTCGCCGCGAATAATCGCGAATAATGCAGCCTATTTTCTCCCGGATCTATGAACCTGCCGGGCTATCGCTTTACTTTCGCCGAATAGCGCCGTCGAATTAATGCTTCCTGGTGGAGGCCGTGGCCTCCGGCCCGGGTTTCACGGCCGGTACGGTGGGAGCCGTGGCGGGCAGCATACGAAGGCGGTCGCACCGGGCAACGCCGGAGATGGCGCCGTCTCCGGGGCCGCCACCGCCCGGGTCTCCCGGGCCGCCACCGCCCGGGTCTCCGGGGATGCCGCGGACCGCACCGGCCCGGCCCTCCCAGCGGATCGTTCCGGGTGTGGCCAGCCTGGCGCTGGACCGCCTGCTCCGGGAGCCGTTCCAGGCCGGTCGCGTGATAGCGGTCCTGCCCAGCGTCATCTATCTGGACTTCGGCGAGCACGCCAGTGAGCCGCAGGTGATCGCGCTGACCACGCCCGGCGCGATCTGCCTGCCGAACGCGATCGCCCTCAAGCTCCCCGGCAGGGACGTGCCCACCCCAGCGCAGGGAACCAGCGCTGAGGCTACGGCCCCGCAGGGAACCGCCGGCCACGGAGACGAGGCGTGGGCGGGCAACGGCCGCGTCCTGGCCTGCGGAATGGAGGTCCAGGTCCGCCGGTGGTGGGATCCATGCCCGGTGTTCGGCCCGCTCTCCCGGGGCCGCTTGGAGCATGGCGTGGCCACCTTGACCCGGGTGTATTCGACCGCCAACGGCCGGCCGGGGCTGGAGGGCCATGACGGGCCGGCTGCTCTGGCTGCGTGCTGTGCGACCGGTGACCTCGCCGGGGCCGTCGAATTGGCCGAAGGCCTGGTGGGCCTCGGTCCCGGCCTGACGCCGAGCGGGGACAGCATGATCAGCGGCTTGCTGCTGGCCCTTCGCCTCCTGGGCGGCGCGACCGCGGGCGGAACAAGAGCGGTGTGGCTCGCCGACTGGCTCGGTGCCGCCGTCACGTGCTACGCGGGGCAGCGGACCACCGCGTTGGGCGCCGCGCTGCTGCACTGTGCGGCGCGCGGGCAAGCCGCCGAGGAAGTCTCGGCGGTGCTACGCGGCTTCGCGGGGCAAGCACCAGTGGAGCCCGCGGCGCGGCGCCTGCTCGGAGCGGGACGGGAATCGGGGGCCGAACTGACCTGGGGACTCGTGGCCGGGTGCGGAGCGGCGCTCGCCCTTTCTGTCCCCTGACGCACCCGTTCTGCCTCCCGGCGTACACCAGCGGACCGTCCGCTGCCAGGATGACAACCATGACGCCTCACACTCCTTCTCCTTCTCCGGCCCCTCCGGTTCCCGGCCCGGCGGCACGCGCCGTAAGTCGGGGGGTGGGTGTCCCGGTCACCGGTGAGCAGTATGAGCTTTCCGCCGGGGATTACCGCGCCGTGGCGACCGAGCTGGGCGCCGGCCTGCGCGAACTCAGCCGGGGCGATACCCCTGTCATCTTCGGTTATCAGCCGGACGAGCTGCCCCCGGGTGCCGCCGGTGAGCTCCTCACGCCATGGCCCAACCGCGTCGATCACGGGCGCTATCACTTCGGTGGCAGCGACTACCAGCTGGACCTCAGCGAAACGGGGAACGGCAACGCGATCCACGGGCTCACCCGTTTCGCCCCGTGGGTGCCGGTGCGGCACGAGCAGGACAGCGTCGTGCTGAAGCACCTTCCGCATGGGTACGCCGGGTACCCGTTCTGCCTGGAGATCGAGGCTGAGTACCGGCTCACTCCCGACGCCGGCCTGGACGTAACGATCTCCGCCACGAACCGCGGCACGCGGCCCGCCCCGTACGGTTTTGGGCAGCACCCTTATCTCACGGTCGGCGCGTCGGCGCTGGATGAGTGGGAGCTGACTCTGCCCGCCACCCGCTGGCTGCCGGTCGATCAGCGCGGTATCCCCTCGGGCCCGGCAGAGGACGTCGACGGCGCCACATGTGATTTCCGCCGGCCGCGGGCGATCGGCGGCGCAAATCTTGATCATGCCCTCACCGGCCTGACGCGGGAGAGCGACGGCCGGGCGTGGGCGCACCTCCGCTCGGCCGGCGCCCGGGTCTCGCTCTGGGCAGGCGAGGACTGCCCGTGGCTCCAGGTGTACACCAGCGACACCCTGCACGGTGACCGCCACCGCAAGGCGATCGGTATCGAGCCGATGAGCTGTCCGCCCAACGCCTTCATCACCGGTGACAGCCTGATCGTCCTGTCGCCGGGTGAGACCGTCACGCATCGCTGGGGTATCCAGGCGCAAGGTTAGGCTGGGGGACCGTGACAGCTTCCGTAAGCCGGCCCGTTCGCGTGGGCCTGCAACTGCAACCGCAGCACGCCGCCTACAAGAAGATCCGCGACACCGCCGCTGAAGCGGAGGAGCTCGGCGCCGACATCGTCTTCAACTGGGATCACTTCTATCCCCTGTACGGTGATCCGGACGGTAAGCACTTCGAGTGCTGGACGATGCTCGGTGCATGGGCGGAGTCGACCTCACGGGTCGAGATCGGCGCGCTCGTGACGTGCAACAGCTACCGCAACCCTGAACTGCTCGCCGACATGGCGCGCACGGTTGACCACATCAGCGGCGGCCGGCTCATCCTCGGCATCGGCTCCGGCTGGTTCGAGAAGGACTATGACGAGTACGGCTACGAGTTCGGCACCGCCGGCGGCCGGCTCAACGACCTGGCCGAGGCACTGCCGCGGATCGAGTCGCGGCTGGGCAAGCTTAACCCGCCACCCACCCGCAAGATCCCGGTGCTCATCGGCGGCGGTGGCGAGAAGAAGACGCTGCGGCTCGTCGCCAAGCACGCCGACATCTGGCACAGCTTCGGCGACCCCGAAGTGATCGAGCGCAAGGTCAGCATCCTGCGGCAGCACTGCGCCGCTGTCGGCCGCGACCCGGCGGAGATCGAGATCTCCGTGGGCGTGAACGGCAGCCCGGCCGAGCTCGGCCCGACGCTGCGTTCTCTCGGCGTCTCACTGTTCACGGCCCGCGCCGGCGGCCCCGGCTACGACCTGTCCAAGCTCCGCGACTGGATCGCCTGGCGCGACACGCAGAACTCCTGAGTCACGGCGCATGGTCGGTCACAACGCGCTCCGCCTGCCCGCCGGGTCACTCCCATTTCCTGCACCGCCTTCGCCGTGGTGCGCCCGGGGACAGGCAGACAGGACAACCTGCGCCGGTCAACGCGGTGCGCTGCGGAACGTGCGGACCACCGTGGCCAGTCCGAACGTCTCGCCCGCGTCCCACCACTTCATGATGTCGTTCAGGACGTCCCGCACGTGACCACCTCAAGGCTCTCCGCAACCTGCTCCCCTAACGCTACCTGCGCTTTTATTGTTCAGCGGGTCTTATTATTCGACGATCTTTGAGATGGGGATCTCCAGGATGTCCTGCGCGCCGGCCGCCTTGAGGGCCGGGATGAGCGTGTTGACACCGCGCTTGGGCACCACGGTCTCGATGGCGTTCATGTTGCCGCGCGCGAGCGAAAGGATCGTCGGGGACGACAGGGCGGGCAGCATGTCGGTCACCGCCGTGAGTTTGTCCGCGGGGACGTTCAGCTTGAGCAGCACGTTGCCGCGGGCCTGGATCGCCCCGCTGAGCAGCAGCGCGATGTCCTGCATGGCCGCGCGCTTCGTTTCGTCCGCGTGCGCCGCGGCGCTGGCCACCAGCTCGGTGTAGCTGGTCAGCAGCGTGTCGAGGATACGCAGGCCGTTCTTGCGCAGCGAGGAGCCGGTCTCGGTGAGGTCCACGATCGCGTCCACGATGTCGGGGACCTTGGCCTCGGTGGCGCCGTAGGAGGGAACCACCATGGCCTTGACCCCGTGGGCCTCCAGGAACCGCTTGGTCAGCGAGGGGAACTCAGTCGAGATCCGGACCTCCTCCGGGAGATCGGCCGCGGTCTGCCAGGGGGCGTTCTCCGGCACGGCGAGCACCACGCGGACCGGCTGCGATGTGGCCTTGGAGTACCGCAGCTCGCCCAGCGACACCACGTCGGCCTCGGTCTCGGAGATCCAGTCGCGTCCCGTGATACCGAGATCGAACAGCCCGCGCTCCAGGTAGGACGGGATCTCCTGGGGACGCAGGAACCGGACCCGGTCGATCCGCGGGTCGTCGATGGAGGCGTGGTAGTCGCGGTCGGAAGAGCGCTGGACGGTCAGGTCGGCGGCGTCGAACAGCTCGAGGGTGGCTCGCTCCAGCGAGCCCTTCGGCAGGACGAGGGAGAGCACGGACAACCTTTCGTAGGCGGGGCGGGCACGTACCTGCACGTTCCCGGGCACGTTCCCGGGCAGGTACCCGGGCAGGTACCCGGGCACGCGGAGCCGATCTTTGGGCACGCGGGCGATAAAGGGGCAGAACGCGATCGGCGTCCCGCCGCCAACCTTACGTCCCGCGGCAGTGGCGTTCAGTTAGCCGAACGAGCCTGTGGTGGGGCTTTCGTCAGCGCCGGGGTGAACTCCGCGCCGCGAGCCCGCGCAGCCGCGGCTGGCGAGGGCGACGGTCCGGCCCTGAGCAGCGGATGGAGCGCAGCAGCAGCGCGGCGTCCAGCGCGGCCACGACCGCCTCCCATCCCTTGTCCTCGCGGCTGCCGGGCAGCCCGCACCGGTCGCGGGCGTCCTCAACGGTGTCACAGGTCAGGACGCCGTTGCCCACGGGCGTGCCGGAATCGAGGGCCACCCGGGTGAGCCCGGCGGTCACCGCGTCGCAGACGTACTCAAAGTGCGGGGTGCCGCCGCGGATCACCGCGCCGACGCAGACCACCGCGTCGTTGTAGCGGGCCAGATCAGCCGCGACGACGGGCAGCTCGATGGCTCCGGCGACCCGGAGCACGACCGGATCGTCGATCCCGCAGGCGACCGCGGCGGCGGCGGCCCGTTCGACCAGGGCGTCGGTGATGTCGGCGTGCCAGCGGGTACCGAGGACGGCCAGGGTGAGTTCGGTGGCGTCGACCGTATCCAGCACGGGGCGCCCCTCGCCGCTCACGCGGACTCCATAATCTGGTCGGCCCCGGACGATTTGTCCGGCGCTGCAGCGGGCGCGTTCGGCATCGGCAGATTTTCGATCGTGTGCCCGAGCCGGTCGCGTTTGGCGGCCAGATAGCGCAGGTTGTGCGCGGTGACCGGCACCGGCAGCGGGACCGGCGTGACGCCGAGGCCGTGCCGGCGAAGGCCCTCGACCTTCGCCGGGTTGTTGGTCAGCAGCCGGACCGAGTGGACGCCGAGGTCGCTGAGGATCTGCGCGCCGGTGGAGTAGTCGCGCGCGTCGACCGGGAGGCCGAGCTCCAGGTTCGCGTCAACCGTGTCCGAGCCCTGGTCCTGGAGCTGGTAGGCGCGCAGCTTGCTGATCAGGCCGATCCCCCGGCCCTCGTGCCCGCGCAGGTAGAGCACCGCGCCGCGGCCCTCCGCCGCGATCAGCGCCATCGCGGCTTCCAGCTGTGCCCCGCAATCACAGCGCAGCGAGTGAAAAACATCGCCGGTCAGGCATTCGGAATGCACGCGGGCGAGCACCCCCTCGCCGTCGCCGAGGTCGCCCAGCACCAGGGCCATGTGCTCGGTGCGGTCGACGGTGCTCACGTAGCCGTAGGCCTGCCACTCGCCGTAGGCGTTCGGCAGCCGGGTCCGGGCCATCTGGGTCACCACGCGCTCGGTGCGGCGCCGGTAGTCGATGAGCTGCTCGATGGAGATGAGGCTGAGGCCGCGGGAGTCGGCGAACTCGCGGAGCCGGGGCAGCCGGGCCATCGTCCCGTCTTCGTTGACGATCTCGGTGACCACACCCGCGGGCGGCAGGCCGGCCAGCCGGGCCAGGTCGACCGCGGCTTCGGTGTGACCACGCCGGCGCAGCACGCCACCCTCGGTGTAGCGGAGCGGGAACAAGTGCCCGGGCCGGACGAGGTCCGTTGGCTGTGTCTTTGGACTGGCCAGGAGCTGAATGGTCCGGGCGCGGTCGGCGGCGGAGATGCCGGTTGTGATGCCCGCGCGCGCGTCCACGCTGATCGTGAACGCGGTGCCCATGTGCTCCTGATTGTCGCTGGTCATCTGGGGGAGGCGGAGCCGGTCGAGGTCCCCGCCGAGCATGGGCACGCAGATCAGCCCGCGCGCGTGCCGGATGGTGAACGCGAGCAGGCCGGGGGTGGCCTTACTGGCCGCGAAGACGAGGTCGCCCTCGTTCTCCCGGTCCGCGTCGTCCACGACGATGATGGGCCGGCCCGCGGCGATGTCGGCGATGGCCTGCTCAACGCTGTCCAGTTTGGGGGCCCGGAGCACGGTGGGGCTGGAGCTTTTGCTGGTCACGGCCGCACCGCCCCGCCGAGTAGCTTCTCTACGTACTTGGCGATCACGTCGACCTCCAGGTTGACCGTTTCCCCCGGCTGCTTGACGCCCAGCGTGGTGTGCTTGAGCGTCTCCGGAATGAGGCTCACCTCAAACCAGCCCCCGGCGCCCGCGACGGAAACGATGGTCAGGCTGATCCCGTCCACGGCGATGGAGCCTTTTTCCACGACGTAGCGGGCCAGGCCCGGGGGCATCGTGATCCGGACCAGGTCCCAGTGGTCAGCGGGGGTGCGCGAGGCGATGATGCCCGTCCCGTCGACGTGCCCCTGGACGAGATGGCCGCCGAGACGGTCGGCGAGGCGGACGGAACGCTCCAGGTTGACCGCCGCCCCGGGCGCGAGCGCGCCGAGGCTGGAGCGGGTCAGGGTCTCACGCATCACGTCGGCGGCGAACGCGTCGCCGGTGTGGCTGCAAACGGTGAGACAGACGCCGTTGACCGCAATGGAGTCACCGTTGGTCACGCCGCCGGTCACCTGGGGGCCACGTACGGTCAGGCGCGCCGCGTCGCCCAGGTCATCGACGGCGACGACCTCGCCGAGCTCTTCCACGATTCCGGTGAACATCCCGCGTTTCCCTTCTCGGAACCAGCTGGTGGCTCCGGGGGACGCGGGCGGTAACGCGCGTATAAGGCGCGGCAGACGGGGGCGCCTGACGCGCGCGTGCTGCCTCCCATCCGGACTTTAACCGTCGGTTCCGGAGTTTCACCGGATCAACCAAGGCGCTCTGCCGGTCTGGCCGGGAGCCTCGGGTCGCGGACTGTCACCGCCGGTTCGGATTTTCACCGACCCCGGAGCACGCTTTGTACTAAGTAACAGTGTGCCACACGAGCTATTCCGCCGCGATTGCGGCGTCCGTCACACTGTGGCCCATGCATGAATTACTTCATCTTTGGACAGCCGGGTGATCTCGCGCACCTTGTTGGTGGCGTCCGGCGCGGCGACCTTGTAGGACTCGGCCAGCGTCGGGTAGCTGAACACGGCGTCGACCAGGTAGTCGATCGTCCCGCCGCAGCCCATCACCGCGCCTGTCCGCGGACAGGCCGGCCGCGTCCAGGTTGAGCATGTCGGTCATACCCTGCCGGCCCGCCGAGTACAGCACGGTCTCGGCGGGGATCTTCTTCCCGCTGGCCAGGTACGCGATGGTGCCCTCGGGGTGGCCTCGACCGCGGACACCGTCTCGCCGAAGCGGAACGTCACGGCGAGGTCGCGCAGGTGGTACTTCAGCGCCTCGACGACTTCCAGGTCGCAGAACTCCAGCATCCGCTCGCGCTGCTCGACCATCATGCACGTTTACCAGTGTGACGACCTGGCAGCCGATTGAGAAGGCGCGACCGGCATCGACGGACCTTTAGAATGTCAAATGTGGCGGTGCGGGCGGTCATTTTCGACTGGGGCGGAACGCTGACCCCCTGGCACACCATCGACCACGAGAAACTGTGGCGGGCCGTCTGCACACCGCACTTCCCGCCCGGGCACGCAGCCGGGGTCGCCGCGGCCATCTGCACCGCGGAGCACGAACTGTGGCAGGTCACCGCGAACGCGCATACCAGCGCCACACTGGCGCAGATTATGGAGCGCGCCGGGGTCGAGCCGACGGATGAGCTGCTGGCCGGGTACTTCGAGGCCTGGGATCCGCACACGCTGACCGACCCGGCGGCGGCCCCCCTACTGCACGAACTGCGGGAGCGGGGCATCCGGATCGGGGTCCTGTCGAATACGATGTGGCCGCGCACCGCGCACGAGCGGGTGTTCGTCCGCGACGAGGTCCTGGACCTGATCGACGCCGCCGTCTACAGCAGCGAGATCGAGTGGGCCAAGCCGCACCCGGAGGCGTTCCGCACGGTGATGACCGCCGTGGGTGTGGACGACCCGGCCGCGTGCGTGTTCGTCGGCGACCGTCCGTACGACGACATCCACGGAGCCAAGAGCGCCGGGATGCGGGCCGTCCTCATCCCGAACAGCGCGGTGCCCCCGTTCGAGGCGGCCGTCCCGGACGCGGTGATCACCCGCCTGCCGGAGCTCCTGCCGCTCCTTGATGACTGGTGACCGCGCTCCCGCCGCGCAACTGGACCGGCAGCTGCCGGCCATCAAGCGCGCCGCCGAGGCCGCCGCGCGCGGGGTAACGTGGGCGCTGGGCCGTAAACTTTGGGCTGCCGACCAGCCGAGCGGAGAGCTTGGAGGCATGACATGGCCGATCGCGGTCGAAAGGGGCGGGGACGCGATCGCTGCCATCCAGAGCCATGAGCAGCCAGGCGACCGTCCGGGTAAGCCGCCGCGAAACGTTCAACGCAGCGCACCAGCTGCATAATCCCCGGCTATCAGATGACGAGAACCGGCGCCTTTTCGGAAAATGCGCCAACCTGCATGGGCACAATTACGTACTCGACGTCGTGGTAGCCGGAAAGATTGACGACGACAGTGGCTATGTCCTGGACTTGAAGCGGCTTTCGGACATCATGTGCCAGCAGATCGTCCAGCATGTTGACCACCGCAATCTGAATACCGACGTTCCCTGGCTGGAAGGACTCATCACGACGGCCGAAAACCTCGCGGTAACTTTCTGGGAAAGGCTCCGGCGCGAGCTTCCTGAAGGGGTTCTGCGGTCAGTCCGAGTCTCAGAGACCGACAAGAACTGGGCGGAGGTCGGTGATCACTTCTGAGGATCCGGCCCGCCTGGGCCGGGAGCTCCGCAGTCGCTACACAGCTGCGGATCTGGGGATACTCACCCGCGGCGAAGCACGGCGCTTTGCGCCTGATATGCGCAGCGATCCTCAGACCGACGTGACCTTGGCCTGGGAATTGCTGTACAGGCTCGAGCCGGAACTCTACGAGCGGATGGCCTGCGCGGAGCGACTCCATCCCGGGGTAATTGGCTGGCTGCCGCGCAGCGCGGACCGGATTGTCGAGGTCGGCGCCGGCTCGGGGCGGCTGACTCTGGAGCTCATTGATCGGGGGCGGGAGGTGGTGGCAATTGAACCCGCTGCCGGCCTGCGCCAGATACTTGAGCGGAAGCTTGCGAAAGCCGATCATGGATACCGCGCCCGGGTAATCCACGGATTTTTCGACGACCTGCCCGTTGAGAGCGGCTTCGCGGATCTGGTCGTCGCGTGCTCTGTCCTCACCCCCGCTCCCGGCCATGGTGGCGATGTCGGCTTGACCGAGATGGAGCGGGTTTGCCGGCCCGGCGGCTGTGTCGCCATTATCTGGCCGAACAACATGGAATGGCTAGCCACCCGTCATTACCAATACGAAAGCTTCGCTGGGCCGCTGTCTGTGGAGTTCGCGAGCCACCGCGAGGCGGTTGAGCTGGCCAGGATCTTCTATCCCCATGCGGTCACGGAGGTCCGCTGCCGCGGCAGCCGGCAAGTCCCGTACGAGGTGCTGGGGATCAATCCGCCGCGCGACCTCGCCTTCAAGGTGATCACTCGGTGAAGGTTGCCATCGTGGCGCCGCTCGTATCAGCCATCCGCGAGCCGCAGGGCGGGGGCTCGCAGGCCTTCGTGTCCGATCTCGCGCGCGGCCTGGTCAGCAGAGGCCACGAGGTCCACGTCTACGCGGCCACCGGATCGGAGATAGCAGGAGTCACGGTCATCGATACCGGGGTCGACCCGAGATCTCTGGTGTCCACCCTGTACCGGGCCGCCGACCCAGGCAGCCGCGACCCCGCCCCGGCTGTGCTGGCCTTTGCCAGCGCCTACTCTGCTGTCCGGGAGACCCGGTACGACGTTATCCACAATCACGCCTTCGACCCGCCGGCGATTGGCCTGGCTACAGGATTGGACGCGCCCGTCGTGCACACGCTCCACCTGCCACCGGACGCGGCGATCGCGGCCGCGCTTCGTCAGGCAGGCCAGGGCAGTCGGCCTCCGGCCGTGGCCTGCGTGTCCGCGTTCCAGGCGAGTACCTGGCGCGGGGTCACCCGAGTCGACGCAATCCTCCCGCCGTATGTGCCCACATGCTCCATCCCCTGGTCAGATACGGCCGGGGACGGCGCTGTTTTCGCCGGGCGGCTGAGTCCCGAGAAGGGAGCCGCCGAGGCGATTGACATCGCCCGGGCGGCCGGAGTCCGGATCGACGTCTACGGCGACGTCTACGACGCCGAGTACGCACGGGAGAAGATCGACCCGCGACGTGACGGGCCGGGTGTGGCGGTGCATCAAGGAGTGCCCCGAATTTCTATGTGGGCGGCAATGGCCCGCGCAGCGGTCGTTGTCTGCCCGGCAAGGTGGGACGAGCCCTTTGGCATGGCCGCCGCTGACGCCCAGGCGTCTGGGACTCCCGTCGTCGCGTTCAACCGCGGTGGACTCGGCGAGATAGTCGTGGATGGCATGACTGGCTTCCTGGTCGCGCCAGATGACATTCAGGCGGCCGTAGACAGGGTCCGGAGGACGGCCCAAATCTCCCGTGCGGCATGCCGCGACCATGCCGAAAGGCATCTCGACCTGGAACGGAGTCTGGATGCTCACGAGCATCTCTACCGGCGAGTCATTCGTCCTGGTACCGGGACCCCAGTCCGTGGGTGACCCAGGGCACTGGCTGGCGGGACGGGTCGCGATCGTCACAGGCGCCAGCCGGGGAATCGGGGCCGCCACCGCAGAGGCCATCGCTACGGCCGGCGCTCACGTCGTTCTCGCGGCCCGTGACGGCGATGCCCTCGCCGCCGTCGCCGCGCGCATCCAGGCGCCGGGCGGCAAGGCCACATCGGTTCCCACGGACGTGCGTAAGGCCGAGGACGTCGAGCGCCTCTTTGCCGCCGCCGGGGAAGCCGGTCGTCCGGCCGCTCTGGTCTGCGCGGCTGGGGTGCTGACGTCCGCGCCGTTTGGCGAGACCACATGGGACATCTGGGAAGAGACGCTGGGGGTCAACCTGACCGGTTCGTTCCTATGCTGCCGCGCGGCATTCACCGCGATGCGCACTGCCGGCGAAGGACGGATCGTCAACATCGCCTCGCTCTCGGGCGTCTACGCCACCGAGAAGTTCCCGGGGCTGACCGCATACAACGTCTCTAAGTACGGGGTCATCGGACTGACGGAGGCGATTGCGGTAGAGGGCAGGGAGCACGGCATCAGCGCCATCTGCGTGAGTCCGGGAGCGGTCGACACTCAGATGCTGCGCAAGGCCAACCCCGAACTTCGCCCCGGCCTGACACCCGGTGATGTCGCGGAACTGATACTCGCGCTGCTGGATAGCCCGCTGGTTCCGGCCAGCGGGGCGAACATTCCGCTTTTCTCAAATGCCCAGGCGGGTTAGGCGAGCGGTCCGAACGGCAGCTATGCCTCTTTTCCCAGCGACCACAGGTCCGCCTGCTCATCGGCGAGAAGTCTAGGAGGAGGCTGGGCTCGCACAGCCACTAGGCGCGCGGCTGCGGCCATCTCCGAATCGCGGTCCAGTTCGGGGTCACCGCCGCGGTCGAGCCCGACCGCGGCCCGCACCAGTCCGTTGACCAGGTAGAACCCGACTAGCCTTCCTTGTCAGACTCCCCGGACCACGAACTCATCCCACCTCGTGGCATGGCCGACATACTCGAGCTTGTGTTCGTACTGATCGGACCAGAAGCTATGGATGTAGTCATAGCGAGCATCCGAGCCAAGCATCGATCTCGCCGCCGCGGCGCCCTGCTTCTCAGCGTTGTTGTAGTGCTCGACACGGATCCGGCCGAACATCGGGTGAAGATGGTTCGCGACATCGCCGGCCGCGTAGACGTCAGGCGGCGCTGGCCCGGCACAATTCGTCGACCAGCACGCCGTTATCCTGCGCGATCGATTGCCCCGCGACGGCCGGGACCACGGGCTCGATCCCGACACCGGCCACAGCGAAGTCACATGGCACGCGAACGCCGCTCGCGGTGGTGACCGCCTCCAGGCGCTCGGTTCCTTCGAACGCGGCAACCTGATCTCCGGCGAGCAGCTCGACGCCGTTCACCCGGTGGATGGCACCGAATAGTGCGCCGATTTCCCCGCCCAGCACTCGCTCAAGCGGGAATCTGCCGGGAAATATGGCGGTCACGTGCACCCCCAGCTGCGTCAGCGAGGCCGCCACCTCGGAGCCGATGAAGCTCATGCCCACTACTACCGCACGCCGGCCCGCTACGGCTTCGGCCTTGATCGCCTCGCACTCACCGACGGTGCGCAGGTAGTGGACGCCAGGCAGGTCAGCTCCCGGAAGTTCGAGCCTCCGGTTCCGTCCGCCCGTCGCTATCAAGACCTTCTGGTACTGCAGCTCCTGGCCCGAGCCGAGGAGCACTGTATGTGCGCCGGAATCAATGACCGCGACACTGGACCCAACAAGACGGTCCACGTCGTGCTCCTCATACCAGCGGGCAGGCCTGACATACCAGTCTGCAAGATCCTCCTCCGACCGCAGGTACGTCTTGGAGAGCGGAGGCCGGCCAAAGGGGACGCCCGGTTCTGGGCCGACAATCGTGACCCGGCCCCGGAAACCCTCCTGGCGCAGAGTTACGGCGGCGTTGCCCCCGGCCATGGCGCCGCCGACGATCACGATTCCGGTCCCGCCAGTACCCCGCAACATCTAGTCCACTTGCCCACGCCGGGACCGCGAGAAACCCGCTGCTGCGCTGACGTGGCTCACCTGAGCAACTTCTGCACCTCACGAAACTTCGGATGCTGTGCATCACGCAGCCATTCGAACAGCAGCATCTCCGAAGTGACGACCTCCGCCCCGTGCTGCCTCGCCCGGTCGATCGCGGTCGCCCGGTCAGCCGGATCGCGTGAGCCGATCGCGTCGGCCACCAGCAGCACACCATGCCCCGAAGCCAGCAGACCGAGCACCGTCTGCAGAACGCAGACGTGTGCTTCGCATCCCGCGACGACGATCTGGCCCGCCCCGCCGGGCAGCAGCGCAGGAAAGCCCGGGTCGGCCACTGCCGAAAATGCCGTCTTGGACACCACAAGCCGTGGGTAGGCGGCGAGCGGCGCAACCGTATGGCCCAGGCCAGCTGGGTTTTGCTCAGTGGCGTTAACGGGCACATCGAGCAGCTGCGCCGCCTCCGCGAGCCGCGCGGCCCGGGCCACCACAGCCTCAGCGTCATGGATGGCGGGCATCAGCCGCTCCTGCAGGTCGACCAGCAGCAGCACGGCGCCATCTGTAGAGGCCAGCACACAGACGACGCTACTTCATCAACCGGACAGGACGGACCGCGACTGTTTACTGTGGCTGATTACTATGGCTGGGTCCCGCCCCAGGCGGCGTGGGCGGTGGCTCGCTGGGCCTGGGCGCGCAGGGCCCGTACGGCCTGGGCCGGGTCGTCGGCGGAGTAGACGGCCGCGCCGGCCACGAACACGTCCGCACCCGCATCGGCGCATCGCTCGATGGTCTCCTCGCTCACCCCCCCGTCCACCTGCAGCCAGACCGAGCCGCCGTGCCCGGCAACCAGGGCGCGGGCCCGGCGCAGTTTGGGCAGGACCAGGTCAAGGAAGCGCTGGCCGCCGAAACCGGGCTCGACCGTCATCAGCAGCAGCATGTCGATCTCGGGCAGCAGGTCGGCGTAGGGCTCCACCGGCGTGCCCGGATTGACGGCCAGCCCGGCGCGGGCGCCGGCGGACCGGATCTCCCGCAACGTCCGGACCGGGGCCTTCACCGCTTCGGCGTGGATCGTGACGTTCCGCGCGCCCGCTTCGGCGTAGGCGGGAGCCCACCGATCGGGATCCTCGATCATCAGGTGGCAGTCGACCGGCAGGCTGGTGTGCTTGAGCAGCGACTGCACCACCGGGAGGCCGAGGGTCAGGTTCGGCACGAAATGGTTGTCCATGACGTCCACGTGCAGCCAGTCCGCGGCAGGCGCGACCGCCTCCGCCTCGTCGGCGAGCCGGGCGAAATCGGCGGACAGGATGCTGGGCGAGATCTGAACGGCCATAGAAGCATTGTGTCGGACAGCCCCGGACTGTCATCCCCCATGGGTAGCGTTCGGAGGGTGAGTACCGCTGAACCGTCCGGCACGCTGCTGGAGCGCGTCCGCAAGCTGCTGGCCATGGCCGAGGGAGGCGGTGTCACGCCGGCGGAGGCCGAGGCGTTCACCGAGAAGGCCGCCGGCCTGATGGCACGGTATGGCATCGACCGGGCGCTGCTGGCCGCGGCGCGGCCAGACACCGACCGCCCGGACAACCGCCTCATCGACGTGCCGAACCCGTGGGCCGACGTGCGCGCGCACCTGCTGGGCGGGCTGGTCACCGCGATGCGCTGCCAGTGCGTACTGCTGCCCGCCCGCAGCGGCAGGCGGGTGCACGTGTTCGGCTACCAGTCGGACCTGGAGCGCGTCGAGATGCTGTACACCTCGCTGCTGGTCCAGATGGCGCACGGGCTGGTGGCAGCAGTGGTGCCCGCGACGGCGCGGAGCGTGCGGGCCTGGCGGCGGAGCTGGCTGCTGGGGTTCACGTCGGCCGTGATCAGCCGGGTCCGCGCGGCTGAGGAACGCGCCGCGAGGGAGGCTGGACAGACGGACCCGGCCGGTGCTGGGCCGAGCACGGCGGTGGTGCTGGCCGATCGATCGCTGGTCGTCCGCCGGAACTGCGAGGAGGCCTACCCGGTCACCCGGAAGCTGCGGATCACCTATTCCGGGAATGGCTACACCTCGGGCTACGCGGAGGGCGAGCGCGCCGACATCGGCGGGAAACGCCTGCGTCCCGGCAACCGGGCGCTCAGCCGCTGATGCCCGCGTCCTGAGCCCGGGGCTCGCGGCGGAGCAGGGCCAGGAAGATCGCGTCGGTGCCGTGCCGATGCGGCCAGAACTGGGCGTAGCGGCCGTCGAGGGCCGGGCTGCGCAGGCCGGGGATCTCGGTGTCCCGGGGACCCTCGCGGCCGGAATCCGGGGCACCCTCGCGGCCGGAATCCGGGGCGACCTCGCGGAGGGCGTCAGCCAGGATGGCGGGTGCGTCCAGAACGGTGACGTCGGGCCTGCCGCTCAGAACGTCACGGACCACATCGTGGGTCTCGGCGCGGTGCGGGGAGCAGGTGACGTAGGCGACCACACCACCGGGGCGGGCCGCGTCGATGGCCGCCTTCAGCAGGTCACGCTGCAGGCTGCCGAGGTTCTCGACGTCCTCCGGTGACTTGCGCCAGCGGGCCTCCGGACGGCGGCGCAGCGCCCCGAGGCCGGAACACGGCACGTCGGCGAGCACGCGGCCGAACGTGCCGGGCCGCCAGCGCCGGCCCGGCCGTCGGCGGCCACCACGGCCGTACCGGGCAGGCGGCGCAGGTGCGCGCGGGTCAGTTCGGCGCGGTGCGGCCGGATGTCGGAGGCGAGCAGGTGCGTTCCGGGCGGGGCGGCGAGCGCGGCGAGCACGGCGGACTTGCCGCCGGGACCAGCGCACAGGTCGAGCCAGGCTTCGGTGACGGGTTCCGCGGTGGCGGGTTCCGCGGTGGCGGGTTCCGCGGTGGCGTGCTCTGGGCCGTTGGCCACGGGGGCGGGAGCCACGGGGGCGTGGGCCAGGGCCAGGGCGGCCAGCTGGCTCGCCTCGTCCTGGACGAACGCCCGGCCCTCGGCGACGGCCGGGATCGCCCCGGGATCGCCGCCGGGCAGGACGACACCGAACGGGGACCAGCGAGCGGGTTCCGGCCTACGGCCGGCCGACTCCGGGGGGCCGGTCAGTTCCGCGGGGCTGACCAGTCCCGGGAGCGCGGCCAGGGTGACCAGGGGGCGCGCATTGCCGGCCGCGAGGGCCTTCTCCGTCTCGGGCAGGCCGCTCTTGGAGTCCTCGCCGAGCGCGTCCCGGAAGGCCTCGATGATCCACCGCGGGTAACCACGGGTGGCGGCCAGGTAGCCGATCGGGTCCGCCGTCCGGTCCGGGGCGATGATCTCGAGCCATTCGGCCTGCTCCCGCGTGCTGACCCGGCGGAGCACCGCGTTGACGAAGCCCGCGGGCCGCATGCCGACCACGTCCTTGGCGAGATCCACGGAGGTGGCGACCGCGGCGTGGCTGGCTACGCGGGTAGCGAGCAGCTGGTGAGTGCCAAGCCGCAGTACCTCGCGGACCGGCGGGTCGATATCGGCGGGCGAACGGTCGCTGCACAGGTTCAGGATGGCGTCGTAGGTGTGCAGGCCGCGCAGCGTACCGTAGGTCAGCTCAGTGGCGAGGGCGGCGTCCCGCCCCTCGATGCCGCGCTCCCGCAGCAGCGCGGGCAGCAGCAGGTTAGCGTAGGCGTCCCGCTGGTCGACGGCCCACAGCACGTCGTAGGCGACCCGCCGGACGGGATCGGAGCGGGTCCGCGGTCCGCGTGAACGGGGACGTGAACGCTGAGGATGTGGCATCTCAGCCGAGCTTCGGGGTGGCCTGGTGCAGGCCACGCGCCCAGTCGGCGGCCGGCATGGCCCGCTTGCCCGGCGGCTGCACCGTCCCGAGCCGGACCGGCTCGGTAGCCGTCCCGGCCAGCACGGACTTGCGGGTGACGAACAGCTCGCCCGGCGCCAGGGCCGCGGACGCCGGCCCGGGACGCTGTCCGGCGGCTGTGGCGCGACCGGTCCCAGCTTCAGCCGGTCGCCGGCGAAATCGGTCCACGCGCCGGGCCCGGGGGTGCAGGCGCGGATCAGCCGGTCGATGGCCACCGCGGGCAGGCCCCAGTCGACGTGCGCGTCGGCGGGGGTGAGCTTGGGGGCGAAGCTGACCCCCTCATCCGGCTGCGGCACGGGCCGGAGCAGCCCGGACTCGATTCCGTCCAGGGTGTCGGCGAGCAGCGTCGCGCCGGAGAGGGACAACCGGGCCAGCAGGTCACCGGAGGTGTCCCGGGGGCCCACCGGCTCGGTGACGACCCCGTACACCGGGCCCGCGTCCAGCTCCTTGACGATACGGAACGTGGTGGCGCCGGTCACGTCGTCCCCGTGCAGCAGCGCGTGCTGGACCGGGGCGGCGCCGCGCCACGCGGGCAGCACCGAGAAGTGCAGGTTGACCCAGCCGTGCGGCGGGATGTCCAGGGCGGACTGCGGGAGCAGCGCCCCGTACGCGGTGACCGGGCAGCAGCCGGGGCCGATCGCCCGGAGCCGGTCGAGGAACTCCGGGTCGCGGACCTTGGGCGGCGTCAGCACCTCGATCCCCGCCGCCCGGGCCACCCGGGCCACCGGGCTGGGCTCCACGTGGCGGCCGCGCCCGGCGGGGGCATCCGGCCGGGTCACGACCGCGGCGACCTCGTGCCGGGACTCCAGGAGAGCCTGCAGGGCCGGGACGGCCGGCTCCGGCGTCCCGGCGAAAACAAGCCGCATGAGCTCACCGATCTTTCCGATGGCGCACCGAGTTCTGGCTCAGAACGCCTTACCGAATGTGGGGTGCGGCGAAGCCTTCACCTCCGGGACGGTGACACCGGACCACTCCGCCTCGCGGATCGCCCGCATGGCCAGCTTCTTCTGCTCCGGGTCGAGCCTGTCGATAAACAGGATGCCGTCCAGGTGGTCGGTCTCGTGCTGGAAGCACCGCGCCATCCGCTCGGTGCCCTCGAGCGTCACCGGGTCGCCGTACATGTTGAAGCCCTTGGCCACGGTGCCCCACGCGCGCTTGGTGGGGAAGGCCAGGCCGGGGAAGGACAGGCAGCCTTCCTCGTCCGTGTCCTGCTCCTCGGACAGGTCAAGCGTGGGGTTGATCAGGTGCCCCAGCTCATCGTCCACGAAGTAGGTGAAAACGCGCAGCCCGACACCGATCTGCGGCGCGGCCAGCCCCGCCCCCGGCGCGTCCATCATCGTGTCAGTCAGGTCCTTGACCAGCTTGCGCAGCTCGGCGTCGAAGTCACGGACGGGGTCGGCCTCGGTACGCAGCACCGGGTCGCCGAAAAGGCGGATCGGCTTCACGCTCACGAAAAAGATCCTCCCCGGCCGCGACGGGCCTCGTTTTTACCTTGATCTCAGTGTATGGGGACCGTGTGCACCTCAGAGCCGGGATCGGGCCTTGAACGCGGCCTTGCGGGCCGCCTTGGCCACGTCCGGTTCCGGATGGTGGTTGCTAAGCGTCGTGAGCAGCCCGGTCACCCCCGGGTGCTCCACCCGCCACAGCCGGGCCACCAGTTCCGCCTGCGCCTGCGGCGGGAGATCGGGCAGCAGCTCGGCCACCACATCCTCCGGTGCGGCCTCTTCCAGCAGGCCCGCGCCGAGGTCGACGAGCAGCCAGGCGCTGTCCTCGCGGCTGAGGCCGGCTTCTTCCCCGTGCTCGCGCAGCCAGACCGCGGCATGCGGCCGCAGCACGGGATTGGCCAGGGCGCGGCGTACGGCGGGCACGGCCGCGGCGCCGACCCGGTCCATGACCGCGAAGGCGGCGCCGCGCAGTCCCGGCGATCCCTGGCTCGCGGCCTCGGTCAGCTCCTCAGCGGCCCGTTCAGGGGCGCGTCGTGCGAGCCACGCCGCGATCTCGGCCTCGCCGTCGTCGGCGTCGTAGTCGGCCAGCACCGCGAGCACCGCGGCGGCCCCGCCGTCGGCGCTGCCGCCCACGACCGGCACACGCCAGCCCCGGGCACTGAGCCGTTCCCGGACCGCCCACAGCCCGATCGGCGACAAGGTGACGGTGAGCCCGGCCTCGTCGTCTTCGTCCTCGTCGGCGCCCAGCTCGACGACGCCAAGGTCGGCGAGCAGCTCCAGGCCCGGCTCCAGCCCCGGAGAGAACGCCGGGGAAAGCGGGGGCGCGTTCTCCGCTTCCGTTATCCCCCCCGCGGGGCCCTCGTCCGCCGCAGGGCCCTCGTCCGCCGGGGAGCCCATGCCCGCCGCAGGGCCCGTGCCCGCCGGGGAGCCCATGCCCGCCGCGCGGCCCGCATCGGCTCCGTCCGTGATCGTTTTCTCGTCGCCGCCCCCGTCGGCGCCGTCTGGGGCACTGACGGTCAGCGCCCCGACCGCGGCCGCGTACGCCTCGAAGAGGGCGTCGAGCCGGACCGGACGCCCGGCCGTGTAGAGCGCGGTGGCCAGGCCGTCCAGGTTCTCCTGGCTGAGCACGGCCGCCGCGGCCTCACACCACGTGGCCAGGGCCTCGTCGGGACGGCCGGACTCGAGCACGCCGAACCGTCTGCCGGGGCCGGCGCGGTGACCGGACACCGCCACCATGCCCGTCTCGGTGGCGACGGCCCACGCGGCGCGGAGCTCCTCAGCGGACACGTCGAGGGCACCCGCCGCCGCGGCGGCGTCCGCCGCGGCGAGGTCACCGCCCGCCGTGACGGGCCGGTCCGGGCCTGTCCAGGCGGCCAGGTCGCGCGCGACCCGCAACAGCGGCGCCACCCGCGCCGCGGCCGTCAGTTCCTCGCGGGACGCCAGGCGGACAGGGGGCAGCCGGGTGATGCTGCCGGAGATCCGCGACCGTCGCGGCAGGCTCTGATGCGAGGTGGCCACGCAAGCACCTTATGACGTGGGTCACCGTGCTCGGGGCCATCGCGCCGTTCAGAGGATCTCCCCGGGATCGAGCTGGACCCGCACGGCGTGGTCCTTACGAGGGCTCCGGGTGGCCTGCGCGGACTGCAGCGCGCGGGCCAGCGCCGAGCCCCCGGCCCGCGGGACCCGGATCAGCGCGCGCACCGGGATGCTGTCCGCGTCCCGGGGGTGATCCTCATCTTCGGGGTGGTCCTCCTCTTCGGGCACCGGACCGAGCACCTCGGCCGTCTCCGGGAGACCGGTCACGCCGAGCAGTTCCCCGACCGCGCCTGGCGGGCCCGGAGACGGCGGCCATCCGGACCGCCGGCGGGAACGACAGCTGGTCGCGTTCGGCCAGTTCACGCTCCGCGAAACCGGCCGGGTCCCAGCGGATCAGCGCCTGAACCGCCGCCAGGCCGGCATCGGCGTGCACGATGACGTTTCCCCCTGGCCGGCCGGGCGGACGAGAGCGGCCGCGGTCAGCCACTTGCGTAGCGTCTCCTCCCCCGCCCGCAGGCTCGGCCGCCCCAGCAGGGCCCACCCGTCCAGGAGCAGTGCGGCCGCGTACCCGTCCGCGGCGACCGGCTCGGCGCCGGGCGTGGCCACCACCACGGCCGGATCGGCGGGTACGGTGGCGAGCACGTTCTGGCCGCCGGAAAACCGGACCGGGACGGACGGAAAGGCGCGCCCGAGTTCTTCCGCGGTACGGGCGGCCCCGGTGACGATCGCCCGGACCTGGGTGAAGCCGCAGCGAGGGCAGCTCCAGCTGGCCGCGACGGCGCCGCACCAGCGGCACTGCGGGGTCTGCCGGGCGCCCGCGATCTCCAGCGGCCCGGCGCACGCCGTGCAGCGGGCCTGCGCGCGGCAGCGACCGCAGGCGATGGCCGCGAGGTAGCCGCGCCGTGGCACCTGGACCAGTACGGGGCCGCGCGCCAGGGCCGCCCGCGCGGTGCGGATGGCCAGGCTGGGCAGCCGTGCGCTCAGTGCCGCCCCGTCCCGGGCCAGTTCGTCCTCATCGGCCGCGGGCCGGACCCGGGGGGCGGCGGCGCGCAGGGCCCCCCGGTCCCCCGCCAGCGCGCGGGCCCAGCCGGCCGCGACCAGCTGCGTGAGCTCGGTGCTGCGCGCGAAACCGCCGATCAGGGCGGCGGCGCCCTGCCGGTGCGCGCGCAGGGCAAGCACCTCGCGGGCGTGCGGGTACGGCGCGCGCCGTTCGGCCAGCAGGTCGTCGCCGTCGTCCCAGAGCACCACCAGGCCGAGGTCGCGGACCGGCGCGAACGTGGCCGCCCGGGTGCCCGCCGAGATCCGGGCCGAGCCCCGCAGGATGGACAGCCATCGCCGGTACCGTTCCGCTGGCCCGAGGTCGGCGGTGAGGCAGACGTGCGATGCGGAACCGAGCCGGGTGGTCAGGGCCGCGTCCACCCGCGCCAGGTCCTTGACGTCGGGGACCACGATGACGACGCCCCGGCCGGCCGCTGCGGCCACCGCCGCGGCGATGGCGATCTCGTCGGGCCATTCCGGCCCGGGCAGCGCCGACCATGCGGCGCGGGGCCCGCGGCCGTCGGCCAGGGCGGCCAGGAAGGCGTCCCCGGCCGGGTACCGCGCCCAGGAGCCCAGTTCGGGCCGGAGCGGGAGGCCCCCGGCGGGCGGCGACGGTTTGGCCTCGGTGCCCGCGTGCCGGGGCGGGATGGCCAGCCGAAGCACGTCGGCGAGGGTCCCGGCGTACCGGTCGGCGATCGCGCGGGCGAGCCCGGCGATCTCGGGGGTGAGCACCGGTTCCGGGGACACCACGCGGTCCAGGTAGGACAGCCGGCCGGGGTGGTCACTGGCGTCGGCACGGGCCAGCACGAACCCGTCGACGAGCTGGCCCGCGAAGCGGACCCGGACGCGACAGCCGGGGACAGCGGAATCCGCCAGCCGTTCGGGCACGAGGTAGTCGAACGGACGGTCCAGGTGCGCGAGCGGAATGTCCACCGCAACCTGGGCCACCGGTTGCTGCTGGGCGGGCGCGTTGTCGCGTGCCCGGGAGCGGGGCCGGGCGGAGTCCCGGGCAGGGGCCCGCTTGCCGCCTTCGCCCGAGCCGTTCATGGCTGGCCGGGCCGAGAAGTTACCAGCCGGGACCGGGTCACCTGGGCCCGGGCTGGTCTGCGTCACGCTCCCGTCCTACCAGAACGGGAGCGGTACTGGCCCCGCCCTGGAACGCGCGTGCCCCGCATCGGTCCAGGAGGCGAGCGCCCTCGCACCGGCCCAGAACGCGGGTGTCTTTCCCGCGCTAGAACGCGAGCGCCTGGGCCCGGCGGTTGACCTCGGTGCCCCGCCGCCGGCAGATCGCCTCGATGGGTGTGCCGGGGAGCGTTTCGTCCTCGGTGAACAGCCAGCGCAGGGCGTCGACCTCGCCGAAGCCGCAGTCGCGGAGCAGCGTCAGCGTCCCCTGCAGGCCCTTGACGATCTGGGGACCATCCAGGAACGCGGCGGGAACCGCGATCGAGCCATCGGGACGCGCGACAGCGAGGAGTTTCCTGTCACGGAGCAGTTGCTTCACACGGCCGGCGGGGATGCTGAGACGGGCGGCGACAGCTGGAATCGGGAGCCAGTCCCCCACAAGGGCGTCGACCGCGGCGTTGATCTGTGCCACGAATCCAATTTCCCACGCCGCGACCGCAATGAAACACCCCGCAGAATTAATTCGAGGCGCTGCCATTTCCGGTCCCCGAGACGCCGCCATTCCCGGATCTATGGGGGCAAAGCGCCCCGTGCGGAGCGGCGGGCGTCAGACCTGCCGGAACCGGTCGTTGAAGCGCGGGTCGTCCTCCCACCATGGGTGGGCCGGGTCGGCTGGCGGCCGCCGCTGGGTGCGCCCGCTCGTCCGGGCGGCCCTGATCGGCTGAGCGGGCGGGCTCCGCGGGTGCTGGCCCCGCCGGTGCTGGCCCCGCGGTTGCTGGCCCCGCCGGTGCTGGCCCCGCCGGTCCTTCGGGGCCGGCCGAAGCTCTGCTCTCCGGCGCCGTCCGCGCGGCGTCGCGGGCGTCCAGTTCGGCGTCGATCACGGCCGCCTCGGCCTCGTCCTCCCGCATGAACTGGATGAGCTGGGCCACCAGGAACGGCAGGCCGACCAGGTCGCCGAAGATCCACAGCGTCCCCCCGCCCAGGATCTGGTCGGTTTGCAGGCTGGGGCCCCAGGGCCGGGCCAGCGCGTGGTAGTACCCGGCGCCGATCAGGCTGGTGTAGGCGATCACGGCCAGGCCGAGGAAGGCATCGCCGATCACCTCGACCGCGGTGATCCACAGCGACACCCCGTAGGAGTAGGTCTTCGGCACCGGGTCGACGCGCAGCAGGGTCCAGAAGAAGACGAATCCCGGCACCATCAGGGCCAGCTGCGTGAGCTCGCGCACGGCGTCGCTGTGGAACGCCGCCGTGTACCAGGTGGTGAAGTACATGACGAAGGGCACGGCGACCAGCGCCAGCGTCGTGATGGCCGGGAACGTCACCACCCTCGCCGCGCGGCTGTGGATCGCGCGGTCGATCCGCTGGCCCGCCGCCGGGAACACGGCGATGGCCAGGGTCAGCGGCCGCCCGAGGGCCAGGAACAGCGGCGCCAGCAGGAGCAGCAGGATGGTCTGGAACGCCCGCATGTAGAACAGCACCCCGAAATAGGTCCCGAACGACGACATGGTCGCGATGACCACGATGCCGAGGCCGAGGCCGACAAAATTCACCGTCCGCCACCTCGACCACGGCTGCCCCTGGCGGCGCAGGTGCCGCACGCCGGCCAGGTAGCACCCGCCGAGCAGCACCACGAGCGCGAGCATCCACGCGTCCAGGGTCCACTCCGTCAGCGCGCGAACCGCCGTCAGTTCCGGTGGCCCGTCGTAGCTGCCAGCCAGCGCATGTACCATGACTGCCACGCTATCGCCGCCTGCGGCCGAGGCGGGCCCGGCCTGTCCTATGGTTCTTAGCGAGCCGAACGGAACCGATGCGGACGTTATGGATATATTCCGCGCCGCCGAACGAAAGTAACGGAACAACATACTCCGTACAAATTGCAGGCCCCCCTTGCGCTGCCACCTCGGCGGACCCCAAGGTACACATAGCACCAAGACCTCACACCCCCTCAGAGGATGGGTCCGTTACTATGCCATTGGTCAACAAACGGCTCAAAGCGGCCGGGACTGCCGCCGCGGCCGCCACGCTCTGTGCAGGCGCGATTGCCGCCGCCGCACCGGGCCAGGCGGCCACGCCCCGCGCGGCGATCCCCGGCACGCATCCGTCGTGGGCCAGCGCGTCCGCGCGGGTCTCGGCGCAGCCGGTTACCACCGGCACGGTGAGCGTACGCATCTACCTGGCCGGCCAGGACCCCTCCGGACTGGCCGCCTACGCGCAGGACGTCTCCCAGCCCGGTAATGCCGACTACGGCCACTTCCTGAGCCCGGCGCAGGTGACGGCGGAGTTCGGGCCCACCAGCGCGCAGATCGCCGCGGTGAAGGCGTGGCTCACCGGCGAGGGCCTGACCGTGACCTCCGTCAACGACGCCGTTGACGGGTACGTCGCGGTGACCGGCTCGGTCAGTGACGCCGCCAGGGCGTTCAGTGTGACCTTCCAGAACTTCAAGGGCCCGGACAAGCGGACCGACCGGGCGCCCGCACAGTCGGCCAGCGCCCCAGCCTCGGCGGCCAGCGCCGTGCTCACCGTGACCGGCCTGGACACGGCGAGACACCAGATGAAGCCGGCCGACACCCTGCCGCCGCCACCACCGAACTACTGGATCGCCGGGCCGTGCTCGCAATACTACGCGCAGCAGATCGCCACCACCGAGCCATCCGCGTACGGCAAGAAGCAGCCCTGGAACGTCTGCGGATACACCCCCAGTCAGATCCGCGGCGCCTACGGCGTGAGCCCCTCGGGGATGACCGGCAAGGGCCAGACCGTCGCCATCGTGGACGCGTACGCCTCGCCCACCATGCCGAGCGACGCAAACGAGTACGCGAATCTTACCGGCGACAAGCCGTTCGCCCCGGGCCAGTACCAGCAGTACCTGCCGAGCAGCTTCACCGACACCGCAGCCAACGAGTGCGATGCTTCCAGCTGGTACCCCGAGGAAACCCTCGACGTGGAATCGGTCCACGGCCAGGCCCCGGACGCGAACGTCCGCTTCGTCGCGGGCGCGAGCTGCAACGACCCGGACCTGCTGACCGCCCTGGCGTACATCGTGGACAACCACCTCGCCAGCATCGTGAGCGACTCGTGGGGTGAGCCGTCCGACGACGCCACCCTGACCAGCGCGTTCAACCAGGTGTTCGAGGTCGGCGCGGTCGAGGGCATCGGGTTCTTCTTCTCCTCCGGAGACAGCGGCTACGAGTCCCCGGCCGAGAACCCGGGCTCGGACCAGATCCAGACCGACTACCCGCCGTCCAGCCCCTGGGTGACCTCGGTCGGCGGAACGAGCCTGGCCATCGGCAAGACCAGGAACTACCAGTTCGAGACGTCCTGGGGCACCATCCAGAACCCGCTGGCGGCCGACGGCAGGTCCTGGTCGTCCACGCCGCCCGGGGCGTACCCGGCGGATTACGACGGCTCCGGCGGCGGCGGCGTGAGCACCGTTTACACGCAGCCGTTCTACCAGCGGGGCGTGGTGCCTTACAGTCTGGCCACGCAGCTGCCCGACGGCACGATCAGCAAGACGCCGATGCGCGTCGAGCCGGACGTGTCGGCGCTGGCCGACCCGGGCACGGGCCTCCTGGTCGGGGAGACGACCTTGCAGCCGGACGGCAAGACCTATGCGTTCGCATTCACCCGGTACGGCGGCACCAGCGTCGCCTGCCCGACGTTCGCAGGCATCGAGGCCGACGCCCAGCAGGCCGCGCGCCACGTCCTGGGCTTCGCTAACCCGGCGATCTACCAGCGGTACGGCACGGCCGCGTACAACGACGTGACCGATCATCCGCTGGGCCCGGGCTACCTGGCCGAGGTCCGCAACAACTACACCGACCCCTCCACCAAGACCGGCCCGCTCCTGACCCACCTGCGTACCCTTGGCATCGACGGCGAAGGCGCCGCGGCGCTCCCCGCGGCCAAGGGGTACGACGACGCGACCGGTGTCGGATCACCGAAGTACTACATCCAGTCCTACCTCCGGCGCTGACGGAGAGAACGGAAGAGCGGGGCGGCCCGTGGGCCGCCCCGCTCTTCCGTGTGCTTCTTACCCCAGGTGCTGGGCTACTTCTTTGGCGGCGTCCTGACCGTAGGCGCCGGCCAGGCGCTCGGTCAGGGTGCTGCTGGTCAGCTGGTATTCCTGGGTGCCGACCGTTTCCAGGGCGGACGCCGCGACCAGGCAGCCGAGCTGGCCGGCCCGCTCCAGCGAAAGCTCCCAGGCGATGGCGGCCAGGAACCCGGCCCGGAAGGCGTCACCGGCGCCGGTCGGGTCGACGGCCTGCACGCCGGGCACCGCGTCCACCGTCACCGGATGCTGGCCGGCCTGGGTGATCCGGGCGCCGTCCGGGCCGAGCGTGGTGACCTGGACCTCGACGTGCCGGCCGATCTCGTCGGCGTCCCAGCCGGTCTTCTGCTCGATCAGGGCCAGCTCGTACTCGTTGGAGAACAGGTAGGCAGCCCCGTCCACCAGCGCCCGGGTCTGCTCGGCGTCCATCCGCGGCAGCTGCTGGGAGGGGTCCGCGGCGAACGGTATCCCGGCTCCCGCACAGCCCGACGTGTGGCGGAACATCGCCTCCGGGTCGTCCGCTCCGATCAGGACGAGGTTGACGCCCCCCGCCCGCCCGGCGACGTCGATGATGGAGATGTCCCGTGCCTCGGCCATCGCGCCCGGGTAGAACGACGCGATCTGGTTGCCATCCGCGTCGGTCGTGCAGACGAAGCGCGCCGTATGCGAGCGCTTCGACTCCAGGACGCCGGTGGTATCCACGCCGTGCGCGTCGAGCCAGGCCCGGTAGCCCGCGAAGTCCTGGCCGACCGCGCCGACCAGGAGCGGCCGCAGGCCGAGGCAGCCCATGCCGAAGGCGATGTTCGCGGCCACGCCACCCTGCCGGATCTCCAGGCCGTCCACGAGGAACGACAGGGAGACCCGGTCAAGCTTGTCCGCTATAAGGTGCTCGGTGAACTTTCCAGGAAAGGTCATCAGGTGGTCGGTGGCGACCGACCCCGTGACGGCGACCCGCACCGGTCAGTGGAAAGAGTCGCCGCAGGCGCAGGAGCCTGACGCGTTGGGGTTGTCGATCGTGAAGCCCTGCTTCTCGATCGTGTCCACGAAGTCGATGGTCGCGCCCATCAGGTACGGCGCGCTCATCTTGTCCGTGACCACCTCGACGCCGCCGAAATCGGCCACGATGTCGCCGTCAATCGCGCGGTCGTCGAAGTAGAGCTGGTAGCGGAGACCCGAGCAGCCACCGGGCTGCACGGCAATGCGCAGCTTGAGATCGTCGCGGCCTTCGCCGGCGAGCAGGCTGCTGACCTTAGCGGCCGCACCCTCGGTGAGGTTAACGCCCTGCTGGGTGGTCTCTTGCTGAACGCTCATATGTTCTAGCTCCCGCCTCGGGTGTGGTTCCGGCGTGATGGGACGTACAGTTTCTTGCCTTCAGTGTGCCGACTCTCAGCCACAACGATATGCCCGGCACGGACATTCCGCGCCCCGTGGTGTGAGGTTTCACCCGCCCGGACGATTTCGCCCCGGTCGCCACCCGGTCACCGCCCGGGCGGTGACCGCGGGCCCCGGTCACCGCGCGGGCGGCGTCACAGCCCGGGCGCGCCCCACACGGGGAACCACCGGGATAGGTCCTGCTCGATCTTCAGGTCACCCTCCAGTGCCCCCTTGACCTGCAGCTCCAGCGCGCTGTCGCGCCGTTCCCCCGACAGCGGGGCGAACGGGTAGAACGTGCCCCGCTTGAACAGGTACACCAGCGCCAGCCGCCGTTGCGCGTCGTCCCGGAAGGCGACGAGCGTGCAGAGCAGCTGGGGGCCGAAGCCGTTGTCCACCAGCGCGGAGTTCACCGCGTGCAGGTCGGTGACCAGGTCCTCGAGCTCGGTGGACAGATGCGAGCTGACCAGCCAGGTGAACCCGTAGGAATCCCTGGTCACCTCGACCGGCAGCGAGCCGCTCTTCGCCCCGCTGAGGTCGAGCAGTTCGCGGACGTCCTTCTCGACGTCCGCGAACGCCCGGCCCTCGACGGGCCGGAAGCACACCGATCCGGTCCCGGTCGGGGTGAAACCGGTCGCCGCCTCGAGCGTCACCGCCGCGGACGGCAGCTGGAACAGCACGTCCAGGTTGGGCTGGACCGGCTTCGTCCGGCCGAGCAGCGTGTCCAGGAAGCCCATGGTTACCGCTGCCCCAGCTGCTGGGAGATCTTCGCGAGCTGCGCCAGCCGCTTCTCCAGCGGCGGGTGGGTGGAGAACAGCTCCGCGATCTTCGTCTGGCCCTCTCGCGCGCTGAGCGCGGGGACGAAGAAGAACGCGTTCAGCGGCTGGGCCTCGCGCAGGTCCTTGGTCGGGATCCGCGCGATCGTGCCGCTGACCTTCTGCAGCGCGCTGGCCAGCGCGGACGGCTGCCCGGTGAGCAGCGCGCCGGACCGGTCGGCGGAAAGCTCACGGTACCGCGAGAGCAGCCGGATCAGCAGGAAGCTGACCGCGTACACGACGATGCTGACGCCCATGATGATCAGCAGGACGGGCAGCGCGCTCTGGTTGTTGTTGTCGCGCCGGCCGCCGCCGAAGAGCTCGCCGTAGAAGGAGAACCTGATCAGCAGGCCGGCGATGATGGCCAGGAACGAGGCGATCGTCATCACCATGACGTCCTTGTGCGCCACGTGCGACAGCTCGTGGGCGATGACGCCCTCAAGTTCCTCGCGGTCCAGCCGGCGCAGCAGGCCCCGCGTCACGCACAGGACGGCATGCTCGGTGTTGCGGCCGGTCGCGAAGGCGTTAGGCAGGTCCGTCGGGGAGATCGCGATCCGTGGCTTGGGCATGTCCGCCAGCGCACAGATCCGGTCGACCACGCCGTGCAGGTCCGGCGCTTGCTGCGGCGTGACCTCCACCGCTCCGGCCGACGACAGGGCGATCTTGTCCGAGTAGAACAGGGACCCGATCGCCAGGCCGCCGCCGAGCACGATCGCCGCCAGCACGATCACGCCGCTGGACGCGTTCACGGCCGTGAGGATCAGGATAATTGCGGCGACAAACGCCACGAATACGAGCCCGAGCAAGAACATGGTCGCGGTCATGCGGACCGTCAGTCCCCGGTCGGGCGCATACCTAGTGCGCGCCACCACGTCACCTCCAGTTCAAGGGCCAGGACCGGTGAAGCCCGTCCTGGTGTCACTACTACCAATGTATCCAGGTGACGCTGGAAAGGCTCTGAACGTTCCCTATCCGTACGCTGAGGGGTGTACCGGTGGCGCGTGCTCTGGCTCAGCGGCTCAGCCGGGGATGAGCCCTTCGCCAGTCATCATCTTGCGCACCTCGGCCAGGTCCGCATCTTCGTAGGGCAGGATCAGTTCCGATGGCTGAAGGCTATCCGGCGGAACGGGCGTCCCGGCCGCGCGAACCCCCGCCACCAGAGCTTTCAGCGCACGGCGGAATTCGGCCTCGTCGCCGCGCTCGATGGCGTCGGACAGCTTCGCATCCAGCTCGTTCAGCCCGGCCGCGGCCGCGTCGTCGACGCGGAGCTGGCCCTCGCCGAGAATCCGGACGATCATGTGCCGTCACCGGTCCTCGGCGGATCGGCCGAGGGGATCGCCGACTCGCCCACGTCGGAGGCGGGGATGGCCGTCTGGGCCGGCCCGGACGGCTGGGCGGGCTGGGCCCCATCGGCGGCGGGCCGGGCCGCCGGGCCGGTCTGCGCGCTGTTCTGCGCACCGTTCCCGTGGGTGCCCGCCTCCAGCTCCGGCGTGGACCCGGCGCCGATCTCACCCCGCAGCTTCTGCAGCTCAAGCTCGACGTCGTTCCCGGCGCCCATCCGGTCGAGCTCGGCCTGGATATCGTCGCGCGGGGCGCCGGAGACGTCCTCCAGCGCACCGGAGGCCAGCAGTTCGTCGATGGCACCCGCGCGGGCCTGCATCTGCGCGGTCTTGTCCTCGGCGCGCTGGATGGCCATCCCGACGTCGCCCATCTCCTCGGAGATGCCGGAGAAGGCCTCGTTGATCCGGGTCTGCGCCTCGGCGGCGGTGTAGGTGGCCTTGATGGTCTCCTTCCGCGTGCGGAAGGCGTCCACCTTGGACTGCAGCCGCTGCGACGCGACCGTGAGCTTTTCCTCCTCAGCCTGCAGCGACGCATACTGCGCCTGCAGGTCACTGAGCTGGCTCTGCGCCGACGAGCGGCGGGTCAGGGCTTCCCGGGCCAGATCCTCGCGGCCGGCCCCGAGAGCGTCACGAGCCTGCTTCTCCAGCTTGTTCGACTGCTGCTGGATCTGGTTCATCTGCAGCTCGACGCGCTTTCGCGACGTGGCGACATCCGCGACACCGCGCCGGACCTTCTGCAGCATCTCGAGTTGCCGCTGGTAGGAGTAGTCGAGGGTCTCACGGGGATCTTCCATCCGGTCCAGGGCCTTGTTGGCCTTGGAGCGGAAGATCAATGTGACCCGCTTCATCACGCTCATAGACGCGGCCGTCCCCTTCGTGCCTGTGCCCGCCTCCATGCCACGGCTGCCGTCGTCGCGGCGTGCAGGGCAGACACTGCCGCCCAATTGTCAATTGGCATCCACCCTACGCGGTGCCCCGCGCACGGGCGACCATGACCGCCAGCGCGCTTAATTGGCCCGTCCCGGCCGTCCCACAAGGTGGTCCGTTCTAATAGGCTGATGCGCGTGTTCCGACGAGGTAGCGCCGGGCCGCGCGGCAGCACCGCCCAGGACGACCAGGGCGAGCAGAGCCCGGGCGCCGCGCAGACGACAAAGACGGCCGAACCTGGACGGGCCCGGCCGGCCGCCGAGGCGGCTAAGGGCCACCCCACGCCCAAGCGCAGCGAGGCCGAACGGGGACGCCGGCAGGGCATCACCGGCACCCCGGGGCGCCCGGGACCGGGCCGGGGCGGATCCGCGCGGGGCGGATCGGGACGCGAGGGCAAAGAGGACCGGATCCGGCGCAACGAGGCCATGCGCCGCGGCGAGGACTGGGCGCTGCCGGCCCGGGACCGGGGCCCGGTCAAGGCGCTGGCCCGGGATTACGTTGACTCGCGCCGGCGGCTGAGCGAGTTCTACATGTACGTGATGGCCGCCATGATCATTGTCCTGTTCGTCCGCGCGGCCTCGATACAGCGGTACGCCGAGCCGATCGCGCTGCTGCTGATCGTCTTCGTACTCGTCGACGCGTTCTTCCTGAGGAACAGCCTGCGGAAGCTGGTCGCCCAGCGGCTGCCGGGCGAGAGCACGCGTGGCGTGACCTTGTACGCGGTGTTCCGCGCGCTGCAGATCCGCCGGTTCCGGGTGCCGCCGCCGCGGGTCGGCCCCAGTTCCAAGGTCTAGCGTCCGGCCCGCTGATCCTGACCTGGGTACCCTGTGGCCCGCCGGTAGCCGCCGGGAACGGAGCCCGCCCGGCGGGTGGAGCTTTGGCTCAGCTCGCCGGGTGGAGGCTCATCGGGCCGTATTCCTTGCGGTCGTCCTCGAGCAGCGTCACCTGGTCGACGCCCGCCTCCAGCAAGCCGCGCCAGTTCTCCCCGAGCCAGCTTTCGGCGTCGCCCTGGCTGGCGAAGATGGCCTCCGGCAGGTCGCCCGACGAGACGACCGCGCCGTCCGTCTTCTCATAACGCCAGGTCCACGGCATCCCGTGTCGCCTCCTCAAAGCTTCGGGTCGTGCGGCTAGCGACATTACCGAACGGAGCCGGGGCGCGGGTACGCCGGCGCGATGAAACCGCTGGATCAAGGGCCGGGAAATGCGGTCACCGGCCCGGAAAGGGAACCGCCGGGGACAAGACTGCGGGAGCAAGAGTCTAAGGACAAACTAAGGAGAAACTAAGGACGAGAAAAGGCGTCAGGCCAGCGGAGCGCGTCAGGCGCAGAAAAGAATGGCCCAGACGGCCTTGCCCCGGCCGACGACGGGGCTCCATCCCCATACGTCGCACAGCGCGTCGACCAGCTGCAGGCCACGTCCGCATTCGGTCTCGAAGTTGGGCGCCCTCAGCACAGGCGCGGCGTCACTGGGGTCGAGGACCGCGCACATCACCTCGCCGGCGCGGCGGAAGAGCCGCAGGCCGATCCGGGTGTCGGCGCGACCGGGGCTCCGGTCGTCCGCGGCGGCGCCCGCCTCGGTGTGGCAGATGGCGTTGGCGACCAGTTCGGCCACGATGACCTCGGCGTCGTCGGCCAGCGGGTCCAGTCCCCAGCGCTGGAGGGTGGCCCGGGTGAAGCGGCGTGCGGTCTTGGCCGGCTGGGTCCCGGGGGCCAGGGCCAGGGCCGCCACGGAAGGGGCGTCCCACCAGTCCGACGGCATCCGCACGACCCGCGGCCGGTCCGGCAGAGGGTGCTTAGGCGCGGCCTCAGCGATCGCCGCCCGCGTCATGGGACGGACCCTCGTCCGCGTCGGCAGCGGGGCCTGGTATCTGTCCCGGTTGTGGACGCTAACGACCGGGTTCAAACTTTCCGACCTCATCGCGACCCCGGGGAGCGCTGGTTTCCGCCCATCTTTTGATCGGCGCAGGGCCCATCTTGCCGGACATCTCATGCAGATGCAAGGCCAAATGCACGTTCATTTGGCGCGTGCAGATGAGCAGGCAGTCCAGGGTAACCGGCTTGGATGCCCTGATCGGCAGGGCCAACGGTAACGGTTCTTTAACGCATGCCCAGGTCCCCGGGCCGGGTGGCGCAGGCCGGGGCGAACGTCCTACGGTTACGTCGGGCGCATGTTGCGGTCTGCTTTTCGCGAAACTTTTCGGGAGTCGCTCATGCTCGTGGCTGGAGTGGACAGTTCCACTCAGTCCACAAAGGTCGTACTCTGCCGGGCCGAGGACGGCGCCATCGTGGCCACCGGGTCGGCGCCGCACCCGGACGGTACCGAGTGCGATCCTGCGTACTGGTGGGAGGCCCTGTGCCAAGCCGGCGACGGCCTGCTCGACCGCGCCAGCGCCATCGGCGTGGCCGCCCAGCAGCACGGGATGGTCGCGCTCGACGACGCGGGCGAGGTCATCCGGCCCGCCATCCTCTGGAACGACATGCGGGCCGCACCGCAGACCCGTGAGCTCATCGCCGAGCTCGGCGGGCAGGCCGAGTGGGCCCGCCGCACCGGCAGCGTCCCGGCCGTGTCCTTCACGGTGACCAAGCTGCGCTGGATGGCCGAACGGGAACCGGAATCGGCGCGGCGGCTGAGCCGGGTGGTGCTGCCGCACGACTGGCTCACCTGGCGGCTGGGCGCGGACGAACCGGTCACCGACCGGGGGGACGCCTCGGGCACGGGCTACTTCTCCCCCGCCGAGGGGCAATGGCTGCCCGACATCGCCGAGAAGGCGCTCGGGCGGCCGGTGGCGACACCGCGGCTGGCCGCCCCGGCCGAGGTGGTGGGGCGCACCACCGGCGGGGCGGTGCTGTCCCCCGGCACGGGCGACAACATGGGCGCGGCGCTGGGGCTGGGGGTCGGGGAAGGCGACGTGGTGGTCTCGATCGGCACGTCGGGCACGGCGTACGCGGTGACCACGGTGCCCGCGGCCGACACCAGCGGCGCGGTCGCCGGGTTCGCCGACGCGACCGGGCGGTTCCTGCCGCTGGTGGCCACGGTCAACGCCGCGCGCGTGATGACGCTCACCGCCCGGCTGCTCGGCACCGACACGGAGGGCCTGTCCGAACTGGCGCTGGCCGCGCCGCCCGGGGCGGGCGGCCTGACCCTGCTGCCCTACTTCGACGGTGAGCGCGTCGCCCAACCGGCCGGGCGCCACCGGGGTGCTGAGCGGCATCACCGGTACGTCCCTGACACGCGAGAACATGGCCCGGGCGGCGGTGGAGGCCGTACTGTGCTCCCTCGCCGACGGGATCGACAACCTCGGCGCGTGCGGTATCACCCCCGAGCGGGTGGTGCTCATCGGCGGAGCGGCCCGGTCGGCGGCCGTGCGGTCCATCGCGCCCGCCGTATTCGGCGTGCCGGTCACCGTGCCCGACCCCGCCGAATACGTGGCCATCGGCGCCGCCCGGCAGGCCGCCTGGGCGCTGTCCGGGGCCGCCGAGCCCCCGGACTGGCCGGGATCGGCGGCGGCCGTCTGCACCGCCGAACCGCGCCCCCACGTACGCGACCGATACGCCACGCTGCGGGATGACACCGCGGGGTGGCATGAAAGGAGCCGTTAATGAGCCCCGGTACGAATGACCCGTATGTGCCGCGTCCGGAAGACAGATTCTCGTTCGGTATATGGACCGTCGGCTGGCAGGGGGTCGACGTTTTCGGCGGCCCGGTGCGGCCGCCCATGCCCGCCGACCGGGCCGTACGCAAGCTCGCCGCCCTCGGCGCCTACGGCGTGAACTTCCACGACAACGACGTGTTCCCCTTCGGGGCGGCACCCGGCGAGCGGGACGAGCTGATCGCCGCGTTCCGCAAGGCCCTCGACGACACCGGGGTGGTGGTGACCACGGCCACCACGAACCTGTTCGGCCACCCCGTCTTCAAGGACGGCGCGTTCACCGCGAACGAGCGGGAGGTCCGCCGGTTCGCGCTGGCCAAGGTGATGCGCAACCTTGACCTGGCCGCCGAGCTCGGCGCGAAGACCTACATCTTCTGGGGCGGCCGGGAGGGCGCCGAGTCGGGCGCGGCCAAGGACATCCGCGCCGCGCTCAGCCGGTACGCCGAGGGCCTGAACATCCTCTGCGGGTACGTCACCGATCAGGGCTACGACATCCGGTTCGCGATCGAGCCCAAGCCGAACGAGCCCCGCGGGGACATTCTCCTGCCAACGGCCGGGCACGCGATCGCGTTCATCAACGGACTGGCCTATCCGGACATGGTGGGCATCAACCCGGAGGTCGGGCACGAGGAGATGGCCTCGCTGAACTACGCGCACGGCATCGCCCAGGCGATGTGGCACGGCAAGCTCTTCCACATCGACCTCAACGGCCAGCACGGGCCGCGCTTCGACCAGGACCTGCGGTTCGGCGCGGGCAATGTGCGCGGGGCGTTCTGGGTCGTGGACACGCTGGAGCAGGGCGGATACGACGGGCCGGTGCACTTCGACTACAAGCCGCCCCGCACCGAGGACGACGAGGGGGTCTGGGTCTCCGCGGCGGCCTGCATGCGGAACTACCTGATCCTGCGGGACAAAGTGCGGAGGTTCCGCATCGATCCGGAGGTAATCGAGGCCGTGGCGGCCTCGCGGGTCGAGCAGCTGCGCGAGCCGACCCTGGCCGAGGGCGAGACCTGGCGTGACGTGCGGGACGCGGCGATTGACATCCCGGCCTTCGCCGACCGCGGGATGGGATACGAACGGCTGGACCAGCTCGCGCTGGAGCACCTTTACGGCATCCGCTGAGCAGCCTCCACTAAACATGGGGGCCGGAACGGAGTAGTTTCCGTTCCGGCCCCTTCGGCTGACCAGGAAAACCGGGATATGAGGCGCACGACGATCAGGGACGTGGCGGCGGACGCCGGCGTGTCTATCGGCACGGCCTCCAAGGCCCTGAACGGCCAGGGGCGGCTCCGCCCGGAGACCCGCGAGCGGGTGGCCGAGGCCGCGCGCCGTCTCGGCTTCGCCCCCAACCCGCTGGCCCAGGCGCTGCTGGCGGGGCGCACCTACACCGTCGGGATGATCACGACGGATAGTTTCGGGCGGTTCAGCATCCCCGTCATGCTGGGCGCCGAGGACGCGCTGGGTGCCGGGCGCATCTCGGTGTTCATGTGTGACACCCGGGACGAACCGGGGCGGGAGCACCGCTATCTCGAGATGCTGGCCAGACGGCGGGTCGACGGGCTGATCGTGACGGGGCGGCGGATCGAGCCGCGGCCCCCGATCGATGCCGGGCTCGGTATCCCCGTCGTGTACGCGATGACCCAGTCTGACGGCGGCGGCGGGCCCGGCGGGCCGGCCGTACTGCCCGACGACGTGGGCGGGGGCGCTGCGGCGGGCGCCCATTTGCTGGAGACCGGGCGGCGGCACATCGCGCACATCACCGGTCCCGAGCGGTTCCTGGCCGCCCGCCGGCGGGCCCGGGGGCTGCGGGGCGTCCTGGACGCGGCGGGCGTGCCGCTCGCGGCCGGGGACGCTCTGTACGGGGAGTGGAGCGAGCGATGGGGCCGGGAGGCAGCCGGCCTGCTGCTGCGCCGCGCCCCCGCGACCGACGCGATCTTCTGCGGCAGCGATCAGATCGCACGTGGGTTGGGGGACGGGCTGCGGAGCGCCGGGCGGCGGGTGCCGGACGACGTCGCGATCGTCGGCTTCGACAACTGGGAACCGATGGTGCTCGGCGCGGATCCGCCGCTGTCCAGCGTGGACATGTGCCTGGAGGACATCGGCCGCGCCGCCGCGGAGGACCTGCTGGCGGCCATCGGCGGTGAGCCCGCCGAGGGCGTGCGGACCGTGCCCTGCCGCCTGGTGGTCCGCGCGTCGAGCGCGCCGTGCTTGTGGCGGGCCTGTTAACGGGACCGGCCGGACGTCCCGGTGCCGCCGCAGCCCGGGCCGGTACCCGTCGCCGCCGCAGCCCGGGCCCGCGCCGACGCCACCCAGCCCCATCCCCGACCCGTCCCCTTCCGCCGGTGCCGCCGGAACCGGGACCGCTGCCCGCCGGGCGGCTGCCCGCTGCCGCTGCCCGCCGCAGGGGCACAGCCGTGCATGGCGATAGGCTCGCGGCGTGAACGACGCTCATGCCGCAAGCGACCGCGACTCGCCCGATATCGACGCCAGCGTGGCGCACAACGCCCGGGTGTGGAACTACTGGCTCGGCGGCAAGGACCATTTCCAGGCGGACCGCGAGGCCGGGGACCGGGTATTCGCCATGTTCCCCGACATCGTGCACGTCGCCCGGGCCGACCGTGCGTTCCTGGGCCGGGCGGTCCGGTTCCTGGCCCTTGAGGCGAACATCCGGCAGTTCCTCGACATCGGTACCGGCCTGCCCAGCGCCGACAACACCCACGAGGTGGCGCAGCGTCTCGTGCCGGAGGCGCGCGTGGTGTACGTGGACAACGACCCGCTCGTCCTCGCCCACGCGCGGGCGCTGCTCAAACCCACGCCGCCCGGCGTCACCGCCTACATCGACGCCGACGTGCACCGTCCGTCGCACATCATCGACGGGGCCGCGGAGACGCTCGACTTCACCCAGCCGGTCGGGGTCATGATGCTCGGCATCCTGAACTTCGTGCTGGACGACACCGAGGCCGAGGTGATCGTGAACCACGTGATGGAGGCGGTGCCGTCCGGCAGCTACCTGGTGGTCTCGCATCCCACGACGGAGCTGGGCGGGGAGGCGAACGCCGAGGCCATGCGCTTCTGGAACGAGCACGCCAAACCGCCGATCACGGCCCGCACCGGGGCGGAGATCGCCCGGTTCTTCGAGGGCCTGGAGCTGGTCGAGCCGGGCCTGGTGCCCTGCGCGCAGTGGCGGCCGGATCAGGCCGGCCGGGGCGAGGCCGCACCCAGCGTTCCGCTCTACGCCGGTGTCGCCTGCAAACTCTGATGCAAGAAGAGCCGGGCGGGGAGCCGGGCGCGGGGAAGAGCCCGGACGAGGAGCCTGACCCGGGAAGAGCCCGGGGGGAGCCCGGCGAGGCGGAAAAGGCCCCGGCGGGAGCCCGGGCGGGGGAGGTGGCCGGCGGCAGGGAGAATGAATGCGGAGGAGAGGCGGATGCGGGTCGCGAGGCTGTACGGGGTCGGTGACATCCGGGTCAGCGACGAGCCGGTTCCCGAGCCCGGGCCGGGTGAGCGCCTCGTCCAGGTGACGGCCGTCGGGATCTGCGGGTCCGATCTGCACTGGTGGGACCAGGGCGCCATCGGCGACGCGCAGATCTCCCACCCGCTGGTGCTCGGGCATGAAGGCGCCGGCGTCATCGCGGACGGCCCGCGGCGCGGTGAGCGGGTGGCGATCGACCCGGCGATCCCGTGCGGCGTTTGCCGGCCGTGCCGGGACGGCTACCGGAACCTGTGCCCCCGGGTCCGGTTCGCCGGGCACGGCGGCACCGACGGCGCGATGCGCGAGTTCATGACCTGGCCGGAAGAGCTGCTGTATCCGCTGCCTGACGAGCTTTCCAACGCTGACGGCGCGGTCCTGGAACCGCTCGGGGTCGCCTTGCACTCCTACGACCTGGGGCACCTGCCGCTGGGCGGCACGGCCGCGGTGATCGGCTGCGGACCGATCGGCCTGCTCCTCATCCAGGTCCTGCGCGCGGCCGGGGCGCGCTCCGTGGTCGCGGCCGACCCGCTGCCGCACCGCCGCGAGGCGGCCACCAAGTTCGGCGCGGACCTGGTTATCGACCCAGGAACCGGCGAGGAGGCGGCCGGCGAGTTGGACGGCTTCGGGAAACTGGCCGGGCGCGGGGACACGGGCGGGGTGAACGTCTCGTTCGAGATCGCCGGCACGGACGAGGGCGTCCGCTTGGCGATGGATGCGGTGCGGCCGGGGGGCCGGGTCGTGCTGGCCGGGATTCCCGATGACGACCTCACCACGTTCAGCGCGTCAGTCGCCCGGCGCAAGGGAGTGACGATCGCGCTGGTGCGGCGGATGAACGAGGCCTACCCGCGGGCGATCGGCATGGCCGCGCGCGGGCAGGTCGATCTGGGCCCGGTGGTCACGCACCATTTCCCGCTGACTGACGTAGCGGGCGCGTTCGGCGCGGCAAACCGGCGGGCCGGCCTGAAGGTCATCGTCGAGCCGTCCCCCGCCGCCGGATGAGCAACCGGGGGAAGAGCGCATGACGATAACCGTTCTAGTGCCCAGCGACGAAGGCCGTGCGGCGCTTGCCGATCTCGACAACGTCAGCCTCGTGGCCTACGACCCGGACGAAGCGATGCCGGACAAGGCCGTGGACGCCGAGGTGCTGGTCGTTCCGCCGCGGCGCGGGTTCACCCCGCGGCTTCCGTGCAGGAAGGGACCGTGGGGCTGGGTGGGAGTCTCCGGAGGGTTCCGGGGAGCGGGGCCGGGGGCGACCGATAGCCTGGCCGTTATGCGTTCTGTGGCGTGGGCGGCGGTGACCGACGTGGGCTGTGTCCTGCTGTTCGTGGTGATCGGCCGGGCCAGCCACAGCAAGGGTGAAACACTCGCCGGCCTGGCCGGCACGTCGTGGCCCTTTCTGGCCGGGCTCGCGGTCGGCTGGCTGGCTGGGCGCGCCTGGCGGCGGCCCCTCGCGGTCGCGCCGGCCGGGGTGGCGGCCTGGCTCGGCGCGGCGGCCGTCGGCATGGTGCTGCGCGTGGTCGCGGGGCAGGGCACGGCGCTCGCCTTCATCCTGGTGGCGCTGATCTTCCTCGGGCTGTTCGTGGTGGGCTGGCGGCTGGCCGCCCGCCTGGTGAGCCGGTTCCGGCCATCCTCCCCCGCTGGGACGGTGACCCGCTGACGGCCGTCCCCCCGCCGGACGACCGGCCGGCCTTCTGCACCCAGCTCGTGTGGGTGTTCCAGAAGGAGGCCCAGCCCGCCTGAGTATCTGACCGGCTGAGCATCTCAAAGCCGGCTGAGCATCTCAAAGACTGCGCCTGGTGAAGGGCAGCCTCCGCACCGGTCTGCAGCCCGTCCAGCGCCGCGTACTGCCCGCTGAGGCTGATGCTGCGGCGGACCCGGTGCCGGTCGCGGATGATGTCGAACCCGGCCACGCGTGCCTGGCCGCCGTCGGGCCGCAGCAGCGTGGACAGGATCCGCACCATGGTGGTCTTGCCGGCGCCGTTCGGGCCGAGCAGCGAGAACACGCTGCCGGGCGCGACCCGCAGGTCGACGCCGCCGAGAACCGTGGTCGAGCCGTATGTCCTGGTCAGGCCGGTGGCCTCGATGGCCGGATGGTCAGTCATCCCGGTGCTCCTCGGGTCGGTGTGCGCGCCGCATGGGCCGGTCCGCACTTCTGCGTATGTCGTACGCTTATTTGCGTAAGGTATACGCAGTTCTAGAATGGAGTCAACCGGGTAAGCCGCCTGCGGCCGGGCCCAGTAGGGAAAGCGGGGATGATGGACCTGCCGGCGAGTATCGAGGCGGCGTGGGGGCTCCGCGAGCCGCCGCACCGGGGCCCCAAGCCGGGCCTGAGCCTGCCGCGGATCGTCGAGGCCGGGGTGAAGGTCGCCGAGGCCGAGGGGCTGGCCGGGGTGTCGATGAGCCGGGTGGCCGCCGAACTGGGCGCTGCCCCGATGTCCCTCTACCGCCACGTGTCGTCGAAGGACGAGCTGGTCGCCCTGATGGTGGATGCGGTCTACGGACAGTTTCTCGTGCCGATAGCGCCCGACGAGGGATGGCGGGCGGGCCTGTCCCGTTCGGCCTGGATCATGCGCGCGGCCATGTACCGGCACCCGTGGACCCTGCGGGTGCCCATCAGCGGGCTGCCGGTCCGCCCCAACGAGGTGGCCTGGTTCGAGCAGGCCCTCGGCTGCCTGCGCGGCACCGGGCTCACGGAGGCCGAGAAAGGATCAGTGATCATGCTGGTCAGCGGCTATGTCCGTAACGAGGCCAGCACGAACGCCGACATCTACGCCGCGATCCGCGCCTCCGGGGCAGCTCCGGATGAGTGGATGTCGGCCTACGGCCGCCTGCTGGCCAAGCTGACCGATCCGCAGCGCTTCCCGGCGATCACCCGGTTCATCGCCTCCGGGGTTTTCGAGACGTTCGACCCGCCGGATCAGGAGTTCATCTTCGGGCTGGACCGCGTCCTGGACGGGATCGAGGGGCTGGTGGCCGCGCGGCCCGCGCCGCCGCCGGATCCGGCGGAGTAGCGAAAAGTTGCCGAACAAAACTACTACAGCGCCTGGCGGAGCCGCGGGGCCGTCCGCGCCGGGAGGTCCGGGCGCCGCCCCGGCAGTCGCGTTCGTCATCAACCGGACGCTGGTGCGCGACCCCGATAGATTCGCCCGGGGATGCCGGGCCGCGGCCGTGGCCCGCGGCTGGGCGCCGCTGTTCCTGCCGACCACCCGGGAAGATCACGGCGAGGGGCTGGCCCGGCATGCGGCCGCCGCCGGAGCGGAGCTCGTCTTCGCCGTGGGCGGTGACGGGACGGTTCGCGCGTGCGCGAGCGCCCTGGCCGGCACGGACGTCCGGCTGGCGATCATCCCGCGGGGGACCGCGAACCTCGCCGCGCACACCCTGGGGATCCCGCACCGGCTGGGTGCGGCCCTGGCCGTCGGTTTCGGCGGCCACGAAACGGTGCTGGACCTCGGGATGGCCGACGGCACGGGGTTCACCGCAATGGCCGGCATCGGGCTGGACGCCGCGGTCGTCGACGCGACCGATCGGCTGCGCAAGCTGCGGTGGGGCTGGCTCGGGTACGCCCAGGCCGGCCTCGGGCAGCTGCACGGTGCGCCGAACCACTTCACCGTCCGGCTCGACGGTGCACAGGCCCTGCACCGGTGGGCACGGTCGGTCGTGGTCGGGAATGCGGGGCTACTGCCTGGCGGTTTCCCGCTGCTGCCGGACGCGCGGCCCGACGATGGCCTGCTCGACGTCGGGATTCTCGCTCCGTCGGGCCTGGCCGACTGGGCCCGGGTCGGGTACCGCGTGCTGGCCCGCAGCCGCCGCGACGACCGCTGCCTGGAACGCTTCCGGGCACGGCGGGTGGAGATCACCGCCGACGCGGACCTGCCGCGCGAGACCGATGGGGAGATCATCACCCCGGGCCGGTCGCTGACCGTCACCGTGCGCCCCCGCGCGCTGGCTATCCGCACCCCGGGCCGCTGAGAGCAAAGCCGACCGCCGGCGACTTTGGAGCGCTGGCTCAGGCGATCCTCAGCCGGGGGCCGCATGGTGGCTGGTGATGGAGATGAGGAGGCCAGCAGCGATGATCGCAGACTGGGGAACCGGCGTCCGCTGGTGGGGCTGGGTGCCCGGTATCATCGCGACGGCCGTCTTCTGGGCCCTGGTCATCTGGGCGATCGTGGTGCTGGCGCGCTGGGCCCGGTCCGGCGGGAACGGGCCCGCGGGCCCGGGCGGCCCGGACGGCCCGCGGGACACCGGCGGCCCCGGGGACGACGGCGACGGTCCCGGGCAGGCGCTGGCGGGCCGGTACGTGGCCGGTGAGATCGGCGCCGCGGAGTACCACCGGCACGCCCGCGGCCCGCGATCGCGGCCCTGCGCCCGCGCGGGCCGACCCTGAGACCCGATGCGGATGGGCGCGCACCGCTTCCCGTCCGCGTTCTCGGCCCCGCGTTCTCGCCCGCGTTCTCGTGGCCCGGCCCGCCACGGTATACTTCGCCGGCGCGTCATACGCGGGAAGATGGACAAGTGCCCCTTCGTTGATCAATCATTCAGGAAGCCAGCATTTCGGCCTAGGCTTAGACATCTTCAGTGTTAGTACTGGTTCAGGTTTTAGCACGTAGATCAGGACTATCGCCTCGCCGCAAGGGGGCACCCGCCTCCTGGCCCCGTACCGGGGCCAGGAGGTGCGTGTGACCCGTCTGGCGTTATGCCATACATGGGAGGGGATTCGCGGTGATTGATCGTTCACGGGAATGGGACTCTCGACCGGCTGGGCCCGGCTCCGGTACCGGGCCGAACAGGGCCGGAGTGAGCAGGGCAGGATCCAGCAGGGCAGGATTTAGCGGGGCAGGATTCAACGGGGCCGGGTTTAATGGGGCCGCAGGGAACAGCGCCGCAGGGAACGGGGCCGGGCTGGACGGGGTCGGAGGGAACGGGGCCAGATTGAGCAGCGCAGGATGGAACGGAACGTGGAACGGAACCGCCGCGAGAGCCGTGGGCCCGGCTGAGGCGGGAGAGGCGCCAGCGGTTGCGCTGGGGCTTACCCACCGGATCTACCCGGATGGGCGCGCGGTCGCCGTCATCCACGGGGAACTGGACGCGGCCACGGCCGACCAGGCGTACGAGTACGTCCGCCAGGTCATCGACCGCAGCCGCGGGCCGGTCCGCCTCGACGTGGCCGGTCTGACGTTCTGCGACGCCCGGGGGCTGCGCACGCTGGTGGGAGTGGCCGCGCACGCGCGGAAGACGGGCCGCAAGCTCAGCCTGGTCGCGCCCCGCCCCGCCATTGTCAAGATCATGCGTATCACTGGGGTGGATGCGAACTTCCCGGAGCTGTGCCAGCCCGGCTCGCACGTCACCCAGCCCTGAATGACATCCTCGTTACGCTTCGGTCTTAACCCGGCGCACGCCCGCGATCCCGCCTAGAGTCCTGCCCGTGCGAGATCGAGGGGCAGTCCCGCGCAGCCGCTGGGCGCGCTGGCTTGGATGTGACGGCAACCCGCTGCGCCGGGGTACCGACCGGGCGGAGACCGCCGTCCGGCTGCTGGGCGCCGTCCTGATGCTGACGGCGGTTCCGGCCGCGGGGATCACGGCCGGAACATGGGCGGAGCACCTCGCGCTGGGCCACGCCCGCGCGCAGGTCACGGCACTGGGCCGCAGCCAGGTGACCGGTGACGTGTTCCTGGCCGTCTCGCTGGTCATGCTCGCCGCGGCGTTCGCGGTACTGGGCGCCGGGGTACTCGCCCACCGGGCGCTGCAGCGCCGGCGGATGAGAGCCTGGGATGCGGAATGGCGCGCCGTCGCGGCGCTGTGGACCAGGCCCCGGACCTGACGCCCCCCGGCCGGCCCCGGAACTGACGCCCCCGGCACACGGGCGGACCGCACGGAATAAACCGCACGGGATGGACCCTCCGGCGTCCCAGGGTGCTCCCGGGACGCCGGACGGCCTGCGCGGGGGGCGCCGTCAGGCGTGCACGGGCTCGGCTCTCGTGGTCGCGTCGCTGGAGCGCACGACCACGACCGGGCACGGCGCGGCGTGCAGGCAGTCCCGCGCCACGGGGCCGAGCGGGGTCCCGGCCCGGGTCGCCGGGCCCGCCGGGCCGCGGCCCGGGCGGGTGCTGCCCAGCACGAGCATCTCCGCCCCGACGGAACGTTCGAGCAGGACACGGGCCGGCGGCCCGTCGGCCAGCTCCATTTGAACCCCGGCCGGCTGCGCGCCGAGGGCCTCGCGCACCACCGCCTTCAGGGTGGACTCGCCTGCGGCCGGGCCGAGGCCGCCCTCACCACCCTCACTGGACCGCGGCTGCGGTGCGTAATACGGCGTGGGCAGGCGCCTGTCCCGGACGAAAACCACGTGTACCTGCAGGCCGCGCAGTTGCGCTTCGCTGGCCGCCCACCGCAGTGCGGCGACCGAAGCTGGCGAGCCGTCGGTACCCACCAGGATCCGTCCGGTGGGCGAAATCTGGGTTGGCATGTTCCCACCTTTCTCGCGATATCCGCTGATGGCCGCGTCTCGACGCTGATCCGCGCACGTACAGCACAGCACGCGGACGCCACAGAGTCCATCATGCACGGAGCGTAAGTAACTTCATCACTGGGGGTGATGCTAGATTGCGGTCCGTAGTGAAAGGTAGGGCTTTGTCCGTAATTACGGTACCCAGAGGCAGGCTGCGCGACGTTCAGGCCCCATGCCACCTCGGCGCCCGCCGCAGTCGCGCGGGCGAATAGCTGGTCCGGCTCGTCAGATGACGAGCGCAGGTACGGGGAAGGCAGCCCGCATGCCGGCCCGGCAGCCCCACCTGCCGGTGCCCCGAGTACCACGCCACGAGCGGGCGCATGCGCCGGCGGTGGCTGGTGCGCACTGATTCCGAGATCATACCTGTTCCGCTCCGTCGCTCCCTGCCCTGGGCCGCAGGCCTACTGATGGCCTGCGACCCGTCATCGCATACCCGCGGACTCGCTAACCAGTCGCCTGCACCCGGAACCAGTATCGGCGGTCGAGTGAACCGATCGGCTGCCGGAACCGTATCTGGTAGTACAGGCCCGGCCCCGCGGCCTGCAATGCGCCGTGAGAAAATGCGGAAAGTTATCGCTCCGTGATAGCGGATCACGGTAAGTGAATTTATAAAAGCAGCCCCGTCCGGCCGGGAACTTGTGGATGATATAGCCGCGAACCAGAAACTGGCCCGATCGTTCCGGGGCGGCACCGCGGCGCGGTCGCCGCAGCATCCAGCTGAGGACGGTAGAAATGCACGACGACGTGAGCGGTGGCGAGCAGCTGGAGAACGCCGGGCCTGTCATCGAGACCGACGCCACCCACGACCCAGGTTGCTCCGGCTCGAAGGCGGACCGGCTTCAAGCCCGTCGCCATCGGGAACTCCCGCGACTTCGCGGCCGCGCGGCCGCCATCTCGGTCAGCACCAGTGCCACCGGAAGGGCTTACACGCTGGCTATCGGCAACGTCACCGCCATCGGCACGGCCACGACCATTGGTGGCCACCACCTGGCCGGGCTGATGCAGACCACCGCCCAGCTCGTCCCGGGCCAGAGCGCGGGCGGTCCGCTGGTCAACCTGTCCGGCCAGGTGATCGGCATCGACCTGGCCGGATTGGCGCACGGCACCAGCATCACCAGCTACGCGATCCCGATCAACGAGGCCCTGGCCGTCGCCCGCCAGCTGAAACCCTAGCCGGAGGGCCGGGACCGCCGAGCGCGTCCCAAGCGCCCGGCCGCACGCCTGCCGGGCGCGCGGGCCGCGGAGCCCGTCATCCGGCCTGGCCCGCCATGGCGGGGCCCGGAAATGCGACGGCAGGCGAGCACAATAGATCATCCGTAATAAGCACGAAAGATTTACGCGCGTGTCGTAGGTGACACACCGACGTGCGGCGTTAGGGGTGGGTAATTGACCTCTTATTCCGGACCGGAAACGCCGCAAAGCTGAACGAGATATTACCGTTCTGATTTCGGCTTTCTTGCGCACCCGGCAGGTCTAACGTGATCGCTCGGGAGCCTTACCAAACATCCTCATGGAGGTGGATTGAATGCGCACCGGGTATAGGCCCGCATGGCGCCGCCGCCCACAGAGCCGTGCGGCGCGCATCGCGGTGCCCCTCGCCATCCCGATGGCGCTGGGCCTGACGCTGGGAGCCGTACTGGCGTTCACCGGCGGGCCTTCGAGCACGACGATTCAGCAGTCGGCGAACGCGGGCGCGACCGCCACTCCGAGCACCAGCGCATCGCCGGCCGCCAGTGCATCGCCGGCCGCCAGTGCATCGCCGGCCGCCAGTGCCGTGGCCAGCGGTGCCGTGGCCAGCGGTGCCGCCGCGAGCCCGACGGCCACGGCGACGGCACCCGCCGCCGCCGCCGCGGCCGCAGCCGCCAACGTGAGCTGCGATATCGTCGTACCGGCGAACCCGCTGACGGCGCAGGGCCTCGCGACCCCGTACCAGCTCACCGGGCCGGACGGGATGACCCCGGCCGCGTCCGGATGCACCATGGCTAACTTCGCCAACCTGGGCGCGTTCGTCCAGGCGACGATCCTCGACCCGGCCACCGGCGCACTGTCGGTGTACGAACCGCTGGTGATCACGCAGGGCACGCAGCCCGCCGCGGCCCCGGTCGTGCCTACGCTCCCCGCGGGCGCGGTCGTCACCATCGACTTCGGGTTCAACGGCACCAACCTGACCCAGGTCGGCGCCAACGGCCAGGCCCTCCGGGAAGGCCGCTGCGTCAACGGCCTGAACGGGTCGATCTTCGGCCAGGTGTCGTTCTGCAACGGCACGCAGTTCTTCCAGGCTGCCGCGCGGGCCGAGGCCCAGGGCAAGCTGACCATCCCGGCGGCCGGCACCGCCACGAAGATCGCGGGCATGACGTGCCCGACCACCCGGTCGTTCACCATGATCGACCAAGACCAGAGCGACAACGTCACCACGACGTACCTGCTGACCGGTAACGGCCAGACGGCGCAGTTCAACGCGGCCAACACGGCCGCGCTGGCCGGCGCGCAGAAGATCAACAACGGCAGCGACAACATCCTGCTCGACGGCTTCCTCGACCCGACCATCGGCTGCACCCCGTTCGAAGCGCCGGACCTGTCCCAGGCCGGCACGATGGGCACCTCGCAGGCGCTGGACGAGCTGGCCGCGGCAAGAACCAGGCGGCGCCGATCGCCCTGGTGCCGGAGAACGACGAGATGGTCCTGGTCAACAACGCCTTCAGCGCGACCAAGACCAACCTCTACCGCAGCAACGTGGGCCAGCCGCCGATCAGCAACGCCAACAACCAGGCGGACAGCCCGGCGAACTACTGCCAGAACATGGCCAACATCCAGACCCCGTTCCTGGCCAACAACCAGGCCCTGCTGGCCGGAGGCCCGACTCCGGTGCCGGGGACCGGTAATAACCTGCTCACCTTCATGGCCAACCGGCTTCTGATGTCGTTCACCAACCTGAACTGCCAGAACTTCGGCTTGAAGAACCCGGTGACGGTGACCCTGGACGGTAACGGCGCGGCCATCGCGGCCCAGTTCAACACCACCCAGCAGCAGGCCACCGCGGCGGCGGCCGGAGGGACCGGTGCGGCACCTGCGCCAGGCCAGCGCGTGGGACGCCCGCACCACCGCTTCCAGGCCCCGTCCGGAATGTGAGGCACCCTGACCGCTAGCGGTCTGGTCCGGTAGCGGACCACCTTCATGACGCGGCGTCCCCGGGATCGATCCCGGGGACGCCGTGTCAGCGTTAGGGGGGTCACAGCGTCCCTGCCGCGGCGGGTAAGCGGTTCCGGTTCAGTTCTGGGCCCGCCGTATCGTCATGTGGTACGACGTTCCGGGCTCGAGGCCCCAGCTGGCGATCCAGTCCGGGGTGATGCGGATGAGCTCCCGGCTGAAGCCCGGCACCGGCGGGTCGGCGTCGGTGAGGGCTTCGGCCCGCCCGCGCATCTCGACCCCGCGGGGTGTCCAGGGATCCACCGACGCGAGGTCGTCGACGACGAACGCGACGTTCGGGTTGGCGCCCAGGTTACGGAACTTCCGGCTCTGGGCCAGGTTGAATCCGCCGATGAGCACCTGGCCGGTGACCTCATCGATGAAGAAGCCAACCGGGTTGTTCTGCGGTGCGCCTCGGCCGTCCACGGTGGCGAGACGGCCGAGCCGCTGGCTGCGTAGATAGTCAAGCTCCTGAGGGGTCAGGGTCAGACGGTCCATACGCCGAGCCTGCCACTTCCGGCCCCGGTTTGCTGGCACTGAAGCGCATGACCGTCCCGCCGACGGCGGTCCTCATCTGCAAGCCGGTCAGGCCGAGGCGTCCCAGGGCCGCCTTGAGCTGCGCGGCCCGGAGCAGGCTGGTCGTGTCCCGTTCCCCGAGGTGGATGAGCCGGATGGGTACCGTGTCGAGCATGTCGTAGCCAACAAGGCGGCCGCCGGGCCGGAGCACCCGGACCGCCTCGGCCAGCGCCTGGTCCCAATCGACGACGTGGTGCAGCATGGCGGCGGACAGCACCAGGTCGAACCGGCCGTCCTGGAACGGCAGCCGGGCGGCGTCGGCGCGCTGCACGCTCGCCCGGCGCCCGAAGCCGGACAGGACCTGCTCGGCCATGCCCACCAGTTCGGTGTCGTAGTCGGTCGCGACCATGCGGAACTTCGGGAACAGAGTCAGCAACTGCGCGCTCATGGCACCCACCCCGGCGCCGATTTCCAGGCCCTCCCCGGTCGGCCGCACGCCCTGCAAGATCCAGGGAAGGATGATCCGCCGTGCGAAGAGCCGGTAGGGCAGGCTGGTGAGGGTCGCCTTGGCGCTGGGCGGCATCTCGGGCATGACGCCAGCTTGCCACGTGCGGCGTACCGGCGTGCTCACCGGCCGCGCCAGCGGAGGGGATGGTGCCTTTACGTTGTACGGCGGCCGGCCAGCGGACGTGCACGATGGCGTCCTGAGCACGCTAGTTACCGCTCCCACAGCCGTTCTTGACCACATTTGGCGGCGGCGTGGGTGCACCGTCGCGGGTGGCTGGTACTGCGGAGAGCCGGGAGCGCAGCTAAAGAGATGGCAAAGTTAGGGTCAAATGACCGGTTGACATGCATAGGGGGCCTATATAGATTGGGGGTGTGAGCCGGTGATGTCCCGTGGAGGGGCATCGCGGAAAGGAGCCGGGCCCCCGGGCCCGCGCCCGGGCCGACCCAGCCCCTTGCCTGCCGGATCTGGTTTCGAGGAGGAAACCATGTCGGCATCACAGAGCACGCGCATCGTGGTCGGAGTCGACGGCTCGCCGTCCTCCATTCAGGCCCTGAAGTGGGCGTTTGGCCAGGTCATACTAACCGGCGGCACAATCGACGCCGTCTGCGCCTGGCACTATCCCAACAGTTACGGTTTCGCCGTCCCGGACAACGCGGATTACCACGCGCTGGCCGAGGAGACGGTGAGCAAGGCGATAGCCGAAGCGCGGAACACGGACCAGGCATACGACGCCGTGCCGGTCCGCCCGGTCGTCGTCAAGGCCCGGCCCGCCCACGCCCTGCTGGAGCAGGCCAAGGGCGCGGCCTTGCTGGTGGTTGGATTCCGCGGGCACGGAGGCCTCAGCGAAGTGCTGCTCGGCTCGGTCAGCCAGCACATCGCGCACCATGCCCCGTGCCCGGTGGTGATCGTCCGGGACACGGTGGAGTAGGCCATGGGCCAGGGCGCCGCGACGACGACGGCCACTACGACAGCGGGCACCGCGAGAGCGGGCGCCATCGGTACAAGCCCGGCCGGGGCGCACGCGGAGAGCCTGGGGACGGGCGGCGAGCACATCGGCCAGGCGTGCCTGGCCGATGAACTGGGCGCGGCGCTGGTGCAGCTATCCATGGTGCTGCGCCGCGCCATCCTGCCGCCGCAGATCAGCCTGACCCAGGCGTCCACGCTGCTGATCCTGCGCGACGAAGGGCCGCAGCGGGTGACCAGCCTCGCGGGGGCCGCACAGGTCACCCAGCCCACGATGTCGGCGCTCGTCATCGGCATGGAACGGCTGGGCTGGGTGCGCCGCGGCGCGAACAGCACCGACCGGCGCGCCGTGGCCGTGTGCCTCACCGACAGCGGCGTTCAGGTGGTTTGCGAACTTGAGGCGTCGCGATCCCGCGCGCTCCTCGCGGATCTCGAGGCCCTGACCCCGCGGGACCGGGCCGCCCTGGTGGCGGCGCTCCCGGCGCTGCGCGGGATCATCGCGCACGAGCAGCAGAGCAAGGACGCGGGCAAGGAGCGGGCAAGGACGCGGGCAACGACCCGGACAAGGCGGTGGCGTGGTGACCAGCATGCAGCCACAGCGGCCGGAGGACGAGGGCCGGCCCGCCCGGAGGGCTCAGCCGGATCGCGACCTGGCCCCGGAACGGCGCCGTACGCCGCGGGGCGAGGCGGAACTCGGTACCGACGGTCCTGGAGCGATCGTGGTAGGCGTCGACGGAACGCCCACGTCGCTGCGCGCCCTCGCGTACGCGGCCGGGCTGGCCCGGCGGCAGCGTGCCGAGCTGATCGCGGTCTACGTCCGGTCGCCGATGCGCACTCCCGTGGCGCTGTCCGGCTGGGTCGACGCGGGGATCGTGGCGGCCGAGGCGCAGGCGCAGCACGACGCGGAAGCGGAGGTCTGGGCCCAGATCGCCGACGACGCGGACGCCTGGGGCACCGGCGCCCGCATCGTGGTCCGGACCGGCAACCCGCTGCACGAGCTCAGGAAGGTAGCCGAACAGTCCGGCGCCGACACGATCATCGTCGGGGCCTCGACAGGCCTGGGGCACCGGCTGTTCGGCTCGCTGGGGAACCGGCTGCTGCGCCGGAGGCCCTGCCCCGTCACGATCGTCCCCTGAGGCCGGACCGGCGCTTCGGGCACGGCGGCGAAACGGCCACGGGTACCTGGACGCGGGCGGGCGCTCCGCGTACTGGCCCCGCGGCCAGAATGGCGGTCCAGGGCGAGGCGGCGCGACCAGGCTGGTCACGGCGCGGCGGGACGCGCTGTCCGATCTGGTCCAGGACTGGGACCCGGAACACCACGCCGAACTCGCGGCCATGCTCACCCGCCTGGCCCGGCACCTGGCCGAAGGACCGGCGCCAGTTCCGGTCGCGGCGGAACGGGCCCCGGCCGGATAATCGTGATGCTCCGGAGGCCGCTGGGGCTTGTGTGGCTGGTGGGGCTGAGGGAATTGCTGAACAGGCGGCGCGAGGGCTAGCCGGGCGAATCGGGTGAGGACGCGGGCTAGCCGGGCGAGTCGGTGAAGACGCGGCTGAGGAGGAAGTCTTCGGGTTCCAGGCGCATCAGGTCGTCCTTGGTGACCGCGGTCGGCTCGCCGGCCAGGACGCGGCCGGCGTGCCGCAGGCGGGCCCGTTCCAGCGCGTTGCGGACGCTCCGGGCGTTCGAGAACCTCGGCTGCGCGCGGCGCCGGGCCAGGTAGTCGCGGAAGGTGGCCTCGGCCGCCGGGGACAGCCGGTACCCGGCCTCGGCCACCATGAGATCCCCGATCGACACCAGCTCATCGAGGGAGTAGTCGGGGAAATCGATGTGGTGCGCGATCCGGGAGCTCATGCCGGGATTGGACTGGAAGAACGTGTCCATCCGGTCCTTGTAGCCGGCCAGGATCACCACGAGGTCCTCGCGCTGGTTCTCCATGACCTGGAGCAGGATCTCGATGGCCTCCTGCCCGTAGTCGCGCTCGTTCTCCGCGCGGTACAGGTAGTAGGCCTCGTCGATGAACAGCACCCCGCCCATGGCCCGCTTGAGGACCTCCTTGGTCTTCGGCGCGGTGTGCCCGACGTACTGGCCGACGAGTTCCTCGCGGGTGACGGCGACCAGGTGCCCGCGCCGGGAGTAGCCGAGCCGCTTGAGCAGCTCGGCCATCCGCAGCGCCACCGTGGTCTTGCCCGTGCCCGGCCCGCCGGTGAAGCACATGTGCAGGTTCGGCCGGGCCGACACGAGGCCGAACCGCGCCCGCTGCGCGTCCACCAGCAAGCAGTGCGGCGATCTCCCGGATCCTGGTCTTGACCGGCACCAGCCCGACCAGCTCGCGGTCCAGGGCATCCAGGATGTCGTCCACGCCGGAAAGCTGCCGGGCGTCGAGCAGGTCGACGGTCCCATCGGCGGGCATGTCCGCAGCAGGTCCGTTCGGCGGAATATCTACTGGCGGCGGACCGGCAGGCGGCCCGCCGCCCGCCACCGGTTCGCGGCTGGCGGGCGGGCCGGGCATGCCGAACGACGGCCTGGTGCTCGCATCGTGGCCGTTCGGCGCGGTCACGACGGGGAGTAGCGCGTTCCGGCCGGCCGGTCGGTCGCGTAGGCGTGCGTCGTGTAGCGGATGCGGCGGTCGGAGATCTCCTGGCGGTCCAGCCGGAAACCGGGCTCGGTGGCCGGGCGGCTGATGATGAACGACAGCGCGGTCGTCTGGCGGCCCTTGGACGCGTCATAGGCGTTGACGCGGATATAGCGGTCCGGGTACGCCTTCCGGCATTCGTAGATCTCCTGCATGACCCCGGCCGCGTCGTGGGCGTCGAACATGGGCAGGCCCCACATGTCCCAGTACGTGTTGCGCGGGTGCGGGTCGTCGGTGAACTCCACCGACAGCGGCCAGCCCTGGTCCAGGGCGTACTGCACCTGGGCCGTGATCTCCTCGTCGGTCAGGTCAGGAAGGTAGGAAAAGGTGCCCTGGGTGATGCGCATGGTCCCCCTCACCGGCCCGTGGGCGTGGCCAGCACGTCCGGGGTGTCGGTGGATTCGTAGTTGAACGTGATGTCACCCCAGGTGGACAGGGCCACGTCGAGCTCCCGGCAGTGCTTGGCCGCGGCCTGGAGGATGTCCCTGCCTTCGTGGAGGTAGTCGCGGCCCTCGTTACGCGCCTTGATCATCGCCTCCAGCGCGACCCGGTTCGCGGTGGCGCCCGCCGCGATGCCCATCGGGTGCCCGATCGTGCCGCCGCCGAACTGGAGGATGACGTCCTCGCCGAGATGGTCCAGGAGCTGGTGCATCTGGCCGGCGTGGATGCCGCCGGAGGCCACCGGCATGCAGCCGGGCAGGGAGGCCCAGTCCTGATCGAAGTAGAGGCCCTTCACCGGGTCGGCCGGGACGTGGTTCAGGCGCAGCGTGTCGTAGTAGCCGGCCACCGCGTTCGGGTCGCCCTCCAGCTTGCCGACCACGGTGCCGGCGTGGATGTGGTCCACGCCCGCCAGCCGCATCCATTTGGCGATCACCCGGAAGTTCACGCCGTGGTTCTTCTGCCGGGTGTAAGTGCCGTGGCCGGCGCGGTGCAGGTGCAGCAGGACGCCGTTCTTGCGGGCCCACTTGGCCATCGACTGGATCGCGGTGTAGCCGACGGTCAGGTCGACCATGACGACGATGCTGCCGAGATCCCGGGCGAAGTCGGCGCGCTCGTACATGTCCTCCATCGTCGCCCCGGTGACGTTCAGGTAGTGGCCCTTGATCTCACCCGTCTCGGCCTGGGCCCGGTTGACCCCCTCCATCGAGAACAGGAAACGGTCCCGCCAGCGCATGAACGGCTGGGAGTTGATGTTCTCGTCGTCCTTGGTGAAGTCGAGGCCGCCGCGCAGCGCCTCGTAGACGACCCGGCCGTAGTTGCGCGCCGACAGCCCAAGCTTCGGCTTGGTGGTGGCCCCGAGCAGCGGCCGGCCGTACTTGTTCAGGTACTCGCGCTCCATGACGATGCCGTGCGCCGGTCCCTGGAACGTCTTGGCGTAGTGCGGCGGGATCCGCATGTCCTCCAGCCGCAGCGACTTCAGCGCCTTGAAGCCGAAGACGTTGCCGATGATCGAGGAGGTGAGGTTGGCGATCGAGCCCTCCTCGAACAGGTCGAGGTCGTAGGCGATCTTGGCGATGAACTGCGGCGGCTGCCCATCGACCCCCGTGCCGGGCACCGGCTCCACCGAGTAGCACTTGGCCTGGTAGCTCTCATAGTCGGTCAGCCGGTCAGTCCACACCACCGTCCAGGTGGCCGTGGAGGACTCGCCCGCCACCGCGGCGCCCGCCTCCTCCGGCGGCACCCCCGGCTGCGGGACGAGCCGGAACGCGGCCAGCACGTCGGTGTCCTTCGGCTCGTAGTCCGGCTGCCAAAAGCCCATCTCCGCGTAGGGGATGACCCCGGCGTTCCAGCGCTCGCTCACGTTTCCTCCTGGCCCTTCGGCGGCCGGTCCGCGTCGCGGTGGGGCGGCCGGTTTCCCCGCGTCAGTACCCAGCCTGCGGGCGTTTGGTTGCAATGTCTATCAAGTATTGCCGGGAACACTTGAGTTATCGCTAAAGTGAGGAGCGTTCGGGGCGCCAGCAGCCGCCACGGCGGACGTGGCCTGGGGCGCCCTGACGGCACCGGGCCCGATATCCGGGCTACTACCTGGAAGCCTGCGACTGTTCTGCACCACGGGAACCGGGAAGCCGTTCCAGGCCCGTTCCCGCCAAGCCGCGCTCTGGAGCCTCGTCCCGTCCCTCAAGTATCGTCGGCAATGCCCGAGGGATCGGTTAAGCGAAGGAGCGGGCGATGACGACCGAGGCGCGGCTCCGGGCGTTCGTGGCGGTAGCGGAGACCGGGTCGGTACGGGCCGCGGCGCAGCGCCTGGTCGTGACCGAATCGGCGGTGTCGGCCGCCGTCTCGGCGCTGACGCGGGACGTCGGGGCGCCGCTGCTGGAGCGCCAGGGACGCGGGCTGCGCCTGACGCCGGCCGGGCTCACCTATGCGGGGTACGCGCGCACGATCCTGGGCCTGCACGAAGAGGCGCTCGCGGCCGCGCGCGGTGACGCCGATCCCGCGAAGGGGCAGGTGCGGCTCGCGGCGGTCACAACCGCGGGCGAGCACGTGCTACCCGTGGTGCTGGCGTCCTTCCGCGCGGCGCATCCCGGCATCCAGCTGGGCCTGGAAGTGGGGACCCGGGACCACGTGTGGGGGCTGCTGGCCGCGCACGAGGCCGATCTCGTGATCGCCGGGCGGGCGCCGGCCTCGCTGGGGGTCATCGTCCGTGCCGTCCGGCCCAATGCCCTGGTGGTGGTCGGTTCGCCCGCGGTGGCGGGCGACTTCAATCTGGAGCGGACCACCTGGCTCATGCGCGAGGCCGGTTCGGGCACCCGGGGGACGTGCGAGGCGCTGCTGGCCTCCCTCGAGGTTTCGCCGTCCACCCTGACGCTGGGCTCCAACGGCGCGGTCGTGGCCGGCGCGGCGGCCGGACTGGGCGCGACCTTGGTATCGCGGGACGCGGTCCGCAGGCTGCTCTCGGCCGGGCAATTGGAGGAGATCCCGGTGCCGGGGACCCCTATGCGGCGGCCGTGGCACGCGGTCACCAGCTCGCGGCCCACGGCCCCCACGGAGGTGCTGGTGGTGCACCTGCTGGCCCAGGATGGCCCGCCGGAGACCCGGTGGCGGCGCCCGGCGGAGCGCCGTGGCGCTGGTGCCCGGCCGGGAGGGAAACGGGCTGGGGTGCCCCAGCCGAACCGGGCCTAGCGCGGTTCTGTTGGGCCGGCCAGCGTTGAGCACGCCGACCAGGCGGCCGGGCCGGGTCGCCATCGGCACCGAGGCCATCGAGCTGTAGCCGGGGCCGCCCAGCTCGGGAAAATAGCGGTACCGGGGATCGGACTCCTTCTCCTCGGTGACGGCCGGAGTGCGGTGGCTGGCCACCCAGCCGGTGATCCCCTCCCCCAGCGGCAGCCGGATCCGGCCGACCTGGCGGTCGAACGGCGGGGTGGCGCCGGCACGGCATGCACGGCATGCACCGCGGGCATGGGGCATGCGGCATGCGGCACCTTGTGAAAGGAAGAACATGCCGCACAAGCTCCTGCGGATGCACCGCACCGAGGTCCGGCGGTCTTTGGGGCAACGACCGGTGATGATCGCCATCGCCGGTGACAGCGCCGCCGGCAAGACCACGCTCACCCGCGGGCTAGTGAACGCCCTGGGCCCCGAGCGGATGACCGCCGCCCTGCACATCCACGGGTACGCGCCGGGTGAGGAAAGCCGGGTGCTGGAGAAGGCGATCTGGGCCAGCCTCAGCCAGGACGCCGACCTGCCCGAGCGGCTCGGCACCCTGGACGACGACGGCCGGCGCAGCGAGCCGCTGGCCATCACCCAACTGCTGCTCCTGTACCACCTGCTGGAGGCGGCCAGTTAATATCACCGAACAGCACGGGATACCGGGCCGCCACGAACAGGCCGGCCAGCGTGCTCCGGCCCAGCTGCTCAATCCCGGGAAACCCGGCTAGCGGTAGCGGAAGCCGTCCAGGAAGCGGCGGAAGACTCCGCCCTCACGGGTCAGCGGCGGGGCGGGCGGCGGCAGATGCGCGCGCTGCCGCGCGATGGGCTGGTCGTAGTCCGTGCGCGAGATGGCGTCGATGACCTGGGCCTCGTCGAAGTCCTCGGACCCCTCGATCTGGGGCACGTACCCGACCAGCATCCCGTCCCGCATGACCTGCGCCTCCAGGCCGGCCGTGCCGTCGGTGTCCCACTCGGCCTCACGGCCGCCGGGCAGGGATACGCGCACGCCGAACTGGCCCACGCCGCCCCTGGCCAGGTGGGCGTTGATGCCACGGTCGCGGAGGGCATCGACCACCCGCCGGGCCCGGAATTCGTCCATGACCCCAAATTAGCGCCCTTCCCTGAAGGGTTGACCAGGAAGGCCTGTACAGCTCAGCCGGCGGGACGTTCGCCTCTTCGGGGCCCGGGTACGGTCTGCTAAATCGGGTAAATCGGGCCATACCGCCGTTCTTGCGGCCCGAGAAAACGGCCACAGAAAGCAGACCATGATGGATCTCACCACCGTGCCGCGCATCCTGGCCAAGCTGGAGTACACGGCCGTTCGGCTGCCGATTGCCTACCTCGACGAATGCGTCCTGGCCCACTACTGGGACGAGGACGTACCCCCGCGCAGTGACGTGCGGCATTTCCTCGGATCCCTCGATGAGGTCGCCGGATGGCTCCTGGCCGACGACGAGATCGCCCGGCGCGGCGAGACGCTGCTGCGGCGGACCAGGGCCCCGGGACCGTCCGGCGCGCCCGGAGCGGGCACGCCGCCGGCAGGCACACCCCGGCAGGCACCGCGGCGCCCGGCAGGCGAGCCCCCGGCAGGCGAGCCGACGCGGGCGGCACCCCCAGAGGCCTGGTCGGCCGGAGAGGCGACGGACGCCACGACCGCTGCCGCTGGCCCCGTTGCCCCCAACCAGGCACGGGCGGAGGCAGCGGACCAGGCCCGGGCGGAGGCAGCGGACCAGGCCCGGGCGGAGGCAGCGGACCAGGCCCGGGCGGAGGCAGCGGACCAGGCCCGGGCGGAGGCACGCGGACCAGGCCACGGGCGGACACAGCGGACCAGGCGACAGGCCGGGAGAAGACAGCGGACCAGGCCCGGGCGGACACAGCGGACCAGGCCCGGGCGGACACAGCGGACCAGGCCCGGGCAGGACAATCAGCCACGGCGGCAAGCACCGTCGACGTCGCCTTTACTCTTCCGGCGGACGTGGACGCCCGAAGCGTGGCTTTGTGCGGAGACTTCAACGACTGGTCAGCGGAGGCCACCGCGCTGGAACGCGGCGACGACGGCACCTGGCAGGTCTCCATTCCGCTCGAGCCAGACCGCAGCTACCGTTACCGGTACCTGCTCGACGGCGAGCGCTGGGAAAACGGGCAGGCCGACCGCTATGAGCCGAACCCCTACGGGGGCGTCGATTCGGTCATCGTGGTCGAGTGACCGGCATGCAGTCGGGTGACCGGCATGCACAGGAGCCAGGTCAGCTCAGGCGGATCAGGCCGCTGACGGTCAGGTAGGCGCCCAGGAGCAGGGCGATGGCGGCCATGAGCTGCAAGGCGTGGCCCAGCAGCCAGTCCTGGGTGCGCTTGAGCGCTACCTTCGTGGCCTCAGGTCTGAGCTCCAGGAACGCGAACGGAATGATGATCAGTATGAAGTCGATGATGACGAAGACCACCACGGCGAGGACCTGGGTGGCGGTGGAGTATTTCCCGTTGATGAGGTTATGCAGCGCGGTGAGGTAGCTGGCGCCTGGGATGCCGACCAGCGCGCCGATGAGCATGGCGAGCCCGAGCCGGGGCTCCGCGAGCATTCGCTGCGCCCAGCCGTCCTTCTTCTCCGGCTTTTCCGGCAGCCCGTCCCCGGCCGGGATGGGCACCTTCCGCCGACCGTGCAGGCGGCCCGTGACGAGCAGGCCGCCGGCGACGAGCAGGAACAGGCCGAGGCCCAAGTCGATGCCCGCGCCCACCGAGACCTGGGCCTTGACGGCATCGGCGCGGAAGACGAGCACGTCCAGCAGGCCGACCGTCAGGGCCACGGTCATGCCCCCCAAGAGCAGGCACAGGAACATCGCCCGCGGCCGCCGGTTCTCGATCAGCAGCAGGTCGATGGCCAGCAGCTTCGGGTTCAGCGCCGCGGTAAAGGCCAGCGCGAAGAATTCGGCGTTCATCGCCGGTCAGCGCTCAGCCACACAGGTGTGCGGCACCACGCCGGGCCTACCCCGCCCTGAAGGACGGGGCCTGCGCCCGGCAAGGGTTTCGTCACTGGACCCCCTGGTCGATCGTGTTTCCGGTGGCGAGGCTCGCCAGGCGGAGCACGCCGGCCATCTCCCCGGCCACCTTCAGGTCTGCTGGGTGTAGGTGTAGTACACGAACAGAACCGCGGGCTTCCTGGCGGAGGATCCCGCTGGTGGCTGGCTCATCTGGGTCAGCCGTCTTAGATGTCGGTGGTGGCTTCGGCTTTGCCTTCCTTGACGGCGGCCTGAAGCGCGGCGTAGTCGCGTTCGTTCTGGTCGGCGTAGGTTTCGGCGAAGTCGGCGATCGCCTGGTCGAATTTCGCGGAGCCGCCGAGGTAGGCGGCCAAGGCGATGCGGTCACCGGAGCGGGCGTGCGCCCGGGCCAGGGTCCACCCGCACAGCCGGGCGTACATCGGTCATGCCCGCGGGAAGCATCACCTCGATCGGTACGGAGAATTTCCAGTCCCGCAACTGGCGGACGTAGAAGTCGCGGTCAACCTGGTCGGCGCCGGTGACGCGGGCCCAGCCGAGGAAGATGTCGCTCTGGGCCTGCTGCAGGTGCTGCCCGGCGACGACGCGCTCGCCCTGGTTGTTGTACTGGCTGCGCCCGGCGTACTCGGCCAGGACGGAGGGCTGGGCCTCCTTGGCCTGCAGGAACAGCGGTTCGACGCCGTCCAGGGCGTCCATCAGCACGATCCAGGCGCGGGTGCCGACGCTGCCGACCCCGACGACCTTGCGGGCCACCTGGACCATCGTGAACTGCTCGAGCAGGTGCCGCCGGTCCGATTGCAGGGTGCGCCGGTACTTGCCCAGCACGTCGTGCAGCTGCTCGTACAGCGCGTCGGCCTGCACGTCGGCAAAGACCTCTTCGACGGGGACGATCATCGGGGGGTCGCTGATGATCCGCCGCCGCCCGTCGACCAGGGTGGTGAGCTTGTCCAGCGCCTGCGTGCTGTCGCGGGTGTGGGCCTTGGCCAGCAGCGCCTCGGCGGCCTTGAGCCTTTTGACCTTGACCTGGGACCTGTTGGCCTTGACCTGGGACCTGAACTCGCGCAGGGCCGCTCGATGTCCAGGTGCGCATACCAGACGTCCAGGAAGGACTGCTCCGCGAAGGCGCGCATCGCCGTGCGGTAGCCCTCGCCCGCCGCGAGGGCGATCTTGCGCCGGTCTTTGGCGGGGAACCCGTTGTCCCGTCCCGCTACGGCCAGGCTCGCGGCCAGCCGCTTGACATCCCACTCGAACGGGCCGGGCAGGGTCTCGTCGAAGTCGTTGACGTCAAAGACCAGCCGCCGTTCCGGCGAGGCGAACGCGCCGAAATTGGACAGGTGCGCGTCCCCGCACAACTGCACCCGCAGTCCCGACGTGGGAGTTGTGGCCAGATCCGCCGCCATCGGCAGCGCCGCTCCCCGGTAGAACGTGAACGCCGACACCAGCATCCGCCCGTGCCGGACCGGCACCAGCTCCGGCACTCGCGATTCTGCCTGCCCCAGCAGCAGGCCGACCGGATCCCGGGATACGCCCGGCCGGAACTCCGCATGCGACTCCAGTGGGGCCGCCGTCCTGGCGTCCTTGCCTCGCGCCGCCCGGTCCGCGCGACTCAGCGGCTCCGCCGCCGCGGCTCGCGCCTGGCCCCGGTCAGATGCTCGCGCACCAGACCCCTTGCTCGCGACACGATCAGCCGTCGTAGCCATGACCCTCTCCCTTTGCGCAACAGCGCGCTACCGTCGGCCAGTGCCCACCGCGGGCCGCTCGCGACGTACTGGTACCAAGCAAGAACGACCGCGCAGGCTGACGGTCTCCCGGCAGGCTGACCCATCACACTCGCGTTCGTGGGTCGTCAATCCATTTCGCGCGGACGATTTCCCGGCCGTTGCTGCGTTCCTCCTGCCAATCTGCGCCAGGGAGAAGCGGCCGGCATCACCCTTTGGGGGTGATGCCGCAGACGCTGGGGAAACGGCCGGCAGGCCGACCGCGAGGAGCCGAACCCTTACGCGGAGTCGATTCGGCCGTCGTGACCGGATGGCGGTAAAAGTCGTCGTGACCGGATGGCGGTCACAGCGCCTTGAAGTACCTGATCACCGGAAGTGCCCTGTAGTCCGCCTTCTCATATACGCGCCGTGCCGGAGCATGACCGGAGTCGCCTCCCGTCTCGACCATCGCCACCTGCATCCCGGGGGACAGAACGGCTAGGCGGGGGCCTTGCTGGGGCCGGGGTGGGTGATGGTTTTGCGGCCGAGCCAAGGACCCCGGGCCGGGGGCTTCACCGCGGCCCTGATCTCGCCCATCAGCTCGATGCTGAGGATAACCTCGTCACCTGGGGCGAGCCAGGGGTACTGCTCCAGGCTGTGCCGGAGGGAAAGCTCCAGGATGCAGCCTCCCTGACAGGTGCCGCTGCCGATGATCGAGCCGGCCTCCACCCGGGAGTTCCACGAGGCGTAGGAGATCAGCTCCTCGAAGGACCAGTACGCCGAGGACCAGCGGTCGCTACCGTACTGCCGCCCGTTGACCGTGGACGTCATCAGCAGGTCGTAGCCGTTGCCGCTGCGGCGGGAGGCCAGCTCGTCGGGGGTGACGAAGACCGGGCCCAGGGACGAGCCGAAGTCCTTGCCCTTGAACGGGCCGAGGCGCCCGTCCATCTCGCGGAACTGCAGGTCGCGGGCGGACCAGTCGCACAGGATGCAAAAGCCCGCGATGCGGTCCGCCGCGTCGGCGGGGGCGACCGAGGCGGCATCGCGGCCGATGACCGCACCGACCTCCAGCTCGAAGTCGAGCCGCTCCGAGCCGCCCGGGATCTCGATCGGGTCGCGCGGCCCGCGGATCGTCGCGGCGTTGCTGAAGTAGCCGATGGGCTGCTCGTACCAGACGTCCGGGCCGCGGCTCATCCCGGACCGGCGCCAGGACGGCAGGATGTGCTCCTCGAAGACCATGAAGTCGCGCATGGACACCGGGTCGACGGGCTTCAGCAGCGCGAGGTGATCCATATCGGACTCCCCCGCCGGGTCGGCGTGGATCGTGTCGGCCAGCACGCGGAGGGCCTCGCCGTCGTCGCCGAAGTAGGGCTCCAGCCGGTCCTGCTCGCGGGCGAGCTCGGCCACGCCGTCGGGCCGGAGGACGCCCAGCCGTGCCCCCTGCTCTGTTCGTGCCTTGATGAATCGCACAGTGCCCCAATCAGTAGTGGGCCCTTCGGCCTTTCCGTGGATGGCGGTGCTGGCCAAGTTGGGCGACCCGGGTGCGATTGCGGACGGGTGCCCGACGGTGACCGCGCGGGCAGGCCGGCTCGCTGCCGCGGGACCGGCACGTTCAGCTTGCCTGGCTCGCGCGCGGATCCTCCGGCCGCTACCGCGGCCGATTTGCCAGCCCTCGGGGAGGAATGATCAGGCAAGCTTGAACCGGTACGAGCTAGGCCTTCTTTGTGGCCAGGCGGCCGTTGGCCAGCGCGCTGAGGTCAACCTCGTCGAGCGTGGTGACCACGATGTCGGCGTGCGCCGCGGCCAGGAGCTGGGCGTCATCGGCGCGTGCGATTCCGATCGCCGCCATGTCGCCGGCCTTGGCGGCCTGGACGCCCGCCGCGGCGTCCTCCATCACGATCGAGTTCTCGGGTGCGGTCCCGAGCTCATGCGCCGCGGTGAGGAACATCTCGGGATGCGGCTTTCCGTGCGCGAAGTCCCGGCCCGACACGTCGGCGTCGAAGAATTCGAGCAGCGTCAGCCCGGGCCGCACTGACGCGGACACGATCGCGTGCTCCTGCGCGAAGCTGTCGAGTCTTATCTGCCGCAGGAACAGGTCGGCGTTCTTGGAGGAGGAGGCGGCCGCCACCCTGATCCCGGCGTCTTTGACGGCGATGATGAAGCGCAGCGCGTCGGGGTATGCGGTGAAGTCACCGGCTTCGATCAGCCGGATCACCATCGCTTGCTTGAGATCGGCGTACTCGGCCAGACGCCTGCCGTCGTCATCGGGGACGTGGAAGTACTCCAGTGCCGCGCGCGCGCCGCTCATCCGGGGCTTGCCGGACATCTGCTCCTCGTAGACGCGGGACGTGAACGCCTCCGGCGACCAGCTCGTCTGGTCGCGGATATCGCTCCAGTCCGACTCCATCAGCTGGCGCAGCGACTCACGCCATGCCTTCTCGTGCGGCGAGTCGACGAGCACTCCGTCGACGTCGAAAATCGCTCCCCGGAACTTCGGCACCCGTCCTCCCCCTCAGCCGCTGCCGCGGCGCTCTTCGGCCGGCATAGCCGGGGAAAGCCGGAACGTGCACCGGTCCCCGGGGCAGAGCTCGCGGATTTCGCCACCGACCCCGACCCTTATCGGCCCGCTCGCGCCCTCCGGATGCAGCGCGAGCGTGAGCCAATCGTTGTTGAACGTCACTAGCAGCGGCGTCCGCCGGAACTGCACCGCGAACGACAGCTCCTCGATCGGACCGGGAAGCCTCGGCTCGAAATGAAGAACATTGTCGCGGATCTCCGTGCCGAGGTAGGCGCGCTGCATGAGGTCGAGCGTCCCGGCCATGACACCCATGTGAATGCCCTCTCTGGTGGTCCCCCCCTGGATGTCCTCCACGTCGCTGTTCAGCGCCACCAGGAAGCGCTCCCAGGAACTCTCCGGATCGAGCTTGGCGAGGACACCCGCGTGGGTGATGAAGCTCAGCGTGGAGCCGTGCGACGTGCGCTGGTCGTAGTAGGCGATGTTCCGGGCGGCGGTGTCCGCGCGATACTCATAGCCCAAGCGCTCGAACAGCCGCCGGAGCGCGCTCGGGGAAAAGAGAAAGAACAGCATCACCGTGTCGGCCTGCTTGGCGATCTTGTAGCGGTTCGGGTCGTCGCCCTCGGCGCGCAGGATCCGGTCGAGCCGCTGGATGTTCCCGTACTTCGCGCGGTAGCCGTCCCAGTCGAGTTCCTCGAGCGCCTCGTAGCCCTCGAACTGGCTGATGAGGCCGTCGCCGTGGAAGGGAACGAACATGCGCCGGCTCATGTCCTGCCACAGCCTCAGCTCTTGCTCAGAGATCTCGAGCCTGGCGCGGAGCGCATCCGCCCTGCTCGCCGGCAGCAGCGAAAGCACCTCGCCCGCGAGCTCGCACAGCCACGCCACCATCACGTTCGTGTAGGCGTTATTGCGCAGGCCACCCTCCTCCTCGCCCGGGTACTTCTCGTGGAACTCGTCCGGGCCCATCACCCCGTGGATCTCGTAACGCGCGCGCTCCGGGTTGAACTGGGCGATGGACGCCCAGAAGCGCGCGATCTCCACCATCATCTCCGCGCCGTAATCCCGCAAGAAAGCCAGATCCCGCGTGGCCTGGAAGTACTGCCAGATGTTGTAGAAGATGGCCGCGTTCACATGGCGCTGGTTGCGACTGAGGTCCGGCTCCCAGCTCCCGGACAGCGGGTTGAGGTGCACCCGCTGCGTCTCCTCCTTGCCCTCGCTGCCGCTCTGCCACGGGAACATCGCCCCGCGGAAGCCGGCCTCACGGGCCGCCGCCCGCGCCTCATCGAGGCGCCGGTAACGGTACATCAGCAGCTCACGCGTGACCTCGGGCATACGGAAGCTCAGGAACGGAAACACATACAGCTCGTCCCAGAAAACGTGCCCACGGTACGCCTCACCATTAAGACCGCGCGCGGGCACTCCGGCGTCCAGGTCGGCCGTATGCCGGGAGCACACCTGGAGGATGTGGTTGACGTGAAGCCGCAACAGCATCTGGACCCGCTCGTCCCCGCGCACGCGCACATCGCACACGCGCCACAGCTCGTCCCAGGCCGAGACATGGCGCTCGAGCGCCTCCTCGAAGCCAGGCCGCCAAAGCGCCGATGTCCCCGCCTTTGCGAGCGTGTCGCTGGTCGCGGTGTCGCGGGAGGTCGAGAACGTCACCATCTTTTCGACCCTGGCCGGCGCGCCCTGCCGGACGTCGAACGCCAGCACCTGCTGGATGTAGTCCTCCATCTGGTCCAGGCTGCGTTCGACGGCGAGCAGCTCGCTTCCCCGGAAGACGCGTGTGCGCGCCGCCTGGCTGACGTAGATGTTCGACTGCCGCGTCTGGGCCTTCAGCGCGATGACCTCCGCGCCAAACGTCCGCGGCGAGACGGGATTGAGATGCCGGCCCTCGAGCTCCCGATAGCGGGCGACGCCGTGGTTGGTCACGCGTCCGTCGATCGCCGAGATCACCTCCACCCGGCCCGACCAGTTCTGTGGCGTCAGCGTCCACTCGATACCGGCCAGGTGCGGATCGGCCATGCTCACGAATCGCCGGCTGCGCAGCGCCGTCTCGCGCCCGGCGGCGTCCCGGAAGCGAAGCTCGCGGGTCACCACCGCGCGGTGAATGTCGAGCTCATGGCGGTATTCAAGCAGCTCAACGTCCGCCAGCCGGATTGCTTCCGCGCCCTCGATCCGCAGCTTGAGCACCAGCCAGTTGGGAACCTTGACGAGATCCTCATTGAGCACCGGCAGCCCGCCAAGGATCGTCGTCTCGCGGTTGTAGACCCCGTGCACGTAAGTGCCGGGGTAGTGCACACCGTCGGCGTCTTCCCACTCTGCGCTGCCGCGGCTGCAGAGGTAGCCGTTGCCGGTTGAGGTCAGCGCCTCCCGAAGCCCCTCCTCGGCAGGATCGAAGCTTTCGTAGCTGAGCGCGAAACCATTCATCGCAGCAACCGACTGTATCTGAGTTGGTCTTGAGCTGCTAGCTCGTGCTCGCGTGGGCCAGGCCGGTGGTCGTCTCCGGTGCGCTGGGCCGCCCCGGACGGGAGGACCAGGGACGGGTCCGGTGCCGG
>CAWELT010000026.1:0-147466 GCA_963809975.1 uncultured Actinomycetes bacterium
CGGGCTCCGCCTCGCCGACGACGGTCACGTAGGCGATGACGGCCTGGCCGCTCATCTCGTCGGTGACCGCGATGACCGCGGCCTCCGCCACGGCGGTGTGCGCCACCAGGGCCGACTCGATCTCCGCCGTGGACAGCCGGTGGCCGGAGACGTTGATCACGTCGTCGACGCGGCCGGTGATCCAGAAGTAGCCGTCCTCATCCCGGCGGGCGCCGTCCCCGACGAGGTAGGTCCGGGGGCCGAACGGGAGAAATAGGTCTGGACGTAGCGGTCCGGGTCGTCGAACAGGGTCCGCAGCATGCTCGGCCACGGCTGGGTCAGCACCAGCAGCCCGACGCCCTCGGTGATCTCATTGCCCGTCTCGTCGAACAGGGTGGCGGAGACGCCCGGCAGCGGCGCGGGTGGCCGAACCGGGCTTGGTCGTGGTCAGGGCCGGCAGCGGCGCGATGATGATGGCCCCGGTCTCGGTCTGCCACCAGGTGTCGACCACCGGGCACCGCTCGCCGCCGACGACCGTGTAGACCACAGCCAGGCCTTCGGGTTGATGGGCTCGCCGACCGTGCCGAGCAGCCGGAGCGAGGACAGGTCGTGCCGCGCCGGGTACTCCTCGCCCCACTTCATGGCACTGCGGATCGCGGTGGGGGCGGTGTAGAAGATCGAGACCCGTTCCTTCTCGACCAGGTTCCACCAGGCGTCCTTGTCCGGGTAGTCCGGCGCGCCCTCGTACATCACCGAGGTGGCGCCGTTGGCCAGCGGGCCTACACGATGTAGGAGTGACCGGTGATCCACCCGACGTCGGCGGTACACCAGAACACGTCCCGTTCGGCGTCGAGATCGAAGACCATCGCCGTCGTGGTGGTCACGCCGGTGAGATAGCCGCCGGTGCTGTGGACGATGCCCTTGGGCTTGGCCGTGGAACCGGAGGAGTAGAGCAGGAACAGCGGGTGCTCGGCCTCCATCGGCTCGGCCGGGCACTCCGGCTCGGCCTCGGCGAGCAACTCGTCGTACCAGTAGTCCCGGCCATCCCGCATTGAGCAGGACACGCCGGTCGGAGCGGACGACGATCAGCGTCTCCAGGGTGTCCAGGTCGCCGATTTCGTCGTCCACGGCCTGCTTGATCGGGGCGGTCTTGCCGCGCCGCCGCGCGCCGTCGGACGGTGATGAGCGCCTTGGCCCGGGACACCTCCATCCGCTCCCGCACCGCGGACGGCGAGAAGCCGCCGAACACCACGTTGTGCGGCGCGCCGATCCGGGCGCAGGCCAGCATGGCCACCACGACCTCGGGGATCATCGGCAGGAAGATCCCCACCACGTCACCCTTGCGCACGCCGCGTGACTTCAGCGCGTTGGCCAGGCGCTGCACGTCGGCCAGGAGCCCGGCGTAGGTCAGGGCCCGCTCCTCGCCTTCCTCGCCGTGCCAGCGGAAGGCGGCCCGGTCCCCGTGGCCCGCGTTCACGTGCCGGTCGAGGCAGTTGTACGAGGCGTTGAGCGTGCCGTCGGCGAACCAGGTGTAGAACGGCGCGTTGCTGTCGTCGAGGACCTGGCTGAACGGGGTCTGCCAGTCCAGCCGGGTGCGCGCCTGCTCGGCCCACCAGGCGGGCGCGTCGGCGGCGGCGCGGTCGTAGATGGCGGGGTCGGTCACCTTCGCGTGCTTGACGAACTCCTCGGGCGGGGGGAAGGACGGGACGTTGATCAGTTGATCGACCGGTGCGACGATGGGGGACGGGGTGAGACGGCGGCGCCGGCAGGCTGGCTCCTTCCGGACGGACCAGTGCCGGTCGCGACCTTCGCCACACGCTCGGACGCGGTGCCGCGTCGCGACCGCGCTGATCCGGGTAGGGGGTACGGGGCAGCGTATGAACAGCCCCTGGTATGTACGCTTCCCGGCTATTCGGCCTTGAAACATGTAGGCGCCGGAAAAGTTCGGTTTCCGCATCCCGGTTCTGGTAAGGGACCTCTGACCGGACTTTGTGCTTGGTATGCCACGCGCCTTGCTTGACATAGTTTGCAGATGCGCGTAGCGTCGTAAGCATCGATACGTGACACGGAGGACACCATGACATCGCCGCAGCAGTACACCGAGACGTTCAAGCAGACCCAGGACACCATGAACGCCGCGTTCGACGCCTGGACGCAGGCCTTCCAGCAGGGCCTCGGCCAGCTGCCGGGTGCCGCAGCGGTCGACCCGGAGCAGGTGATCGACCAGGTCTTCGACTTCGCCACCATGTTGCTGAACGCTCAGCGTGACTTCGCCAAGCAGCTGGTGGCCACCACCACCGCGGCCACCGAGAGCCTCAAGAACGCCAAGTAGGCGGCTGAGGTCCCCATGGGCGCCCCGGGCACACCGGGCCCACCGGGCGCCCGGGAGCGGCCCTGATCGACGAGATGAGGTCGGTAACCATGACCACAGCAAAGTTCCGGCGGGTGACCTGGCAGTGGGCCAATCCTCTCTGGTGGGCTGAACGGCAGCTTGAGGCGGCGGCGTGCGCGATGCGCATGACGGAGGTCGTGGTCGACGCCTCCCTCTCGTCCGTCCTGGGCGTCGCCGGCCGGACCGTTTCAGGCCCGGCGGCCAGCGCGCCAGCGGCACGCCCGCTCACCCGGCGGCCAGCGGCCAGCTGCCCGCCGCCTGCGTGCCAGTCCCGGCCGCGGAGACCGTCACCGCCCCGGTGGCCGCACCCGTGCCCTCCGTCGTGCCGGTGCCGGTGCCGGTGCCGCCCTGGGAAGCGGCCGAACCGCGCCGGGAGCTGGCCGCGGTTGAGCCTAAGCCTAGCTCGGGCGGTCAAGCGCGCTCCGCAGCTGAATTCGGTCAAGCCCGAGGCGGAGCCGGAAGCACCCGCAGCCGGACCCCAGCTCGGGGTGGCAGCCGCTGCCGGGCCCGACGGTTCCGAACGGGCCCCGGCCGGGGATCCACCGGTGCCGGGGTGGGACGAGCTGACCCTCGGTTCGATCAGGGCCCGGCTGCGCCGCCTGAGCGAGGACGACCTCGTTGCCCTGCACGACTACGAGGAGCGCCACGCCGGCCGCGCGGATGTACTCAGCATGCTGCATAATCGTCTCACCAAGGTCCGTTCGGCAGATCAAGGGTCTTGACGCGGAGCGCCAGCGGGACATCCTCGTTCGGAGAGGCGACGGCACCGCGAGCATCGCCCGGGCCCGGGAGACCCTCGGTTACGCGCCACGGTACAGCGCGCTGGACGCCCTGCACGAGGCGCTGACGTGGCTCGTGACCCACGGCCAGGTGGACGTGGGCGGCCAGCCCTTCTGAGCGCCTGATTCCGCCCGGGGGCCGCCGGGAGGGCTGGCGCGGAGGGACCAAAGTCCCCATTGTGACGGCCTAGAGACCTCTGGTGTGACGGCCAAGAGACCCCTGGTGTGACGGCCGACACACGTGCAGAGTTACGTTTCGCGCGTGTAAAACAAGTTACGCGCGGGTACATGTTATATGGGTGATCTTCAACTGGCGCATCGGTGCCATGTGGGAGAACGGCACTGATGACGAAGGGGATCTCCATGATGCCTGCCACCTCAGCCGAGGCCAGCATGCGAACGTTGGCCGACGGCACCGCCCGCACGGCGGCCGAGGCGATCGCGCGCCCGCCCGCGGGCGGCATCACGCACCGCCAGTTGCGCATCCGCGGCCTGCGGGTCCACGCCGAGATCTACGGCGAGGGTGAGCCCCTCCTGCTGCACTCCGGCCTGTGGGCCGAGGCCGCGCTGTGGCGGCCCCTGCTGCCGTACCTGTCCGGGTACCAGGTCATCGCGTTCGATCCGCCCGGGGTCGGTCGCTCGGAAATGCCGGCCCTCCCGCCGACCATGGCGGGGCTGGCGTCGGTGGGCGCCGGGGTCCTGGACGAGCTCGGCATCGAGTCCGCGCACGTGCTCGGCACCTCGTTCGGGGGCGCCGTCGCCCAGCAGATGGCCCTCAGCTATCCGCGCCGGGTGCGCCGCCTGGTGCTGGTCTCCACGTCCTTCGGCGGCGTCTCCTGGCCCGGTAACCCGCTGGCGCTACTGGCTCTTCATGCAGCCGGGCACCTTCGAGCAGCCGCGGCTGGAGCAGGTCGCGGGCACCATGTTCGGCGGCCGCCTGCGGACCGAGCCCGAACTCATGCGCTCCATGCAGATCCGCCGCCCGCGCGGCATCCAGGCGCTCATGTACCGGATGGCTCCGCTGTTCGGCTGGACCAGCCTGCCGTGGCTGTGGACGATCCGCCAGCCGACGCTGATCATCTGCGGCGACGACGACCCGATCACCCCGCACATCAACCACGCGCTCATGACGATGATGATGCGCGACGCGCGGCTGTACACGGTGAAGGGCGGCGGCCACCTCGCGCTGGTGGACAGCCCGGCTCAGGTCGTGCCGGTCATCGCCGACTTCCTCGGCGGCGGGGTGGCGGCGACCTCGTCCGAGGCTGCGGAGTCTTCACCGGTCGTCCGGCCGGCCGCGTGACCGGGCCTGGCCGGGATGGCACCCGGCCGGTATCAGTACCCCGCCGAATCCGACCTCGCGGACCGGACTCTCTAAGACCTAGTGGCTACCCAAACTCCTATACGGCTGCTCTCATTACGGCCCGGCCCATTCTGGTCAGCTGTTGCTGGCATGCGCGGTGCCGTACCCAGGCTCACCGCGTCCGACGCCGGCTAGCAATGCCTTACCCGGGCGGACCGTCTAGGGTTGCCGCCCGGGTGAAGGTGAAGGGGTTGCCCCCGCGCTAATCGGCCCTGATCAGCATCGGCCGGATCGCGTTGAGGGCGGCTGGGTTGTCGATGGTGGACGGAACGGGCTCGTCCTGGCCGTTGGCGATGCCGCGCATCGTCTTGCGCAGGATCTTCCCGGACCGGGTCTTCGGCAGGGCCTCGACGATATCGACGCGGCGGAGCGCGGCCACCGGGCCGATCCGCTCGCGGATGAGCTCGACCAGCTCGGCCGACAGGAGCGCCGGATCCTTGTCGATGCCCGCCTTGAGCGTGACGAAGCCGCGCGGGACCTCGCCCTTGACCGGGTCGTGGACCCCGATCACGGCACATTCGGCGACGGCGGGATGGCTCGCCAGCACCTCCTCCATCTCCCCGGTCGACAGGCGGTGACCGGCGACGTTGATGACGTCATCGATGCGGCCCATCACGTACAGATAGCCGTCCTGGTCACGGTAGCCGCCGTCGCCGGTGACGTAGGCGCCGTCGTGGCGCAACAGGTAGGAGTCGATGAAGCGGTCGTCGTCGTGCCACAGGGACGGCAGGCATCCGGGCGGCAGCGGCAGCCGCATCACGATCTCGCCGGTGACCCCGGACTCGACCTCGTTGCCGTCGGCGTCGAGGATGCGCACGTCGTAGCCCGGCATCGGGACGGTAGGGGATCCGGGCTTGGTCGGCAGGGCTTCGAGGCCCATGGGATCGCCCGCGATCGCCCAGCCCGTCTCGGTCTGCCACCAGTGGTCGATGACGGGAATGCCGAGCAGTTCCTTGGCCCACCGGTAGGTCTCCGGGTCCAGCCGCTCCCCCGCCAGGAAGAGGTACTTCATGCCGGAAAGGTCGTACTTGCGGGCCAGCTCGCCGTCCGGGTCCTCCTTCTTGATCACACGGAACGCGGTCGGCGCGGTGAACAGCGCCTTCACGCCGTACTCGGAGATCACCCGCCAGAAGGCGCCGGCGTCCGGGGTGCCGACCGGCTTGCCCTCGTACAGGATGGTCGTGCACCCGGCCAGCAGCGGGGCGTACACGATGTAGGAGTGCCCGACGACCCATCCGACGTCGGAGGCGGCCCAGAACACCTCGCCGGGCCTGGATGTCGTACAGGTTGTCCATGGTCCAGCGGAGCGCGACCGCGTGCCCGCCGTTGTCCCGGACCACGCCCTTGGGCTTGGCCGTGGTGCCCGAGGTGTACAGGATGTACAGCGGGTCGGTGGCCTTGACCGGGACGCAGTCGGCCGGCTTGGCTCCCTCGACGGCCTGGGCCCAGTCGATGTCGCGGCCCTCGACCATCGGCGCCTCGGCCTGCGGGCGCTGCAGGATCACGCACCGGTCGGGCTTGCTGGTGGCCAGCTCGATCGCGTTGTCCAGCATCGGCTTGTACTCCACGACCCGGGTGCCCTCGATGCCGCACGAGGCCGAGACCACCACCTTGGGCGCCGCGTCGTCGATGCGCGCCGCGAGCTCCGGCGCCGCGAACCCGCCGAACACGACCGAGTGGGCCGCGCCGATCCGCGCGCACGCCAGCATGCTGATGGCGGCCTCGGGGATCATCGGCAGGTAGATGACCACGCGGTCGCCCTTGGTCACCCCGAGGCCCTGCAGCACGCCCGCGAACCGGGCCACCTGGTCCAGCAGTTCCCGGTAGGTGTACCGGCGGGAGGTGCCGGTCACCGGGCTGTCGTAGATCAGCGCCGTCTGGTCGCCACGGCCGTCGCGCACGTGCCGGTCCAGGGCGTTGTAACAGGTGTTCAGTTCCCCGTCACTGAACCAGCGGTAGAACGGCGGATTCGAGGAGTCCAGGATCACCGACGGTTCCCGGTACCAGTCGATGGCCCGGGCCGCATCGCCCCAGAACGACTCCGGATCGGCGATGCTGCGGTGGAACTCTTCTGCGTAACGGCCCATGACGTGCTCCTTATCGTCGCAATGGCTACGGTACGGCGCAGGTCAGTGGCTGGCCAGGGGCCAGACGGGCAGCACGGAGCGCTTGTAGGTCGCTTCGCACACCTCGGCGCAGGACAGGTAGGCGGCCAGCGCGGCCGCGACCAGGCCCAGGTACCCGCCGGCGTGCACGACCGTCAGATTGCCGCCCCAGTTGCCCGCACCCAGCACGAAGAACGTGGCGACCAGGTCGGCCAGCGCGAGGACGACCAGAAGGTTGGTCCGGAACGACGCGGCGAAGATCAACACGGTGAAGATGCCGAACGCGTACAGGAACAGCCCGAGCGCGTGGCCGGCCTGAGCGGCCGGGATGTCCTTCAGGAAGAACTCGGCGATGGCGAACAGGGACAGCCAGAACGCGCCGAACGCGCCGAACAGCACGCCGCCGAACGTGTTCCCGATGCGGAACTGGAAGAACGCGGCGATCAGCTGGGTCAGCCCGCCGAACATCAGGGCGACCCCGAAGACGACGGGCAGGACGGCGATGTTGACGATTCCGCTGTTGACCATGCTGAGCATGAACGTGGTGACCGCGAACGCGGCCAGGGCGAGCGGCGCGGAGTTACCCCACGCCGCCGGCTGCAGCGGGCGCGACGACGGGTACGGGTGCGGCATCGGACGGGTGCAGGTCGATGGCAAGCCATGTGACCCCCCTTACAGAAGTGATCGGGTAATTGGCGGTCAGCATGATTCGGGTGCGCACGAGCGCACAGCGCCAAAGGTCCCGTTCCGCGTCTGCCCTAGGTCCCGCCGGACACCGTGGCCTCCAGGCCGGTCATGCCGGAGCCGCGCCGAGCAGCGAGCCGAACAGCTGGGCGTAGCGGAGCAGGTGGATATCGCCGAGGTAGTTCTCGCGGATGAAGGCGTGCGCGGCCGCGCCCATCCGGTCCGCCACCTCCGGCTGGTCGAGCAGCGCGCGGATTTCCATGCCGAACGTGCCCAGGTCGCGGGCATCCGGCAGCAGGACGCCCGTGCCCGGGGCGATCTGGTCCCGGATTCCGCCGACGGCCGAGCCGACCACGGGGCGGCCTTTCCACATGCCCTCGGCGACGGTCAGGCCGAACCCCTCGGCCAGGCTCTTCTGCACGATGACGGTGGCGTGCCGCTGGATGGCGTTGACCATGGCCGCGTTCTCGTCAACGTCGTCGAGCGGCAAGGTGACCAGCAGCACCCGGGCCCGGGTGGCGGCGGGCAGGGCCCGCCACTGCTGCACGCACTCCGCGTAGACGACGGCGCCTTCGGGGTCGTCGGCGACGTTGGCGACCGAGGGGCCGACCAGGGCGAGGAAGCCGGGGCCGCCCGGGGCCACGTGCTCGGCGAACCCGCGCATCACGCCGGCCATGTCCTTGAGGTGGTCCCACCGGGATATCTGGACGACCAGCGCATCGTCCGGGCCGGGCCGGCCGTCGCCGATCACCTGGGCGGGGGAGATGACCTCGCCGGTGGTCCCGTCGGCGCGGACGAAGTGGGCGGCGGACGGCGATCGACGAGTCCGGCGGGGCGGCGGTGGAGTCGAGCACGCCGATGGTGGCCAGGATGCTGCGGACGGCATCCGGTTTGAGCTCCTGGTTCTTGGCCGAGAACGGGTCGATCGAGGGCGGGATGATCCAGGCCCGGTCCGCGGGCACCCACGACGGGACGTAGGCCTGGCGGCTGAACACCAGTCCGCGCGCCGCGCCGAGGTGGGGCCGCAGGAAGGCCCACCCCGCCCGGGTCGCGTCGTTCTCCCAGTCGACTCCCACGTGGCAGCGCCACACCACGTGCACGCCGGCCCGGGCCAGCGGCTCCGCCAGGCCGGCGGTCTGCGGGTCGTGCAGCAGCGCGATGTCGCCCGGGCGCGCCAGGTTCAGCAGCTCCGCCGCGTTCGCGGCCTGGATCTCCGCGTAGTGGCGGGCTTCGGCGTCGCCGAGTTCTCCCGGGCCGCGCACCCCGTGCAGCTCGTTATGCAGCCGTTTGGTGATGGCGAAGAAGTCCGGGTCGCCGCCGATCACCAGCCACTGGGACGCGATACCGAGGTCCTTGAGGTAGACGAGCAGGGCGGCCAGCATCTCGGCCACCCCGCCCCCGACCGCTGTCGAGTTGACGTTCCAGATCGTCCGCCCGTCCAGCTGATCACGGAACCGGGCCGCGCCGTCCACGAGGTCCGTATACCGTGCCGCACCGATGACCGTCTGCAGCGCGGCGGGCGGGCGCGACGGAACGGGTACTTTCTGGAGCAAGGTCACGTTGTCCTCATTGTCAGCATTGAGCGGGCACGTAAACACGTTGCTAACACGCGGTTTGAGCAGGCACAAGGGAGGGTAAAGCGGGCCGGCCATGAGCTTGTCGCCGGAATCTCCGGGGAGGATGGTGGGGGGAAGGGCAGCCGACCCGATGCTGGAGCAGCCGGAGCCTAGATCACGGAGGTGGTCACCGTGCCCGTCGGCCGGAAGCCATTGGCCTACAACAGCCTGTGGCAGTTCAGGAACGACAGCTGGTCCAGCCTGGAGGAGGCGAGTACCCAGCTGGTCCTGGCCGGGACCCAGTGCCGCCCGACCGACCCGCCGGCCGGGGCCGTCAGCGGCCTGCTGGATGCCCTCGCGCCGATCGAGCGGTTCTGGGCGTTTCCCGGCGGGCAGAACTTCCAGGAGATGCGGCGGCTGTTCGCGGCCGGGAAGTACGACCGGTTCGCGGCGATGGTCAGCGGCTTCAACCGGGCCCTGGTCACCGAGACCTACCGCGATGGCCAGTCCCCGGGCACGCCCGGGGAGGACGGCGCGTACCGGTACGCCGCACCGGCCTCCGAGCAGGCCCCGCCCGCCCGGCCCTACTTCGAGGTTCTGGTGGTGGAGGACCTGAGCGAGGCGCAGGAGCGGTCATTGCGGGAGGAGCTGCGGCGCTGGCGCCGCCCGGACGACCCGTTCGTCTACGAGATCGTCGTGGTGCCCAGCTTCGAGGACGCGATCATGGGCGCGCGGCTCAACTTCCGGCTGCAGGCGTGCGTGGTACGCCGCCGGTTCGCGCACCGGTCCCGCTACGACGCGGCGGCGCTGGCGCCGTTCCTGGGCGACGCCGGGGCCGATGACCTGATGGAAAACTCTCCGGACGAGCGGGCTCAGATCCTGGCCCGGTCGCTGGCCAGGACCAGGCCGGAGCTCGACCTGTACCTGATGACCGAAAACTCCGTCGAGGACCTGGCCGGCCGGATGAGCCATCATTTCCGGCGCGTGTTCCACTCCCGGGAGGGGTCACTGGAGCTGCACCTCAGCCTCCTGGGCGGGGTGGCCGAACGGTACCGTGCGCCGTTCTTCAGCGCGCTGCGCAGTTACAGCCACCGGCCCACCGGGGTGTTCCACGCGCTGCCCATCTCGCACGGCAAGTCGATCCTCAACTCGCACTGGATCCGGGACATGATCGACTTTTACGGCCTGGAGATCTTCCTGGCCGAAACGTCGGCGACCTGCGGCGGGCTGGACTCGCTGCTCGAGCCCACCGGCCCGCTGCGCGAGGCCCAGCAGCTGGCGGCGCAGACCTTCGGCTCGCGGCAGACCTTCTTCGTGACCAACGGCACCTCGACGGCCAACAAGATCGTCGTGCAGGCGCTGGTCCAGCCGGGTGACATCGTCCTGGTGGACCGCAACTGCCACCAGTCGCACCATTACGGGCTGATGCTGGCCGGCGCCATGGTGACCTACCTGGACGCGTACCGGCTCAACCCGTACTCGATGTACGGCGGCGTGCCGCTGCGGGAGATCAAGGCCAGACTGCTGGCATTGCGGCGGGCGGGCAAGCTGGACCGGGTCAAGATGCTGCTGCTGACCAACTGCACCTTCGACGGGATCGTCTACGACGTCGAACGGGTGATGCAGGAGTGCCTGGCCATCAAGCCGGACCTGGTGTTCCTGTGGGACGAGGCCTGGTTCGCCTTCGCCCGCCTGCACCCGGTGTACCGTCCGCGCACGGCGATGCGGGCCGCCCGCACGCTGCGGGAGCGGCTGCGCGAGCCCGGGTACCGGGCGCGGTACGAGAAGTTCGCCGAGGAACTCAGCGCGATCACGCCCGGCGACGACGAGGCGCTGCTGGACCGCCAGCTGCTGCCCGATCCCGACTGCGCCCGCGTCCGCGTCTACGCGACCCAGTCCACGCACAAGACGCTGACGTCGCTGCGGCAGGGATCGATGATCCACGTCTTCGACCAGGACTTCAGCCAGCGGGCCGGAGGAGACGTTCCACGAGGCGTACATGACGCACACCTCCACGTCGCCGAACTACCAGATCCTCGCCTCGCTGGACCTGGGGCGCCGCCAGGCGGCCCTGGAAGGCTTCGAGCTGGTGCAGAAGCAGATCGAGAACGCGATGCGGCTCCGCGACGCGGTGGACAACCACCCGCTGCTCGGCAAGTACATGCACTGCCTCACGACCGCGGACCTGATCCCGGCCGGGTACCGGCCCACCGGCGTCGACCAGCCGCTGCGCTCGGGACTGCCGGCCATGATGAAGGCCTGGGCCACCGACGAATTCGTGCTGGACCCGTCCCGGGTCACCATCTTCATCGGCGCCACCGGCATCGAAGGCGACACGTTCAAGCGCAGCCAGCTGATGGACCGCTACGGCGTGCAGATCAACAAGACGTCGCGTAACACCGTGCTGTTCATGACGACGATCGGCACGACCCGCAGCTCGGTCGCCTACCTGATCGAGGTGCTGGTGACCATCGCCCGCGAACTGGAGGCGCAGCACGCCGACATGAGCCCGGCCGAACACGCCGCCCACGGGGACGCCGTCCGCCGGCTCACCGCGCCGTCGGCGCCGCTGCCCGACTTCAGCGGCTTCCACCCCTCCTTCACCGACGGCCACGAGCCGCTCACCCCGGAAGGCGACGTGCGGCGCGCCTTCTACCTGGCCTACGACGACAGCAACTGCGAGTACCTGATGCCCGATGAGGTGCAGCGGCGCGTCGAGGCGGGCGAGCAGGTGGTGTCCGCCACCTTCGTCACGCCCTACCCGCCCGGCTTCCCCGTGCTCGTGCCGGGCCAGGTATTCAGCGCGCAGATCCTGTCCTTCATGGCCAGCCTGGACACGCCCGAGGTGCACGGCTTCCGCCCCGACGTCGGTTACCGCGTGTACATCGACAAGGCCCTGGACACCGACAAGGCCCTGGAGACCCCCGGTACCGGCCGCGGCTGATCGCGTTGCTGACGATCCACCCGGTGGGCGGCTGGGACGCCCGGCTGGCCTGCCACTGATACTGGGGGGGTGGACAGGACGCCCCGTGAGTCGCTGGCGACCATCGCGCGCGAGTGGGGCCGCATCGGCTGCATCGGCTTCGGCGGGCCGCCGGCCCACATCGCGCTGCTGCGGGCCTTGTGCGTCGACAACCGGAAGTGGCTGGCGGCGCAGGAGTTCGAGGACGGCGTGGCGACCACCAACCTGCTGCCCGGGCCGGCGTCGACTCAGCTCGCGATCTACTGCGCGTGGCGGCTGCGCGGGCCGCGAGGGGCCCTGGTCGGCGGGTTCTGCTTCATCGTGCCCGGGCTGATCGTCATCCTGGCCCTGTCCGCGCTGTTCCTGGCGGCCCACCCGCCCCGGTGGGTGAGCGGTGCCGCGGCCGGGGCGGGCGCGGCGGTGCCGGCCGTAGCGCTCGGCGCGGCGATCGGTCTGGCGCCATCCAGCTGGCGCCGCGCCGCCCGGGGCCGGGGGCCGGACGGCCCGGACGGGCGTGGGCAGGGAACGGCCGGGCGCGGGCGGGGGGCGCAGGTCCGGTGGATCGGGTACCTGATCGCCGGAGCGGTCGCGGCCGCGCTCATCGGCGCGTTCCTGGTGCTGGTCCTCACGGCGTGCGGCCTGACCGAGCTACTGGTCACCCGCTACCCCTGGCGTGCCCCCGGGCCCGGCCCGGATGAGCCAGTCAGCTCCTCGCCGGGCCCCTCCCCCGGCCGGGTGCAGGCGCTGCTGCCACTGCTTGCCACCACCGCGGTGCCCGCCGGGGGCCTGCTGTCGGTCGCGTGGGTGGCCCTCAAGGTCGGCGCGCTGTCCTACGGCGGGGGCTTTGTCATCATCCCCCTCATGCAGCACGATGCCGTGCACACCTACCACTGGATGACCAGCGCCCAGTTCCTCAGCGCCGTCGCCCTCGGCCAGATCACCCCCGGGCCCGTCGTGCAAACCGTGTCGGTGGTCGGCTACGCGGCGGCCGGCGTCGGCGGTGCCCTGCTGGCGTCACTGGTCGCCTTCACCCCGTCGTTCGTCTTCGTGCTGGCCGGCGGTCCCCGGTTCGATCAGCTCCGCCGCAGCGCCAGGGTCCAGGCCTTCCTCTCCGGTGCCGGGCCCGCCGCGATCGGCGCCATCGCCGGCGCCACGATCCCGCTGGGCCTCGCTCTGTCACACCTGTGGCAGCTGGCCGTCCTCGGCCTGGCCGCGGTCTGGCTGATCGCGCTGCGGCGCGGGGTGGTGAGCACGCTCCTCGGCGCCGCGGCGCTGGGGGTGATCGCCGCCCTGGCCGGAGCCCCCGTCGGCTGAGGGCTGCTGCCTGTCCCTTATCTAGGGGCCGATCGCCGCTATCTAGGGACCCATCGCCGCGTGCCGACCGTCGCGCACTCCGACAGCTGTATGGTCCACAGCGCCGAGGTCAGGACGTCAAAGCGGGCGATCTGCCGACGCAGTGCGGCGGCGTCCCCAGAGCGTACCGAGTCGATCATCTGGAGCGCGGCGTTCTCCAGCCGGGTCAGCCGCGTGGCCAGCAACGGCATGCTGCCCGGTGCACTGCGGGGCGGCGGCACTCTTCCCGGCGCACTGCGGGGCGCACCGCGGGACGGCGGCACGCTGCCTTGCACACCGCGGTCAGCGGCCGGGATCAGGTCGCCGGCCGTCCTTACCTCGGACAGGATGGCGTCGGTGGCCTCGATGATCTGCTGAATGGCACACGGGCGCAGCGGCGCCCCCGCAGGGCCGCCCGCCAGCATCCACAATCGGGCCAGGTGCCGGGCGCAGCGCGCCTGATGATCGTGGACCACATCTGGCGCAATCATGATGTACCACCTCCTCGGGCCGGCGCATTCCTCATTCGATGCACTCCACACGAGGGCAACCAGGGACCAAAGTCCCTCCTGATGCGGGCGGTTCCGCCCTCGCGTGCGCAGTTCCGCTATGCGCACACACGTTCTTGCCTGGGACGTGGGCCCACCCGATTTCCTGCGCGCGGGCTGCCTTCTGTTCGCTTCCGGTCACTGAACCTGGTTCAGCCGGGCAGCGCCCCGGTGCGGAGCGCCGCGGGGCGGATCGCTGCTTCAGTGGCGGTCACCCGGGACAGGCCGTGCCATCCGCTCGCGGCGACCTGCCCGGCGGTGCTGACGGTGAGCGGCACGCGACGGGTCACGGCCTCTCGCGTAGCCCATTCCAGGGCTGCCTGTGAATGACTGGAGCCGTCGATTCCGACGATTATCCCGGACATATTGTCTGCTATGGGCGCTTTTTCACTTATAGGCGCCGATCTGCTGTGCCCGATCTCCTGTGCCGATCTATCTGGCGGCGCTGACGCCAGAGCCCCTCCGGCGGCCCGTTCAGAGACGCAATTCACCGGGCCGATAGACCCCCTTCCCTTTCGGCCGGGACCCTTTTTCCCCAGCACTGAGGACCTTCGTCCCTGCTCATTGGGGGCTAATGCGCATATCGTGACAGAAGACACTAGGCCGTCAGGTATGTCCGGGCGGATTTGCTCAGAGAAGGCGTGACTGGCTTATGACCGAGAACAGGTCGGGAGACCCGGCGATCCGCGTGTTCCTCCTGGACGATCACGAGCTCGTTCGCATCGGAGTGCGGGACCTGCTGGAATCTCAGCCGGATATCCGGGTAGTCGGCGAGGCCGGCACGGCCGCGTCGGCCATGGCCCGGATCCCGGCGCTCCGGCCGGACGTGGCCATCCTGGACGTGCGGCTGCCCGACGGGGACGGGATCGGCGTCTGCCGCGAGATCCGCTCCCGGATGCCCGAAGTCGCCTGCCTGATGCTGACCTCTTTCGAGGATGACCAGGCGCTGTTCGACGCGGTGATGGCCGGGGCCGCCGGTTACGTGCTCAAGCAGATTCACGGAACGGACCTCGTGGGAGCGGTACGGACGGTGGCGTCCGGTCAGTCGATGCTCGATCCCCGGGCGGCCAGCAAGCTGATGGCGCGGCTGCGGGACACCTCGCAGAAGCGGGACCCGCTGGCCGGGCTGACCGGCCAGGAGCGCCGCATTCTCGAGCTGATCGGCGAGGGCTTGACCAACCGGCAGATCGGGGAGCGGATGTTCCTGGCCGAGAAGACGGTCAAGAACTACGTGTCGGCCCTGTTCCAGAAGCTCGGCATGGAACGCCGCACGCAGGCCGCCGCGTACGCCGCGCACATCTTCGGCGAGGGCGACCCGGACCACCAGGCGTACGTCTGATCCCTCCGCGGGAATCGGCCGTACCCGAACGGGAGGCGCGTCACAGTGACGCCTTCCTCCCGTGTCCGGTCGTTTGCCAGTGGTTCAGGTCGGCGTCCAGTTCGTACCGGAGCGGGACGGCGTTGGGCACGTTCAGCCCGGCGCTGGCCTCGTCGCTGACCCTATCCAGGTGCTTGATCAGCGCGCGCAGCGTGTTGCCGTGCGACACCACGAGGACCAGCGAGCCGGCCCGAAGGTCGGGCACGATCGCGTCGTACCAGTACGGCAGCAGGCGGGCGGTCACGTCCCGCAGCGACTCTCCGCGCGGACGGGCCTCCGGCGGCAGCGCCGCGTAGCGGGGGTCGGCGAACTGCGAATGCTCAGCGCCGGGCTTGAGCAGCGGCGGCCGGACATCGTAGCCGCGGCGCCAGGCCATGTACTGCTCCTCGCCAAAGGCGGCGCGCACCTCCGCCTTGCGGCGGCCCTGCAGCGCGCCGTAGTGGTTCGAGTTGAGCCGCCAGGACCGGCGCACCGGGATCCAGTCCCGGTCGCAGCGGGCCAGCGCCAGCTCGGCCGTGCGGATCGCGCGCCGCTGCACCGAGGTATGCACGACGTCCGGCCGCAGGCCGTCCGCGGCGAGCAGGTCCCCGGCGCGGGCCGCCTGCTCCTCGCCGTACGCCGAGAGGCGGACGTTCACCCAGCCGGTGAACAGGTCCAGCGCGTTCCACGCACTCTCACCGTGGCGCAGCAGCACCAGGCGGTAGCGCGGAACGCAGGAGCCATCGGAGGTCGTGCTCACCGTTTCAGGCTCCGCCAGCCGGCGCCGCGACGGCAGGGGCCAGCGTCACCCGGGGCGGGACCTTCGACCCCGGGGGCCGAGGGCGGAGGCCCCGGCGCAGTGCGGCCATTTACCGCTACTCCTCCGGTCCGGATTCCCCTGAACTGGGACAAGGAACGGCCCACGGAAGAAGGCGAGCGCCATGAGCGCCAAGGTGATGGACGTCATGACCAGGAAAGTGGTAGCGGCCGACCCCGCGTCCTTCACGGTCACCGTGAAGGACGGCATCGTCACCCTGGCCGGCCGCCCGGAGACCGCTCAGCTGGGACACGACCTCGTCGCCGCGGTCCGGCACCTCGAGGGCGTGGTGGCCGTGCGCGACCGGCTCAACTATCCCGCACCAGCCAAGTACGTCCCCCTATCCGGACCGCTGTTCTGACCGACCGCGCCGGACCGTTGTTTGGAGGCAGGGATGAGCATCACGCCCGTCACCGCGAGGGCCAGCGTGTACGCACTGCTGACCGATGGGACAACGGTCGAGATCCGGCCCGCCCGGACGGATGATCTGCCTGTGGTCCAGGCGACGCATGAGGGGATGTCCTCCAATAACTCCTACCTGCGATTCTTCAACGTCAGCCAGCTCTCCGCGGAGCAGGAGGCCGCACGCGTCTGCCGGCCGTCCGGGTCCGACCACGCCGCGCTGCTGGCGCTGTGCAGCGGCCAGGTCGTCGGCGTCGCCAGCTATGAGGTCAAGGACCACGGGCCCGAGGCGGAGATCGCCATCGCGGTACCCGACAACATGCACAACCGGGGCATCGGAACCCTGCTGCTCGAGCACCTCGTGTCGGACGCGGGCCTGCGGGGCATCACCACCTTCACCGCCGCCGGCGCTGACGCAGAACGCCGAGATGCAGCGGGTCTTCACGGGACGCCGGGCTGAGCGCCCGGCGCCAGCTGGAAGGAGGCGTCATCGAGTTCACCTGCGACCTGCCGGGCGATGACGCCGATCCGCGCTGGGACCCATTCCTGGACGCGGCGGCGGACCGGGAGCGCAGCGCCGACGTGGCGAGCCTGCGGCACGTGTTCCAGCCCGGCTCGGTGGCCGTGGTCGGCGCCAGCCGCCGGATGGGCACGGTCGGCCGCGCCATCCTGCACAACATCGTCACCGCTGGTTACCAGGGCCGGATCTACGCGGTCAATCCGCACGCGGCCCACATGGAAGCGGTCACGTGCGTGGCGTCGGTCAGCGCGCTCCCCGAGCCGGTCGACCTCGCGGTCATCGCCGTGCCCGCGGTGGCCGTGTCGGCGGTCGCCGACGAATGCGGGCGGCGCGGCGTCAAGGCGCTGGTCGTCATCACCGCGGGACTCGACACACCGCAGGGCGCCGATCTGCTGGCCATCTGCCGCCGCTACGGCATGCGGCTGGTCGGCCCGAACTGCTTCGGCATCGCCGTGCCCAGCATCGGGCTGGACGCGACCTTCGCCGCCCGTCATCCCGACACCCGGGACGGCAGGCCTGGTCATGCAGTCCGGCGGGCTGGGCTTCGCGCTGGCTGACCGGCTGTCCCGGCTGGGCCTCGGGGTCTCGTCCTTCGCCTCGATCGGCAATAAGTACGACATCTCCAGCAACGACATGCTGATGTGGTGGCAGCAGGACGGCAAGACCAAGCTCGCGGTGCTCTACATCGAATCGTTCGGTAACCCGCGTAAGTTCGCCCGCACCGCGCGGCACGTCGGCCGGACCATCCCGGTGCTCACCGTACTCGCGGGCCGGTCAGCGGCCGGCCAGCAGGCCGCCGCGTCGCACACGGCGGCGGTCGCCTCGCCGCTGGTGACCAGGGAGGCCCTCTTCCAGCAGGCCGGCATCATCGCGACCGAAAGCCTCGGTGAACTGCTCGACGTCGCGGCGCTGCTGGCCACGCAGCCCGTCCCGGCGGGTTCGCACGTCGCGATCGTGTCCAACGTCGGCGGGGCCGGGGTGCTGACCGCCGACTCGTGCACGGAGCACGGCCTGGTCGTGCACCGGCTGAGCGGTGAAACCCGGCGGCGGCTGCACGCGCTGGTGCCGGCCGGCGGCGCGGTCACCGGCCCGGTGGACACCACCGCCACCGTGTCCGAGGATTCCTTCCGCCGCTGCCTGGAGATCGTGGCCGCGGACCGGGGCGTGGACGCGGTCATCGCCCTGGTCCTGTCGACCGCGGCCACCGGCGATCTGGTCTCGGCGATCAGTTCCGCGGACGTCAGCGTCCCGCTCGCGGCCGTCGTGCTCGATCAGGCCGAGGCGGTCAGGCTGCTGCCCCGGGCCCCCGGGACGCCAGGCAGGCCGGGCAGGCCGGCGCCCGCGCGGGCGAGAACGCGGGCGAGGACGCGGGCGACGCGGGCGAGGGCGGGCAACGGCCGCGCACCCAACCGCGTCCGTCCCGTCCTACGCCGATCCCGAGATGGCGGCTCAGGCCATGGCCCTCGCGGCCGGGTACGGCGCGTGGCGGGCGCGGCCGCCGGGGCGCATTCACGACTTCAGCGACGTGGCGACGGACGAGGCCCGGGCGCTCATCCAGACCTACCTGCACCGCTCCCCCAACGGAGGGTGGCTGCCGCCGGACAAGGCGGCCGCGCTGCTGGCGTGCTACGGAATCCGGCTGACCGAGCTGACCCCGGTCTCCAGCGCCGATGAGGCGGTCCGGGTCGCGGCCGGCCTCGGCGGCCCGGTCGTGCTCAAGGCCGACGTCCCTGGCCTGCTGCACAAGACCGACGCGGGAGCGGTCCAGCTCGACCTGCGCACCGAACTGGAGATCCGGCGCGCCTGGCGCCTGCTGACCAGCAAGTTCGGGCCCCGGCTGCGCCAGGTGCTGCTCCAGCCCATGATCAGCGGCGGCACCGAGGTCATCATCGGCGTCGCGCAGGAGCCCATCTTCGGGCCGCTGATCATCTTCGGCCTCGGCGGCGTCGCCACGGACGTGCTGGCCGACCACACGGCCCGGCTCGCGCCGCTCACCGACACCGACGCGAACGAGCTCATCCACTCCATCCGGTCGGCACCGCTGCTGCTCGGGCACCGGGGCAGCCCGGCCGCCGATCTCACGGCGCTGCAGGAAACGCTGCTGCGGATCTCCCGGCTGGCCGACGACCTTCCCGAGATCGCGGAACTGGACCTCAACCCGGTCATCGCCCGCCAGGACGGGGTGTTCGCCGTCGACACCCGGATCCGGCTCACTCCGGCCAAGCCGCGGGACCTCTTCCTGCGGAAGCTCCGCTGACGCGGAGCGCACCAGCGCCCGCCGGCCCGGGCCCGGGAAACGAGCCCGGACCGGCGGGAACCAGACCCGGCCCGGGCCTCGGGGGGACCAGGCCCGGGCTGGCCCCCGGGAACAGGCCGGGCCAGCCACCGCGGGCGAGCACGCGGACGCGCCGCGAGCGCCCGCGCCGATGTGGTTCCGGCTGCGCGCCGGGGAAGCTAAGTTTGGTTTGTGAGCGACAACAATTCCGCGGACGGGCCGATCCGGGTCTTCCTGCTGGACGATCACGAGATCGTCCGGCTCGGGGTCCGTGATCTCCTCGAGGGCCAGCCGGACATCAAGGTGATCGGGGAGGCGGGGACGGCGGCCTCCGCGCTGGCCCGGATCCCGGCGCTGAAACCCGACGTGGCCGTGCTGGACGTACGGCTGCCCGACGGCGACGGGGTGAGCCGTCTGCCGCGAGATCCGGTCCCGGATGCCCGAGGTCGCCTGCCTGATGCTGACCTCCTTCGGCGACGACGAGGCACTGTTCGACGCGGTGATGGCCGGAGCGGCGGGCTACGTGCTCAAGCAGATCCGCGGTACCGACCTGGTGGGCGCGGTGCGGACGGTGGCGTCCGGCCAGTCGATGCTGGACCCGAAGGCGGCCAGCCAGCTGATGGCCCGGCTGCGGGACGCGTCGCAGAAGCGGGACCCGCTGGAGGGGCTGACCGGGCAGGAGCGCCGCATCCTGGAGCTGATCGGCGAGGGCCTGACCAACCGGCAGATCGGCGAGCGGCTGTTCCTGGCCGAGAAGACGGTCAAGAACTACGTGTCGGCCCTGTTCCAGAAGCTCGGCATGGAACGGCGCACCCAGGCCGCCGCGTACGCCGCGCGCGTCTTCGGCGAGCAGCGCGGCGCGGGCGGCGGGGCCGCCGGAGGCGAAGGCGGCCGCCAGGGAAAGGACCTTCCTGCTTAGCCAGGCCGGACCTTCGTCCCTGTGCGCGGGCGTCACGGGGCGAATATGCCTTATCCATGAACGCAGATGCACCCACGCTACGGCTGCTCCCGGCTGGCGAATGCCTGCGGCGGCTGAGGTCGGTCCCGGTCGGACGCATCGCTTATACGAAGAATGCGCTTCCCGCCGTCGAGCCGGTGAAATTCGCCCTCGACGGGCGGCACATCGTGATCCGGATTGATCCCGGCAGCGCGCTCGCTACGGCTCTGCACCATACCGTGGTGGCGTTCGAGGCCGATTACATGGACTATGAGCACCATTGCGGCTGGAGTGTCACGATCGTGGGCAGCGCCCACGAGGTGGTCGATCCCCGCGAGATCAGCAAGCTCCGGGCCAGCGGGCTGCAGTCCTGGGCCTCGGCCGGCGACGGGTACTTCTTCCGCATCATGCCCGGCATCGTGACCGGCCAGGAAATGCTGGACGCTAGGTAGGGACGGGGGATGACCCGGACGGCACCCGCCACACCAGTTCGGTGCCCGCCCCGTCCGCGTCGGCCGGCCCAGCCGCAGCTCCCCGCCGAGCTTCTCGGCGCGCAGCCGGAGGTTACGCAGCCCGCTGCGCCGGCCATGCGGGGGGATACCGACCCCGTTGTCGGTGACCCGCACGATCAGGAAACCCTCGGCGTCGACGTCCACGCTCACGTCGATCCGGCCCGCTTGCGCGTGCCGGGCGGCATTCGACAGCGCCTCGCGCAGCGCGGTGACCATGTCCTCGGCGATCTCCGTCCGCACCTGGTCGTTGAGCTTCGCGCCCAGCCGCAGGGACGGTGCGAAGCCGGCCAGCGGCGTCATCTCCTCTACGACCGCCACGATCGCCTCGCGCAGGTTGGGCTGGGAGTCCTGCCCGCGGGACTGCAGGGCGAAGATCGTCAGGCGGATGTCCTTGATGGTCTCGTCCATCGCGTCCACGGCCCGCTTGACCCGGGCGGCCGTCTCGGGCCTGGTGATCATGGGCACCGTGCCCTCCAGCGACATCCCGGTCGCGTACAGCCGCTGGATCACCAGGTCGTGCAGGTCCCGGGCGATCCGGTCGCGGTCTTCGAACAGCGACAGGCGCTCCGCGTCGCTGCGCCGGTCGGCCAGTTCCAGCGCAATGCCCGCCTGCACGGCGAAGGAGGCGACGACCGCCGCGGTGGCCTCGGGGAACGGCATCCCGCCCCGCCGCCGGCCGACGGTGAGCACGCCGCGTACGTCGCCCGCCGCCCCGAGCGGGAATAGCACCGCCGGGCCGATGTGGCCCATCGGTTCCCGCACCACCCCGGCCGTCCGCTCGTCCGTGGCGAAATCATCGACCGCGAGCGCCTCCCCGCTGTTCAGCACGTGCCCGGACAGCGACTGTTCGGCTGGCAGGACCAGGCCGCGCGTGTCATCGGCGCCTTCCCCCTCCGCGAACCTGATCGTCAGCCGCCTGGTGTCCAGCTCCGGCAGCGCCAGCACGACCAGGTCCGCGTGCGACAGCTCGCGGACCTGCCTGGTCAGCCCGGCGAGGACCGTGTTGGGGTCGGCCCCGGACAGGAGGCTGGTCGCGACCTCGGCGTTGGCCTGCATCCACCGCTGCTGCCGCCGCGCCGCCTCGTACAGCCGGGCGTTCTCGATGGCGACGCCCGCCGCCGAGCCCAGCGCGACCAGGACCGCCTCGTCGTCCTCGGTGAACTCGCCGCCCCCCTGCTTCTCGGTGAGATACAGGTTGCCGAATACCTCGTTGCGGACGCGGACCGGAACGCCGAGAAAACTCTGCATGGGGGGATGACCCTCGGGAAACCCGGACGAAGCGGGATGCGCCGCGATGTCGGCCAGGCGCAGCGGCTTCGGGTCGCGGATGAGGAGACCGAGCAGGCCCAGGCCTTCCGGCCAGTGGTCGATCTTGCCGATGGCCGCGTTGTCCAGGCCCACAGGGATGAACTCGGCCAGCCGCTGGCCTTCGCCGATCACCGCGAGTGCGCCGTACCTGGCGTCCACGAGCCCGACCGCCGCCTCCACGATGCGCTTGAGCGTGGTCTCGAGGTCCAGGCCCGAGCCGACGGCGACGACCGCCTCGAGCAGGCCGTGCATCCGGTCACGGGTCGCGAGGACGACCTGCAGCCTCGACTGCAGCTCAGCGAGCAGCTCGTCCAGTTGCAGGTGCGGGAGCACCGCGGGACGGCCACCGGAACGAGATTCCATCAGCCAACCCTCTCAGATACGTACGCTCACGCTCATACAGGACGCCGGACCGGCACAGCTCAGCGTAACCACCCACCGGACAGAGGGCCAGAACCATGATCACCAAGGGCGTGGCCAATGCCGAACGGACCTGATCGGGACGATACCGCCCAGCTGGGAGTGATCCGGACGGCGGTCAGCCCGGGCGGTGGCGCCGATGGCCAGGCGTGGCGGGCGGCACCCGGCCGCCTGCACCTGTTACCCGCGTTGTCAAGGTTGGGTACGGACCAAAGTCCCGGCCTGTCGTTGCCGACGGCCCTCGCCATCGCGCCGACGAGCCGCAATCGTTCATCACGTGAGCACCGACGGAAACGCAGCCCGTCCCCTGGGCCCGTACTCAGCAGACGGCCTGGCTCAGGCCAGCACCGGCGCGCGGCGTACAGGACACGTGCGGCGCACAGAACAGAGGTGGGGCAGCATGACCGCCAGTCAGGAAACAGCAGACCGCCCAGCGCAGCCGGACGGCGGATTGTCGTGGCCGTCCCCGCCCTACCCGGGCGACCTGAGCCGGAGAGTCACCCAGCGGCGGCAGGAGCTCAAGCTCACCCGCCAGCAGGTCGCGGCGCGCGCCAACGTGAGCCTGCGGTATCTGGAATACCTGGAGAACTACCCGGGCATGCCCACCGGCGCGGTGCTGCGCCAGCTCGCCGCCGCCCTGCAGACCAGCCCGGCCGCCCTGCTGGGCGCGGGCATGGAGACGCCGCCCGGCGGCCGGCCGCTGAACCCCCAGGTCACGACGGAGCGGCTGGCACCAGCCGAATGCCGCCAGCTGATCGCCTCCGGCGGGATCGGGCGGATCGGATTCCCGACCGCATCCGGGACGATGATCCTGCCCGTCAACTACGCCATCGCCGCGAACACGATCGTGATCCGGGCCGGGTCGGGCTCCGTCATCGCCGCACACGGCGACGGTGACGTTTCCTTCGAAATCGACCACATCGACGAGGCGCTGGAGCAGGCGTGGAGCGTGCTCGTGCAGGGCCAGGCCCACCGCGTCCTGCAGCGTACCGAACTGGCCCACCTGCAGCGCTGCGCGGTGCTGCAGCCGTGGCCGGGCGGCGAGCACGACGCCTACATCCGGATCGCCCCGCACCGGATCAGCGGACGGCGCATCGTCCGCCGCTGAAATCCACCACGGGACCTTCGTCCTCACCGCCCAGGGCCCGCGTCCCTACGTGAGCTGCGTTTTTGCCCGTGATCAAGCCCGGCGCAGCTCGTCACGTTCCGCACACCATCGCGGGCTGCCTTCATCGTGGGCAGCGCGCTGGTCGCCGCGGTTCAGGCACCCCACCTTGCGCCAAGGCAGGACACCGGGGACGAAGGTCCCTAATGGCTAGTGACTCACCTCACTGGATGGCCTTGCCACCGGGGAGGAAGTTGGCGGCACACACTGTTTCGCGCGGGCTCGTCCCGCTTTCCGGCCGGAGCATCTGATGGCAGCCATGGCGTTTGCGGGCTCCCCGCCCGCCGCGATCGATCTTAATCAGCCCGGGACCTACCTGCACTGGTCGATCTTTGATGTGTCAGTGGCGAACCTCGTCCTGATCGCCGTCATGGTCGTCATCTTCGGCGCGGCCCTGCTGATCCCCTTCCCACATGGGAAAAAGGACACGGAGGAGGCGGCGGCCAGCGCCGGAGCCGGCGGCGCGGGCGACGCGGACCTCGCCGATGAGGCTGACGCGGACCGCCGCCGCCGAGCCCGCACGGACACCGGGGCCAGACGACGACATGTGGACGGCCCGGGTGCGCAACTGGGCGCTGCGGGTCCTGCCGCCGGGCAAGCTGCTGCCCGACCGCCAGCCCGCCTACGTGCGGTCCTGGATCTACGTCTTCGGCGTGGCCTCGCTGGCCGCACTGGCTGTGGTCATCGTCAGCGGGTTCGCCATCGCCCTGGGCGGCCCGGACTGGTGGCACTACAACCCGGTCGGCCACTTCTTCAACAGCCTGCACCTGTGGAGCGTCGAGCTGTTCATGGCCTTCCTGGTCATCCACCTGTGGGGCAAGTTCTGGATGGCCGCCTGGCGCGGACGGCGCGCGATGACCTGGATCACCGGCGTGGTGGCGTTTCTGGCCTCGGTCGTCGAGGCGTTCACCGGCTACCTGTCACAGCAGAACTTCGACTCCCAGTGGATCGCCACCAACGGCAAGGACGCCTTCAACGCGGTCGGCGTCGGGGCGTTCTTCAACCTGATGAACTTCGGCCAGATGCTGATGTGGCACATCGTCCTTCTCCCCATCATCCTGGTCGCCCTCATCGGCGCGCACGTGCTGCTGGTCCGGGTCCGCGGCGTCGGCCATCCGCTCCCGGTCCGCCGGCCGCGCGGGCGGCCGCCCGCCGCGCCGCCCGGGCCGCCGACCGGGCCGCGTGGCGCGGGCCGACCCGGCGGTACGACATCCTGAAGGAGGGCACGATCGCCTCGGTGGTCGTGCTGGCCCTGACCTTCGGCCTGGCTGGCCTGCTGTCCTCCCCCAACGTGCCACCGGTCACGGTCCGGAGCTGGGTCCAGGTCGCCCCGGACGACTTCCTGGCCACCGCCGCGACCGAACTGGACGGCACCAGCCAGACCGCGACCTACGGGCCGCCCTACAACAACAACGGCACGCCGCAGACGCTCCTGTTCGCCCCGGCGAACATACTCGGGGTGCGGCAGCCCATCGACGCCGCCCAGACCTTCGTGCTCAGCCCGCTGGCGAAGAACGCACCGACCGACCCGGCCCTGGCGGCCGCACTCAGGATCTACAACGCGGCTTCCCCTGCCCAGCAGGTGAAATGGGCGACCGCCTACGGCAACGCGGTGACCAAGGTCAAGTTCGTGAACGGCAGCCCGGTGGTGCCCAGGGCCAACGACGGCCCCGTGCCGCTGATGCTGGCCACCGAGCTCACGCTGGCCCGCAGCGGGGCCATCGACGCCGACCTGTCCGGCGCAGCAGCCGTTCTACGGGACCGACTTCACCAAGCCACTGCTGTTCCTGGAGGACGGGGCCTACTACGCCAACCAGGCCACGGCCGAGCACCTCACCGGTGACCAGTGGGGCGTCATGAACGAGACCGGCAGCTACCCCGGCCAGCCCTGGCTGTGGCTGTACCAGCTCTGGTACCACGTCCCGGCTTCGACAACTCGGCCAACGTGGACCTCATCGCCATCTACCTGACCGGCGCGGCCACCATCCTGCTCCTGCCGTGCCATTCATCCCCGGCCTGCGTGACATCCCGCGCTTGATACCGGTGCACCGGCTGGTCTGGCGGCAATGGAACGCGGGCCGGCCGCCGAAGGCCCCCGCCGCCCGAGGGGCCGGCGGCGCCCGAACGGCACCCGGCCGGGTCCGCGGGCGAAAGTAAGATAGCCCTGCCGAAGGTGCCCGCCTGACGGGGGCCGGCGCAGGCAATGGTCCCGGTCATGACGGGCCATTGGCACCTAGGCGGCGGCTTCGGCCCCGGCTGCCATGGAGGAAAACACCGGGCGATACCCAAGGAGGCGCCATCATGCGAGCGCTGATCGTCTACGAGTCGCTGTACGGAAACACTCATATCATCGCGAACAGTATCGCCGAGGGCCTGCGGGACAAGGCGTGTGACGTGCATATCGTGCCGGTGACCCGGGCCACCCCCGAGATGGCCCGCGACGCCGGTCTCCTCATCGTCGGCGGCCCCACCCACATGCACGGCATGACGAGCGGCTCGTCACGCCGGATGGGCGCCGAGGCGGCCGGCAAGCCAGGCAGCGGCCTCGACCTGGAGCCAGACGCCACCGGCCCGGGCCTGCGCGGGTGGCTGCGCGGCATCGGGCCGACCAACGCCCTTCCCGCCGCCGCGTTCGACACCCGGCTGGAGGGGTCCGCGCTCCTCACCGGGCGGGCCAGCCAGGGCATCGCTCACCGGCTCCGCCAGCACGGCTACGATCTGGTCGTCCCGGCGAAGAGCTTCCTGGTGAGCAAGCAGAACGCGCTGCTGGAGGGCGAAGCCCAGCGCGCCCGGTCGTGGGGCGCCTCGCTCGCTTTCACCGCAGGCCCGATCGGCCACGCGCCGCGGCCCGCTGAACCTGCCCGGCGCGACCCCGGCGGGGCGCCCGGCACCGCGCTGCCCCTCACCGCGAGCCTCCGTCCACGCGCCGGCGTTCAGTGGGTGGACGGGACGATCGCGATGGGACCGTGCGCGTGGTTCAGCACCGGGTGCTGGATCGAGCCGACGCCGGCGATGCTCTCGCGGTCACCGTGCCGGCCGATCACCACGAGATCGGCGCGCGCGGAGTAGCTGGCCAGTACGCGGCCGGCATGACCGCGGACGAGATCCAGGCCGACGCGCACCTCCGGGTACTTCTCCTGCCAGCCGGCCAGAACCTGGGCCAGCTCGGGCGCGGCGGCCGTCTCGTCGGGTGGTTCGCCCGCCTCGCCGTCGGCATCCAGGCCCGGCGCGGCGTGCAGCCACCCGGCCAGCTTCAGGTCCTCGTCGTCCCCCGCCGAGGAGGCAGGGTGCCGGGCCAGGGCATGCACGGCCAGCAGCCGGGCCCCGCGCATGGACGCCTCCTCGAACGCAAACCCGAGGCTGTGGGCGGATTCGGCCGGGTCGCCGACTCCGGCCACGACCTCACGGTGCACGGCCACGCTGTCCTCGTGAGCGACGACGACCGGGCAGGGCGCGTGCATCGCGACGTACCGGCTCACCGAGCCGAGCACCATCGCGGTGAAGCCGCCCGCCCCACGGGCCCCGACGACCAGCATCGATGCCCCGGAGCCGCAGGCGACGAGCGTCTGCGCAGGCGCCCCGGCCACCAGGTCGGTGTCAATGAGCAGCCCCGGCGCGACCTCCCGGGCACGGGTGAGGGCCGCCGCGAGATTCCGGGCCGAGATCTTGTGCAGGATGTCGGCGACGGTGGCCGGGTTCGCGCTGCGCGGGCGCATCCGGGACGGCATCACTGAGACCGACACGATGCGCAGGGGGGCCTTGCGCCGTACGGCCTCACGTGCCGCCCACTCCACGGCGCGCGATGACTGCTCCGAGCCGTCCGCGCCTACCACGATCGGCATGCTTGCCATGACCGTCCTCCTTGACTGGGTGGCCTTAACCGGGTCAGAGCTGGCCACCGACGCCGCTGACCCCCGGCATGTCCCCCTTGAGAATCGCAAGGGCCCCCGGGGTTGCTCCCGTCATGGCCAGGGGCGCGCGGGAACGTACCGCTCGAGCAGGCGGTCCCTGGTGGCCTTCAGCCGGTTGGACGCGACGCCGAGGAACCGCCGGGTGAGCTCGTAGCCGAGCCGCGGGTTGGCGTCGCAGAGCGCGCGTACCGCCGGCCCGTCGAACTGGAAGGCCTCGGTGGGCTGGATCGCCACCGCGCCGAGGGCCCACCGGTACCGCGGCAGCTGCCACGACCAGCCGAGCACGTCGCCCATCCCGAGGGTCTCGACGACGATCTGACCCTCGCCGGGTACGTGCAGATCCAGGGCCACCGAGCCGGAGCGGATGAGCCAGAAGCCCTGGGCGATCCCGCCGTCCTCGAAGATGCGCTGGTGGGCCCGTATCGATACGAGGGTCGCGGCCGGCACCAGCTCGGCGATCAGCTCACGCGGCATGCCGTGCAGAAAGTGATGGGTGGCCAGCGCCGTCGCCGTGACCCGGGAAACGCCTTGTCCGCTTTCCATGCCGGCACCTCCTGGTTCGCTCTGCTACTATCCCGCCTCTGGACGCGGCGTCCCACGGGCGTTGGGCACGCGGGTCCGGGTCTTTCGTCCCTGTCAAGAGCTGGGTCCCCGCAGTGTGATTGGAGGTGCTGACGATGACGGGAGTGGCGGATTTCCAGCTGCGAATCCACGGCTGCGGCGCTCTGGGGTCACGGCTTCCCCGGCCCGGCAGATCACCGACCACGTGGCGCACCCGGCGGTGCGCGACGAACTGCGGGCCATCGGCCAGCGCCTCGGCTTCGGGTCAGCTGACCTGGCGGATTCTCCGGCCGGTGATCCGGCTGGGGACAATGCGGATGTAGTGCTCCTTTGTTCCGCCTGCCCAGGGCTCGACCCCGGACGCGCGGACCGACCCGTGCTCGGTATCGGAGTCGACGTGGTGAGCCGCCCCCTGAAGGAGAACGCTCCATCCGGTCCGTTCGGAATTATCCAGCTCGTCGATCTCGAAGGCGACCTTGTATTCGGCGTTCGCGATCCCGGAGCGCAGGTCCTCACCCATCGGGCTGTCCGGCGCGGTCCGGAAGACGATCGTGTCCTCGAATACCTGGTAATTGACCGGGAGCACGGTCAGGCCGAACCGGCCCGAGTACGCGATCCGGCCAACGCCGCCGGGTGAGATGAGTATGCGGCACTCGTCCTCACTGAGCTCATCTACGCTCCCGGCGATGTGGTCAGGCATGATGCGTTGCTCCTTACGGGTTTGCGGCTACGGGCGCAGCACCAGACGAGCCGTGGCCGGACCCTGCGTAACCTCATCGATGGCCTCATTGACCTAGCTCAAGCGGGTGACCCCGGCGCCGGCGGCGCGAACGAGGCCGACACCGTTCTTCGGACTCCCCGCATCGCCGCCAGCCTGCGCCGACGGCGCGGAAGCGGGCAGTGCTACAGGTCATGGCGTCAAGTGACCAAAGCCCCGGCCGGCCGGGCCAGGAGAAGACCTAGGTCCCGGCGGACAGGGCCGGTACGCCCTGCGCCGGAGTGGCCCGCACCCGGCATCCTGGAACAGCGCGCGGTGGTCGTCCCCGCGGCCCGCACGCCTCTGACCGCCGGAGGTGACCATGATAAGCAAGGCCGGCACTGCCACAATGGGGACCTTCCGGGCGCGGTGGGCCCGCTGGCTCGGGCTGGACCGGAACCCGCTGCGCCGCACGGTGGACCGGGTGGAGACTTTCGTCCGGCTCACGGTGCTGATCCTGCTGCTGGCCGGGGTCCCGGCCGGGCTGTTCGTGGCCGGCCGCATGTCTGACCAGGTGTTCCTGCAGCAGGCCCGCGCCCAGCGATCGTCGGACCGCCAGGTCACGGCCGTCCTGACGCAGCGCGCGCCGACGGCCGGGACCGTGGACCCGTACTCCTCCGTCCAGACCACGTGGGCGAACGCCCGGTGGACGGCGCCCAACGGAACGGCCCATTCCGGGCAGGTCCTGGCCGCGGCCGGCGCTCCCAGGGGCGCCACGGCGCGCGTCTGGATCAACGCCGCCGGCGCGATCACCGATCCGCCCGAGGGCCACCGGGACGTCATGGCCGAGGTCGCCGTGACCGTGATGGTTACCGGCATCACGCTGATCCTGCTGCTGCTCGGCGCGGAGGCGCTCGCCGTCCGCAGCCTCGACTACCGGCGGTCCAGCGCCTGGGACGCGGAATGGCGTGCCACCGGTCCGCAATGGACTACCGGACCTGACCAGGGTCCCTCCCGCTCCCAACGTTGATCCCGTAGGCGTGGAAGGCCCCCCAGGTCATGTACATCGCCGCCCTGGTCTCCTTCGGCCTGGCCGGCCTGGCCCTCATCGCCTCCGGCATCGGAATAGGCGCCCCGGTGAGTAGCGGCCCACCGCAATCCGGCGTTCATGGGGTCGGCCAGACGGGGTTGATGTCGATGAAGCGCGGGCCGTCGGGGCCCAGGATCACGCTGGCGGACAGGGCGCCCCGTGCCAGCCGAGGGCGGCCCCCAGGGCCCGCATATGCCCGGTGACATCGGGCAGGTGGAGGCCGCGTTAGGCATCCGGATGGGGATGGCCGACTCAGGCGGCATCGGGCGGCGGAATGACCGCCACGGGTCCCTGCGCGTGGTCGAGCACCGTCTGCAGGATCGGGCCGTTGCTCGTCCGGAGGCCTTCGTGCCCGTCCCGGCGGCCGATCACGGTCAGGTCGGCCAGGCCGGAGAGCGCCGCCAGGACCCGGCCTGGGTGGCCGTGGATGACCTTCGGGCTCGCCGGGACCCGCGGGAATTGCTCCTGCCAGTCGCCCAGCGCCTCGGCGAGCCGCGCGGCGGCCTGCGAGGAGTGGGCCCGGGTGTCGGGGCGGGGCCGCGGCGCGGTCAGCAGCCGGGCCAGGCCCCGTCCGCCCTGAGCATCCGTGCCGTCTTGAGTTCCGGGCGACAACAGCGAGGACGGGGGCAGCCAGTGCCAGGCGTGCACCGCCAGCACGCGGGCACGGCGCAGCGCGGCCTCTTCGAACGCGAACCGGAGCGCCGGGGCGGCCTCGTCCGGGTCCCGCACCGCGACGACGACCTCCCCGTGCACGGTCCGGCCCTGATCGCGGACCACCACAACGGGGCAGGTCGCCCAGGCCGACACGTACCGGCTGACCGGACCCGCGCTCATCTCTCCGTAGCCGCCGAAGCCGAAGGCGCCCACGACGAGCATCATGGCTCCCGACGCGTCGTGGACCAGCACCCGTCCGGGCGCACCGGACAGCAGTTCCGTCTCGATGGCGACACCGGGGGCCAGGCCGGCCGCGACCTCGGCCGTCGTGGTCAGCGTCTGCTGGTACACCTCCCGCAGCGCGTCGTCGACGGTCCCCGGGGAGCCCTGCTCAGCGGGGGCCCTGGCCGGGGCCGGCGTCACCGCGACGATCCGCAGCGGGACAATCCGCCGCGCGGCTTCGGTCGCCGCCCACTTCACGGCGTGCAAGGACTCCTCGGAGCCATCGGCGCCCACGACAATTGGCCTGGTCACCATCGCCCTGCCTCCTTCCGGCACGGCCCGCCCGCCAGCCCGCACCATCGCCGGTGAGGTCACCGGCCTCGGGGCTCTCGGGCGGCCCTACGGTCAGCATGCCGCCGCGGCAAGGGCAAGTCATAGGGACCCGAGCACGTGGGGTGCACGGTCAAAGGTCCCGAATCCGGCGGCGGGGCGAACGTCCCCCTCCGGCGGGCCACCCGCCCCCTGCCTCAGCTGCTCAGGTGAGCGACACTGGGGCATAGAAGCACATGGGAGGTAGCCATGGCTAGCAGCGATCACGGGATCCTCATCGGATACGACGGGTCATCGAGCAGCCATCAGGCTCTGAGCTGGGCCGCACGTGAGGCCCGGGCGCGCGGCGTGGCCCTTACCCTGTGTTACACCTGGGCACCGGGATCCGCAGGCCCGCCGCTGGCCGGGGAGCCGGGAGACCTGGCCCGGGAAAGCGCGGAACGCATTCTCGCGACCGGGATGCGGAGCGTCTTCGCGCCGCAGGTCCGCCAGTTGCTGGTGGAAGGACCGGCGGCCCGCATGCTGTGCGAGCACAGCAACACCGCCGACATGGTGGTCGTGGGCTCCCGCGGCCTGGGCGGCCTGTCCGGGCTAATGCTCGGGTCGGTCAGCCTTCAGGTGGCCGCGTACGCGGCCGGGCCGGTCGTGGTGGTCCGCGGGCACTGGCGTCCGGTCGGTGAATACCTGCCGGGTCCCGTCGTGGTCGGGGCGGACGGATCGGCGGCGACCGCGGGCGCGCTGGCGTTCGGCGGGGCGGAGGCCGCGTTGCGGGGCGTTCCGCTGATGGTGGTCTGCGCACTGTCGGATACTGCGGGCAGCGTGGGCATGGCCCACCGCATCGAGGAAGACGTCGAGCGGTCGATCATCCTGTGGGAGAAGGCCCACCCCGGCGTAGACGTTCACCGCCAGATCACGGTCGAGTCACCGCGGACCGCCCTGCTGACCGCGGCCCAGGACGCGCAGCTGCTCGTGGTGGGCTGCCGCGGCCGCGGGGGCGTGAAGGATATGCCGCTCGGTTCGGTTACCCAGGCGCTGCTCTCGCACGCCACGTGCCCGCTGGCGGTCATCCACGCGCACTAGCCCGCCCAGGTGGCTTCAGGGCAGGTAGGCGGGGCAGGGCGGTGACGAAGTGACGAGTTCCGGCATCCGCCACGCCGCGGCCGCCTGGGCGACGATCTCGGCCGCGTCCTGCATCGGCGGCTGGCCGCGGACGTCGCCGCCACTGAGGAAGCTGCGCACCGCCTGCTGGACGCCGGGATTACCGAGCAGCCCGCCGTGCAGGGCGGGGACCACGAGCGTGTGCGGGGGCAACTGGCAGGCGGGCAGGGTGAGGCTGTCCGCGAGCGGGACGACGGCCATCCAGCGCAGCGGGCGCTGGCGGGTCTCCCGGACCGCCTCCCGGGCGTACTGAGCGCCGTCGCGGTCCACCGAGTTGATGAGCGCCTCGGCTCCGGACGTGCCGAACGGCGACAGGCCGCCGATGAACCAGACGACGGCCTGCAGCGCGTAACCGGGCACGTCCCCGCGGCCTCCCTGGCTGTCCACGGGGTAGCTGACCTGGCCGGGCGCGACGATCGGGCTGAGCAGCACGATGGATCCGACCGGCACGCCGGGGTGCCGGGCCAGCATCGCGTAGATACCGAGCGTGCCCTCGCTCTCCCCCACGAGGTCGACCGGCCGGCCGGTCTGCTGGTGCAGTTTCTCCACCTGAGCGGCGATGCGGTCCCCCAGAACGGCCAGCGGCAGGTCGCTGGCGGCGGGGCCCTGCGGCAACGGCCGCCCCCGAACGTTCAGCCCGCGGTAGGAGAACTGCTCGGCGACCGCATTTCCCGCGACGGCCCGGAGGGACGTGCGGGCGCAGCAGGAGGACCCGAACCCTTTGATCTCCAGTACGGCTGGGCCGTTCCCGGTCTGCGGCGTTCGGGCTGGCGCCGGGGCGGGCGGGGACGCTGGGGCCACCTGGGCTCCCGCGTCCACCCGGACCACCTGGTGCTGGGGGGCCGCCGCGAGCACGAAACCGGCCCGGACCACGCCGATGACGAGCGCGACGGACAGCACGGCGGCAACGGGCGCGGGCGGGATCCGCCTGGCCGGCCTGGCCGAAGCGGCGCGCCGCGCCGGGCACCGCGAGCGACGAGGCGACGCCATACCAGGCCCGCGCGTTGACGATCCCGGCCAGCCCGGTCACCGGCACCGCCCACCCGGCCGGCAACCGGCCGATCACCACCGCGGCCAGGGAAAGCACCAGGAAATCGGCGACCAGCCACTCAGCCGAACGGAGCGGCGGGAGGGTCCGCCACCACCCGCTCGCGGTGGCCCCATGGCTCAGCAGCAGGGCGAACAGGATCAGCGCCGGCAGCGCCCCGAGGAGCGGCCAGGAGAACGGCAGCAGGGCCACCCCGAACGTCAGCGTGACCAGCGGGGACATCAGCAGTCCCGCACAGAGGGTGAGGACGGCGCCGGAGCCGAGCAGGACCGCGGGCCGCGGGCGGGGCTGTCCCCGTGGCCAGGCCAGCCAGGCCAGGGCCGCGTCGAGAACACTGCGGGCCACCACCACACCGGCCAGCGCCAGGACGAAGCGCGGCCAGGTCCCGCCGAAGCCGAACAGCCACCTCAGGTCGTGAAACACCGCGAGCGGGGCCAGAGCGGTGACCTGGGGAGCCAGCACGCGCGCCGACGGCGTGACGGCAGTCACCACGGCGGCCTCCGCCATCGGCACGGCGACGGCCACCACGATCAGTCCCGGGCGCCGGGCGAAGCCGCGGCCCCGGCCGCGGGGGGTTACCCGCGGTCTCCGGCCGGCACCGCGGCGTCTCAGCATCGCGCCGGACCCCGCCCGGAACCCCGCTCGGCCCGCCACGTCTGGATCACCCTGCGTGATATCTCCTGAGGCGTCAGTGTCGGCTGGGTCTGGACCGGCCTTTCCTACCCCACTGCTGATCGTAAACCGGCACACAACGCCTTTATTCCGGCCCCGCGACCGGCCGCGCAGCGCCAGGCTCTCCGGCTTCGCCGGCTCGCCAGGCTCGCGCACTTACGCACCACGACAGCGGCCCAGGAGCCGTCAGCCTCTGCCAGCAGGCACTTTTCCGAATGGGGGCCGAGCGGTTCCGGGCTTCACGGCCCGGAACCGCTCGCGGGATTGCCCGGCCAATGCGTTCAGGACTACCGCACCAGGCTGCGGGCCGAGCATCGCGATGCGGTGATCCCCGCCGATTCGCAATTGGGCAGCGCGCGTCCCGTGGCCGGAAACTCAAGGCGAGCGGAAAGCTCACGAGCGCGGATATCGAGGCTGCGCTCCCGCATTTCGTGCCGGTCGCGGCCCATGAGCGGGCACGTGCGGCTCTGCAGCGGGATCACGTCCTGGCGCTGGTGGGACGACGCGGAACCGGCAGAAGAACCTCCGCCCGGTGCGCCCGCCCGGACCTGACGTTGACGTTAAGTTCCGTTACGATTCAGTTGCGAGCTGCGCATCATCGTGAATCTGGGGAGTTCCATGTCTGTGGCGGCAAATCCGCCGACTGCACCTGCGGCACCGGGCGGGCGGGGTGTCCACTACAAGTGGATCGCGCTTTCGAACACCACGCTCGGGATCCTGATGGTGACGATCAATCAGTCGATCCTGCTGATCTCGCTGCCGGCGCTGTTCCGGGGGATCGATCTCAACCCGCTGGTGCCGTCGAACACCTCGTATTTCCTCTGGGTGTTCATGGGCTTCGTGCTGGTCACCGCGGTTCTGGTGGTCAGCCTGGGACGGGTCGGCGACATCTACGGCCGGGTCAGGATGTACAACCTCGGTTTCGCGGTCTTCACGTTCTTCTCGATCATGCTGTCCGTGACGTTCCTTACCGGCCCGGCTGGCGCGCTCTGGATCATTATCATGCGTGTCTTCCAGGGCGTCGGCGGCGCGTTCCTGTTCGCCAACTCGACGGCGATCCTGACCGACGCTTTCCCGGAGGACGAGCGCGGCAAGGCGATGGGGATCAACGGCATCGCCGCCGTGTCCGGCTCGTTCCTCGGGCTGCTGCTGGGCGGCGTGCTCGCCCCCATCGAGTGGCGGCTGGTGTTCCTGGTGTCGGTCCCGTTCGGCTTGTTCGGCACGGTCTGGGCGTACCTCATGCTGCGTGACAACGGCATCCGCATCCCGGCCAAGATCGACTGGCTGGGCAACGCCCTGTTCGCGATCGGGCTGGTGTCGCTGCTGACCGGGATCGTGTACTCACTGCTGCCCTACGGCGGCCGCCCCACCGGCTGGACCAGCCCCTGGGTGCTGACCGCGGTCATCGGCGGGATCGCCATCCTGGCCCTGTTCGCCTGGGCGGAGACCAAGGTGCCGCAGCCGATGTTCCGGCTGGGCCTGTTCCGGATCCGGGCCTTCACGGCTGGCAACATCGCCGGCCTGCTGGGTGCCCTCGGCCGGGGCGGCCTGCAGTTCATGCTGATCATCTGGCTGCAGGGCATCTGGCTGCCGCAGCACGGCTACAGCTTCAGCGAAACCCCGCTGTGGGCCGGCATCGCAATGGTGCCGCTGACCATCGGGTTCCTCCTCGTGGGCCCGCTGGCGGGCGTGCTGTCCGACCGCTACGGCGCCCGGCTGCTCGCGACGGCCGGGCTGATCGTCTCCGGTGCGGCCTTCCTGCTGCTGGAACTGCTGCCGATCAACTTCAGCTACATCTGGTTCGCCCTGCTCATCCTGCTGTTCGCGGTCGGCATGGGGCTGTTCTTCTCGCCCAACCAGGCCTCGGTCATGAACAGCCTGCCGCCGGACCAGCGCGGCGCCGGCGCGGGCATGCTGAACACCTTCCAGAACTCGGCCACCGTGCTGTCGATGGGCCTGTTCTTCACCATCGTGACCCTGGGCCTGGCCAGTCACCTGCCCAGGCATCTGTACAGCGGGCTGGTCGCGGCGGGCGTCAGCCCGGCCGCCGCGCACACGGTCGCCGCCGAGCCGCCGATCGGCAGCCTGTTCTCGGCGTTCCTCGGGTACAACCCGATCCAGGAACTACTCGCGCCTACGGGCGCGCTCCAGCACCTGCCGCCCGGCCAGGCCGCCTACATCACCGGCCGGTCGTTCTTCCCCAAGCTGATCGAGCAGCCGTTCGCGAGCGGCCTGCACCTGGCCTTCACTTTCGCCGCCATCGCCACGGCGATCGCGATCATCGCCTCCGCCGTCCGCGGCCAGCGTTACACGCACACTGCGGAGCCCCTGGCCGAGGAACTGGCTGAGGGCGCGGCCGAGACCGGCGGCCTGGTGGGTCTGGAGCCCCTCGCGACCGATGGCCAGGACGCCGCCGGCACCATCGGCGATGGGGCGATCACCGGCAACGGGCATCCGGACCCGAACGGGCAGGCGGCCAGGGACGGACGGCGATCCACGAACGGGATGCGCCCCGCGAACGGCAAGCGCCCGGCCGGCGAAGGCCACGCCGCCAACGGACAGGGGGGGAACGGAACGCCGCCGGCGGTTACCGGCGCGGATGAGGAATCCGGCTCACGCGCGGGGAGAGGCGTGAACCGGTGAACGCGATGACCCGGGCCCGTCCGGCCCAGGACAGCGGCGGGCGAGCGGGTAGCTCGGCGGGCGCGGAGCATGCGGCCGGCGGCGGGAGCGGGCGGCTGCTCGGGATTGGCGCGGCGGCGCAGCGCCTCGGCGTATCCGAACGGGCGCTGCGCTACTACCAGCAAATAGGCCTGATCGTCCCGGCCAGTACCACGCCCGGCGGCCTGCGGCGCTATTCGGAGGGCGATGTCGCCCGGGTGGAACGGATCATGGAGCTGAAGACGCTGCTCGGCCTCAACCTGGACGAGGTAGCGCTGGTGCTGCGGAACGAGGACCGGATCGCGCAGATCCGGCAGGCCTATCAAGACGAGCGGACCAGTGACGAAGAGCGCCGGCAGCTGACCCGTGAGTGCCTCACCCTGCAGGAAGACCTCCGCGCCACGGTCGAGGCCAAACGGGCCGCGCTGGACGCCTTCCTGGCGGACCTCGACGCCCGCATCACCCGGGCGCGGGCCCTGCTGGCCGGCCAGCGGACACCGCAGCGGTGACAAGGCGCCAGATCCCGCGACCACGGTGGATCATCGCGGACGCTCCAGCGTTCCGGCCTGGCTACTGTCCCGCGGCGGCGGGACAGTAGCCAGGCCGAGCGCGCCGGATGTGATCAGGGCCAGGCCTGCGCCGAGGACGGTCAGCGCCGTCAGCTTCCGGCGATTACGGACCGTCCGGCGCCTGCGGGGCCCGGGGTCACCGGGTGCGGGTGGGCGCGGACCTGAGCTGGCGGCAGCGGCAGCCGCCGGCGATGGCGAGGGCGCCGCCGGCCACGACGGCGGCCACCCACGGGAGCGGCGAGGGAGCCGGCCGCGGCGCGGTCCCGCCCAGGCCGGTCGCCGCCCCGCCGCTCGGCTGCACCTGGCTGCCGGCGGCGTCCGTCAGGTCACTGATCCGCAGACCGTCCGGGCCGTCCAGCACCACCAGCGTGTGGATCGAGTCGGCGGGCAGCGCCAGGCTGGGCCGACGCGTCCGCACTGCTCCCGGTGACGCGCACGGTCGCGCTCCCGGCGGCCACCTTGGTGTAGGAGCGTCATGCTGGCGAAGTCCAGCTTGCGCGCGAGCATCAGACCACCGAGCGACATGCTGACCACGTGCTGGCGCAGCGACGCCTGGATCACGCGGACCAGGACCCGGCCGGCCGGGGCAGTGAGGGTGTCCTTCAGCACCTGCAGCCGCAGCGCGGCCGCGGGCCCCATCCCGGCCACGGTGTAGGCCGCGTCGCCGCTCACCTGGAAAGCCGGTCGACAGCACCGGCTGCGCCGACGCCGGGGCGCCCGCGGCGCGCATCGACACCGTGTAATCCCCGTCCGGAACCTGCTGGTAGGGCGAGACCGTCCCGTAACTGACGTGGTGCAGAACGAGCCGGGCGTCGGGATTGCCGAAGTTGTACAGGTAGACGTCCACCGCGGGCGTGTTCGGGGACAAGATGGGCCAGCCGGACCCATCCGGTGGCCGGTGAGGCCAACGCCGGCATTACGGCCGCCATTCCCGCCGATATCACCACGGCCACCGCGAGCAGCAGCCGGATAATCCTCCGCGTCATTGTCATTGCACTGTCCTCCCAATGATGCCCGGCGCGGGACTCCGGGCAGAAACGTGTCATTACCGGTCAGCGGTCAGGGCGCCAACGGGGTCGCCTGCGTCTGCAGGCCGGCCGGGCTGGGCGCGGCGCGCTGGACTAACGGGGTTGCCTGCGTCTGGAGCAGGCCGACCGGGCTGGGCGCGGCGAACTCGACGCTGAGCACGGGCAAGCCGTGCGCGTCCCGGACGATGCCCGCGCGCGCCGGCAGGTACGGCGGGCGCTGTGCTCGCACGAAGGCGAGCATGTTCCGCAGGCTCGCGGCGGACGGCCGGCGCGGGCACCGGGCGCCGCCAGCTCGCCCGTCCGCAGCGGGGCATGCCGGGTCGGCCCGGGGCCCCGAGCCGCCGAACGATTCGATCTGCAGCGGGCCGGACACGGCCAGGGCGGCCAGGGTGATCAGCAGGCGGGAATCGACCTGGCCGGCCAGCAGCGCGGCCCGGGCACCGGGAGAGGTCCCGATCCGGGAGTTGCGCAGCAGCTGGCTCCCGGCGGCCCGGCGGGCGGCCAGGTCAGCGGCCAGTGCGAGCTGGAACGCGGCCGCTCCGTCCGGCGCGACCGCGCGGACGTCGATCCGCAGCTCACCGGAGCCGAAGCTGGCGATTACCTCCGGCGCGTACACGCTGGCCAGGCGCGCGCCGAACTGGCTGCGCACCGCGGCCGTCGCCATCACCACGTCCGAGCCGAGCGGATCGGCTGCCGCGGACCGGAGCACCAGCAGGTTCCCGGCGGTGACGCCCTGGGCCAGCAGCGCGGAGCACATGGCCGGATCGCAGGCTACGATCGCGTCGCCGCTGACCTGGCTGGCCACCCAGGCCGCCGCCTGATGGCGGATCGCGACGGCTGGGCTGGCCGCTGTCCCGCCGGCGGCAGCCTGGCGGGCGGGACACGTAATCCCGGCCGGACAGGGCACCGCTGGCCCCGGCGGCCAGGAAGGCGAAAACGGCCACGGCGATGGCCGCCAGCACGAACGGGCGCAGCCGCCGCCGGGGCGGCGACCGGTGCCTGCCCTCGGCCGGAGTCTGCCGGGTCAGGTCGCTCACCTGGAGCAGGTGGTAGCTGGCCTCGCGCTCGGCGCAGTGGTCATGCGGCCAGGCGGTGATGCGCCACCGCCAGTACTCGGCGGCGCGCCGGTGAGCCTCGATGACCTCGCCGCCCCGCTGCCGTTCGGCCAGCCGGCGGTGCAGCTCGAGAGCGGTCCAGCGGTGCACGAACACCGAGGGCGGGTCGTCCGCGGGGTCGGCCGTCAGCAGGCCGGTGGCCCGGCATTCGTCGAGCAGGCCGGCCAGCTCGGCCGGGCTGTACTGACCGACGGGAAGCAGCAGGACGTCGCGGCCGATCGGCGCGCGGTAGACGGAGGCGCGGATCAGCAGGCCCTGCGCCTCGGCGCTGAGCTGGTCGAACAGGTCGCCCAGCAGCAGGTCGGCGACGGCCAGGGCGGCCGTCTCCGCGGTCGGCAGTGGCAATTCGGTCGGCGCGGCGAGCCCGTGGCGGGCCGCGGGGTGATCCGCGTGCTCCCCGATCGCCCCGGCGAGGCGCTCGGCCAGCGCCGGGAAGCGGGCGTCACCGGCCAGGAGCAGCGCGTCCAGGTACTGCATGGCCCGGGGATGACCGCCCAGCAGCCGCCAGGCCCGGTCCAGTTCCTTTTCGCCGAGCAGCCCCAGGGCGGCCAGGGACATCGCCAGCTCGATCGCGCCGGAGCGGGACAGCGGCCCGAGGTGACGGAACCCCAGCCGGGACGCGGCCGTCTCGGGCACGGCGAACCGGTGACGGCAGGTGATCAGGACCCGGCCCCGGTGCGGCTGGGTCGGCCCAGCTGGTCAGGAGCTCGATGAGCGACGGGTCGCGGATGGTGCACGTGCCGGCTTCCAGCGACAGGTTGTCGTCGAAGTTGTCGAGCACGAGGAGCACAGGTACCTGATCGAGGACGTGCCGGCGGAGCAGGGCGAAGCGCTGAGCCCAGGGCAGTTCGGTCCGGCCCGCCGCCGCCACCGCCTCGGCCGTGCTGCCGCCCCGGGCGGCCGCCTTGGGGTGCCGGCGCAGGGCGGCCGCGACCCCGGCGAGAAAGGCGTCGGCGGTCACCTCACCACTGAGGATCGTGGTCACGCAATCTGGTTCGAGCCGGCCCACCCGCTCGGCGATCTGGGCGGCGAGCGCCGACTTGCCGATCCCGCCGACGCCGTGCAGTACGAGCCCGGCCGCGGCCGGGCCCGCGAGCTCCGCGGACCAGCGCCGGCGCTCGGCCGAGCGGATCGGGAGAAACGTCGCGGCGGGCGGCTCCGGCTCGGCCGTCTTGGCGTGCCGCGCGTAATGCGGCAGGCGGATCACTTCCGCGCTCTGGCGCCTCCCGGCCTGCCAGGGAAGCAGCCTCGGCTATGGGCCGATTCTTCCGGTAATGCGAAGTTACCGGGGCGCAAACAAATCAGCTTCGCCACCATAACGTCCCCTCCCTTCGCATAATGCGGCGAGCACGGTCCTAAAGTTGTATAGCACGCCCGATACCCTTATGACGCCTTTTTCAATTAGCTGCTGTTTGCCGCCCGAGCACACCGTATTGTGCCGAGCTATTTATAACTGATATTTTCATAACCTATGCTGATAGCGCACATTAGTCGTGTTTGTCCGCTGATGAGTGAGCTGACCGGCGGGAGGTGGGTCCGGCGCCGGCGAAAACCACGTCCGGCGACACCCGGCCCTTTGACTGCGGCTCAGAATGGCTTCTCCGGATTGACTACGACGATTCCAGCCGGGAAAGACATATACTCTGCCGCCGACCCGGACCGACAGGCGGGCTGGATAGAACGACCGTGCCGCTCGCGCGGAGACACCGGGGCAGCGGGCATAATGTCAGGTGAGCTAGCCTCCTCGGCTAGCGCCGCTACATGATCGCGGACCGGACGGAGGCGCCCACCGGTGTTTGAGGCCGATGATATTCGAGAGTGGCGTGGCCACCACGTCGTCGATGACTCAGGGTCAAAGATCGGCGAGCTCGAGGCCCTTTACGTCGATACCCGGACGGACGAGTACGTTTTCGCGACCGTGAAGATCGGGATGCTGTCACGGTCGCGTCTGGTCTTCGTCCCCACGGCCGGAGCGAAGGTCGGCCCCGGTCACCTCAAGGTGGCCTTCCCCAGGAAACTGGTCCGGGACGCGCCGTCGATCCATACCGACGGGGAGCTGATGGCTCCCGACGAGCCTGCCATCTTCAGCCACTATGAGCTGCCCTATGATGCGGGCGAGACGGAGCGCCTGCTGGCCCGGCGGTAAACGTGATGGCGGGGCGCAGCGGGGAAGGATAGGGACATGGCGCTGTTTCTGTTTATCATCATCGTCGCGATCGCCCTGGGCATCCTGGGTGTCGTGCTCAAGGGCCTGTTCTGGCTGCTGATCATCGGGATCGTGCTGTTCCTGGTGAACCTGGTCTTCGGCGGGATGCGGCTCGGTAAGCGCAGGGGCACCCGGAGTCCGCGCTAGCGTCCGGGCGACACGCGGGCAGGGCACCCCGTGGCGAGTGATCAGGAGCACACGGGCCCGTTGGGCAATGAATTGACCCGCCTGCGCGGGCCGGTTCAGTCCGCCTGGGCGCCCTCGGCGAGCACGGCGGCAACCAGGTCCCGCAGTGGGCCTACCAGGCCCCGTTCGGCGACCTGAATCGAGTGCTCCCCGTCACTGACCTGGTAGACCGGCCTTCCCGGATCGGGCCGGTAGGGCGGGGGAAGATTCAGATTGGCCCGGCTGACCAGTTCGCGCCAGCGGGCGGCGTCAGGTCGCTCCTCGGGCTCGATCCGCGCGCGGCGGATGCTGCCATCGCCGAGGATGCGCGTCACCTCAATGTCCATCGAACCAGTTTGTCCCAAAACTCTGGCCCCGGCACTACCCTCAGGCGATCAATGCAGGCCTGGCCCTGCTGAGTTCGTGAACGGCTGAAATCCGGGGCTTCTGGGCGGACGGCCGCGTCTGGGTGCCTACCTACGCGCCGGGGATCTTCAGGTTGTAAACGTGGCACACGTGGCCGGCCAGTACGAGGCGCACGGTCTCCTCGTCCGGGCACAGCGCCGCCACGGCGCGCGCGTTCCGGGCGATGCCGGGCACGCCGGGCCAGTCGGTCGCGAAGATCATCCGGCGGGTCAGCCGCGGCCAGCTGTGCCGGGCGTAGTACTCGCGCAGCCGCGACGGCGGCAGGCCGGACAGCTCGATCCGAACCCGGTCGTTCGACAGCGCCATGAAGGCGGCCGCGTCGTACCACCAGCCACGCCCGCCGTGGGCCAGCACGACCTTAAGGCGGCGGAAGTCACGCAGCACGTCGTCGAGCAGGATCGGGTCGGCGAAGGTGTTGGACGCGCCCGGGAACGTGCTCGTGCCGCAGTGCACGATCACCGGGATCCCGGCCGCCTGGCAGATCTCATAGGCCGGGTACAGGGCCCGGTCGTTCGCGGCCGCGCGCGCGTGCACCGGGTGGACCTTCAGCGCGATGGCCCCGAGGCCGAGCTGGCGCTGCAGTTCCTCGTCCGCCGGGTAGTGGACGTTCGGGTTGACGTTGGCCACGACCCTGACCCGGTCCGGGTTGTACGCGGCCAGCGGCAGCATGTCCTCCACGGTCTGGATTCCGGTCACGCGGGGGCTGTACTCGGACAGCACCAGCGCGATGTCCACCCCCTCTTCGGCCAGGTAGGCGTCGAACCGGGCGGGGCTGACGGTGCCGTCGGCGTCGTAGAGCCGGGTGACCGCGTCTGCGCCGCCGAAGTCGCGGGCCCACTCCTCCCAGCTCACCTTGACCGTGGAACGCCGCGCCGGGTGCAGGTGAACGTCGACGAGCGGGCGGCCATCCAGCATCAGGCCGCCCCGATGGAAGCCGTGGCCAGTTTCCGCAGTTTCACGCGCCGCACCTTCCGTTGCCCGAACCGTCCCAGTTCAACGAATACCACGGCGCGCGTCAGTCCGGACTGGGGCGGTTGGCCAGGCGCACCCGGCCCTTGGCCACCAGCCGGCCCTGGTCGTCGGTGATGTCGACCTCCCACAGCTGGAGCGTCCGCCCCTGGCTGGCCGCGCGCGCGTCGACCTCCAGCCGGCCTTCCTTCACCGGGCGGACGAAATCGGTGAGGTTGTCCACGCCGACGGCGAACTGGCCGCTGCCGGTGACGGCGAGGAAGGCCCCGACGCTGGCCGCCGTCTCGATCGCCCCCATATACAGCGCGCCGTGCACGATGCCCATCGGCTGATGGTGTTCCTGACCGGCGTCGATGTGCCCGCGGACGCGGGTGCAGCCGCCGTTCTCGCCGCCGGAATAGCCGTCGATCACCAGGCCCAGGGCCCGCATGAGCGGGCTCTGGGGCATATCGGCAAAGTTAAGCTCAGGCACTGGCTTCTCCCACGTTCGGCGTCGCGGCGCAGAGCTTGCGCGCGGGCAGCTTAGCCGCTTAACCGTTTAGCCGTTTAGCCGCAGGAAGGGGTTCTAACAGTTGCGCCGTTCAGCGTGTCCTAGGAGGCAAAAGCATGTTCTATCTGCCATGCTTATGGTGTGTATCTGATAGGATAGGCGATCGTGGTGGGCGGTGCCGGGTGAGCGTGTCGCCGCGCCCGGTCGCGGCCCCGTTCGTGGCGGCTGCCCCGGCCGGGGCGCGGGTGCGGACCGGCTGCGCGTGTCGGCCCAGGACGAGGCGGTGCTGTGGGCGGCGGGCAGGTACCTGGGTTCGCTGGCCGGGCGTGACCTGGCCGTACGGTGCGCGGACAGGTGGCCGGACGCGGAGGGAGGGGCGGCCTCCCGGGCGCAGCGTAAGCGGGCGCTGACAGCAGAATCATCGTCGCGGTGGGCCGGGGCGATCACCCGCACCAGCGATGATCAGGTCCGGCTGGCCGGACAGAACCTGCGCGCCCAGGCGTCGAGCCTGCGGGCCCGGATCCGGAGGATCGAGGCACGGCTGCCGGTCCCGGCTGGCGGAAAGGCCGGCCGGGTGCGCGGCTACGCCACCGGGGCGGAGCGGCACGCAAAGACGGTCCGCCTCCAGGTGCTGCGCGCCAGGCTGGCCGGGGTGCAGCGGCGGATGGGGGCGGGGCCGGTGCCGGTGGTGCGGGGCGGAAAGGCGCTGCTGCGCAAACGCGGAAACCTCGCCGCCGCCGGGCTCACCCAGGCACAGTGGCGGGGGCAGTGGGGAGGCAGCACGCCTGTTCCTGACCGCCGACGGGGAGAAGGACAAGGCGTGGGGCAACGAGACGATCCGCTGGAACCCCGGCGAAGGCTGGCTGGAGATACGGCTGCCCGCCCCGCTCGCTCATCTCGCGAACCGGCCGCACAGCCGCTACCGGCTGGCGGCCCCGGTCGGGTTCTCCTACCGGGGCAGCGAGGTCGCCGCCCAGGCGGCCACCGGGGCGGTCCGTTATGACATCAGCCGTGACCCGGTGCGGGGCCGGTGGTATCTGGACGCATCGTGGAAGGCTGCGCCCGCACCCGCGCCGTGCCTGGATGAGCTGCGGGCGCACCCGGTGCTGGCGGTCGACCTGAATCTTGGGCACCTGGCCGTGTGGGCGGTGACCCCGGACGGGAACCCGGCCGGGCCTCCCGTGACCGTCTTCCTGGCCCTTTCCGGGTTGCCGGCCTCACAGCGCGACGGGCGGCTGCGCGCCGCCATCTCGGCGGTCATCGGGCTGGCCCGCGAACGCGGCTGCCAGGCGATCGTGATCGAGGACCTGGATTTTGCTGATGCCCGCGAACAAGGACGCGAGCACCACGACGGCCGGCCCTCGCGCGGCCAACGCGGCCGGAGCTATCGCGCGCTGGTGTCCGGCCTCCCGACCGGCCGGTTCCGGGACCGGCTCGTCCAGATGGCCTCCAATGCGGGCCTGGCGGTCATCGCCGCCGACCCGGCTTACACCTCCCGCTGGGGGGCCGAGCACTGGCTCGGCTCGCTGCGGGAACGAGGTTCCCCGGTCCCCGTCAGCGGCCACCACGCGGCCGCCGTGGTGATCGGCAGGCGTGCGCTCGGCCACCGGGCGCGGCGACGGGCAGGCGTGACCGGCGGCGGCCAGCGGACCAGCCGCCGGAGAGCTGCCCCCGAGCACCCGCGGCCACACGCGACAGGGACGGCAGGCCCCGTCAGGCCCACCGGCAGCCGCATCCCGCGGCGCAAGACCGCGACGGCCAGACGGACACGCCCGCCCGACCAGGCAGCCCAGGACCGTCCGGGGCCGCCGACTAGCCAGGACTATTTCCTGCTAGTTCAACAGGAACGGTGGACGGGTGATCGAGGCTGTGATCTTCGACCTGGATGGGGTGCTCATCGACTCCGAGCCGGTGTGGGAGGAGGTGCGGCGGGACTTCGTGGCGTCTCATGGCGGGCACTGGGCCCCGGACGCGCAGCGGCGGCTGATGGGCATGAGCACCCCGGAGTGGGCCCGCTACCTCAGTGCGGACCTCGGGGCCGGGCTCCCGCCGGACGAGGTCGCGGCGGAGGTCATCCAGGAGATGGCCGGCCGTTACGCGCGCCGCCTCCCGCTCATGCCGGGCGCGGTCGGGGCCGTGCGCCGGATGGCGGACCGCTGGCCGCTCGGGCTGGCCAGTTCCTCTCCCCCGGTCCTGATCGAGACCGTGCTGACGGCCGCGGGCATCCAGTCGCTGTTCGTGACCGCGGTGTCCACCGAGGAGGTTCCGCATGGGAAGCCCGCGCCGGACGTGTACCTGACCGTGGCGGGCCGCCTGGGCGTCTCGCCGGCGCGGGGCGCGGCGGTCGAGGATTCCAGTAACGGGCTGCGTTCGGCGGGGGCGGCGGGCTTGCAGGTCGTCGCGGTCCCGCACCCGCGTTACCCGCCCGACCCCGACGCGCTGGCCCTGGCCCGGGTCGTCCTGCGCAACCTGTCAGAGCTGACCCCGGAACCTGGTCGCCGGGCTGGGGTGACCCCCGACGCCGCCGCCGGGACCCGAATCGCTCGCGGGCGCCGCTAGGCGTCGACGTCTTCGACAAGCATGCGTGAGCCGGGCGGGGCGATCTTCGCGTAGTCGGCCGCCGCGGTCTGCGCCTCGGCGGTGGCGAGCGCCCGGTCCAGAGCGGCCCGGTCCGCGAAGTACAGCTCGGCGGCCCGGTAGAAGGTCGGATCGCCGCCGTCGGCTTCGGCGATGAAACGCCCGGCCTCGGCGCGCTGGAGCCCGGGGATCTGGTGGACCATCGGCATGTGCGTCTCGGCGTAGTGGCGCTCGAAGACGTCCGGGTCGTCGGGCTGGGTGTACAGGACGACGAGTTTTACGGTCATGGCGGGCAGGTTACGCCCGTCGTGACCGGGCCGCCAGTATCCGGCTCATTTCGGTCTCACCGCAGCTCATCGGGCTTACTACCGCTCGTCAGGTCCTCAGGAGACGGCTTTGGGGCGCGGATGGCGGGCCCGGCGGACCGCCGTTTCCAGCTCGTCGCGGGTCAGCTTCGACCGGCCGGGGATACTCAGCTCCGCGGCCAGCGCGGCCAGCTGGCTCTTGGTCATCGCGGCCAGGTCCTCATCCGGGGGACCGGTCTCCGCCGTGGCCCGTGCGCGCCCTCCGGTGCGGCCGGTCCCGGCCCGGCCCGTTCCGCTTCCGCCGCCGCTCCCCCGGCCGCCGCTCCCCCGGCTGCCGCCGCTGCGGTCGCTGCTGGCGGCGGAACCGTCGGTGCGGCGGCCGCGCGCCTCCTCCACGCTGCGGCGGAGCGTCTCGGTAAGGTCGACCACCTTCGACGGCTGCGGCGCGGGGGGCGCCGTCTCGATCGTCTCCCCGGTCCGCTTGCTCTCGATCAGTTCCTCGACGCGCTCGCGGTAGGTGTCCACGTAGCGGGCCGGATCCCAGTCGGTGGTCATCGACTCAATGAGCTGGCGCGCGATGGTGAGCTCGCGGGGGCGGGCCGGCTGGCCGGACGGCTCGTAGCCCGTCGCCTCGACCGCGTCGCGGATCTCGTCCGCGAAGTACATGGTCTCGAGGGCCAGGATCTCCGCCTGCGGCCGGACCGCGACCAGGTACTCCTTGCTGCGCATCACGAGCGTCGCGATACCGGCCCGGTTGGTGTCGGCCATCGCCTTGTGCAGCAGCTCGTAGGAACGGTCGGCGCCGTCCCCCCGCGGGGCCAGGTAATAGGTGCGCTGGAAGTAGATCGGGTCAACCTCGGCCAGATCAACGAAGTCGGTGATGTCGATGGTGCGGGTCCGGCCCGGCTCCACGGACTCCAGTTCGTCGTCGGTGAGCAGCACATAGGTGTCGTCGCCGACCTCGCGGCCCTTGACGATGTCCCGGTAGCTGACCTCCTCCCCGGTCCGCTCGTTCACCCGCTTGTACCGGATGCGGTCACTGGTGCCCTGCTGGAACTGGTTGAAGTGCACGGTCCGGTCCTCGGTGGCCGCATACAGGCCGACCGGGATGTTGACCAGCCCAAAGGCCAGTGCACCAGTCCAGATCACGCGCGCCATCAGACCTCCTGCGAACCGAATGCACCGAATGCACCCCGGGCTTACCTGGGCATGTACCCGTTCTGCACGCCCACGATCATCATTGTGCCTGCTCAGGGCGTGGACCCGGTCAATGACTCCGGCTGGCGGTCACCGGCGGGGAGGCGCCGGGCGCGGGCCTGCACGAGGAGCCGCTGCAGGGTGTAGGTGACCGCCACGTACAGCAGGATGGACGCCCCGCCCAAGCCGCCGTTCGGGGAGTGCGGGTCGATCAGATAGTCGAGGGCGAAGTGCGCGGCCAGGCTGACCACCCACAGCACACCGGTCAGCCAGGTGCCCTTGCGCCAGGGCTGGCCGTCCTGCGTCCACAAGTGCACCGTGGCGGCCCGCGCCGCGCCCAGCACGGCCGCCAGGGCCAGGCTGCCGGCCAGGGCGACGATCGCGGTGGTGCCGAGGTGGTTCTTCTGCAGGTAGTTCGTGAGCTCGATCAGGCCGATGATCCCCAGGATCAGGGGCAGGCGGAAGTTCGCGTTCACCGGCTGGGCGCGCAACTGCCGGACCACCAGCAAGGCGGCGACGGCCACGCTTACCACAATGGAAACGACGGTCGTAGATGTCATAACTCCACGCTAAGCCGGACCGGGCCCGGCGGCACATGCCGTCCATCCTCGGGCGGCCATGACGGATGTCATGCCGTGCGCGGTGCGTCCTTGCTGGTCCGTTTACGCAGTTCAGGGCCGCATGGATCGCAGTGCGGTCACGCCGCGCGGGTCGACCGTGCCGGGATGGGCCTGGGTATGGCCCGCCGCTCCACCGCCACGGTGGCGGGCAGGTGCACCCAGCCCGTGCGCCGGCGTCCGGCCACCGTGACCCGCAGGGCGGGCTGGTACGACTCTCGCGGGATACCCTCGTAGTCCTGGCTCACAATCGACCAGTAGATGATGTCGGAGACCGCCACGACCAGCGGGCCGGGTCCACGGCTCAGGCTGTCCTTCAGGCGCGGAGCATCCAGCAGCCGGAACGCGACGTCCAGGGCTTCCCCGAAATAGCCCCTGCCGTCGTAGTGGACCTCACCGGCGTGCACGACGACCCGGAGCCGGAGCTGACGCCGGCCGCGTTCCCGTTCCGGCAGGCCCTGATTGTGATCCATGAGCAGCCGCCACAGAGCCGGGACGAGCGGGTTGAGCAGCAGGGTCTTCGGAACGTCATCCACGGGATGGACGAGCGCCAGAACGCCATCGCCGCGGTCATGGAACGGGTCGCGGTGCGCGGCGTTGATTCCCGCGACGCCCATCGACGCTTCCAGCATGCTGTAGACCTCTTGGCGCAGCTCTTCCTTGATCGGATTGGTGCGCAAAGCAGAAGTTGACTTCTCGATGTCCACGGCCAGGATGCTCCGGTGAACTGGGACGCTGTGCATTGAATCCTCCACCCCCGGGTTGGAACCCCCCGGTGCCCTCAGTCTCGGCGTACAGTACTTCTGGTGCAAGTTGCATCGGGAGCTGCAGCGGTTATTCTTATGAATCCTCCGGTGGACCTATCTATGGCAGCTTCGCCAGGATTACCATTGCGGGATTCTGGGAATACCTAGCCCTATGGTCGTCCGGGGAGCGTGAAACCGGTGCCCGAGCCTGCCAGCCCTACCGTGCGCCGCCGTCGGCTCGCCGCGGAGCTGCGCCGGCTCCGGGAACGCGCCGATCTCATCGGCGAGCAGGTCGCGGAGCGCATGGGATGGTCGGCGTCCAAGCTCTCCCGGATCGAGAACGCGCACACGACTCCCCGCCCGTCTGAGATCAAAAAGCTCCTGCTGCTTTACGGCATCGATGGGCCGTACGCCGATGAGCTTGTGGCCCTGGCGCAGGAGGCAAATCGCAAGGGCTGGTGGAAGGCCTACTCCGACGCCCTGCCCGACATGCACGCCGCATTCATTGGCCTTGAGGCCGAAGCCACCGCGTCGTCACACTGGATGCCGGAGGTTGTCTCGGGGCTGCTGCAGGCCGAGGACTATGCGCGTGAAGTGATCCGGGCGACGAATCCCAACGTTCCTCCTGGCGAGATCGAACGTATCGTCGAAGCCCGGATGTTCCGCCAGCAGATTCTCAAGCGGGACCCTCCATTCAAACTGACCGTCGTGCTGGACGAGTCGGTGCTGCACCGGCGGATCGGCGATAAGACCGCAATGAGCTTGCAGCTCAAACGGCTCCTAGAAGTCTCTGAGTATCCCAATCTTTCACTCCACATCCTGCCGCTCAGCGCACAGCATCCCGTCATTACCGGCGGATTCGTCATGCTGCAGTTCGGCCAGGTACACGAGGTGGGATACCACGACATCGTTTACTTGGAGCATTTTACCGACAGCCTATATATCGAGGTGGAAAGAGATACATTTCGGTATCAGCTAGCATTTCAGCGAATTTGTCAATCATCACTCGACACGGCGAGGTCCCGCGATCTAGTGCTTAGCACGGCAGGCGAATGGGATTAGCTATCAGCTGCCTCATCGCGACCGCTGACGCCGCGTCAAACCTGTCGGAATTTCGCTGGAAAATCGTTATCTCCCCGCTTCTTTCACATACGAAAATCCGCCAGACAGGGCTTTTGCCATCAGCCGAAAGCGCGGCAAAGCGCGGCAAAAATGAATTCCCGGGGAGAGCGGGGCCGGAATCCACCCCAAAGCACGCATCTCGATAGATTCACGGCCATATCGCCGCTAAAAATAGATCTAGCTCGTCAGGATTTTATTTCGAACAGAAAGTTCACTCGCGTAACCAAGATGACAGATGAGACGTCTACCGCGTGCGGGATTTGGTGTCGAGGTCCAAAGCCGGCCTGATAGGGTAGCGGCGACTATTTAAAATCGGCAACCTCTAGGTGGAGGGCGCCGCTCTCCACCTAGAGGTGTAGATGCGAGCTATAGATCCATTTGGCGTTAGCTGGCGGAAGAGTTCCCGCTGCGGCCACGGCGAGTGCATAGAGGTCGCTTCAGCGCCGCCAAGCCGGATTGTCGTGCGCGACAGCAAGGACAACGCCAGCGGGCCAAATCTGGCCTTCGCTCCGGTCGAATGGCGCTCGTTTATCGAGGGCATCAAGAACGGACGCGCTCCCGGCTGGTAAAGCACCTGCTTCCAGCTTGCCCTCTTTCGCCGCATCAGGTGGGCGAAAGAGGGCCAGCGGCCTTTGCGGCGGCACCGGCGGCCACAGGCGGCCAGGCCATCGTCTGCGCTTGGGCACCGCGCCGAGGTGTACCAGTTCCGCTCTGGGGGCGGAAGTGGTACAAGAGGGGCGTGGATCAGCTTCGGGTGTCCGTTACGAACGGCGACTCTTACTCGGTGATCGCGCTCACCGGTGAGTCTGACGTGTACACCTACGATCAGCTACGCGGCGCGCTGGAATCAGAAGCCGCCAAGGGGGTCTCGCTTCTCATCGTGGACCTGTCCGGGCTGGAGTTCATGGACTCCACGGGCGTACAGGTCCTGCTCGGCATCCGCGTCATGATGAGCAACCGCCGCGGCAAGCTGGCGCTCGCCAGTCCGCAGGACACCGTGGCCAGAGTGCTCAATCTGGTGGGCGCCGATCAGCTCATTCCCGTGTACGCGAGCGTGGCAGAGGCACAGGCGGCGCACGGCTGTGCTTAGCCGCGGGCCTGATCAGGCGCCCGGCTGAGCCCGCTGGGCCGAACACGCCTCGCTCCAGTTACCTTCGCCACTCGCTCAGGAGTGCGTGGCGACCGCGGCCTCGAGCGCCGAGGGGGACAGCCAGCCGTCGTGGGACCAGGCGATCTTGCCGGACGACGAAGTGAGCACGAACCACGGCTGGTCCTGCACGCCGTAGCCGTCCGCGACGCGGCCGGTTGCATCCAGGCCGACCTGGTAGGCGAGCGGCTGTTTCAGACCCTCGATGTATGTGCGCGCCGCGTCTGGGGTGGGCTCGGTGACCGCCTCGTCCACGGCCGTGAGCGACGGCAGGTGCCTGGCCTTGGCCGCCTGGGCGTAGGAGTTCAGGCCGGTCAGCTGGCCGCGCAGATCGAAGATCTCCGACAGCCAGGTCGCGAAGAACACGACCAGATGCGGTTGCCCCGGGCCGAGGGTCACCTGGCCGCCGGCAGGGAGGGATGCGGGGGCGGACACGGACGCGGACGCGGGCACGGCGGCGGGCGCGGCGGCGGGCAGCCGGACCGTCTGCGCGGGGGTCTGGCCGGTGATGTAGGCCAGCGACTGGCTGCGGGCCAGCGCCGGGTGGCCCGGCAGCAGTCCGGCCACCTCCTGCGCCACGACCTGGGCGGACTGGGTGATACCGGAGTAGGCCATCGTGGTCAGGTAGACCTTCTGCTCCCGGCCCTGGGCGTCGATGACGTACAGCGCCGGAGTGTGGTCGACCTGGCCGGAGTCGATCCTGGCGTAGATGCTGAACGCCTTCCAGCTCGCCTCGAGCTGGGGCAGGGACCCGGTGAGGAAGTCCCAGCGGTTCACCATGTTGTGCGCGCGCGAGTACCCCAGCACGTCCGACACCGTGATCGCGTCCGGGTTGGCGTCGATACCAAGCAGCTGAACGTGGTCACCGGCCGCGCCGAGCAACTGCTTGGCCTCGAGCATGGCCAGCGTGGTGAGCGGGCAGACCGTGGTGCACTCGGAGTCGACGAAGCCGATCAGGAGGACCTTGCCGCGGAACTGGCGGAGGGACATCGGCTGGCCGAACTGATTCTCCAGCCGGACGTCCGGCAGCGGCTTGCCGCCGAGCGGGGTCCCGAGGTCCAGGTTCGGGTTGGCGGCGGCCGCGCTGGAACCCGGCGACGTGGCCGGGCTGGCACCGGCGCTGCCCTGGCCGCCGGAACAGCCCGCCAGCGCGACCGTGCCCGAGATCGCGGCGCCGAGGAGCAGGGGACCCAGACGTAGCCGCGATCTTCTCCCGGAAGGACCCGTCGCGACCATGCGGAAAGGCTACTACGCCCCGTCGTTCAGGATGATGAAGAGGGCCCGGCTTGCGCAGGGGCGGCCTGATCGCGGCGCTCAGCCTCGCCGTCAGCGGGACCTTGGTAGGCGGTGATAGGGCGGGACGGGCTTCCGGGCTGCGCACCGGGGCGGAACGCGGCCGGCTCGGGAGCCGTGGCCGAGCTCGGCTCGTCGCCGACGATGACCGTCCCGCCGTGTCCCCACGTCAGGTAGCGCCACGCCAGGTTGATGATCGCGGACACCCGGTTGCGCCCGCCGAGCAGGTAGAACAGGTGCAGGGCCAGCCAGCCGAGCCAGGCCAGCGTCCCGGTGAAGTCCGGGCCATGAGCCAGTTCGATGACCGCGGACCGGCGGCCGATCGTGGCCGCCTGGCCCTTGTCGTGATAGTGGAACGTCTCGGTAGGCTGCCCGGCCTCGAGCCGCCGGATCTGCGCGGCTGCGAACCGGCCCATCTGGATCGCGGGCTGCGAAAGCTGCGGCGTTGGATGATCGGTCACGAGGCCGATGTCGCCGACGGCGAAGATCCGGTCCTGCCCCGTGACGCGAAGGTCGGGCCCGGTCTCGATCCGGCCCGCGTGCCCTTGCGGCAGCCCCCACTGCCTGGCCTCGGGGGGAGCGGCCACCCCGGCTGTCCACACGGTGATGTCGCTGTGCAGGTCCCGCCCGTCCGTGAGGATCACGCGATCGGGTGTCACCTCGGCGATCGCAGTGTCCAGTTGCACGTCCACCCCGCGCTTGACGAGCTGGTGACGGGTGTAGGCGCGCAGTTTCGGGTCGAACGGGGTCAGCAGCTCGGACTGCATCTCCACCAGCCGGACGTGGATGCGGGACGAGTCGACGTCGGGGAATGTCTCGCGCAGCACCGTGTCGCGCAGTTCGGCTATCGTCCCGGCCAGCTCGACGCCGGTGGCGCCGCCACCGACCATGGTGATGGCGAGGTGGGCCGCACGCGGCCCCTCGCTGAGCTTCTCGACGTCCGCCAGGAAGCGGTCGCGCAGCGTCACCGCGTCGCGGCGGGTGTAGAGGCCGTAGGTGAACTGTTCGGCGCCCTTGATGCCGAAGTGCGACGCTGAGACACCGGTAGCCAGAACCAGGTAGTCGTAGCTCAGCTCGCGGCCGTCATGGAGCGTGATGCGCCGGGCCGCGGGGTCGATGTCGGTGAGCAGGCCGCGGCAGTACCGGGCACCGTGCTTGCGGGTGTAGCCGCCGGTCGCGTAGGAGACGTCGCCCGGGTTCAGGCCCCCGGTCGCCACCTGGTACAGCAGCGGCTGGAACGTGCTGTAGAGGTTGCGGTCGATCAGCGTGACGCGAAACCGGCCCTTACCGAGGCCCTTCACGGCGTTGAGGCCGGCGAAACCGGCACCGATGACGATCACGTGGGGGGCGGCGGATGGCTGGCGGTTAGCGGTCGTCGCCTGAGTCATGAGGGTCCTCTCCCCGCGCCCGTTTCGCGGAAACAGTGGACTTCTCCGGTCCGGTCTGCGCGGCTTCGGTCCGTGTGGCTTCGGTCTGCGCGGCGGCGGGTGAGCTCGCCGGCGCTTTCTCATCGCCGGCAGAGCCTGGAACGGCCACGCTGATGGTCTCGTCCTTGTGGCGCGCCTCGGCTTCAGCGTACAGCTCGTACGCGCGGACATCTTCTTCGGTGTGCGGGGGCGGCGCCAGGCTGCGCGGCCACAGCTTGCGGACCCAGACGACGTTGGCTTCCGCGACGTACAGCGTGGCCTCGGCCTGCAGGTAAAGCCAGGCGACGAGGCCCAGCACGATGCCGAACGTGGCCCCGTACAGGGACGCGCTGTGCGCGAGCTGGTGCCCGATGTAGTAGCCGCCGACGAGCTGGAGGATCTGCCAGACGATGCCGCCCATAATCGCGCCCAGCCGCAGCTCGCGCCAGGTGACGACGTTCGCGGCCGCCAGCCGGAACGCGAGCCAGAACAACCCGATGTTGAAGAGCAGCGATACGAACGTAGCCACGATGGTGATGGCGAACCCCGGCAGAATGTGACCGCCGCTGATGAAGCTGGACAGCACCGAGGTGGCGATCTCGCCGAGGCCGACCACCAGGATGAGGCCGAAGCTGCGCAGCGAGGACCACGGGAACCCGGGCCGGTCCGCCTTCGGCACCTCCCAGACGGAGTTGAGCGCGTTCTGCATCGCGTTGGCGACGCCACGGGCCCCGAAGAAGGTGAACAGGATGCCGATGACCAGCGCCGGGCCGGTCCCGTGGAACGAGCCGAGGTTTTGCGTGAGATCCGTGCCGAGGGGCCCGTAGTTCTTCACCGCGCTGTTTTCCAGGTTCGTCTTCAGCGCGGGATGATCGCGCAGCACGATTTCCAGCACCGTGTACAGGATCAGCAGCAGCGGGAAGATCGACACGAACGCGTAGTAGGCCACCAGGGCGGCCAGGTTACCGGCCTGGTCGTCACCGAACTTCTTCCACACCGCGACCGGGAAGGCCAGTCCGGGAAAACGCCGCTGGAACCGGTCGACGATCTGGACCGCCTGCTGTGCTGGGTTCATCGTGATCAGGGGCGTACCCCGGCGGGCGGCATCCATCCCCGCTGACGCGACTTCAGCGCTCAGCGTTCGATGGCGATGAGCTGGGGGTCCTGGCAGAGCGGACCGGATGGCGACGGTGCCGCCGGGGCGCTGGCCGCTGCGCCGGGCCTGGCCGGCCCACTGGGTGCTGCCGAGCCGGTCGCGGTTCCGGCCGGCGACGCGGAGGTCGCCCCGCCCGACGGCGAGGACGCGGACGACGGCGAGGGCGCGGACGCGGAGCCTGGCGCGCTGGGCTGGGTCTGCGGCGCCAGCTTTGCGCAATCCGCGACGATGACCGCGGAACCGCCCGCTTCGGCGCTGCCGCCGATTCCGCTGATGTCGACGAAGTAGTGCGGCCACGGCAGGCCGGGCGACGTCCACGTGACGCGCTGCAGGCGGACGTCGTACCCCCAGGCCTCGCCGTTCGGTCCCTGGTCGAGGCCCAGCGCCACGCCGTTGCGTACCGAGAACATGCCCGCCGAGCCCGCCACCGCCGATCCGGACGCGCGGGCGATGATGCTCCCGGTCAGTGGGTTCACGCCGATCAGGGTGGTGCCCTCGGTGAGGTAGAAGTGCTCCTGAGCGGGATCTGTCTCCTCGGGGACGGCGCCCTGGATCGACCACAGCTTCAGGCCGGTCAGCCCGTCGTAGGCCGTCACTCCCGAGGCGGCCGAGAACAGCACGACGTCGTCGACCACACCACCGAACGAGCCCGGGAACGAGGGTGCCGAGGGGCGGACGATGCTTTCCAGCCCGTTGTTCAGGTCGATCCTGCGCAGCGCGGTCACCGGCGCGGAGCCCAGATAGCCGCCGGCCGCCTCGGTGATGTAAAGGTCCGGCCCGTCCACCTGCCAGGCCTGGGGCGCCGGGCCCGTCGGCCTGCTCCACCGTGCGGCGCCCGTCCGGTTGCTGTAGGCGGTGACGGCGGTGGGCCCCACGATCACCGTGGCTTCCCGCGAGGCAGCCACCGCCCCGCCGAACGGCGCGGCGTTGTACCAGCGGATCTGGCGCCCGGTGGAACTGGCGAAGACCACCTCGGCACGCGAGGCCGCGCCTGGCCCGTAGGTCACGCCGGCCGTGACCACGCCGGGCCAGGCCCGGACGGAGACGATCGACGCGGTCGCCGGGAACCCCGTCAGGTTGGCGTTCCACAATGTCGTCCCGGTACGGGCACCGTAGGCGCGCAGGCTCCGCCCGAGACCCACGACGGCCACCCCATCGCCGATCGCGGCGTAGGCCTGCCCGCTGACCGGCACCGTGCCCGCGAGCCCGCTGCTGGCGGCCCACTGTCCGGGCAGCGGACGGGCCCAGAGCACCTTTCCCGCCGAACCGGCGTGCCGGCACGGCCCGTGGCAGGCCCCCGCCGACGGGACGGGCGCCGAGCCGGTCACGGGATACGGGACGAACGCCACGGCGAGCAGGGTCGCGGCCAGGACGGCCCGGCGGGCCCGGGCGAACGACCCGGGACGCCGGGTCCGGGCCAGTGGGCGGCGCCGCAGCCAGGCGAGCGGCCCGTGTCGCTGGGCCCGGATCAGGAGGCGGACCCGGACGAAGAGCCTGCGCCGCCGCGCCCAGATATCGGGCTTGCGCGCCACAGCCAGCCTCCGTTCCGGCCCCGGAATTCCTTCGGCCACCACGTACCCGCGCGGTCGCCGCCCAGTTTGCCGGACCATGGCGGGACGGATACCGGACGACCCGGCTCCCCGCACCACGTTAGGGGCAATCAGGCCCACGGTGGCGGATAACCCCGAAGGCTGGTTCAACGGCTCCTCGCCGACCGGTGGCTGTGGCCGCGGCTTTCCGAGGGCTCAGGACCTGGGTCGATGGCGGTCACGTCGGTATCTCCCGGACGACCTCGGTGGCCGCCTTGTCGCGCCGCAGTCCCTGGAACCGGGGGTGGCGAAGCTGCCCGTCCCGGGTCCACTCGGAGAACCCGACCTGGGCCACCAGGATGGGCCCGACCCAGTGCACCCCGGACCGGGGCAGGTCACCGAGGTCGAACGGCGGCTTGTCCTGCTCGATGCCCGTCAGTTCGCCGTGCATCCCGCGCAGGGTCTTCGTGTCAAAACCGGTCCCCACCTTGCCGGCGTAGGCGAGCCGGCCGGACGAGTCATAGTAGCCGAGCAGCAGGGCGCCGAACCCGACGCGTGATCGCTGCGGGTCGGTGAAGCCGCCGATGACGAACTCCTGATTCGTCTCGCACTTGAACTTCAGCCAGTCCCGGCTCCGGCCGGGACGGTAGGGCGCGTCGGCGCGCTTGGCGATGAGCCCCTCCCAGCCCTGGCGGCAGGCCTCGGCGTAGTAGGCCTTGCCGTCGGCGTCCCGGTGCTCGGTGAAGCGCAGCGGGTCACCGAACGCCAGCAGGCCGGCGAGCAGGTCCTTGCGCTCCCGCAGCGGGAGCGGCCGGACGTCCCGGTCCCCGGCGTACAGCACGTCGAAGATGTAGTAGAAGACGGGCACCCGCCGGATGAGCGCCGGCTCGGGGTGGGTGACGTGGATCCGCGACTGCAGCAGCTCGAAGCTGGTCTGGGCGCCGCGGAAGGCCACGATCTCGCCGTCCACGATGAAGTCCTCGCTGCCGCGAGCGAGCAGCGCCGCGGCGATCTCGGGGTAGTTGTTCGCGACCTCTTTCTGGTTGCGCGTCATCAGCCGGACGCCTGAACCGCTGCGGAACGACAGGCACCGCTCGCCGTCCAGCTTGCGCTCGAACAGCCACCCGGGGTCGGAAAACCGGTCCCCGGTGAGGGTCGCCAGCTCGGGCTCGAGCCAGTCCGGCTGCGTCCCCCGCCCCGTTTTCGCCATCCTCGCCTGCCTTTCTGGCTACGGCCTACGGCCGCGTGTCTACTTCCCCGTCCGGTTTACCCGGTACGGCGTGCTCATCTGGTGGCTGGCGGGCAGCGGTCCGTCCCGCCGCTGGTTTACCCAGGTCCACGTCTCTTCGGGGTCCGGTTCTTCGATCTTGGCCATACCCCCGGCCTACCCGTCACGCGGCCGCACTCACCTGTCAGCCGCGATGTGAGCCAGGTCGCACGCCCCGTGGGCAATATCTGCCCGCAGATGTTTATCGCCTGCACAACGGGCATGCCCACCCTGTCCAGCATGTTTCTCAAGCTAGTGGAGACCTTATGGCGATGGCTCTTGCCGCGAATACGCCGGCCGCGCAACGCGAGGAGGTCAACAATCTCGACGACCGTGACCTGCTCCTGATGGTCCGTGCGCTGCCGCGTGATGACGATTTGCGGGCAAGTGCCTGTGAGACCCTGATCGGCCGCTACCAGAAACTGGTGCGCTCGTGCGTACGCCAGTACCGCGGCAGCCCCGAGCCGGCCGAGGAGCTCATGCAGGTGGGGTACGTCGGCCTGCTCAAGGCCATCAACAACTTCAACCCCGATTTCGGCACCAGCCTGTCCGCGTACGCACAGCCGTGCGTGAGCGGCGAAATCAAGCGGCACTTCCGCGACAAGCGGTGGCAGGTACACGTGCGCCGGGCGGCCCAGGAACTGCTGCTGGAAGTGCGGAAGGCCACCGAGGAACTCACCCACAAGCTGGGCCGGGCCCCCGGCGATGAGGAACTCGCCGCCCACCTCGGCGTCACGGGAGACGAACTGCAGGAGGCCCGCCGGGCGGACCTGGTGTTCCACACCTACTCCCTCGACGCGCCGGTGTTCGACCGGCAGGACCCGGTCCAGCTCGCGGACCTGCTCGGCGAGGACGACCAGGACGTCGAGCAGACGCTCGATATGGAGGCGGTCAGCGTCCACTGGAAGGAGCTGCCCACCCGTGAGCAGCGCATTCTCACGATGCGGTTCTACGGCAACCTGACGCAGGCCGAGATCGGCGAGCGCCTGGGGATTTCGCAGATGCACGTGTCGCGGCTGCTCGCGCGGGCGCTCAGTTACCTGCGCGACCGGCTGCTGGGCCGGAATGAGACCGACGATGGCGACATTGCCGACATGGCCTGAGACCGGGCGCGCCAGGAACGGCAGCACGTACCCGGGCCGGAACGCGGGCACGTACCCGGGCCGGAACGCGGGCACGTACCCGGGCCGGAAAATGGCGACATCCCCATCCCGCATCGCGTTCTGCGCGGTAAGCCGGCCGGTATTCGGTACTCTTTTGGCATCTTGGGTACACCTAGCGGCGGCCCGCCATAAGCGGGCCAGTGCGGCCAGCCGCATTCTCCAGGAAGGGGAAACCCATGAAGAGCGGCATATGCCTGTTCTGGATCGCCGTCGGGGCCATTCTCACCTTTGCCGTGACCGCAAATACATCCGTCTTCAACCTGCACGTGGCCGGCTTCGTGATTATGGTTATCGGCATCATCGGGCTCGTGACACCCAAGCGCGGGTACGAGTGGCTGGGCCGGCGCGTGTACGTTAAGCGGACCTGGCGGGGCCCAGCCAGCCGGGTGGAGGAGACGGCGTACCCGCCATACGTGCTGCGCAACCCGGGCACGGCCAACGCCCAGGCCGACATCCCGGACCGGCCGAGCCTGGAGCCGGATCCGGAGGTGGCCCGCTGGCAGGAGCCCGCCGGGACGCCGGACGAGGAGATGGCCACGCAGCGGGCCACCAGCCACGGCGCGGACCGTTACAACGACATGGACCCGGAGCCGAGGGAGCGGGTGCCCAGCGACACCGAGGTCATCGAGGACGTGTACGAGGAACCGCCGGGGTAGCCGCACGGACAACAGGTCAGAGCCAGGTCTCGCCGAACGGGCCGCACCGGGAGTACTCCGGGTGCGGCCCGTTCGGCATTGGAGCACGTTGATCAGCCATCCCGATGCGCCCGGTTATCCCGGGACCGGCGGGCCCGGCGCAGCAGCTATCCCGGCGGGTCGGTCACCCGCAGCGCCAGCACGGTGAGGTCATCGCGGATCTCGCCCGCGGAGAAGGCTTCCGCCTGGGCCTGGACCCCGGCGACGACTTCGGCGGCGGACCGGCCGGCCAGCGTGACCAGCTCGTCGGGCAGCCGCTCCTCGTAGTACCTCATGTCCGGGCTCCGCGTCTCCGTGAGCCCGTCGGTGTAGAAGAACAGCAGGTCCCCCTTGGCCAGGTCGACCTCTTCGAGCCCCGGCTGGGCCACCGGGAACAGGCCGAGCGGCAGGCCTCCGCCGCCGAGCATCTCGACCCGGCCGTCGGACCGGATGACCGCCGGGCCGGGATGACCGGCCGTGCCCAGCGAAACGTGCAGCGAGCTGCCGTGCCAGGCCATGTGGGCGGTCTTCGCGGTGACGAACCGCCCGCCGGACTGCTCGGCGAGCAGAACGTCGTTGGCCTTGGTCAGAACGGCCACCGGATCGGGTTCCCAGTGCGCGATGACCCGGATCGCGTACCGCGCGGCGGCGGTGAGGGCGGCGGCCTCCTGCCCCTTGCCGGCGACGTCGCCGATCGCGAGGCCCCAGCCGCCCGGGATCCGGTAGACGTCGTAGAAGTCGCCGCCGACGTCCAGTCCCTCGGTGGCGCCCATGTAGGCGGCCGCCAGCTCGATCCCGGGGACGTCGGGCAGCACCCGGGGCAGCAGGCTCGCCTGCAGCGCCTCGGCCACCTCGGAACGCCGCCGGAACAGCCGGTCGACGCGCATGGCGACCGCCACCTGGGTCCCCAGCTCCTCGGCCAGGGCGAGGTCGGCGATCTGGAACGGTCCCTCGCGGGCCTGCCGGCACAGCGTGATGACCCCGTAGCCGCGATCGGCGTGCGCGATCGGCACGCTCAGCACGGATGTCGCGCCGAGCTTCATCATCAGCGGTACACCGTCCGGCGTGGTGCCGAGCATCCCGGTGTCATCGGTACGGGCCTGCAGCAGGGACTTTCCGGATTGGTGCACCTGCCACGGCAGGGAGCCCGGTTCGGGGTCGGCGTCGCGGGCCGCCCGCGCGATGGACTCCGATTCCCCGCCGGCCGGCCCGACCGCGAACTGGCGGCGCAGCCGGCGGCCCCGCACGACATCGACGACGACCCAGGAGGCGAACTCGCTGGCCAGCAGGCGCGCGCAGCGCTGCAGGGTCAGCGATTCGCTGAACGTGCTGTTCTCCAGCAGGAGCCGGGTCACCGCGGTCAGCAGGTCCATCCGCCGCGCCATGGTCTGCACGGCCGCGGCAGCCGCGGGCTCGTGTTTACGCCCGGTCCGGGGCGGGGCAGGGACCGGGACCGGCTGGCGGCGCGAGGAGGCGCGGGCTTCGGCGCCTGCGGAGCGGCCCTTCCGGGAGCGGCCCCTCCGGGAGCGGCGCCCCTGGGAGCAGGGGCTGGCCGAGGGACGGCCGCCGGCCGGGTACCCGCTCCGGGAGCAGCCGCCTCCGGAGCAACTGCCTGCGGAGCGGCCGCGCCGTCGAAGCTGGCCGCTACCAGCAGCACGCCGGTGTCCTCGGGAAGGCTGATCGGCTCAACCGTCAGGCGGACGTCCACGACGCCGTCCTGGCTCAGCAGGGCGCATTCGGTCTGCCGGGCCCGGCCGGTCCGCGCCGCGGCGGCCAGGTAGGTCTGAACCGCCGCGCGCGACGGGAGGTCCACGAACAGCGTGAACGGCTTTCCCGCCGCGTACGCGGGACGTGATCCGATGATGTCGCTGGCGCGGTTGTTGACCCGCCGCACCGTACCGTCACGCTCGAGCAGGAACAGGGGCACGGGCGCTTCCTGGAACACGGCGCGCAGCATTCTCCGCTCGGCCCGCACCGGCTCCGCCGGTGCCTCGGCGCGCCGGGCGGCCGCGCCGCGGGCCTGCCGCGCGCTGAGCGCGTCGATCGCTCCGTCGAGTTCTGCGAACGCCGCCTCCAGGAGGGGCCTGAGCTGGGCGCCGGGCAGGCCGGCCGCCTGCTCAAGGGCGTCCCGCCGGGCCGCGAGCTCGGCGAGGCCGGACTCGGGCGGCACAGAACTTTCCGGCGGCACAGACCTTCCGGTGGCACAGCTTTCCGATGACGCGGAGGTTTCCGGTGGCGCAGAGCTTTCCGGCGGGCTGTCCGGCCGTGCCGTGGCCCGTCCGCTCCGGCCGGCCGCGTTGTTGCGGCGCGCGGACGACCGGGTGCGCGCCGGGCCATCCGCCATCCCGTGTCCTCCTTCCCGCTTCCCGCGTCCTTCACGCGTCGCTGTTCCTCTTCCAGTGTGACCGGTCCGGGGGAACCGGGCCAGCCGCCCGCGGGACCGGGGACCGGCTGGCCCCGGCGGAATCCGGGACGGGGCCTACCCGGTGGCCGGCCCAGGGCCGGCCCTGGGCCGGTCCAGGCGCAGGCGCACGAGGCTGCCGCGCCAGCGAACCGGCGCGGCAGCCTCGGTCGGGCGTGGCTTACTGGTTGGGGCGCGCCGCGCTGATGTCGGCCAGCGCGGACTCATCGTCCTGCTCGACGGCCAGGTCCCCGATCGACACCATACCGACGATATGGCCGTTGTCCATGACCGGCAGCCGCCGGACGGCGTTGGCCTGCATCACCCGCAGCGCCTCCGCCGTGTCATCGCCGGCGTCCTACACCGCGGCCGCCCGTAAACCCTTACCACAGCGCGGACCCGCGTCGTTTGCGGGTGGTAAGACCCGGGTACCGCTTGAGGGTCAGGGAGCCCCGCGCCGCGCAGTGAGCGCGAAAGGCGTTAAAGGCCCGTCATATGAGGATTGGAATAAAAGGAACAACCGCTCGGCCGGGTCAGGGAAATCGGCATCAAAGGCCGGTTCGCCCCGGCCACGAACACGGGCAGGAAGCAGCCTACCGGGGCTCCGCAACGCCATTGACCGAACGGGTCGCGGAGCCATTAACGGCGTAACGACAAATCAAGCCGAGCGCGGCTAGCGAGCTAGGCAGGTGTCCTATGACAAGGCCGATGATGTCCGACGACGGCGCGCCCCGTGGCCGTCCGGTCGTGGACGCGCGCCAGCTGTGGGCGGGCGGGGCCGCGACCGCCGTCGTCGCGGCGCTGATCGCGCTGGTCGGCGTGGTGGTATGCCGGTGGCTGTTCAACATCCCGCTGCTTTCACCCAAGAGCCAGGGGACCTACGGGGACGCGCACACCACGACCGTAGTGCTGGTGGCCGCCGCGGCAGCCCTGCTGGCGACCGGCCTGTTGCATTTGCTGCTGGTGGCCACGCCGCGGCCGCTGACGTTCTTCTCCTGGATCGTCGGCCTGGTCACGCTGCTGTTTGTGCTGTTCCCGTTCAGCACGTCCGCGCCGCTGTCCCAGAAGATCGCCACCGCCGCGGTGGACCTGGTGATCGGCTTCGCGATCGGCTCGCTCCTCAACGGGGTCGGTGCCCGGTCGCTGCGCCGGCGGCAGCCGCCTCCGACCGCCGGGCCCGATTACGACCAGCCTTACGGTCAGCAGCCGTACGGCCGGTGGGGCCCGTCCGGTCGCACCCAGGGGCCGGCGAACTGAGCCCGCGGCGGGTCCCGGCCTTCGGTGACGGTGACCCGGAGCGGGGCCCGTTCGGCGGAAATTTCCCGCTTCAGGTGCCGGGCTCCTCCGCCGCATGAGCCAGGCCCACGGCCGCCAGGAGCTCACGGGTGTCGTGGCAGCGCTCACCGCCGGGCAGCCGGCTGCGGACCCGCTCCACCAGGGCCGGCGTGGCACCCTTGTCGTCGAGGATGGCCAGCAGGCCGTCCCGGTCGAGGGGGAACTCGTCGCGGGTGAGCAGCCGCGCGAGCTCGCTGCGCAGCTCGATGGCGTCTTCTCCGGAAAGCGCCTCCTCCCCCTCGAACAGCTCCCGCGGATCGTCGACGGGCTCGGACTCGCGCCACTCCGCGGTGTGGTCCGGCTGCGGCGCGCCCCGCACCATGGCCTCGGTCTCGTGCGCCAGTTCTTCGTCGTGCAGTGGCCCGTGCTTGGTGCTTCCGCGCTCCATCACGCCTCCCTGCCTGGTCGGTGGGCTGTCAGCGGTCGCGTAGCCCCGGCAGTACCTGCCCAGCGTAAAACTCGAGGAAATCCTCGCCGGCACCGCCTACCTGCTGGATGCGCACCTCGCCGCAGCCCGCGTCGACGTAGGCGTTGATGCTCACCAGGTGCTCGCCGGCGCCAGGACCGCACGGTACGGTGATCTCCCGTTCCCGGTCACTGGTCCCCGCACTTCGGGACTTTCGCCTCTAGTGAGCTTTTGGCGTGCCCATTGTTTGCCGCACGGCAATACTGGATACACTGGCATCTAGCGGTGCCTACGACGCAGGCACGCACGCGCCGTCCGGCGCACTCGCACTGCGTGCGACGTGCAGGGGGCAGGCGTCGGCACCGCCGATTCCTCTCTTCTCCCCCGGCACTTCATCGTCATTCACGTTTCCTGCGGGGCGCTGCGACTGCGGACGTAGCTCAGAGTCACATCTGCCGCGAGGAGCCGAGCCCATGAAGATCGCCCTAGTCGCCGAAGAAGCCTCTGCCCTCTCCCACCCCATGGGCAGCGAGCCGGCCAGCCAGGAAACCCGCGTCGCCGCCCTGGCCCAGGAACTTGCCAGCCAGTACCACGACGTCATCGTGTACGCCCGCAAGGACGCTGCGGACCTGCCCGATGAGGACAAACTGCCCAGCGGCGTGCGGGTCGAGTACGTGACGGCCGGCCCGGCCGAGCCACTGTCCGACGAGGCGGTGCTCCCGCACGTCCAGGCGCTCGCGGTCGGCCTGGCCGAGGCCTGGCAGCGCCACCCCCCCGACGTCGTGCACGCGATCGGCTGGACCGGCGGCCTGGCCGCGCTGGCCGGGACGCGCGACCGGAGTTTCCCGGTGGTGCAGACGTTCCACTCGCTCCGCATCGCTGAGCGCCGGCACCACATCGGCCGCGACGGGGCCGCCTGGCCGGCCGGTGCCATCCCCGAGGCCGAGACCGGTTCCCGGAACCGGCTCGAGCGGGCCGTCGCGTGCAGCGCGGACGCCGTGATCGCGACCAGCTCGGACGAGCTGCACGACCTGACCAGCCTGGGCGTCCCGCGCACCTCGGTCAGCGTGGTGCCGTTCGGCGTGGACCCCGAGCGATTCTGTGCGGACGGCCCAGTCGCGCCGCGCGGCGAGCGGGCGCGGCTGATCGCCGTCGCGACGCACCTGCGGCGGGATGGCCTGGAGACGGCCGTGCGCGCGCTGACCGACATCCCCGACGCCGAGCTGCTCATCGTCGGCGGCCCGGCGCGGCCGATGCTGCGCCGCGACGAGACCTGCTGCGACCTGGCCCGGCTGGCCGGCAGCCTCGGCGTCTCCGCCCGGGTCAAGTTCGCCGGCCAGGTCAGCCAGGACGACATGCCCGCACTGCTGCGTTCCGCCGACCTGATGGTGGACGTCTCATGGTACGAGCCGTTCGGCATGGCCTGCCTCGAGGCGATGGCCTGCGGCACGCCGGTGATCGCCTCGGCGGTCGGCGGCCACCGCGACACCGTAGTGGACGGAACAACCGGTGTGCTCGTGGCGCCCGGCCAGCCGGCCGCCCTCGCCCGCCGCATCCGGCGCCTGCTTGCCAGCCCGATGCTGCTGGAGGGCTACGGGATCGCCGGCGCCGACCGGGCCCGCGCGCGCTACTCCCTGGACCGCCTGGCCCGCGAGACCGTCGCGGTCTACGAGCACGCCCGGCGGCCGGCCGTCAGCATCGCGGTCGTCGAGGACATCGACCAGCCCGCGGCGTGACGCCGGGCTGACCGCCCACCGTGCTCCGACCGGGTGCCCGCTTCAGGCGGGTACCCGGCCGGAACCGGCTACGGGCTCAACCGGCTCAGCAGGCGCGCCCGGGGCCAGTACGGGCCAGCGAGGTGGGCCGGGCCAGGCGGCGGCCCGCTCGTCGGTCAGCCTGGCCCGGAGGGTGCGGCGCGCACGGTGCAGCCGCGACATCACCGTCCCGATCGGCGTGCCCATCATCTCGGCGGTCTCGTGGTAGGTGTAGCCCTCCACGTCGGCCAGGTACACGGCGGTGCGGAAATCTTCGGGCAGTTCCCGCAGAGCCTGGCGGATCTGCTCGGTGGGCATCCGGTCCAGCGCCTCCGCCTCGGCGGAGCGCACCCCGGTCCCCGACGGCCAGACCCGCAGCGACATCCGGTCCACCAGGTCGGCCTGCATGAGCACAGGAGCCCGCTCACGGCGCCGGTAGCCGCTGATGAAGGTATTGGTCATGATGCGGTACAGCCAGGCCCTGAGGTTCGTGTCCGGCTCGAAGTTGCGGAAGGCAGCCCACGCCTTGGCCATCGTCTCCTGGACCAGATCCTCGGCGTCCTCACGCCCCCGGGTCATCCGCACGGCTACCGGGTACAGCTGGTCACGGTAGGGCAGCGCTTCGCTTTCGAATCTGGCGGCCAGTTCGGGCGGCATCGGCCCAGATCGCTCCATGGCAGCCCTCCCGCGCCGTCGTGTCGCATGTCGAACGCGCACACGAAGCTTGCTGCCCCGAAATTGGCCGGTCAACCCGTCTTCAGGTCTGCGGGACGGCGCCGTGGCTCGCCACGACCTGCTTGGCCACGTCGGTCACCTTGACGTGCTGGGTCTGCGACACGCGCCGCATGCGCTCGAGGGCGTCGGCGGCTGAGCAGCGCAGAGCGTGCATGAGAATCCCCTTGGCCTGGTCCACCACGGCCCGGCTTTCGACCGCGTTTCTGAGCTGTACGGCCTCACGCTGGGCGTCGCCGTACGCCGACGCGTTGGCCAGGACCGCGCCGCCGAAGGCGGCCAGCGTCCCGGCGAACGGGACCTGCTCACCGTCGATCGCATTGGGACGCACGCTAACCACCACGAGGATCACCGTCAGCGGGGGGAATGCGTGCACCAGGACCGCGATCGAACGCACCCCACGGCACAGCGCCTCGCCCATGTAGTCCGGCCACCGGGTGTCACGGAGCGTGTCCCGGATGGTCACCGGCTGGCGGTCGCGCAGCGCCTGGATGGCCGGCCCGTGACCCGCCCTGAGCTGGAACTCGGCCAGCTCGGCCAGGTCCGGATGGGTCGACGTCAGCCCGACCAGCTCCCGGTCCCGCCAGAGAATGGCGGTGGCTCCGCAGCATCCGGCCACCTCCCGCACGGCCAGCTCGGCCAGCCGGTTCAGCGACCTCATCTGCCCCGAGTTGCCGACGCTCAGCAAATCGGCGGCATCCCGGGCAAGATCTTCAATAAGCACGACGGCCTCCGCCGGGGGCTGGAGCGGCAAGGTCACGAAATGCCATTCAAACACGTCTCCGTCATAGTTGCGACTCGGCAAATGTTCGGCAGGGGGAAGGATGCAGGTCCGTATCCAGGGCAGCGGGGGCGTGCGCGGGTGGCCCGAGCCCGGCTGCCGGTGCGCCTCGTGCCGGCGGGCCCGCACGGGCGGGACCGGCCGCGCCGCGTTCAGCGTGGTCGTCGACGGTTCCCTCCGGCTTGATGACAGGGCTGAAGGCTCGGCGGGCAGCACACGGGAACTTGCCGGGTACCAGGTCCGGCGGCTGTCCGGCGGGTGGGACGTGACCGCGCCGGACGGCGGGCGGCTGCTGTGCGCCGACGGGCGGGGCCCCACCCCGGCCGTGCCGCCGGGCGCCCGGCCATACGACGTGGCGCTCCTGGACCTGCTCGAGGAACCGGCTAGCCTCGGCCGGCTCCGCGGGCAGGGCGTCGTGACGTCCGGAACGGTGGTGGCGGTGGCGTTCGCCGACCATCGCGTGGTCTCGGAGCGGGAACTTCGGCGGCGGGGGCACATCTGGGGGGTGGCGGTCCCGCGCGACGGCGACACGTTCCGCGCCCCGGCACCTGCTACGGCGCGGAGGACTGACCTGACGCACGCACCCGATGCGGCTCCCGGTGGGGCGCTGGCGGCGGGTGGGCGGCCGGTCCCGTACCGGGTGCTCGTGCTCGGCGGGGCGCGTTCCGGGAAGTCCGCGGAAGCGGAGATGCGCGTCGCGGCCGAGCCGGCGGTGACGTACATCGCGACCGCGCCGCCGCCTTCCCTGGCACCTGCCCCGGACGGGGACGCGGAATGGGCCGCCAGGATCGCCGTGCACCGGTCCCGGCGGCCATCGTGGTGGCGGACGGTCGAGACCACCGACCTCCCGGGCGCTCTGCGGCAGGCGCGTGGCGCCGTCCTGGTGGACAGCGTTACCGCGTGGCTGGCGGCCGTGATGGATGAATGCAGCGCCTGGGATGGCGCGGTGGCGTCGGCCTCGCGGCTCGGCCAGCGGGTCGCCGAGCTCATCGAGGTGTGGCGGCAGGGGGGCGCCTATATGATCGCGGTCAGCGACGAGACGGGCCTCGGCATCGTCCCGGAGACGCCCGCCGGGCGGATGTTCCGCGACGAACTGGGGCGGGTGAATCAGCTGCTGGCCGCCGAATCGGACGAGTTGGTGCTCATCGCCGCCGGGCGGGCGATGACGGCCCGCGACTGAACGACCTTGCGGGTGACCAGGGCGCCCCTTACGCCGCGATAACGATACAGGCGTCCCGACACAGCCGTGGCTGGCACCTTATAGGTGTGACAGTTACCTTTAAGAAAAGATAGGAGTTGCGGGGTATCCGGTTGGTGGGCGGAAGCCCGTAAGGCGGCCGCTGGGATGCGTTATGTTCTTGCCCGCTGCCCCACAACAGACAGGTGAATCGGAGGCAGCGGGGCGATGTGCTTCCGGGACGAGGTGAGAACGCCATGACGCGCGTCGTTGTCGTCGGTGATCTTATGACGGACGCCGTGGCCCACGCGCATTACCCCTTGGCCCGTGGCAGCGACACGGCCGCGACCGTGTCCATGCATGGTGGCGGGTCCGGCGCGAACATCGCGGCGTGGCTGGCCGTGGACGGCGTCGACGTCGCGTTCGTCGGCCGGCGCGGAGCAGACATCGCCGGCCGGAACCGTGACATGGAACTGATGGGCTACGGCGTCGACGCCCGGCTGGTCATGGACCCTGAACGGCCCACCGGCACGTGTGTGGTCATGATCACGCACAGGGGTGAGCACACGATGCTGTCGGATCCCGGTGCCAACGCCGCGCTCTCCCCCGACGACCTGCCGCGTGACCTGTTCGCGTCCGGGAACCATATCCACGTCTCCGGGTACACGCTGCTCGGCGAGGGCGCCCGGCCGGCCGCGCTGGCCGCCATCCAGTACAGCGTGCACGCCGGCATGACAGTGTCCGTTGACGCGGCCTCGCGCGCGCCGCTCGAGCGGATCGGTGCCGAGCCGTTCCTCGAGCTGAGCAACGGGGCCACGCTGCTGTTCGTGAACGAGGCCGAGGGGCACGTGCTCACCGGCCGGGACGACCCCGAGCAGATAGCCCGCGTCCTCACCGCCTGGTACCCGCAGGTCGTCGTGAAAATGGGCGACGACGGGGCGCTGTTCTACGCCAACGGCCGGCCCCCGGTGCATGTCCCGGCCCCGCCCATCGACCCGATCATCGACGGAACGGGCGCGGGTGACGCGTTCTGCGCCGGGTTCCTCGGGCCCTGGCTGGACAAGAAACCACCCGGTGAGGCGCTGGCCAGCGGATGCCGCCTGGCCGCCCACGCGATGAGCCTGGTCGGCGCCCGGCCCGTCCTGTAAGGGGGCCGGCCCGCGGGGGAACGCTGCACGCCGCGCCGAGAACGCCGCAGGACCCCGAAGCCTCGCGGGCACCCTCAGTTATAGGCTCGGCGGGTGGATCAACTGCCGCTTGAGAACCGTACGGCGCTGGTCACTGGAGCGTCGCGGGGCATTGGTGCCGCTACGGCCAGGGCTCTCGACCGGGCAGGCGCTCGTATCGCGCTCGCCGCGCGCAATCGTGACGATCTCGCCGAGGTTGCGGCCGGTCTCGGGCGGAATCCCGTCGTCATCCCCGCCGATTTGCGCGAGCCCGGCGCCGCAGCGGACGTCGCCGCTAGCGCGCTGGGGGCTCTGGGCTCGGTGGATATTCTTGTGAACAATGCGGCAGCGGCGGCACGCCTTGCCACGACCGACACCGATGCAGCGATCATCGATGAGATGCTGGCGGTCAACGTCCGTGCGCCGCTACTGCTGATCGCGGCCCTCATCCCCGCCATGACCGGGCGCCGCCGGGGCTCCATCATCAACCTGTCGTCGGTGTCCGGGCTCATCGGCACCCCGCGCCGTGCCGCATACGCAGCCTCAAAAGGCGCTATTGACGCGGCCACCCGCTCCCTGGCCATGGAGCTGGGACCCATGGGGATCAGGGTCAACTCAGTGGCTCCGGGCGTCGTGAACACCGCGCTATGGGCCAGCAACAAGAAGGTCGATGGCGTCATCGAGGCCGTGGAGAACCTGACTCCGCTGCGCCGGTGGGCTGAGCCCGCCGACATCGCGGACGTGATCACGTTCCTCTCCTCGGACGCCGCCAGGTTCATAACCGGTGAGACGATCTCTGCCGATGGCGGGATGGTCCACGCCCTCGACCTCTACGGCGGCCCAGTCTGACCGGAACTGCCACTGTCCGCGGGCGAAGGCTCATTCCTCTACGCGTGATTCCGGGCCGCAGGCGCACCGGAAATGCTATTCAGCTACCGGAGAACAGCAATCCGCGGAAGCAGGCGCCGATTCCCCCGGCCACCTGACCGGGCGTCCGCCCGGCGAAACGCCGCAGGAAGTGGGCGTTTCCGGTCTGGACGGACGGCACAATGGCGGACATGGCCCGACGTTCAGCACCCCCGCCACCGCCGCCGGATTTTGAAGAGAACATCGTCGACATCGACGTCGCCGAGGAGATGCGGGGCAGTTACCTCGAGTACGCCTACTCGGTCATCTACCAGCGTGCCCTCCCGGACGCCCGGGACGGGCTCAAGCCGGTGCAGCGGCGGATTCTGTACCAGATGAACCAGATGGGGCTGCGGCCCGACCGCGGGCACGTCAAGTGCGCCCGCGTCGTCGGGGAGGTCATGGGCCGGCTGCACCCGCACGGTGACGGCGCCATCTACGACGCGCTGGTCCGGCTGGCCCAGCCGTGGGTGATGCGGCTGCCCATGGTCGACGGGCACGGCAACTTCGGCTCGCAGGGCGGCGACGACCCGCCGGCGGCCATGCGGTACACCGAGGCCCGGCTGACCGCCGCGGCGATGGAGATGGCCGGCTCGATCGACGAGGACACGGTCGACTTCCAGCCGAACTACGACGGGCAGGAGAACGAGCCCTCGGTTCTCCCCGCCGCGCTGCCCAACCTGCTGGTCAACGGCGCGTCCGGGATCGCGGTCGGGATGGCGACCAACATGGCGCCGCACAACCTCGGTGAGGTCATTGCCGCAGCGCGGCACCTGATCAGGCATCCGGACGCGTCGCTGGACGCCCTGATGCGGTTCGTGCCCGGGCCGGACCTGCCGACCGGCGGGAAGATCGTCGGCCTGGAAGGGGTCAGGGACGCCTACGAGTCCGGCCGCGGCATCTTCCGCACCCGGGCCACCTGCCGGGTCGAGCAGATCACCCCGCGACGGGCCGGGATCGTGGTCACCGAGCTGCCCTACGGCGTCGGGCCGGAGAAGGTGATCGCGCGGATCAAGGACCTGGTGCAGTCCAAGAAGCTCACCGGGATCACCGACGTGAAGGACCTCACCGACCGGCACCGCGGCCTGCAGCTCGTCATCGAGATCCGGAGCGGTTTCCACCCCGAAGCGGTGCTGGCCGAGCTGTACCGGCTGACGCCGATGGAAGAGACGTTCGGCATTAACAACGTCGCGCTGGTCGACGGGCAGCCGCAGGTGCTGGGCCTGCGGGAACTGCTCCGTATCTACGCCGATCACCGGATCGAGGTCGTCCGGCGGCGCAGCGAGTTCCGGCGGCGCAAGCGCGAGGACCGGCTGCACCTCGTCGACGGGCTGATGATCGCCCTGCTCGACATCGACGAGGTCATCGGCGTCATCCGGTCCAGCGACGATTCCGCGGCGGCCAAGCAGCGGCTGATGGCGGTGTTCGACCTGTCCGACATCCAGGCGCAGTACATCCTGGACACGCCGCTGCGCCGGCTCACCCGCTTCGACCGGCTCGAACTGGAGCGCGAACGGGAAACCCTGCGGCGCGAGATCGCTGAGCTGACCGAGATCCTCTCTTCCGAAGACCGGCTGCGTTCGGTCGTCTCCGCGGAGCTGGCCGATATCGCCAAGCGGTTCGGCACGCCGCGGCGCACCGTGCTGCTAGAGGGCAATGGAGCGGCGCTGACGGCAGCGGTTCCGTTGGAGGTGGCGGACGACCCGTGCACGGTGCTGCTGTCCTCGGCCGGCCTGCTGGCGCGGACTGCGCCCGGGCCCGGCGGCGGTTTGACCGCTGACGGAGGCGGCCCGGAGGGACGCGCGGCGCACGACGTGATCGTGTCCACCGCGCCGGCCACGGTCCGCGGAACGGTCGGCGTGGTGACGTCGGCCGGGCGGATGATCAAGCTCAGCGTGCTGGAGTTCCCGGCGCTACCGCCGAGCGCCCAGTTCCCCGGGCTGTCGGGTGGCACCCCGATCGGGGAGTTCGTGTCACTGGAGCCCGGCGAGACCGTGGTGGCGCTGGCGTCGCTGGACACGGCTGCGGCAGGGCTGGCGCTCGGCACCGCTTCTGGCGTGGTCAAGCGCGTTCTGCCGGATTATCCGCAGGCCCGGGACGACTTCGAAGTCATCACGCTGAAGGAGGGCGATCAGGTCGTCGGGGCGGTTCAGCTGTCCGGCGAGTCGCAGGACCTGGTCTTCGTCAGCAGCGACGGCCAGCTGCTGCGCTTCCCGGCCTCGGCGGTCCGGCCGCAGGGACGCATCGCCGGGGGGATGGCCGGGATCAGGCTGTCGCCGCGTGCCTCGGTCATCTGGTTCGGGGCGGTCGACCCGGGGGGTCCGGGTGGGCCTGCCGGTGCTGGTGGGCCTGGCGGCCACGTGGTTGCCACCGTGGCCGGGAGCGCGGGTGCCCTGCCGGGTACGGCGGCCGGGAGCGTAAAGGTCAGCCCGTACGCCGAATTCCCGTCCAAGGGCCGGGCGACCGGGGGCGTGCGGTGCCACCGGTTCCTCAGGGGCGAGGACGCGCTCATCCTGGCCTGGGCCGGACCCTCGCCCGCGCTTGGGGCGACCGAGGCGGGCGGGCCGGTGGATCTGCCCGGGGCGTTCGGGCGCCGGGACGGTTCCGGGGTCGGGCTCGCGCAGCCGCTGGCTGCCGTCGGCGGCACTCTCCCCAAGGCATCAGGCACCCCAGACGCCTCATCCGCCGCGCTGGATGGCACGGCCGCTCCGCCCGCCTGACGCGATCTCAAGCTCAGCTGCGGCTGATACGTCGTCCACGTGCTCCGGGCGGCGGGGCGGCTCAGGCCAGACGGCGCTCGGTGGCCCATCGCGTGAGCTGGTGACGGGTGGAGAGCTGGAGCTTACGCAGGACGGAGGAGACGTGGTGCTCCACGGTCTTGGCGGAGATGTACAGCTCCCGCGCGATCTCCTTGTAGGTGTAGCCCCGGGCGATCAGGCGGAGGACTTCACGCTCGCGCGGCGTGAGCTGGTCGAGCTCCGGGTCGAAGGACGGCGGGTCTTCATCGGCGGTGGGCAGCGCGGCGAAGGCGTCCAGGACGAACCCGGCCAGCATCGAGGAGAAGACCGTATCGCCCGCCGCCACCCGGCGCACCGCGTCCACCAGTTCCGCGGTGGAGATCGTCTTGGTCACGTAGCCGCGCGCGCCCGCCCGGATAACGGCGATGACGTCCTCGGGGGCATCCGAGGCGGACAGGGCGAGGAAACGAACCTCGGGGTGCGCGGCCTTCACCGAGCTGACCACGGCTTGCCCGCCGCCACTGGGCAGGTGCACGTCGAGCAGGACGACATCCGGGAGTGACGCGGTGATCTGGGTGATCGCGGGCCCGACATCGTCCGCCTCCCCCACGACCTCGACCTGGTGGCCGAGCTCGGCGCGGACCCCGGCCCGGAACAAACCGTGGTCATCCACGATGAAGACCCGCGGACAGTCACCGGCCGGGCCGGACCGTGCAGAGGCGGTCAAGCCCGGCTCGGCTCACGTGGGCCGGCGACGCGCGGCATCCGCAAGGACACCTCGGTGCCGTCACCGAGGGCGCTGCGGACAACCACGGAGCCGCCCCGCCGGGCCATCCTCGCCCGGACGGACTCGGCCAGCCCCTTCCGGTCACCGGGCACCGCCGCCGGGTCGAAGCCGCGGCCCCGATCCCGCACGAATACCGAGACCTCGGCCGGCTCTACCTCAGCGAAAAGTGAGATCACGTCCGCGCCGGACCATTTCGCCGCGTTGACCGTCGCCTCACGCGCCGCCGCGAGCAACGCGTCCAGCTGATCATCAAGCCCGCAATCCCCTACCGTGACGGCCTCGACGGCCACCCCGTACCGCGCCTCTAGCTCTTGCTGGATGAGCCGCACGCCAGCCGCCAGGGTGGTGGCGCCCTGATCGTGCACCGCACCTGGCGCCTTCCCGCCGAACAGCCATGAGCGCAGCTCACGTTCCTGGGCCCGGGCCAGCTTGACGACCTGCGCGGGCTGGTCCGCGTTGCGCTGGATCAAGGCGAGCGTCTGCAGCACCGAGTCGTGGACCCGGGAGGCCATGTCGGCCCGCTCCTCGGCCCGCACCCGGGCCTGGCGCTCGGAGACGAGGTCCCGGGCGATTCGCAGCCACCAGGGTCCCAGGATCAGCACGATCGCCGCGACGACCAAGATGAGCCCGCCGAGGGGGCGCAACAGTTGGGCCCCGTAGTGGCCGGCCAGCAGGATGGCCAGGCCGCTGACCAGCAGCACGGCCGCGGCCGAGGCGCGCACCACGGTCGCCGACCGCTTGCCCTTCCCGGTCCAGCCGAGCAGCGGCTCCGCTAGCCGCCGCAGCGTCATTTGCTCGTCGACCGAAGCGTTTCTCCAGATCAGCGCTACGCCGGCGATGCCGATAACCAGCGGCCAGGCCAGGTTACCCAGCCATCCGGCGCCCAGCACAGAGGCAATGATCAGCACGACGACCAGGAGGGATCCGAGACCGGCCGCCAGCGCCAGACCGCGGCGGTCGGTCAGGGCCTTGGTCGCGATATTGGTGTCCTCGCCCACCATTGGCACCAGCAGCCAGGCGACAACGTAGGCCGGCACCCCGACGCTCAGCAGAGCGGCCAGCACGAACAGCAGCCGGATGACCATGACGTCCTGGCCCGTTCGCGCGGCCAGTCCGGCGGCCACCCCACCGACCAGGCGATCCTCCCGCCCGCGGCGCAACGGTCCGCCGCGTGCGGGGCTGCGCGACCATAGGCCGGGACCAAGGCGCCTGGCCAGCCGACGGCCATGCAAACGGTCCGCCTGCCGAGCCCGGTGAGCCCGGTGAGCCCGGTGAGCCCGGTGAGCATGACGGGCGGGGCGAGTTGGCTGAGCCCGGCGGGCTGGGCGGCCCGGCTGGTGGTCCTTCCACGTGTCCATCATGGCGTGGTCAGCCCCGCATCGGCTATGGGGGCAATCCCCTATCCGGCCCGCGCATGATGGGGGACCGATGGCGGGTCTTCCCAATACCCAACGAGGCTCGGCCGCAGCAGGCTGGAGGCATGGATACCACCACCACCCACCCGCAGGACAGCAGCCGGGGCACCGCGGGCCAGGATGCACACACACCTACCCGGTCTATGCCGCTGTTCCGCCCCGTCCAGGACCGCATGGTGGCAGGAGTCGCCGCCGGCGTCGCCCGCTACCTAGACGTCGACGTCACCGTCGTCCGGATCATCCTCGCCGTGCTGACCGTGGTCGGCGGGGCCGGGGTGCCCGTCTACCTGGCCGGCTGGCTGCTGATTCCCGACGAGGGCGCCACCCAGTCCATCGCCAGCGAGTTCATCCAGTCCCTGTCCGCACGCTCGCGGTGACCATGGAGACCACCGACATGTCGCAGGGACGCAGCCCCGCCTGGATCCTGGCCGCGGGCCGCCACCGCTCCAGTTACGCCGATCTGCGGGTCTCCGACGCCGACCGGACCGAGGTCGCGGACCTACTGTCCCAGCACTACGGCGACGGGCGACTGGACCAAGCCGAATTCGACCAGCGCCTCGAGCAGACGATGCAGGCCAAGACCTACCGGGATCTGAGCGGGCTGTTCGCTGACCTACCGCCCACCGGGGCGTCCGGCGGAACCGAGATAACGCACGGCCAGCGCAAGCGGCACCAGATCCACCGCGGCCTGCTGCTGGCGCTGGCCATCGCGGTCGCGCTCATCGCCGGTCACGCTCTGGCGTGGTCACTTGCCCCCTGGACGTGGATCGTCCTGCTCTGCCTGGTCGTCCTGCTGCTCAGCCGGCGCCTGAGGCGCACACCCTGAGCAGCGGCCGCTACCACCCTGATCCCGCAGGAAACCGCTTTGGGCCGTTCGGTTATCGGCCGCCCGGAGGGCGGCGCTGGGCGGGACAGGGGCCGGGCTGAGAGGGGTTTGAGAGCGCGGCGTGGGGCTACGGCCAGGCCCGCTGCAGATTCTTCATCTCACAGAGGGCCGAATGGCGGCCCGCTGGGGAAGGGAGGCAATATGCCGTCCGACAGGGGCGTGCTGCTGCGCCGTGCCGCCATCACCGCCGTCCTCGCTGGAGGAATGGGGGCGGGCGCGGCCACGGTGGCCATCGCGGCCACACACGGCAGCGCTCCGTCGACGTCGGCGTCTACGACGGCTGCCACACCGTCAACATCGCCGTCGTAGGCCTGGGGAGTGCGTGCGGCCTATGTGGCGCGTGGCCTAAGTGGGACTTGAGGGTGTACGGGGCCGACGGGGAGGGGCTAGATCTGGCCGGAGGGACTAGATGTCGATGCGGGAGGGGTCCAGTTCGGCGGCGCCGCCAACGATGAAGTCGCGGCGGGGGGCTACTCTCGGACCCCATGAGCAGGCTGAACATGTCGCCTGCCACGGCGGCGTCCTCGATCCTGATCCGGCGCAGCGTGCGGCGCTGCGGGTCCATAGTGGTCTCCGCGAGCTGGCCGGCGTCCATCTCGCCCAGGCCCTTGTACCGCTGGACGGGCTCCTTCCAGCGCTGGCCCCGGCGCTCCAGGTCCAGCAGCACGCGCCGCACCTCCGCGTCGGAGTACGTGTAGGTGTACTTCTGCTGGCCCTTGCGGGGGCTGGACAGCTCGATGCGGTGCAGCGGCGGCACGGCGGCGAACACCCGGCCCGCGTCCAGCAGTGGCCGCAGGTAGCGATGGAAGAGGGTGAGCAGCAGACAGCGGATGTGCGCGCCGTCGACGTCCGCGTCGGACATGAAGATGACCCGCTGGTACCGGGCCGCCTCCAGATTGAACGCCGACCCGGAGCCGGCCCCGATGACCTGGATGATCGACGGCGCACTCGGCGTTCTTGAGCATGTCGGCGAGCGACGCCTTCTGCACGTTGAGGATCTTGCCGCGGATCGGCAGCAGCGCCTGGAACTCGGAGTTCCGCGCGAGCTTGGCCGTGCCGAGCGCCGAATCGCCCTCGACGATGAACAGCTCGCTGCGGTCGTCGGCGGTACGGCAGTCAACCAGCTTGGCCGGCAGCGACGAGCTGGCCAGCGCGGACTTGCGGCGCTGGTTCTCGCGGTGCTCGCGCGCGGCCATCCGGGCCTTCGCGGCCGAGATGATCTTCTCCAGCAGGGAACGCGACTGCTGCTTGCCGGCCGCGGGAGCGGGCGTCGAAGAAGGCCTTCAGGCCTGACGCCACGACCTGGGCCACGATCCGGGACGCGGCCGGGGTGCCGAGCACCTCCTTGGTCTGCCCCTCGAACTGGGGCTCGGGCAGCCGGACGGTGACGATCGCCGTCATGCCCTCGAGCACGTCTTCCTTGGTGACGGGCTCATCGCCGTTCTTGAGCAGCCGGGCCGCGCGGAGCTGCTCGTTGATCGTGCGGACCAGTGCGCGGTCGAAGCCGGACACGTGCGTGCCGCCGTGCGGCGTGGCGATCACGTTGACGAACGACCGGGTGGCGGTCTCGTAGCCGCCCGTCCACTGCGCCGCCACGTCGACCTCGAGCTCACGCTCGACCTCCGTCGGCGTCATGTGGCCCCGGTCATCGAGGACCGGCACGGTCTCGGTGAAATTTCCCGAGCCGACCAGGCGCAGCACGTCGGTGACCGGCTCGCCGGCCGCCAGGTGCCTGCAGAATTCGCTGATGCCCCCGTCGAAACGGAATTCCGCCTCACGGGGGCTCGTGGGGCTGGCGGTGCTTTTGGGGTCAGTGGTGCTGGTGGGGCTTGTGGGGCCGGTGGGGGCTTCGGGGCTGGTGGGGTCCGCGGTGAAGGACGCTCCCGGCAGGGCCCGTTCGGGATGATTATCGGCGCCAGTCGGCGCGGCCGGCCGCTCATCACGGACGCTGATGGCGAGGCCGGGCACGAGATAGGCGGTCTGCCGGGCGCGTTCGGTGATCGCGGTGAAGCTGAACCGCGCGTCGCGCACGAAGACCTGCCGGTCGGGCCAGAAACGGGTGCGGGTGCCGGTGACCTTCTTCGCGACGCGGCGGAGCTGGCGCAGGCCCGCGCGCCGGGTGAAGCTGGCCCCGGGGCCGGGCTCACCATGGTCCGCGAACTCGCCCGTGACGCCGCGGCGGAAGCTGGCCGCCCAGGTGTGACCGTCCCGGTCCACCTCGATGTCCAGGCGCGAGGCCAGGGCGTTGACCACCGACGCCCCGACGCCGTGCAGGCCGCCGGAAGCGGTGTAGGAGCCGCCGCCGAACTTGCCGCCCGCGTGCAGCCGGGTCATGACCAGCTCGACGCCGCTGAGCTTGGTCTTCGGCTCGACGTCGACCGGGACGCCGCGGCCGTTGTCGCGCACCTCGGCGGACCCGTCGGCGCGCAGGATGACCTCGATCCGGGAGCAGTACCCGGCCAGCGCCTCGTCCACCGAGTTGTCGAAGATCTCCCACAGGCAGTGCTGCAGCCCACGGCCATCGGTGGAGCCGATGTACATTCCGGGCCGTTTGCGGACCGCGTCCAGGCCCTCGAGAACGGAAAGATGCCGGGCGGTATAAGCGTCAGATTCGGCAGTCGCCGCGGCCGGTGCAGCGGCCGGTGAATTAGCCGGTGCAGCGGCGGCAAGGGGGGTCACGGGCGGCAAATCTCCTTCACTGGGCCCAGCCGGGGTTACGGGTTAGCGGGGCCCCTTGCAGGGTAGCCCGCCCCGCTGGGTGCTGTCCCCCCGCCACGCCGCATGTCCGGCGTAAGGACTTCAGTGTGATTTAGGACGGGATCTTTCGCTGTCGGCGTACGCGACGCCAGGGGGGGAAGGCTGACGCATGGGTAAGTGTTGTGCTCTGCTGTAGGTACAGCGCAGATCACGAAGCCAGCCGGATACGGAAGCCGGAGGCACGAAGCCCAGCCGGATACGGAAGCCGGAGGCACGAAGACAGCGAGGAAGGCGACGTTGACCGGAGCTCTAGCCCCCACCCAGCCGCTCACGGCTGCGGACGTGTGCGACCGCTGCGGCGCCCAGGCGTACGTCCGCGTCATGCTCCCCAGTTCGCGGGAGCTGCTGTTTTGCGCACACCACAGCCGTGAGCACGCCGAAGCGCTCGCGAAGGTGGCCAGCGAAATTCAGGATGAGACACAGCGGCTATCGGATCCCTCCTAAAGGGCTGCTGCCGGAGCTGTCAGCACCCCGTACGTGCCCGGTGAGTCCAAAGCCCGGGCAGCGGGACCGCATGCCCGCCCGAGCCGGGAGACTCGTAACGAGCGCGCGGGTATAGCAAGGAGAAGCGAAGTCCGAGGGGCCGGGCTGAGTGAGTCACTCAGCCCGGCCCCTGGCCGTTTCCGGCGGGTGCGCCCGTCCGGTGCGTGGGTCCCCGCGGGCGTGTCAGTCCAGGTAGTCGCGCAGGACCTGGGACCGTGACGGGTGCCGCAGCTTGGACATGGTCTTGGACTCGATCTGGCGGATGCGCTCCCGCGTCACCCCGTAGACCTTGCCGATCTCGTCCAGGGTCTTGGGCTGGCCGTCGGTGAGCCCGAAGCGCATGGAGACCACACCGGCCTCCCGTTCGGACAGGGTGTCGAGCACCGAATGCAGCTGCTCCTGGAGCAGGGTGAAGCTCACCGCTTCGCCCGGCTGGATGGCCTCGGAGTCCTCGATCAGGTCACCGAACTCACTGTCGCCGTCCTCACCGAGCGGCGTGTGCAGTGAGATCGGCTCCCGGCCGTACTTCTGGACCTCGATGACCTTCTCGGGGGTCATGTCGAGCTCGGCGGCCAGCTCCTCTGGAGTCGGCTCCCGGCCCAGGTCCTGCAGCATCTGCCGTTGCACCCGGGCGAGCTTGTTGATGACCTCGACCATGTGCACGGGGATACGGATCGTCCGGGCCTGGTCGGCCATGGCGCGGGTGATCGCCTGCCGGATCCACCAGGTCGCGTAGGTGGAGAACTTGTATCCCTTGGTGTAGTCGAACTTCTCGACCGCACGGATGAGACCGAGGTTGCCTTCCTGGATCAGGTCGAGGAAGAGCATGCCGCGGCCGGTGTAGCGCTTGGCCAGGGAGACGACCAGGCGGAGGTTCGCCTCGAGCAGGTGGTTCTTGGCGCGGCGGCCGTCCTCGGCGATCCACTCCAGGTCGATGCGCTGGTCCGGGCTCAGCCGGAGGTCCTCGGCCAGCTTCTCCTCGGCGAACAGGCCCGCCTCGATCCGCTTGGCCAGCTCGACCTCTTGCTCGGCGTTGAGCAGCGGGACCTTGCCGATCTGCTTCAGGTAGTCCTTGACCGGGTCGGCGGTGGCACCGGCCACCGCGACCTGCGCGGCCGGGAGATCGTCGTCGTCGTCACCGAAGACGAAGGTCTCGTCGTCGCCTTCACCACCCTCGGCGGCAGGCTTGGCCGCAGGGGCGGCGGGCCCGGCCGCCACGGAGGCCGCTGCGGCGACGACCGTGTCCGGACCGTCGTCCTGCGCCTCGTCGGCGGCAGCGTCCTCGGGCCCCTCGGCATCGTCGTCGGCACCGGGCTCGTCGGTCCCGTCGGCCTCGTCGAGCTCTACGGCCGATATCTCGACGTCTATCTCGACGTCTTCCACGGACAGCTCGTCGAAGTTTTCCACGTCGACGCCCTCCAGGCCGTCGGGCTCCAGGCCGTCGGAGAGGCCATCCGCCTCGTCCAGATCGACCACGGCGACCTCGCCACCGGGCAGGACGGCGCCCGGAACCTGCGCGCCGTCACCGTTGCCGCGGCCGTTCACCGCCGTCGGCCCCGATCCGTGCCGGTCCGCGGGAGCCCGCGTGTCCTGCTCCGACGACGGCCCGGAGCGCTTCCGCGCTGCGGAGTCAGCGCGCACCACCACGGTCACCCCTTCCTTCGCTGGATAGCAGCGTGCGTGGCCGCCCGAGGCGGCCAGCATGCCGGGCTGGCAGCCGGTACCGGCGCCTTTCCTGCGTGCGTATGGCGAGAATCAGGTCCTCCCGCGAGGGTCCGGATGCTTGGACCGAGCCGGGAAACAGGATCAGCCATCGGCCGGGCTGACGTCCGCGCTGCGCGCGGGAGCAGCCATCCTGCCTCCCCACTCACACCACCATAGGCGGCAGCCGAGGATGAGTTGTACATGCCAAGGCACGAAAACCAGTATCCGGGCGGCCGCACAGATGCGACGCTTACCGGCCGCGCGCTATTCCCCGGCGCATTCGCCGCCGCATTTCCTGGCGCCGTCATGGCCCGATCTCCCGTGCGGGAACATGCAGGACGAGAACGGTCACGTCGTCGTCCTGCTCATGACCGGCCAGCATCGCGTCGACCAGGTAACTGAGCAGCCGTTCGGGGTGGCCCACCACGTTGCCGCGGGCGCGGGCCGCGACGGCCACCAGCTCGCGCAGGCCCGTGTCCAGACCACGGATCCGGTTCTCGACCAGGCCGTCGGAATACAGCACCGCGGTGCTGCCCGGCGGCAGCCGGAACGGATGCTGCTGGCGTGGGCTGGGCCAGCCCAGGGGCGTCCCGGCCTCGGTTTCGTCGAGGAAGGGCTCGGCGTCCAGGCCGAGCCGCAGCACCGGCAGGTGCCCCGCGTTGCCCATCAGCCCGTCGCCGGTCTCCGGGTCGATGACCAGGTACGCGACGGTGGTGACCTGCTCGTCCAGCTCGGTGGCGCTGAACAGGCGGTCCAGGCCGCTCAGCACGGCCGCGGGCCGCGGATCGGTCAGCGCGAGCGCGCGGAGCGCGTTGCGGACGCGGCCCATGCCGGCGGCGGCGGTCAGCCCCTTGCCCATGACGTCGCCGACCGCGATGGCCAGCCGCCCGTCCGGGAGCCGGAACGCGTCGTACCAGTCGCCGCCGATCTCCATGTTCCGGGCGACTGGCAGGTACCGGGCCTCCATGACCAGACCGGGCACCAGCGGAAGCTGGTCCGGGAGCAGGCTGCGCTGCAGCGTTTCCGCCGTCGTGTGCTCCCGCTCGTACATGGCGGCGCGCTCGACCGCCAGGGCGCACTGGCCGGCCAGTGCCTCGAGGAAAACGCGCTCCTCCTCCGTGATCTTGCGCGGGCGGCCGAAGGAGAATCGCAGCGCGCCCAGCGGCGCCCCGGCCGCCAGCAGTGGCAGCCCCACCCAGGACCGTTCGTCTTCCCCCGCGACGATCTCGATGGGGGCATCTTCCAGCAGCTGGCGCAGCGCGCCGGGATCCTCGGCCAGGACCGGGCGGCGGGTGGCGATCGCGCGGGTCATCACGCCCGGGCTGTCCAGCAGGATGTCGCGGGTCGCCGCGGTCTGCCCGGGGGGCATTCCGCCCGGGTTGATCACCCGCAGCCGGCCGCCGTCCAGCAGGGCCACCGCGGACCGCTGCGCGCCGATCGCGGTGCGGCCCACCTCGGTGATCACCTCGACGACCTGCTCCACGGTCAGCGCCTCGGCCAGCATCGACGTGGCCTGCTGCAGCCGCGCGGTGCGCAGGGCGGCCGCCGACAGCTGCTCGGTCAGCCGGCCGCGCATCTCCTCGGCCTCGCGCTGGCCGGTGACGTCGGTACTGGCGCCGACCCACTCGACGATCTTCCCGTCCCGCTCGACCGGCACGGCGCGGACGTCGTAGTGGCGGTAGGAGCCGGCCCGGGTCCGGACCCGGTAGCGGTCATCGAAGGTCCTACCGGTCTTGACGCAGGCCTGCCACTCGCGCTCCACCCGGTCCCGGTCCTCGGGATGGATCGCGTCCAGCCAGCCGTGGCCCTGGTACTCCTGCTCGGTCTGCCCGGTGACCCAGCGCCATTCGGGGCAGTCCTCGGTGATCTCGCCGTTGGCGTTCGCGACCCAGACGACCTGCGCGCCGCCCTGGACGAGGGATCGGTACCGCTCCTCGCTGCGCCGGATGGCCTCCTCGGACAGCTGCCGGCTCGTGACATCGACCGCGATCAGCACGACGCCCGTGATGTGCCCCTGCTCGTCATGCGAGGGGAACCAGGACAGGGCCCAGTGGGCCGTACGGGGGGCATCCTCGGCGTGCTCGTCCGGGCGGGCAAGTACGCGGGCACCCTCACCGTGCGGGGTCGTCTCGCCGTCCCGGGAGCCCTCGCCGGGCTGGGTGGCCTGCCCGGGGACGCGCGCGGCCGGGACCACGAACTGGTGGGCCCCGAACACGGGCTGGTCCTCGGCCAGCACCCGGCGAACGGACGACTCGGCCTTGACCGCGAAGCCGGCCGGCCAGACATCCGACGGCGACTGCCCGATATGATCTTCCGGGTCATGACCGTGCAACCGGGCCAGCGTGTCGTTGACACGGCGGAAGCAAAGGTCGGGCCCGATCAGGGCGAACCCGATCGGCGCCTCGCGGAGCAGCGTGTCAAGCAGTGCGGCGTCGGCACTGTCCAGCTCGGACATGTGCGGCTGAGGCACGGACGTATCCGTGCTCACCGCGGGCACCGGTGCCTCATGCACCGACCTGCCATCGGCAGCTCCTTCCTGCTCCCTCGTCGCCCTTACGTGCCAAACGGTGCGGTGTCAGCGGTTCCGGGTACGGTCACGGCGAGCGGAGTCGCGCCCGTGCCACGGCCGTTTGCTCTATCGTCCCTGGACGGCCGCCCGGCACGGCGGCTATTCGCAGCAGTTATTCAGACAAGCGTGCCACATTCCCGGCACCGTTGCGGCCAGGTGGCGATACCTGGTGTCGGTGACGGCGAAGTCGCGAGCAGGGCGCAAGGGGCAAAACGCATCCCGCGTATGCCTCTCCTTCCGGGCGCCAGGTGCAACACGCCGATTCTGCCCGAAACTACAGCGGGCATTGCAGCGTAGCGTAGCGTCCACATATACAGATCTGAGAGGCTATCAAGGTGAGTCCGCAGCGCCGACGACGCAGTCCATCCCCCGGCGGAGGCAGCCGCCAGGATGGGTCAGCGGCATCCGCCGTCCCCCCGAACGCGCTGTTCGACGAGCTTCTCCGCGCCGCGCGCGAGCTCCTCGCGGTACGAAGCCCGCTGGACGCGGAACTGATGGTGAGCGAGCTGCTCGGCACATGGTGGGGGCAGCGCGGCGAGAACGCACGCGGGGCGGACGTCGAACGGCTGGTCGGCGAGGGACTGGTCGATTACGCCGCCCGCCGCAGCAGCCCCGCCGCACTCGCGCTGCTGTCCGGCATCGCCTGCCTGGGCACGCCGCGGCAGGCGTCCAGGGCCGAGCAGGCGGCGCTGGAGCTGATGGAGCGCGGGGTCCGCAGCCCCAACTGGGCGCAGCAGCTGGGCGCCGTCGCCGGGTCGGACTGCTACGTGAACAGCGACGCCTACGGCGACACCGACGAGGTGGTCTGCATCTTCAGCTACGGCGGCACCGAACCGCACGCGCTGGTCACGGTGGTGGACTACAACGCCGGCGGGATGATCCGGGACGGCTGGGTCACGTCGCGGGTGACCAAGCTGCTGGAGCTGTGCTGCAAGCCGGACGGCGAGGGCGACCGGAACGGCTTCAAGCCGCTGGACGCTCCGGTGGCGCGGCGCATGCTCGAGGCCGCGCTCGCGGAGACCGACGCGGCCGCCAGCCCCCCGGTCAGCGAGTCGTTCCCGTCGTACCACGCGTTCATCCGGGCGCGGATCCGGGCGCTGCCCCCCTCCCGGGGCTCCGGCCGGCCCGCTGGGACCGCCGGGCTCGCAGGGCAGGCCGGGCTCGCAGGCCGGGTCGGCCCGGGCGGCAGTACCGGCAAGCGCCGGCCGTGGGGCAAGGACCGCCGCGCGATGCTCGCGGCCGAATTCCTCGCCTCGGACGAGGCCGAGGATCTGTCGGACCGCAGCTCGGCCAGCCACTGCGCCGACCGGATCATCGACTACGGCTGCGACCAGGATTTCGGCCGGCCGCTGCGGATGAGCCCGGTCAAGGTCGAGACATTCCTGCTGAACTGGCTGCCGCGCAAGGTCATGCTGCTGCCGGAGGAGCAGGAGGCGGTGCCGCACGTGCTGCTCGCCTGGGTCCGCTGGACGGGACGGCGCCGCGGCCTGGATGAGAAGACGGTCAGCGACACCCTCGACGCGGTGTTCAACGCGATGGGGCCGTTCGGCCGGGCGTACCGCGGCCCGGCGGAGTTCGGCCTCGATTCGGCTCTGGTCGCGCGGCTGCTCCCGGACAGCGACCTGGAGGCACTGCCCCGGCGGGCCTTCGCGTTCCCGCTATTGCACGGCCGGGTGGGTGGCGTCGACCTGGCCAGTCTCGACCCTGCGGACCCGGACGGGCGGTGCGCCCTGCTCACCGCCGCGCACGAGGGCACCGGCACCGACAAGCGCCATCTGGAGCAGCACCTGGACCTGGCCGACCGGCTGTGGCGCGGCGACCCGCCCTCCCTCTGGGAGGCCGCACAGCGGCTGCTGGACGCGGACCAGGACCGGCATGAGGTGCTGCACGTCCTGATGGACGTGATCGCGGCGGCCGGCGGCGACCGCGTGGCCCTGGCCGCCACGCTGCGTGATCTCGCCCCGGAGTCTGGGGACTGAGCAGCCCCAGGGTCTGAACCGCGAACCGCCGGCGATCGACCTCAACGCTGATCTGGGCGGATCGGCGGGGCGGTGTGCTGAGCGGCGGGGGGTTGCCGGGATACCCTAACCGGGTGGACGGCCGGTGGGAGTTCTGGATTGACCGGGGCGGCACGTTCACCGATATCGTGGCGCGGCGGCCCGACGGGACGCTTGCCGCGCACAAGCTACTGTCGGAGAACCCGCGCGCGTACCGGGACGCCGCCGTGGCCGGGATCCGGGAGCTGGTCGGCGTCGGCCCATCCGAACCGGTCCCGGCGGACCAGATCGGCGCGGTCCGGCTGGGCACTACGGTCGCGACGAACGCCCTGCTGGAGCGTACCGGCGAACGATGCGTGCTGGTTATCACCGCGGGTTTCCGTGACGCGCTGCGGATCGCCTACCAGAACCGGCCACGCATCTTCGATCGGCAGATCGTGCTGCCCGAACTGCTGTACGAGCGGGTGATCGAGGCTGGAGAGCGGGTCAGCGCCCACGGCGAGATCCTTGTGCCCCTTGACGAGGACGCGGTAGCGCGCGATCTGTCCGCCGCCTACGCGGACGGGTTCCGCTCCGTCGCGGTGCTGTGCATGCACGGCTACCGGTACCCAGAACACGAGGCGAGAATCGGCCAGCTCGCCAGGGAGATGGGGTTCACCCAGGTCAGCGAGTCGCATGAGACGAGCCCGCTAATGAAGCTGGTGTCGCGCGGCGACACCACAGTGGTGGATGCCTACCTGTCACCGATCCTGCGCCGCTACGTGGACGAGGTGGCCGCTGAGCTGGCCGGTGTACGGCTGCTGTTCATGCAGTCCAACGGTGGCCTCACCGACGCGGCCAGCTTCCGCGGCAAGGACTCGATCCTGTCGGGGCCGGCCGGCGGCATCGTGGGGATGGCACGCACCGCCGCCGCGGCCGGCTTCGGCCGGGTGATCGGATTCGACATGGGCGGCACGTCTACCGACGTGTCGCACTACGCGGGGGAGTTCGAGCGGCAGTACGAGACACAGATAGCCGGGGTCCGGATGCGGGCACCGATGCTGTCCATCCACACCGTGGCCGCCGGCGGCGGCTCCATCCTGCACTTCGACGGCAGCAGATACCGGGTCGGGCCGGATTCGGCCGGGGCGCACCCCGGGCCCGCGTGCTACCGGCGCGGTGGCCCGCTTACCATCACCGACACCAACCTGCTGCTCGGCCGCATCCAGGCCGGGCATTTCCCCCGGGTGTTCGGCGAGACCGGCGACCAGCCGCTCGACACCGAGATCACCAGGTCGCTATTCGCGTCGCTGAGCCGGGAGATCGAGCAGGCGACCGGCGACCGGCGGGGCCCCGAACAGGTCGCCGCCGGGTTCCTAGAGATCGCCGTGCATAACATGGCCAACGCGATCAAGAAGATCTCCGTACAGCGCGGCTACGACATCACCCGGTACGTGCTGTCCACCTTCGGGGGCGCGGGCGGCCAGCACGCCTGCGCCGTGGCCGATGCCCTCGGGATGACCAAGGTGCTCATCCATCCCCTCGCCGGAGTGCTCGCCGCGTACGGGCTCGGGCTCGCGGACATCATCGCGATGCGCGAGACGGCGGTGGAGGCACCGCTGTCCGCGGAACTGCTCGCCGGGCTGCCCGCCGTGCTTGCGCCGCTGGAGGCCGAAGCCCGCGCCGAACTGCTCGCCGAGGGCGTCCCGGCGGGCCGGATACGCGCCGAGTGCCGCATCCACCTCCGCTATGACGGCACCGACACGTCCGTCCCCGTCCCCATCGGCCCCCTCGGCGGCATGATGAGCGCCTTCGAACAGGCGTACCGGCGCCGCTTCTCCTTCCTCATGCCGGACAAGACCGTCGTGGCGGAAGCCGTTTCCGTTGAGGTCATTGGTGCGCACGAGAACGGGGGCGGAAGTGGTGCCACCGCCCATCGGGGAAAAATGGCAGCGGAACAGACGGATAGCCGGGCTCAGCCGGCCAGCCGGGCGGGGACCGGCGGCAAGCGCGCGCGGGCGGAGAACCGAGTCCGGATGTTCACCGGGGGCGCGTGGGCGCAGGCGGGACTGTTCCGGCGGGACGGGCTGCGGCCTGGGCAGGCGGTCGACGGGCCGGCGATCATCGCGGAGAACCTGGCCACGACCATCGTCGAGGCTGGCTGGCGGGCGGTCGTGACGGAGCGCTCGGATCTGCTGCTGTCCCGGGTGACGGCGCCGCCAGCCGCCGGCCCCCGCCCGGCCACCCATCCCCGCGCACTGCCTTCCCATCCCCCCGCACTGGGGCCGATCCGGTCATGCTGGAGATCTTCAACAACCTGTTCATGTCGGTCGCCGAGCAGATGGGGGTCCGGCTGCAGTCCACCGCCCATTCGGTCAACATCAAGGAGCGGCTGGACTTCTCCTGCGCGATCTTCGACGCCGGCGGCGGCCTGATCGCCAATGCGCCGCACATCCCGGTACACCTCGGCTCCATGGGTGAGTCCATCAGGACGGTGATAAACCGCAATGAAGGGCGCATGAAGCCCGGTGATGTCTACGTGCTCAACGACCCCTACCATGGCGGCACGCATCTCCCGGACATCACCGTTGTCACTCCCGTGTTCGAAGAAGGCGGGAGGGCGACGGAGGGGAAGACGCCCGGCATATGGTTCTACGTCGCCTCACGCGGGCACCACGCGGAAATAGGCGGCATCTCCCCCGGATCGATGCCCGCGTTCAGCCGGCGCGTCGAGGAGGAGGGCGTGCTGATCGACAACTGGCTGCTGGTCGAGCACGGGACGCTGCGGGAGGCGGAGACGATCCGCCTTCTCACCAGCGCCGGGCACCCGTCCCGCGATCCCGTCACCAACATCGCCGACCTGCGCGCCCAGGTCGCCGCCAACGAGAAGGGCATCCAGGAACTGCAGCGCATGGTCCGGCATTTCGGGCTCGACGTAGTACTTGCCTACATGGGGCACGTCCAGGACAACGCGGCCGAGGCGGTCCGGCGGGTCATCACGGCACTGCCGGACGGCGAGTACGCCTACGAGATGGACAACGGCGCGGTGATCCGGGTTGCGGTGCGCGTCGACCGCGTGACCAGGACAGCGGAGGTCGACTTCACGGGGACTTCAGCCCAGCTCAGCGACAACTTCAACGCGCCGTCCTCGGTCGCCATGGCGGCGGTGCTGTACGTGTTCCGCACGCTGGTGGACGACGAGATCCCGCTGAACTCCGGGTGCCTGAAGCCGATAAACGTGATCATCCCACCGGGCACGATGCTGTCGCCTGAGTACCCGGCAGCCGTCGCGGCCGGCAACGTAGAGACCTCGCAGGCGGTCACCGGGGCACTGTACGCGGCGCTCGGCGCGATGGCTGAGGGATCGGGGACGATGAACAACGTGACGTTCGGCAACGCGCGGTACCAGTATTACGAGACGGTGGCCAGCGGGTCCGGCGCGGGCGACGGGTTCGCCGGGACCGATGTGGTGCAAACGAAGATGACCAACTCGCGGCTCACCGACCCTGAAGTCCTCGAATGGCGTTACCCGGTGCGGCTGGAGTCGTACGAGATCCGCCACGGCAGCGGCGGGGAGGGGCGCTGGCACGGCGGGAACGGCGGCGTGCGGCGGCTTCGCTTCCTCGAGCCGATGACAGTCACGACGCTCAGCGGGCACCGCCGCGTCCCCGCGTTCGGCATGGCAGGCGGTTCGCCGGGCGCGCTCGGGCGGCACTGGATGGCGCACCCGGGCGGTATCCGTTACGCCGATGAGCGGCTGTGACTCGGTTCAGGTCGCGGCCGGGGACGTCTTTGTCGTCGAAACTCCCGGCGGGGGCGGTTTCGGCCCGCCGGGCGGGCCGGGCGGGCCCGGCGTGCCAGGCGGCTGATCCGGCCCGGACTACCGCGCCGGGCTGGTGAAGCCGATCGTCTGCTCGCCGGCCAGCTCGCGGTAGGCCGCGCGGAGGTCGCCGGCGGTCACGGTGGTGAGATCCTCGGCGGTCGCGGCCTCGCCGAGGCGTACCACGCGGACATCCCGGTGGGCGCACGCGCGCTCGAACAGGGAGCGGGCGAACCGGCCGTTGCCGAGATCGTTGATCCGCCGCTCCACGCCGCCAGCGTGGCGGAAGACCTCGCCGAGCACGCGGGTCGCGTCGGCGTCGAACGCGTCGCCGGCCTGCTCGGCGAGCAGGGTGGTGATGTCGGCCAGGTCCTGCGGCGAGTAGCTCGGGAACTCGATGCGGGTGCTGAACCTGGAGGCCAGCCCAGGATTGCTGCGCAGAAAGCGGTCCATGTCGGCCGGGTAGCCGGCCAGCACGATGACGAGCCGGTCCCGGTCGTCCTCGGCGCGCTTGAGCAGCGTCTGGACGGCTTCGGCGCCGAACGCGTCGCCGCCGGAGTAACCCTCGTTGTGCAGCGAATACGCCTCGTCGATGAACAGCACCCCGCCGAGGGCGGAATCCACCAGCTTGCTGGTCTTGATCGCGGTCGCGCCGAGATGCTCGCCGACCAGATCGGCGCGCTGGGCCTCGACCACCTCGGGGCGGACGAGCAGGCCGAGGGCCGCAAAGATGCGCCCGAGGATGCGCGCCACCGTGGTCTTGCCGGTACCCGGCGGCCCCATGAAGACGAAATGCCGGGTCGGCGGCTGGCTGGTCAGGCCCTGCCGGCCGCGCAGCTTCGCGACCTGCAACTGGGCCGCGATCGCCCGGACCTGCTGCTTGACCGGCTCCAGGCCGATCAGCTCGTCCAGCTCGGCGAACGCGCTCTCCAAGGTCGGAGTGTCGGTATAGCCGCGCAGCCGGGAAGTCAGCTCGGCAAAGGCCCGCTGAAGGTCACCGGCCTGGATCGTGACGAGCTCCTCCGGCCCCGGCTCGGCGCCCGTCGTCATCACCCTGACGTCGCGGGCCTGTCCCGCCTTCTCCAGCAGGCTGCGGATGAACCGCCCGTTGCCCAGCTCGTCGGTGAGCCGGCGGCGCCCCACGTCTTCCAGCGTGCGCCACAGGGCGGGCCGGGCGTCGGCGTCGAGGTTCTCGCTGCGCCGATCCAGCAGCGACTCCGCGAGGGCCAGCAGTTCGGCTGGCGCGTAGCCGGAGAACTTGATCCTGGTGGCGAAGCGGGAGGCCAGACCCGGATTCGAGCCCAGGAACGTTTCCATCTGCTTCTCATAGCCCGCCAGGATGATGATCAGGTTTTCCCGGTCGTCTTCGGCTCGCTTGAGCAGGGCCTGGACGGCCTCGATACCGAACCGGTCGCTCTGGCCGTCACCCTCATTGACCAGACTGTAAGCCTCATCGATAAAAAGCACCCCGCCGAGGGCGGAATCGATCAGCTCATTGGTCTTTATCGCGGTGGCGCCGAGATACTCCCCGACCAGGTTAGCGCGATGCGCTTCTACCACCGTCGGCTTTTCCAGCAGGCCGAACGCATAGAAGATTTTCGCGACCACCCGGGCAACGGTCGTCTTACCCGTGCCAGGCGGCCCCAGGAAGACAAAATGGCGCATCGGCTTTTCGGTGACGACGCCGGCAATGGCGCGGCGCCGGGCGGCCTCGATTGAGGCGGCAATCGACCTGACCTGCTCTTTTACCGGGGCAAGCCCGATCATCCTGTCGAGCTCGGCCATCGCCTCGGCCACCGAGATGTCCGGCAGCGATTCGACGGTCGCCTGGTCGCGGGGGGCCGGGTCATGCGGGGCGGCGGCCGCCTGCGCCCGGACGCCGTAGGCGCCGTTCGGTACGCCCGCGCCGCTACCCGGCGGCCCATATGCTCCGGTCCCGTATGCTCCCGTCCCGCGGCCCGCTTCAGCCCCGTAGAGGTGTGCCTCCTGCGACCCCTTGGCCAGCCGCCAGACGAGGACGATGCAGGCGATCAGCCAGGCCGCGGCAATGCCGATGAACGGCTCGCCAGGCCAGCCGCGCAGGGCCCCGACCCCGACCGGGATCGACCAGAGCAGGGCCCAGGCCACAGTGCGGCAGGGAACGTGCCAGCGGGCCAGCGGGCCAGCATGGGCGGCCACCGCGACGGCGAACGGCAGGATGAGCAGCAGGTAGAGCCAGGATGTGCTGGCCCCGGCGAAACCGGCCGCCACCAGCCCCCAGACGGCGACCGACAGCGACGCGAGCAGGCTGGGGCGTCCCTTGACCACCGCGTACACGGCGTAGACCATGACCGCGAGGAGGACGATGCCGATCTCCGGCCCGCAGAGAATGATGGCGACGACGATCAGGCCGATCTTCAGCGGACGCGGAGCCCGCCGGAAAGCACCAAGGACGCGGGCGAGCCGACCGGGAACGGCTGGCGCCGCGGGCTGAACTCTGTCGTTTGGCAGCATCTCGCTTCCTCGCACCTAGTCCCTGTATAACGCATAACCAGCCATGCACGTCAGCACATGGTTGGATACGGGGGGTGAGATTCATGTCGGGTACTTCCATGATCCGGTTAGGGGCGGGCCCTCGCTGCTTCCCCATGATGGACCCCGCCGCCGCGGGCACGTCAAGTATTACTTACGGCGCCATCCGTAAGAATCATGCGCGCCGAGCGGTGGGTAGGGAAAGTTTTTCCGGAATTTCGTCTCGTTTATCGGCGTCTACACGGCTTGCGGCGCGTGGCGGTTCAAACACACTCTCATACCCGGCGCGAGAGGTCGATTTCGTCGCGCAGCGGAATTCCGTAGGCGCCGGCCTGCGGAATCTCCGGCTTTTCGAGCCGGGCGCGGTCGACGGCGCCCGGGCGCAGGGCCACTAGCCGCAGGCCGCGCCGCTGGTAGAAGCGGATCGCGTCCAGGTTGTCGTTGGTGGTCGTCAGCCGGATCTCATGACACCGCAGCCGCCGGGCGTCGGCGGCCACGGTCTCCATCAGGACGGTGCCCACGCCGGTGCGGCGCTCGAGCGCGTTGAGCGTCACGACCTCCAGCACCCCGCCGTCCGCATGATAGGTGAGCAGCCCGACCAGCCGGCCCGCCCGCTCGGCGATCAGCCCGGGCAGTTCCGCGGGCCGGAAGACGGTCTGATGAACGATCTGCTGCGCGGAGCCCCAGAGTTCCACCATGAGCCAGGCGATCATCGGGCGGTCGCCATCACAGACGGGCCTGACCTGGATCTCCGGCTGACGCACCTCGCCATTATGCCGGGAATCAGACGCCGTTCCGTGCCCGGGCGGGCCAGGGTCGGGCGCGGACCCAGCATCCGGGTGAAGCGTTGCTCGGCCGGAGTGATGCCCGCTTCCGGACGGCTTGAAGATCAGCCTCCCCGCACCGCCGGGGAAGACTACCCGGCGGGGAACGGCAACCTGGCGGGGGGTGGCGACCCGGCGGGGGACGGCAACCCGGCGGGAGGCCACGCGAGGCGCACGGGGGGATCGGAGCGGGCGTCGGTGATGTCGGGTTCCTGGCGCGGAGTGCGGAGGTCTTTCCCGGCCTGATCTGTCGGGTAGCCGACACGGATCACCATCTGCGGGACCTCCAGCCACGGAGTGGCCCCCAGCAGGTGCCGGCGGGCGTAAGCCCGACGGTCCACGGGGCTGCTGGAATTCCGCTGCGACGCGTCGACGTGACGGTGCACGGACAGGCTGGGATGCCGCGTTAGGCCTGGCGGCCGGCGGTACCGGGGGTCGTAGCGGAATTCCAGGTCGGCGATTTCCAGCGGCTGAGTCAGGAACGAGGTGGACACGCCGAGGCTGCTGGCGGTGAGCAGGGCCCGCTGCAGCGCCTGCCCGGCGCGGAGCCAGTCCGCCGGCTCGTCGCGGTTGGTGAACAGCATCATCAGCTGGGGGTGGCGCTCAAAACGCTCGCGCGGACCGTCACCCGGATGGGCGGCACCCCGCGCTGCGCTCCGCTGAGTGCCCTGGTCGGCGCCGGGCCACTCCGGACCGTTCCGGCCGGCACCGGCCGGGTCAGAACCGCCGAGCGTAAAGTCGCGGACCGGAGGATTGGACCTCGCCGGGCGAGGGCCGAAGGCGGCGCGAGGGATGCCAGCGCCGGAGTCGCTGTCACCCGTCCACTGAGCCAGCTCGTCCCGAAACTGCCTGAGCAGTGCGTCGTAGGTCGTAGCGTCCGCACCGGTCGCGTCTTCGCCGTGGACGAGGCTCATCCCGTCCCGGCCAGAACCGTCCTTCGCGGCGGGGTACCTGCCGTCCCGGGCGGCGGCGATGACGGCGTCCGCGCGGGCAGCCAGGTTGAGCCACCGCCGCGCGAACGTCCCGTGCAGGATGCGCAGCCAGCCGTGCTCCCGGGCCGCCGCGCGCTCCATCTCCACCAGGATCCCGGCCCGGACGGGAGTATCGCTGAACGGCCAGCGGTCGGTGTGCCGCTCGCAGATCGCGTCATAAAGTTCCTGCTCCACCGAACTCGGCTTGTGCGTGCGCCCGACGACGATCTCGACCGACGCCAGCAGGGCCGGATCGCCCGCCGGGTCCGGTACCAGGGTGATCACCGGATCGTGACCCACGACCCGGAAAGCCAGCCGCAGATTCATCAGGGCGGCCCCGCAGCTGATCGCGTATTCGCGGGGCCACGGCCCGGGAGCGGGAGAATGGAGCAGCAGGTCCCATCGCCCGCAGCCAGGGCCGTCGCCGTCATCGACCTTGGCGCGCAGCTCGATGCGGTCGTCCGCGACGATCCGGAATGACCAGGGCTGAGTGTTGTACACCGATGGCGCCCGCAGAGCCGACTCGATCACGTGATAGGTGCTGTGCGCATCGGCGAACGGCTTCAGCACGGCGTCACCTTGCCCATTTCGCGGCCCGCTACGGTATATGTCCAGCCTCGCGCGCGGCACCGCCCGCGGGAATGTGCCCGACGACCTTGGCCGGCGGGCCCTTCGTCCTCTGCCGGAAACGACCGGCTCGCGCCAGGACGGCGGGGGCCGGCGCCGGGCGGATACGCGGCGGGCGGTGCGGGCCGCCCGTCATTTCCGGGTGTGACATCGTTAAGCCGGAGGCGGCCAGGTGGATGAATATGGCCGCACCGGCCGGGTACGGGAGGTGTCATGGGTTCACGAAGTTCAGACGAGGCCGACGGCCTATTCCACAAGGACCGCCACGTGCACGGTGGCCTGCCGGAGAAGTACCTCGATGATGACGTGCTGGCCCACGAGGCGGAGGACGAACGCGTCGAGGCCGGTCTCGATCCGTTCAACCCCGACGACGTGCCGCCGGCCACCGACACTCCGCCGCTGGACACCGACATTCGGGACACCGAGCAGTATCAGGAGGAGCGGGCCGAGATCCGGCGCGAGGAAGATAAGGACGAGCTGCTGATCGAGGGCGAGCGCGCGCCGTTCCCGCCGACCCACTACGACGAATAGCGCGCGCCGCGGCCGCGGGTAGCGGCCACGGATGACGACACCGCCCGGCTGGGACGAGGCGTACGCGGAAGGCGTGCTCTCGCCCGCTCCTCGTCGGGCGCCGTCCAGTCGAAGTCGCCGTCCGGCCCAAGCGATGTTCGTAGCGGTCAAGTGAGACGCCATACAGATAGGTCACGCTACGCCGCATCGGAAGTCCTCCTCGGTAACGGGTTCGACAGTACGACCACCCAGGACGCCGCAGCCTCATCGCGGCTTAGCGACGTATCTGGCCCTCACCGCCCCCACTACGGGGCTGGCCATGGAACCAGGGAGGACGACACGTCAGACGTGAACCACGGCGATGCGCCGCGCTTTGGGCCGCTCTGGCTGCCTCTGCCACCCTGGCCAGGTCGTCGGGGTCGCTCTGCGTCATCGGCGCAGCCCGGCCCCTGCCTTAGCCAGCGCTGTCGCCGCCACCACCGCGTCTATAGCGCAGCGATGACCGGAAAGGCCGGTCGCACCGAGCCGTTCGCCGCCCCGGCGCGCGATCTCGGGAGTCAGCGTGCTCGAGCGTGATCCTGGCCAGCTCACGATGCACGGCCGCATCACGATTATCGCCTCTGAGGAACTCAGTCAAGGTAATCGCGCTGACGGCGACCCGGGCACCTGGGCGATGGCCGGGTTCTCCAGATCCGCGAGCGCGCTGGTACCCCGCGGCCAGCTTGGATAGCCCCTCGCTAGCGAGAATCAGGCTGCCACCCGCGGCTACTCGCCGTCCGGCCACGCGGCCCGGGCCTCTTCCAGGTATTCCTCAGGAACGGGCCCATGATCGACGTGAGCAATTCCGACAGCTCGGCCAGCACATCCAGTTCGAACGGCCGGTCGGCAACAGCCTCAGTCACGTCCTGGCTGAACTTTCCGCGCACGACTCGCTGCTGAACAACGGTAGTAGATGCTCTTGGCATCGAAACGCTGCCCTGGCGGGCCGCGCGCGAGCATGCTTTATTTGGACGACGAATTGCCCGCAACGACGTCCGCCGGGACCGCCTCGACGCCACCTCCCCGGCTCCAGCAAAGGAAACAACTCTCCGCCTGCAACGGCTAATCGACGATCTGGAGAGCGGCATTGGCCTCGATGGCGCAGGCCTCGCGTCCTGCCCGAGCCTGCGTCCGCTGAGCAGCCCAGCTAGCTCGGCTGGCTCGTGCGCACTAAGAGCACGGACAAGACGAACCATCTCCTGCACTGCCATGTTCTGCTCTTCCGCGCGGACCGGCTCAGCACTCATAGCGTCATGCTACCAGCGGTAGCAACGTGAGTCATGCTTGATACAGCACAGCCCCCGCAGGTCTTGCGGGCCTGTTCGCTGCACCCCTCCTGGAGCTGGGATTTCTTGGTTAGGGCTGCACGTTAATTAGCTGCAGCCGCTGGTGGAGCCGCAGCCTTCGCAGACGTAGCAGCTGCCCGCGGGGCGCATCTTCGTGCCGCAGGTGAGGCACAGGGGCGCGTCCGCGGTGCGGCCCTGGTGGGACTCGAGCAGCTCGACCGAGCTGTGCGCCCCGGCGGTGGGAGACGCCGGGCCGGCCGGGGCGGCCGGGCGCGGCGTGGCCTCCGGCTCGTGCCGCTCCTCGCGTTCCTCACGCTCCGCGTGCAGCGGCTCGACGGGGGCCGACTGAGCCAGTTCCTCGGGGTCGACCTCCTCGGCCAGCGCGCCCGGGTCCTCTCCGGCGAGCTGGGCGCTCCGCTCGGCGGCCGAGAGGATGCTCATCTCCGCGCGCTGGTCGTAGGGCAGGTGGTCCAGGGCCAGCCGCCGGAAGATGTAGTCCATGACCGAGCTGGCGATCCGGACGTCCGGGTCGTCGGTGAGCCCGGCCGGCTCGAACCGCATGTTGGTGAACTTGGCCACGTAGGACTCGAGCGGGATGCCGTATTGCAGGCCGACGGAGATGGCGATCGAGAAGGCGTCCATTACGCCCGCCAGCGTCGAGCCCTGCTTGCCGAGCTTGAGGAAGACCTCACCCACGCCGTCGTCCGGGTAGTTCGAGACGGTCATGTAGCCTTCCGCGCCGGCCACGGAGAACTTGGTGACCGTGGCGGGCCGCTGGCGCGGGAGCTTCCGGCGGACCGGCCGGTGCACGGCCGGCTCCGCTGGGGTGGCGGCTTCCTCCTGACCGGTGCTCGCCGCCTTGTTCTTCGAGGCCGAGAGCGGCTGGCCGACCTTGCAGTTGTCGCGGTAGATCGCGAGCGCCTTGAGGCCGAGCTTCCAGCCCTCGAAGTAGATCTTCTCGATGTCCTCGACCGTCGCGCTCTCCGGCATGTTCACGGTCTTGCTGATCGCGCCGCTGAGGTGCGGCTGGACGGCGGCCATCATCCGGACGTGCCCCATGGGACTGATCGCCCGCTCCCCCATCGCGCAGTCGAAGACCTCGTGGTGCGCGAGCTTGAGGCCGGGAGCGTCCACCACGTGACCATGCTCGGCGATGTACTCGGTGATCGCCTCGATCTGCTCCGGCTGGTAGCCGAGATTCTTCAGGGCCTGCGGCACGGTCTGGTTGACGATCTGCATCGAGCCGCCGCCGACGAGCTTCTTGAACTTCACCAGGGCCAGGTCGGGCTCGATGCCCGTGGTGTCACAGTCCATCATCAGGCCGATGGTGTTGTGACTTACCATGCCGTTCGCCACGTACGTGACATTGTCCGGCACTGACAGGTCGTAGGTCGGCTGGACTCCACCGTCGTCATTGCTCGTCACCGACTCGAACAGGTAGCCGAGCGCCTTTCCGAGCCGCTGGTCGAGGGTCTCCTCGAAGATCCTCCTGGCCAGCATGCGGGGAACCCCGCCGTGCTTACGCCGTGACACCTGTGCAGCGTTTCGGGCCGAATGGCCAGGCGGGATCAGCTCTGACCATGTCTCGTCCGCCAGGAAGACGTAGTCCTTCTTCGCCGAGGCGTCCGGTTCCAGGGCGGCGACCAGGCATGCCTTGCGCTCACCAATGAAGCCAACGTATTCGCTGAAATTCAGCGCATGGTCGACATTACGAAGCCTGATCTGGAGGATCGGGCCGCCCCAGCCGCTCACCGTCTTCCGCGTCGTGGTGGCCAGACCCATCGCGAGCATCAGGGTCCGGATCTCAGCCGCGAAGGACTCATCTGCCGTTGACAGGCTGGGCACGCCCTGCGCAACGGTCCCGTCGGCTTCGAAGAGGCCGCGCAGGAACGCGCTGTACACGGCGGGATCGTTCGCCTCCAGGATCGCCGAAGGAATCCTGGGAATCCAGCCCTTCCCGGTGTGGCCGCCTGCAGGGAGCTCCTTTGCGAATCCGGCCGCCTGCCACCAGCGTGCGAGCCGGACCGAGGAAAGGCTCAGCTCGTGGTAACCGTCCTGGGGCGTGATCGTCGGCGAGATGCCGAAAAGCTCCTTCGCTAGCACGCCGAGCCGCTCCGCGACATCAAGGTCTGTGTTCGGCGACACACAGCCGGATTCCCTTTGCGTGCAGGCTCCCGTCCCCCATGAAGTAGCCAACCAGTTCGGCAAGCTCCGGTGTTACCGCCTCGGGCACGCGGACATGGCGATCTCCGGTGTAATAAGCCTGGTCCAGAATTGGCAGCGGAACATGCCGCGGCTGGCCCCGAGGGTGCCCATCTGGAGCGGAATCACATCTGCGGGGACGATGTCCGCCAGGCGCTTCCAGACCCACGTACCGGTCGCTGGCTCCACGACTTTGACCCGGTGAGTCAGCGTGCCCTGGATGCGGTAGCCGCCCTCCGTCGTGACAAGGCGTGTCGGTTCCTCGCCATTGACGAAGAACTTGGTCGCCTGGCGTGGTCCCTCATCGGTGGACACCCCGATGCCCAGATCCTGCCAGCGGTCCCCGTAGACGTCGCCGAGTTCGGAGAGGCGCGTCATACCCCTGTCGGTCGTTACCAGGGTGTCCCCGGTTAGGCATCCCGTGGGCGCGAGGAGGCTCGCCTGGGCGTTGCGGTACCCGTTCGTTTCGCCGATCCGGAGGCACTCCTGCCAGGCGGTCAGGGCGCCGGAAAGGATCTCGCGGTCCATCGGGCCGACCGTCCGGATCTGGTCGGAGGCGTCAGCGTGCTTGCGCATGACCCGCTTGTGGCCGACCGCGTTGCGCTCGTAACCGTCGAACGTGCCGACCACTCCGGCCAGCTCCGCGGAGCGCTTATACGCCGTGCCGGTCATCAGCGACGTGATGGCCGCCGCGATGGCCCGGCCGCCGGGCGAGTCATAGGCGTGCCCGGTCGCCATCAGCAGCGCGCCCAGGTTGGCGTACCCGATGCCCAGCTGGCGATAGGCCCGCGTCGTCTCAGCGATCTTCTGCGTCGGGAAGTCGGCGAAGCAGATGGAGATATCCATCGCGGTGATGATCAGCTCGGTGATCTGCTGGAAGCGCCGCACGTCGAACGTGTCGTCTTCGCGGAGGAACTTCAGCAGGTTGATGCTGGCCAGGTTGCACGACGAGTTGTCCAGGTGCACGTACTCCGAGCAGGGGTTGCTGGCGGTGATCCGGCCGGACTCCGGACAGGTGTGCCAGTCGTTGATGGTGCCGTCGTACTGAATGCCCGGGTCCGCGCAGTCCCAGGCCGCCTGGGCCATCTTGCGCAGCAGCCCCTTGGCCCCGACCCGGCTGATCACCTCGCCCGTGCGGCGGGCCAGCAGGTCGAAGTCGCGGTTGTCTTCGACGGCCCGCATGAACTCGTCAGAGACGCGGACGGAGTTGTTGGCGTTCTGGTACTGGACGCTCACGATGTCCTTGCCGCCAAGGTCCACGTCGAACCCCGCGTCGCGGAGGATGCGCACCTTCTCTTCCTCGCGCGCCTTGGTCTCGATGAATTCCCCGACGTCCGGATGATCGACGTCGAGGACGACCATCTTCGCGGCGCGGCGGGTGGCTCCGCCCGACTTGATGGTGCCGGCCGAGGCGTCGGCCCCCCGCATGAACGACACCGGGCCGCTGGCCGTGCCCCCGGAGGAGAGCAGTTCCTTGCTGGAACGCAGCCGGGACAGGTTGACCCCGGCGCCGGAACCGCCCTTGAAGATCAGGCCTTCTTCCTTGTACCAGTCCAGGATGGAGTCCATCGTGTCGTCCACGGCCAGGATGAAGCACGCGGACACCTGCTGCGGCGACGGCGTGCCGACGTTGAACCAGACGGGCGAATTGAAGCTGAAGACCTGGTGGATGAGGGCGTACGTGAGCTCATGCGCAAAGACTTCGGCGTCGGCGTCCGAGGCGAAGTAACGGTACTTCCGGCCGGTCTCCACGTAGACGCCGACCACCCGGTCAACCAGCTGCTTGAGGCTCCACTCGCGCCGCGGGGTACCCACTGCACCGCGGAAGTACTTGGTCGTGACGATGTTGACGGCATTGAGGGACCAGAACTCAGGAAACTCGACGCCACGCTGCTCGAAGTTGACCGTGCCGTCGCGCCAGTTCGTCATGACGACGTCGCGGCGCTCCCATGTCACTTCGTCGTAGGGATGAACGCCCTTCGTGGTGTGGATCCGGTCGATCCTCAGCCCCTTGCGCACGTTCTGACCCTTAGGGCCAGCGGACCCGCTCACCGTCTCCGTCATGCCAAAGCCCCCTTCTGCGACCTCACCTGGGCCGCTCATGCCTTATTGGGTGTTTTCCAGCGATCAGCCGCGGTCGATTACTGCGTCGTTCGGCCGCCCTGGGCCTGACTGCGCCGCGTTTGATTCGGCCGGGCCACGTCTACGGGGCCGGCTCTTCCGCTGCCTGCCGGGCCGCGGGCGGCAGGCTCACGTGCTCTTCGCGCAGCGCCTCGATTTCCTTCTCAAAGTCCGCGAGAGACTCGAATCCCCGGTACACCGAGGCGAAGCGCAGATAAGCGACCTCGTCGAGATCCCGCAGCGGGCCCAGGATGGCCAGGCCGACCTCGTGCGAGGGAACCTCGGCACAGCCTCGGGACCTGGTCGTCTCCTCCACGCGCTGGGCCAGGATCGCGAGCTGGTCTTCGTCGACCGGGCGGCCCTGGCACGCGCGCCGGACGCCACGGACGATCTTGTCCCGGACGAAAGGCTCCGTCACCCCGCTCCGCTTGGCCACCATCAGGATGACCGTCTCCTGGGTGGTAAAACGCTTTCCGCACGCAGGACATGCCCGGCGGCGACGGATCGCCACGCCATCGTCGGCCGTCCGGCTGTCGATCACCCGGCTGTCCGGGTGCCTGCAGAAGGGACAGTGCATACGCGCCCACACCTCCTCGACGGCCATCCGCCTCACGTCCCCACCGGGACACAAGTTGTGGATAAAACACATCCATGTAACTACTAGATGTTGTGGTTACCGTAGACCACGGCACCTAGTTGTCGCAAGTTTCCGGCGGGTGGATCCTGAAGACACTGGCAACAGGGGATCACTGGCAACCCGGCCGGCGTGTCGCGGCATGGCCAGCGGTTAACCCGCTGGCGGCGCTGGCGGCTAGCCCCGTGGCACCCACAGCCGCTGGCCGGCGGTGATGTTGGCGGTCGTGAGCCGGTTGGCCTGCAGTATCTCCTGCACGATGGTCCGCGCGTCGGCGTTCGGGGCCGCGCGCTGAGCGATCGACCACAGCGTGTCGCCGGGCTGGACGATCACCCGCCCGGCCGCACCGGGCCCTTCGTGCGCGGAGGCGGGGCCACTGGCCTGGGCCGCGCCGGCCCCCGCCACGAACAGGCCGCAGACCGCGAGCACCGCCAGCACCGCCAGCACGATCCGGCCTCGCCTGGTCAGACGCGGCCGGTGAGATGCGGCCGCGCCGGTCGCCCGTCCGGCCGCCGGCACCACCGGACCGGACAGCACCGGGACGTTCGTCAGCGGCTGGACAGAGCGCCGGGCGGCAGCCGACGGCCGGATGGTCCGCCGGACGTCATCCGTCCGCCCGGCATCAGCCGACGGCCGGGCGGCCCGCGGGGCTCCAGGCCCGGCCCCGCGCCCGGGCCGCGCCGCCCGCACGTGACCGGGCCCGTCCTGGCCCGCGAAAGTCCGGCCGTCAGCGGGCGCGGCAGGCTCCGGATGATCCGGCCGTCACCGGGCGCGTCCTGGCCCGGGAAAGTCCGGCCGCCGCCGGGAAAGATGCAGTCCCCGTCCGGCAGCAGCCATTTCTTGGCCGGGAAAAGCGGTTGGACCGCCGGCCGCGCCGCGGCGCCACCCGGCCGGAACCGCGGCCCCCGTGATCCGCTTCCCGTATCGGCAGGGACGGTCCCCGACGGCTGCTCCTCTACAGGCAGAGCGCTCATGCCGACCTCCTCATCAAACGTTCATTCGAATGCTGCTGTTCGATCGTATACCTGTTCGATCGAACGAACCTACGACATCTTTGTACCGGGCGGGTCTGACATTTTGACGACACGTCGAACAGATGTTTGAGATCGCGGAGGCCAGCAACTACCCTCGGCATCAGATAGGCATTAACCGGATTGGAAGGTCGTCTGATGGACAACGGCAGTACGGATAACGCCGAGGGAGTGGCCGCAGCCGTCGGTGAAGCTCCCCGGCCGAAGGGAAAACCGGGACGTAAGCCGAAAGGCAGCGTTCCGGCTGTTGTTCCGGTGACGCCGGACAAGCCGGAGCCGGGTCATGTGCTCACCTGGCGCCAGCGCAAGGTGCTTCAGGTAATCCGTGACTCGGTGCAGAAGCGCGGCTATCCGCCATCGATGCGGGAAATCGGCGAAGCGGTCGGGCTGACGAGCACGTCGAGCGTCTCGTACCAGCTTTCGACACTCCAGGCGAAGGGGTACCTGCACCGGGATGCGGGGCGCCCGCGGACCGTGGAGGTCCGGCTGCCCGGCCATCCGGCCGTCCGCCCCGAATTCGAACAGGACGAGGAGGAAACGGCCGAGGCCCCGGTCCGCGTATTTGACATTCCGTCACAGGAAGCCGCCTACGTTCCCCTGGTCGGCCGGATCGCCGCCGGTGGTCCCATCATCGCCGAAGAGCGCGTTGAGGACGTTTTCCCGCTGCCGAAGCAACTGGTCGGTGAGGGTGAGCACTTCCTGCTGAAGGTGAGCGGAGACTCGATGATCAACGCCGCCATCACCGACGGGGACTGGGTAGTGGTCCGCTCGCAGCCGAACGCGGAGAACGGCGAGATCGTCGCGGCCATGGTCGAAGGTGAGGGGCCAGAGGGCGAGGCGACCGTCAAGACGTTCAAGAAGAGCGACGGGCACGTCTGGCTGATCCCGCACAACCCGGTCTACGCCCCGATCCTGGGCGACGAGGCCACCATTCTGGGCAAAGTGGTGGCCGTGCTCCGCCGCGTCTAGGAGCCAGCCCGCGTGGCCGGGCCAGGCGGCCCGGACCCGGCCACGCGGGCGCGCTCAGCCCGCGACGACGTTGACCAGCTTGGGCGCGCGGACGATGACCTTCCGGATGGACTGGCCGCCCAGCGCGCGGATGACGCCCGGGGCAGCCAGAGCCACCTCACGCAGATCGTCTTCGCTGATGGTGGGCGGCACCTGCAACCCGGTCCCTGACCTTCCCGTTCACCTGAACGACGGCGGTGACCGACTCCGTGATCAGCAGGGCGGGGTCGGCGACCGGCCAGCCGGCCTTGGCCACCGACCGGTCGTGACCCAGCAGCTCCCAGCACTCCTCGGCCGTGTACGGGGCGAACAGCGACAGGAGTACGGCCAGCACGTCCGCCGCCTCGCGGACCGCCGGGTCGCCCGCGCCCGGCCCGGAATCGATGGCCCGCCGCGCGGCGGTCACCAGCTCCATCAGCCGGGCCACCGCCACGTTCAGCCTGCGCGCCTCCACCAGCCGGGTGACCTCGTCGATGGTGTGGTGGGTGACGCGGCGGAGAGCTGTGTCGCCCAGTTCCCCGCCCAGCCGGGACGATCCGGCCGCCGCGACGTCATCGGCGATCCGCCACGCCCGGCCAAGGAACTTCACCATGGCCTCGGGCCGCACGTCGGCCCAGTCGGTGTCGTCCTCCGGCGGGCTGGCGAAGATCATCGTGAGCCGGATCGCGTCGACGCCGTGCGCGGCCAGTTGCTGGCCCAGGTCGACGCCGTTGCCAAGCGACTTCGACATGGCCTTGCCGCCGTTGATGACCTGGCCCTGGTTCAGCAGCCGGGTGAACGGCTCGCGAAAGCCGACCATGCCCATGTCGTGCAGGACCTTGACGAAGAACCGGCTGTACAGCAGGTGCAGGATGGCGTGCTCGACGCCACCCACGTACAGGTCGACCGGTGCCCAGCGGCGTACGTCGCCGGGGTCGAACGGCCGGTCGGCGTAGCGCGGTGAGCAGTACCGCAGGAAGTACCAGGACGAGTCGACGAACGTGTCCATGGTGTCGGTGTCGCGCTTGGCCGGGCCACCGCACTTGGGGCAGGTCACGTTCACCCAGTCCGTGGCGGCAGCCAGCGGCGACACGCCCTTGGGGACCAGGTCCTGCCCGCGCAGGTCGGGCAGGACGACCGGCAGATCCTCTTCGGGAACCGGCACCTCGCCGCAGGATGGGCAGTGGATGATCGGGATCGGCGTCCCCCAGAACCGCTGCCGGGAGACCAGCCAGTCACGCAGCCGGTAGTTGACGGCGGCGTGGCCCAGGCCCTTCTCGGCCAGGATCGCCGTGATGCGCGCGATCGCCGCGGCCTTGCCGAGCCCATCCAGCGGGCCGGAATCGATCAGCTTGCCGTCGCCCGCGGTCGCGATGCCGGTCACGAGCGGATCGGGCTGGCCGGTGTCCACCACGACCCGCACGGGCAGGCCGTGGGCCCGGGCGAAATCCAGGTCACGCTGGTCGTGCGCGGGAACCGCCATAATCGCGCCAGTCCCGTAGTCGGGCAGCACGTAGTCGGCCGCCCAGACCGGGATCAGCTCGTCGTTAACGGGGTTGACGACGTAGGTACCCAGGAACACACCGGTCTTTTCCCGTCCCGTGGCCTGGCGCTCGATGTCGGTCAGCTTGCGGACCTCGGCGACGTAGGCGCGCAGTTCCTCCAGTCGGCTGGGCTCGGACAGCTCCTCAGCCAGCGGCGAGTCGGCGGCCACCACGAAGAACGTGGCCCCGTAGAGGGTGTCGGGACGGGTCGTGAACACCGTCACCGGCACGTCGCGGCCCCCGACCGCGAAGTGCACCTCGGCGCCCTCCGAGCGGCCGATCCAGTTACGCTGCATGAGCAGGACGCGCTCGGGCCAGTTCCCCTCGAGGGCTTCCGCGTCGGCCAGCAGCTGGTCGGCGTAGGAGGTGATCCGGAAATACCACTGGGTCAGCGTCCGGCGGATGACTTCGGTGCCGCAGCGCTCACAGCGGCCGTCGATGACCTGCTCGTTGGCCAGGACGGTCTGGTCCTTCGGGCACCAGTTGACGTAACCATCCTTGCGGTAGGCCAGTTCGCGCTCATAGAACCGCAGGAACAGCCACTGGTTCCAGTGGTAGTACTCCGGGTCGCAGGTCGCCAGCCGGCGCGACCAGTCGAACGAGACGGCGTACCGGCGGAACGATTCCGCCTGCGTCTCGATGTTCGCGTACGTCCAGTCGGCGGGGTGGGCGTTGTTGCGGATCGCCGCGTTCTCGGCCGGCAGGCCGAAGGCGTCCCAGCCGATCGGGTGCAGCACGTTCCGGCCAAGCTGGAACCAGTACCGGGCGATAGCGTCGCCGATCGCGTATGCCTCGGCGTGCCCCATGTGCAGGTCACCGGACGGGTAGGGGAACATGTCGAGCAGGTAGGCGCGCTCGCGGGTATCCGCCGGATCGTCGCTTGCGCGGAACATATCCATTTCCGCCCAGCGACTCAGCCACTTCTGCTGGACAGCGCGTGGGTCGTAGCGCTGCGCCGCCTCGGCGCTCTCCGCCGATGTCATCGTTTCCTCATCCTTTTAGGTCCGGCCGCGTGCGTGTCATCGTGAATCTGGCCCTGCCATGGACGCCCCCGGGGAATGAAAAGGCCCCTCGCTCACGAGGGGCGGCCACGCCGATGGGGCTCCGGTCGGCGTGGCTAGATAAGGAGCAGCCGGGCGGCACTCATGCGCCGAGGATAGCGCATGCTCAGGACCGCCGCAGGAGGCCGGCGGCGCCACCGCGGGCGCCCGGACCGGCTGGCCCCGACGGCCAGCGGGCCCGGGGGACCGCCGAGCGGCCGGCAAAAGACCTTTCATATCCCGAACGGGACGCGCGGGGAGCCATCCCGCGAGCAGGAGCAACGCCCTCCAAAGGGATAGCGATTTGTGTTCCGCACCACACCGGGGCCTTCCCGCCATCGGCCTGCCGGAAAAAGGCGCAAGGCCTTCTGCATAGCCGACATTACGGTGCAGAAATGAAAATGACCCGGGAATCGGTACGTCGGTTAATGGCGCTTGACCGGCAATATTCGCGCTCAATACAGTGAGGGCGGCCACGCCGCGGTCCGCGCGGCTGGCCGTGACCGGGCAGGTGATCGAGGCGCCCGGCATGCCGTACTGCCAACGTGCCAGCCAGCCCGAGGACCTGTGGCCGGTCGGTGCACCCGTCTTACCGGCACACCTGCGGGAACTGCCGTGCTGACGCGGAGCGCGAGCCGCCGGGAACTGGGACACGATTAATGCATTCCGGGGAAGAATGGGTATTCGGGTTAAAGACGGCCGCACGCATTCAGCCGCGGCCACCAGCGTCTTCGCGTTCCGCAGCCGGGACCGCCGGTCGCTCGTCGCCGCACTGGAGCGAATTTCCGCTATTGCCCCGCGAATGTCACATCGCGAGTTCCAGGACCTGGCTTACCAGCTGGGCCCGGAAACGGCGGACCCGGCTGATGACGGTGAAATCCGGGTCACCATGACCGCCGGAAACCAGAATCAGCTGGCCGAACGCGCCCGCCGCGCGGCCCGCCTGGCGGGCGCGGTACGCGGCGGCCCGATGGTCGCCGGTGCCGGGGTCCGTGTCTCGTACGGCGCCCGCGGGAGATTGGTGCTCGTCTTCCCCGGCGATGCGGTCACGGGTAGCGGGACCCAGGGGCGCACGGCCGGGACAGCGGGCGAGACGGCCACGCTGGCCCGGTCACTCGGCCTCCTGCGGGGGCTGGAGGGACTCGGGGTCAGCGCCACCGCCGCCGTGGGCCACGGCCTCGGTGAGATCGCCGGCCTGGTGTGGGCGGGCAGCCTGCCCGCGCCGGAGGCCGCGCGCCTGGTCGCGCAGCATGGTGAGGTCCGCGGAGCCCTGGCGGCCGCGCGCACCGCGATGGTCCGGGTCAGCGCGGACGAGGCGACGGTAACCAGGCTGCGGGCCCCCTGCGGGCTGATGGTCGCCGCCGACGAAGGCCCGCGATCACACGTGCTTGCTGGTCCCGTCTCGGGTATCCGGGAGCTGACCCAGCAGGCTGCCGTGCTGGGCGTTACCGCGAGCGTGCTGAACGCGGACCATGCCCTGCATACGCCGGCCATGACGCCCTGCGCCGCGCCGCTGCGCAGTGTGCTCGCTCAGGTCCCGTTCGGGCCGCCCCAGCGGCGGCTGCTGTCCACGGTCACCGGGCGCGAACTGACGGCCCAGGACGATATCGCCGCTGTGCTGTGCGCTCAGCTCACCTCTCCGGTGCGCTTCCGCGAGGCGCTCCAGGCGGCCGCCGAAGGCGCTGACCTGATCCTTCTCGTAGGCGCCGACGAGGCGCTGGCGGCGGCGGCCGCCGGGTACGGCGTGCCGGTCGCCGGCCTCGGGGTGCCGGTCGCGCGTTTCCCGGCGGCAGACCGGGCGGCCGGCGGCGGGCCGGGCCGTGACCTGCTGGCTCCTGGCTGGCTGGCGGCCGAGGACGCCGCCGCGCTGTTCACCGCCGGAGCCATGCCGGACGTGACGGCCCTGGCCCCCGAGCCCGCCGAGCCGGCGGACGTCCGGCCGCTGGTCACCGCGCGGAGCCCGGGCCCGGGACCGGGCCGGTTCCTGGAACACGTCACGGGGCTGCGTCCCGGCGCGGAACTGGAGGCCGAGGCGCGGATCTCTGTCCGGACCGACCCGTATCTGGCCGACTATCTCCTGGACGGGAAGGCGGTGCTGCCGGCGGCGATCGGCCTGGAGGCGATGGCGCTGCGACTCGCTGACCGTCGCCGACGATGAGGTGCCGGGGGCCGTGGAGCTCCGGGTGTTCCTGATCTCGCTGCCCGCCGGCGGCAGCGAGGGTGAAGGTCCCCATGACAATGGCAGCGCCGACGCGCCCGGCACCGGTGAGTACGTCTGGGATATCCACGGTTACGACCCGGCCGGGCACCTCCTCATCGCCTGGATCGGGCTGCGTATGCGGGACGCGGGGCCGCTGCCCGGTTCAGGACCAGCGGACGGATACCTGCTCCCGCCAGACGCCCAGCCCGCGGGGGTCGCCGCTGATCTCCAGGCCTTCGGTCCCGCCGCGGTTCCACAGCAGGAGATAGAGAGCCTCGGCCGGGCCCGTTAGGTCGCATCCCGTCCCGTCCGGAACGTCATCGGCCGGGATCACGCCGCGGGCCACCCCGGCGGAGTCTGTCCCCATGCGGACCGCCCAGTCGGCGGGCCCGCCGGTCTCCCCGGCGTCGCCGTGATGACCGGGGCCGGGCCGGGCGTGGACCGCGAGCCAGCGCGGTGGGTCGGAACGCAGGCCGCGCTTGCTCCGGCGGCGGCCGAACCCCATGATGAGCTCGTCGATGCCGTCGCGGGCCAGGCCGGGAGCGAACGGGTCGAGACCGGCTGGGCCCGCGCCCCCGGCCAGTTGCGCGTCGGCCCGGTGGATCGCGGTCTCATGGGCCTGCCGACGGGCCCAGAACGCGAGCGGCGACGGCGCCGCCAGGAAGGTCCAGCACGTCATGCCGGGATTCCGCCTGCTCCAGGGCGCTGACCAGGCGCTGATGGCCGTCGAGGAACCAGCCGGGCAGGTCCTTGTCGCCGGCCGGCCCGGACTGGACCATCTCGTCCTCGGTCAGCTCGCCGGCCGGGGCCGCATGCTGTTCGACGACGTACCCGGTGGCCCAGCGGTGCACGTTGCCCACGTGCCGGACCAGGTTGCGTATCCGCCAGCCGGGACAGGCAGGAACCGGGGCGTCCGGCCCGGCACGCTCGGCCGCCCGGGCCAGCAAGGGGCCTTCGGCCCGCAACGCGGCAATGTGCTCGGTTATCTGCACGGGAGCCGTCCGGATCTCAGGCGAGCGCCGTGTCGTGCGCCGCGGGGGCCGTCCCGTTCCCGCCCGCGTTCCCGCCCGCGTTCCCGGCTCCGGCCGCATCCCGCACGGACGGCCGCGTCTCCCAGTTGGGCCGCAGCGGCAGCCCGGCGTGCCCGTTGTCGGTCAGCCTCACGCCCAGCACCTGGTGCAGCTGGATCTGGTTGCGGTCGAAGCCGAGCCGCGATCCGGCCATGTACAGCCGCCACACCCGGGCGGTTCCCGGGCCGACCTCGGCGACGGCTTCCTTCCAGTGCGCGTCCAGGTTCGCGCCCCACGCGGCCAGCGTCATCGCATAGTGCTCGCGGAGGTTCTCCTCGTGCCGGATCTCGAACCCCTGGTCGTTCATCAGGGATATCAGGTAGCCGGGCCCCTCCAGCTCGCCGTCGGGGAAGACGTACCGGTTGATGAACCCGCCCTTGCGGGTGGCGGGCTCGGAGTTGTCCGGCCGGGTGATGCAGTGGTTGAGCAGGCGCCCTTCGGGGCGGAGCTTGCCGTTGAGGAACGCGAAATAGCCCGGTAGCTGGCGCTTGCCGATGTGCTCGGTCAGCCCGATCGAGCTGACCGCGTCGAACTCGCTCTCCGGCACGTCCCGGTAATCGAGGTGACGGATCTCCGCCAGGCCGGACAGGCCCGCCTTCTCGATAGCCTGGCGGCCCCAGGCCGCCTGCTGCTCGGACAGCGTGACGCCGAGCGCGCGGACGCCGTATTCGCGGGCCGCGTGCATGACCATGCCGCCCCAGCCGCAGCCCACGTCGAGCAGCCGCATGCCGCTGCGCAGGCCGAGCTTGCGCGCGACCAGGTCGAACTTGTACTCCTGAGCCTCTTCCAGCGTCGAGTCCGGCGCCGGGTAACAGGCGCAGGTGTAGCCCATCGACGGGCCCAGTACCCACTCGTAGAACTGGTTGGACACGTCGTAGTGATGTGAGATCGCGTTGGCGTCACGGCCTTTGGAGTGCCGTTTGCCGGTGAGCCACCGGCGGCCAGGGTCCACCTCCTGCGGGGGTGGCGCGAGCCGCGGGATCAGGGTCCGGGAGCCGCCGAGCTCACGGAGCAGCCGGTACCGCGCAGCCAGGTCTATGTCCATGGCCTGCGCCTTGACCATCCGGGCCAGGGCGGTGTACATGTCCCCGTCCACGTCGAGGTGCCCCGACACGTAGGCGCGGGCGAGCCCGAGCGCGCCAGGCGCCTGCGCCAGGTAAGACACGGCGGCCGGCGACCGGACCGTGATCCGGACCGGGGAGTCCTCTGCGCCCGCCCGGCTCCCGTCGTACGCGACGAACTCGACCGGGGCGTCGGGTCCTGCGAAGGTCTCGAATACTTGCGCCAGCGGCATGTTTGCCTCGCTTCCGTCGATTTAGCGGTGGGGGCGGTTCAGCGTCCGCGGACGCACTTGTCGTATAGGCCCGGCAGGCGGCCGGCGCCGTCGTATTGCCGCTTCAGCTTTTCGTGGGCGGCCCCGTTGTAGAGCCTGCTGAACTCGCCCTCGGTATAGAAGGAGGTGGAATACAGCGACTTGTGACCGCCGAGCGCGCCGACCTCATCTTCGACCAGCCGGTTGTAGAAGCCGTCCGTACGGCCCGGCGGCAGCGGCACCGTGCCCCAGAAGCCGAAGTTGACGTACACCTCACCGGGCCTCAGGGGGTACAGCGGCCAGTCACGCTCGCCGCGCAGCCGCAGCGGGCACATCCAGACCGGGCTCATGCCCACCTGGGACAAGAAAAAGGTGAGGAAGTCCGCGCCCCGTCCGACGGGGATCTCCACGTCCTGGATCACCGCTTCGCGGGCTGGCCGCCCCCGTCGTTCGTTCAGCGCGCCGGTCAGGCCGAGACGGCGGTCCAGCGCGACCAGCTTGCGGTACACGTCGGAACGCCGGTAGCGCCGGGGCCACAGGGCCCGGACGAGGGGCTTCTGCACGCCGAACGGCCGCGAGCACCAGAACCAGTCGGTATCCCACCGCCACAGGTAGTCGCGGATGGCGAGGAAGTCCTCCTCCGGGCCGCGTACAGAGGTGTAGTAGATGTCCCGGCCGGTGTAGTCGCTCCGCCAGGGCGCGACATCGCTGAAGGCCCCGACGGTCAGGTAGAGCTCACCGGGGCTGAACGCGACGCCATCGAGGAAGTCCGCGCGGTGACCGTGGTAGCTCCCCTCGCCCACGATCTGCTCGATGGCCGCCATGCAGGCGGCCGGGTCGCGGAACCGGAAGTGGCGCAGGTGGACGAACGGCCGGACGGGCTCCAGCTCGATGGTGAGGGACAGGGCATAGCCCAGGGTCCCGTAGGAGTTGGGGAAACCGGCGAACAGGTCGCGGTGCTCGTTGCCCGGTGCCGCCGTGACCACCCGGCCGTCCCCGGTCAGGATGTCCATTTCCAGGACCGACTCGTGGGGCATGCCGTTGCGCAGGGCGGTGGACTCGATGCCCAGCCCGGACACCGCACCGCCGAGAGTGATCGTCTTCAGCTGCGGCACGACGAGCGGCATCATCCCGTGCCGGAGGGTCGCGTCGCAGAGGTCCTCGTAGGTGGTCATGCCCCCGACGACGGCGACGCGCGCGGCGGGGTCGACGCACAGCACGTGGCCGAAGGCGGACACGTCGAGCCCGGGCCGGCTTTCCGTGCCGCGGCCGGCGGCCGGGGCACGGAAGCGGAAGAGGTTGCTGGTGCGCTTGGCCAGGCGGACCTGTGTGCCGGGCGGCATCGCGTTGTACGCTTCGCGCAGCCGGGCCACCGCGGCACGATGCTCCAACATGGCGGCCGGCGGCGTGTCCTTGCGGGCGACTTGCGTCATGCGCCCTCCTCTCCTCCCGGTGCGGCCCAGGTCGCGGGCCCACACCGGGCAAACAGCTCCGCAGTTTATGCCCCGGCCGTCCAGGCCCGCGACCTGCCTGGTCGTCATCCGGATCGCCGCCGGGAGGCCCGCTGGCTCCGGCCTCGGCCCGCTCGTCGTCCGCGGCGTAGCTGGCCGCGACCTCCTCCGGCGTCATCGGAAGCCGGGCCATAGACGGCGGGGTACCGGCGTCGATCGTGTCACGGAGCAGCAGCGCCATCGAATATCGGGGGTCGGCCTCCACGGCACGGTCCAGTGCCACATTGGCCAGCGCGCCGTTGCCGCACTGCCACGCGGTGAAGGCGAGGAGGGAGGCGGCGGGGGGCACGTACAGGGGCTCGGCCCGGCGGACGACATCCGTCCAGAGCCGGGTGTGGGCGTCGCGGTGATCGGGGTCCATCCGCGCCCACGCGTCGTCCCGCACGCGCAGGTTGGTCAGCGCCAGCGACAGCCAGGCGACCTGATCGTCGGTGGCGAACTTCCCGCCCCGCCGGTACGTGCCCAGGGCATCAGCGACGGCGCTGAGCCCCTCCAGCACCACGAGGCGCGTTACCGCGCGTGGACGGCCCGACCGCGAGGCCAGGGTGAGCAGGTCAGCCGCGTGAGTCTCGGCGCGGCTGGTGGCCTGCCGCATGGACTGGCGGGTGATGCCGCCGAGCGGCGAGATCGAGGCGGCCAGCGCCGCCCGGTCCGGCAGCACCGGCACGCCGGCCGCGGCCATGGCCGCGGCGGCGGGATGGCGCGGGTTGACGGGGACACCCTCGGGCGGGCAGCAGGAAGGTTCGCGGCATAGGTAGGACCAGTAGCGGCCGTCCTCCACGCGCAGGACGTCGCGCAGTTCGAGCCCGGCCTGCCCGGCCTGGTCGCGGATGAGGTCGGCGATGGGGGTGACCAGGTGGCCCGGACCGTAGCCGATCACGACGGCCATGGCCTGCCGCTGGCTGGTAAGGACGGTGACCGCGTGCTGGGCGATATCGCTCGCGGCGGCGGCGTCCGGCGGGTCGGGAAGGTCGAAGCGGAGGGTCAGGTGAACGCGCCCGCGCGGCGGGCCGGCGCCGATCACGATGAGGCTCTTGCTGGGGACGAAACCGAGCAGATGGGGAACGACGGCGAGAACGGCGGCCGGGGAGCCGACGCTTACGGCCTGCTGCGGGTCTTGCGAAGGGCTGGAGTGGCTGGGGTGCGGGAGCCTGCGTCCTGCGGGGAGGTCTCTTTTCATGGGGCCAGGCTCGTCGGCGGGGGGCGTGCGGGGCCATGGCGATGTGGGGGGCTGTGGAACGTGGAGGGTGGCGTGCACAGGCAGCGGACGGTGGCTTGACGGGGAGAGTCAGTTGTGCTGCGGGAGCTGGTCGTCGAGGAACTTAGCGACGAGACCGCGGATCACGGTGGCCATCGAGAACCCGTGCTCCGCGCACCAGTCGCGGAGTTTCGCATGCTGGTCGGCGGGAAACCGGACCGGGACCATCTGCTGGGCCGCTCCGGGCTGCTGACCGGACGCCGACTTGGCCTCCTGGAAGATGCGCACGATGCCTGCGCTCGTCCGCCCTGGCCCCCACACGCCCGGCTCGACGGCCGGGCTGTAATGCCGGCCCCCGACGCGCAGCAGCCAGGCGAACACCTGGTCCCGGTCGCCGGCCGGAAGCTGGTTGACGGCCCGCACGAGCAGGGCAACGGCGTCGTCTGGCTCGCGCGCGGATGGCTCGCGCGTGGATGACTTCGGTTCTTCGGTCATGATCAGCTCCCGGTGCGGTAGCCCCCCACATCCGATATCACCAGAGATATCACGGATGGGGGCCGCGGGCGCCAGCGTACTCGCCCGCGTACTCGCCCGCGTACCTATAGGGATACGCCCAGCAGGGCATCGACGGCGTCCCGCACGAGGCGCCCCGCCGCGCGGTCCGCAGGCGGGGCCGCCGGGTCATTCCGTGTCCGTTCGGCCAAGATTCCGGCCGCCCACCGGTCCACTACAGCCAGCGCGCCCGGCGCGTCCAGGTCGTCGGCCAGCCGTTCGCGTATCCCGGCCAGCGTGGCCTGGGCGGTGCCGTGCGGGGCCAGGCCGTCCAGCGCCGCCGCAGCGGCGGAGCGCCAGCGGGCCAGCCGGTCGCGGGCCTCCGACAGGCCGCCGGCCGTCCATTCCCAGTTCTCGCGGTAGTGATGGGCGAGCAGCGCCAGCCGGACCGCCATCGGGTCCTCGCCGTCCTCGATAAGCCGGGAGACAAAGACCAGGTTGCCCAGGGATTTGGACATTTTCTCCCCGTCGAGGCCGACCATCCCGGCGTGCGCGTAGACCCGCGCGAACACGTGCCCGGGGTACCCGGCGAACGCCACCCGGCTGTGCGAGGCGCTCATCTCGTGATGGGGAAATACCAGGTCGAAGCCGCCGGCCTGCACGTCGAAGGAGGGGCCCAGGTAGTCGGTGGCGATGGCCGCGCATTCCACGTGCCAGCCTGGCCGGCCACGGCCGAACCGCGAATCCCAGGCCGGCTCGCCGGGCCGTTCCGCCCGCCAGACGATGACATCCAGGGGGTCCTTCTTGCCGGGCCGGTCCGGATCGCCACCGCGCTCGGCGAGGAGTTCCACCATCTGCGCCAGCCCGAGGTCTGGCACTGTGCCTGGCCCGGACAGCGCACCGAACTCCGGGTCGGCCTCCCGGGCGAAGTAGATGTCGCCGTCCAGGTCGTAGAGCGAGCCGCGTTCGGCGAGCCGCTCCGCGAACCGGTCAATGAGCGGGATCGCCTCCACGGCCCCGATCAGATCGGCCGGGGGGATCAGCCCGAGGGCCACCATGTCACCGCGGAAACGCTGAATCTCCCGGTCGGCCAGGTCGCGCCAGTCCTCACCGTCGCGTTCGGCCCGCTCCAGCAGGGGGTCGTCCACGTCGGTGACGTTCTGGATATAGGTCACGGCGCGCCCGGCGTCGAGCCAGGCCCGGATCAGCAGGTCCCACGCGGTGAAGGTGGCCGCGTGCCCGATGTGGGTCGCGTCGTAGGGGGTGATCCCGCACGCGTAGATGGTGGCGGAATCCTGGTCCGGGCCGGTGGCCGCGGGACGTATCGTACCGGTCGCCGTGTCCCGGAGCCTCGGCTCGGGACCGTGTCCGGGCAGCTGGGGGATGCTCGGGCGGCGCCAGGATTCCATGCGCTACAGGCTATCTCGACCTCCGGGTAGCGCCTGGCCACGGCCCCGGGAGCGGGTTGGGACCCGGTGCGGGGAGGGCTTGGCGCGGGGAAGGCCCGGTGCAGGAGGCCCGGTGCAGGAGGGCGGGTATCCGGCGCCAGATCAGCGACGGGACTCTTCAGCCCGGCATGCCCGCGCCGTCCATCACGCGCCTAGTTCAAGAGCACGGAGTGGCCAGGATCACGGCGTCACACGCCCTCCGCCTTCTCGAAGAAGAGGGCTACGTCAAGCACTACGCGGGCCTTGGCTATTACGTGACTTCCCGCGATGATCTTGCAGGCCAGTGATCTGGTGCACTTACGCGCGCGACCTGGCCCCAGCTCGAACGTGCGTTCGGCGTTAACGATGGGTAGGGGTTACCCGGCACGGGGCGAACGGCATGCCACCTACGCTATACCGCCTCGGTCCACCGCTAAATATGCAAACAGCACCCTATCTATCTCGGCAACCCGCCATTATCCGGCGAGCAGGGCGCGGCGACCGTGGTGACTCCGGCGGGCAACGGGCGCGCCGACGACAGGGAGTGCGTCTCGACGCCCGCCGTGTCTGCGATTACCAAAGTCCTGTCGCTGACACGCATCCAGCGGTCGTCCTCGTCGTGTGGTTCGCTGGCGACGAGGACGCCACCGGCCTTCTTCTGATAGCAGAGGGTCTCTCCCCATGCGGTCGCGACAATTTGGGCGCCGTCGGTCGCCAGCATGTTGAGGCAGGCGCCGGGATCTAGCTCAACAATGTCACGCAGCAGGCCGATGACCGCGTCCATCAATTCCGGTCGAACGTCCAGGCGCTGCCACAGCAGCGTAGCCAGCAGTGCAGCGTCGCAGGCGGATTCAGGCTCACGATCGCCGTCGAGCAGCGAACGGGCACTATCGACGTTTAGATGCCCGTTGAGGCTGAGCAGATAGCGGCCGTTCGAGAATGGTGCGTTCGCGTTCTCCTCTATGGGCATCCCGGGGCTCGCGGCTCGGACCGCGCCGAGGACACAGCTCGCGACCACCTCGCGGGCCAGGCTGGGGAATATGCCGTCGTCCCAGATCGGGATGGCCGTTCGATAGCGTTCCGTGGTGCCGACGCCAAGGGGGAACCAGCCGACGCCAAAGCCATCCTTGTTGACGAGCCCCGGCCGCTGCCACCGCGGCACCCTCGCCTGCTGTAGCAACCCATAGCGTGGCGCGAAGAACAGGTCATGCAGCGTGCGCGCATGCCCAATCCAAGCGAAATGACGGCACATCCGCGACAATTCCCTTCAACAAGTCCTTCAGCCTGGCCATCTGATCGTTTTCTGCTCGGCTCGACGCTTTTTACACCACCGTGCCCGCCGGGGGTCCGGGCCGTAGGGGTTCCGCGGTGACCGTCGGCGTCCGGGGTGCCTACGGGGGGCGCGTCTCCCATATCAGCAACGCTATATCCCGTGGGCCTGCAGCCATAGTTCGAGCAGAGCGATCTGCCACAACGCGCTAGCGCCGAGAGTGGTGCGGTGGTCGCTTGGCGCAGCAAGCAACCGCTCAATGTACGACATTTGAAACAAGCCGCGGGACTTCGCCGCTGGAGAGGTCAGTGTCTCGCGGACCATCTCAAGATATGGCCCACGCAAATGGCGGATCGCCGGCACAGGGAAGTATCCCTTGGGTCGGTCGATGACCTCGTCGGGAACGATTCCGCGAGCGGCGTTCTTTAGCACCCCCTTACCACCCGAGGCAAGCTTTAGCTCCGGTGGGCAGCAGGCCGCCAGCCCGACAAGATCGTGATCGAGGAACGGGGTGCGCGCTTCCAGTCCCCAAGCCATCGTCATGTTGTCGACACGTTTGACGGGGTCGTCCACGAGCATGACGCCCGTATCGAGCCGCAGCGCCGCGTCCAGCGCCGTCTGTGCGCCCGGAGCGGCAAAATGTTTTCGGACGTACGTCAAGCTCACATCATCGGGTATCAGGTACTCGGGGCTCAGGACCCCGGCAAGCCTGGCGTGCGCACGATCGAAGAACACGCGGGAGTATGCGCCCGCCGCCTCCTCGCGCGGTACGTCGGCGAGCGGTGGATACCAGTCGTATCCCGCGAACACCTCGTCGGCCCCCTGGCCTGACTGGACCACCTTGACGTGCCGCGACACCTCCTGGGAAAGGAGGTAGAACGCCACCGCATCGTGACTCACCATCGGTTCGCTCATGGCTGCGACGGCGCCGGTGAGCGCCGGCAGTAGCCGCGAGTCGTCGATCTGGATCTTGTGGTGGTCTGTGCGGAAACGTTGGGCGACGAGGTCCGAGTAGGCGAATTCGTCACCGGACTCGCCGCCAACCTCCGCGAAGCCGATACTGAAGGTCTGCAGATCCCGTTGCCCTGCCCCCGCGAGCAGCGCCACAATGAAGCTGGAGTCCAGCCCGCCAGACAGCAGCACGCCGACTGGCACGTCGGCCACCATTCGCCGGTCCACCGCGGTGCGCACACCGGCGAGCACAGCCTCCGTCCACTCTGCCGGTGTGAGCGATCGGCCACGGGTGAAGTCCGGGTCCCAGTACGCGTAGTCGTCGAAGGTGCTCCCGTCCGGCTCGAAGGTCCGGACGGTGGCGGGCGGCAGCTTGCTGACCCCGGTGATGATGGTGAGCGGCGGTGGCACCACCGAGTGGAAAGTCATGTAATGGTGCAGGGCTGTCTTGTCGATATCCGTGTCGACCCCACCCCCGGCCAGCAGGGCGGGCAACGTAGAGGCGAAGCGCAGCCTGGCGCCATCGCGCGTGAGGTAGAGCGGCTTGATCCCCAGCCGGTCCCGGCCAAGAATCAACCTCCCGGTATCGCGCTCCACGACCGCGAAGGCGAACATCCCCTTGAAATGATCGACGCACCGTTGCCCCCACCGGTGGTAGGCCTTCACAAGCACCTCGGTATCGGACGAAGAGAAAAAGTGGTAGCCGCCGGCGCGCAACTCCTCGCGGAGGTCCTTGTAGTTGTAGAGACAGCCGTTGAAGACGCCTGCCAGACCGAGCTCGGCATCGACCATGGGCTGGGACGCCCGAACAGACAGATCGATGATCTTCAAGCGGCGATGGCCGAGTGCGAGGCTTCCCTGTGACCAGAGGCCAAAACCATCGGGGCCGCGCGGCTCCATCGTCGCGGTCATCCGCGTTACCGCGCTGACGTCAGCCGACGCGCCGTCGAAGCGCAACTCGCCACTCAAGCCACACATCTGCGGCTCCCGCGGACTTGGGGACCCTGGGACATCCGAATCCTTTCCTGCCTATCTGCCACTTACCTGGCACGTGAGGTCAGTACATGAGCCATGTATCCTTTGCTCCGCCTCCGCGGGAGGAATTGACGATCCTGCTTCCGGCTGGCGCCACCCGTGTCAGCGCGATCGGAATGACCGTGGGCGGGGCGCCAGGACACACGAAGGTCCTCAGGTCTACCGCCCGCGGCTCCAGGCGCCCGTCGACAAGGGTCGGGTGCGTCGACAGGGACAGGGTCTCCTGGGCGATCCAGTTGGCCGGGTCGGCGAGGATTCGGGCGCGTACCTCGCGCAGTTCCGCCGGAGTGGCATCGGGACCGATCACGACCCCGTGGCCCCCGTAACTGCCCACTGGCTTGGTGACCAGTTCGTCCAGCCGATCCAGTACCTGCGAGCGCATCTGGGGGTCGCGGCACAGGTAAGTTGGCACGGTGTCAAGCAATGGCTGTTCGCCAAGATAGTATTCGATCAGTTCCGGCACGTAGGCGCACAGGCTCTTGTCGTCGGCGACCCCATTACCTGGCGCGTTGGCGACAACGAGGAGCCGATTGCGGATCGCATCGAGCAGCCGGGGGCCGAGTGGCTTCCCGTCCGCGCCAGTGGCGCCGAATAGCTCGTCCTCGTCGATCCGGCGGTACAGCACGTCGACGTGGGCGGGCTCTGGGCCTTCGATCCACACTCCGTCGTCCGCGACACGCAATTCCGCCGGATGAACCAGCGGGATGTCCATCTCGGTCGCAAGCAACTTGTGCTCGTAGAAGGCCGAATCTGCCGTGCCCGCGGTCACAAGAGCCAGGGCGCGGGAGGTTGCCGCCAGCGCGGAACGCAGCGCACGCACCGCCATCTTTGGCCCCGGGGTGATCCCAAGCGACGCGGGGATCAGCTCAGGCAGAACCCGGGCCGCCAGCCAGCGGTTGGCGATCGCATACCCGATGCCGGAGGGAACGCGCAGGTTGTCCTCCAGGACCGCCCACCGGCCCGCGCAGTCGCGGATCAGGTCGATGCCCGCCACGTAGCATCGCACCACAGACGACGGGATCTGCCACCCGGCAGCGCGCAGACCGGGCGACTCTTCGATTACCCAGGCCGGCAGCACGCCATCGCGAATTACGGCGCGCTCACCGTAGGCGTCGTGCAGGAACGCTTCCAGAGCGCTGACCCGCTGCGTTAGCCCCGCCTGTAGCGGACGCCAATCCTCGGAGGCGACGATCCGGGGAATGAGGTCGATGGGAAAGAGCCTGTCGGAGTCCGCGCCGCCGATGTGAAAGATCATCCCCATACGCCGCTGGACTTCGTCACGGTATCGCTGCCGCTCGCACAGACCCTCGACACCGATCTGGTCAAGCGCAGACATGATGACGCCATACGGCCCACGGGCGCTGCCATCGAAGACGATCGCTTCATCGCATGCGGTCGCATAGCCTCGCAGCATCGCGCTGACCGCCGTACGCGCGGGTCCCGCGCCTGGTAGCCACTCTGTGTTGGCGCGGGTCTCCGCCACCAGCGTGTCGACGACCTCGTGAAGGCCGCCGCGGGCAAACGCCGCCCGCTGCCGCGCCGCCGAGCTGCCGCGGGCCAGCGCCAACTCTGTCAGCTCCGCCACGAGTTCCCAGTCACCGGTAGACTCCAACCAGGGCCGCAGCTCCCCAAGCAGCCGCTCAACGAGCTGATGGGCAGGCGCCGACCTCGCCGTCGCCAGATGGACAAGGTTGCCCTCAAGGCCGGATCTAGCGGCCCGCCAGGTCGCAGCCTGGACAAGCTCAGGGCGCACGGGCATCGGCGCATCGCCCGCGATCATCGCGTCGATCTCCCGCATGACCAGCGCGCGGAAGAGCCCGGCCACGAGGACCACGTCCTCCAAACGCGGGCAGGCGTCGCAGATGCGCAGCTCTACCGTGGGCAGGTGGGCCGAGGGCCGTACATCGAAGTAGATCATGCCAGGATCGCCTATGACCCCGCACTGCACAAGGTCGGCCACGGTCCGGTCGTAGTCGGCGGCCGAGTAGAAGCTCCCCAGGGCACCCGTCGTCGGCCAGCGTCGCCATACCAGGGTGCGGTAGCTGGCGTAGCCGGTGTCGACCCCCAGCCAGAAGGGTGAGCTCGCAGACAGGGCCAGCAACGGCGGCAGCCAAGGCGCCATCCGGTGCGCGACACCCACCGCCAGATCGCGATCGCTCACATCGACGTGAACCTGCGCGCCGCAGATTAACTGCTCGCGGACGAGCATGCGGTATTCGTCCAGCATGTTCTCGTAACGCGGATCCGAGGTGACCTTGAGCACGTCAGGGTCGGCGATGGGCACGGTGCCAGCAGCCACGATGCCTACCCCGAGGGGCCCCGCCGCCGCGACAACGGCCCGTCGCAGTGCCGCGATGTCCTCGGCCAAGTCCACCAAGCGCACGCACGGACGGCTATTGGCCTCCACCATGCACCGCTGCAGCTCCGATCCGAACCTCTCAGCGGGCAGCTGCTCCAGAATACTGTCAGCCTTCGCGGTCAGCCGCCGCGTGATGAGATCGACTGTGTGGAATTCTTCCTCGACCCCAACGGCCACTGACTCCGGACGTTTTACCACGGTTTGAGGTTAAGCCAGATGTGTTTCACTAGCGTTTCGACGTTTTGCCCGCCGACTAGAGTTTGTGGTGACCGGAGTTCGTGGTGACTGGAGACCCGCCACGCTGCTCAGCTTCGCCCGGCTGGGCGCCACCGTGACCGGCGACCTCGACGCGCTGCTCGGCCACGAGGTCACTGTGCCGGCCGACATGGCGCGCTGCAGGCCGCCGGCCGACGCGCCACCGGGAGCGGGTGCCCCACCGCCCAGCGCGCCGCCGGGTGCGGGTGCCGGGCCGGGAGGGGTTCCGGGCTCGGCGGGGGACTCCGGCATGCGAGCAGGATAACGGGATGGGGGTCGCTCGGTCACCAGATGCGGCCGAGCCGCAATGTCCGATGTGCCTAATGATGTCCCTGAGCGGCAAGCAGCCAATGGGAGAGGCTGGGCAGCAGCCAGTAGCTGCCCGCGATCAGCGCCAGCACGGAGACAATGGCGAATAGGAAGACCCACGCTCCGCCGGGCACGCCGGTCAGCAGGGCCAGCTGGTCGGCGTCGGAGGCGAGCGCGCCTCGGCGCCGTCGCCGGCTCTGCAGCTCGAAGACCGGGCGGATGCCGCCGAACAGCAGGAACCAGGCGAACAGGTAGGCGAAGATCTCCTGGGCCCCGGCTGAGGCGAAGCGGCTGACGCCGAGCACGACGGCCGCGGTGGCCAGTACGGCCACCACCCCGTAGGCGTTCCGGACCGCGATGAACGCTGCCGCGAGCAGCAGCAGGACCAGCCAGAGCAGGAACGTCGCGTGCCGCGCGGCCAGCAGCCAGGCGGCCCCCAGGCCGAGCAGGGAAGGAGTCAGGTACCCCGCGGCGGTGGTGAGGATCAGGCCTGCCCCGCTGGTCTTGCCGCGTGAGGACGTCACACCCGAGGTGTCGGAGTGCAGCCGGATGCCGTCGAGCTTGCGCCCGGTGGCGACGGAGACGACGGCGTGGCCGCCCTCGTGGGCCAGGGTGACCACGTTTCGGGACACGTGCCAGGCGCGCTGGCTGAGCACGATGACGAGCGCGCATCCGGCGGTGAGGGCGACGAGCCACGTCGCCAGTACCGGCCCGGTCGCGGTCAGGCGATCCCACAGGGGCGCGAGCGCGGTCATGCGCGAAGACTAAGGCAGTCGGCCGTCCGTGGCGGCTGGAAGACCCGGGTATCCAGAAAACTGGAAAAAGCCCGGCGGTCAGGGCAGCCCCGGACGGTCAGGGGAGCCAGGAGACGTGCCCGTGCAGTTCCGCGTAACCGATGAAGGCGCCCATGTCGATCAGCGTGTGCGCGATCACCAGCGGCATGACCCGGCCCCAGCGGCGGTAGCACAGCGCGAAGATCACGCCCATCACCGCATTCCCGATGAAACCGCCGAAGCCCTGGTATAGGTGGTACGAGCCGCGCAGGATGGCGCTGAACGCGATGGCCCGGGACGGCCGCCAGCCCAGCTGGTCCAGCCGCCGCAGCAGGTACCCGATGACCAGGGTTTCCTCCACCAGCCCGTTCTGGGCGGCATTGAGGATGAGGACGGGGATGCGCCACCAGACGTTCGGCAGGCTTTCCGCGACCACGTTGAGGCTGAAGCCGAGGTGGAAGGCGGTCAGGTAAAGGCCCAGACCGCTGCCGCCGATCACCGCGGCCAGCGCGGCGCCGCGGAGCAGGTCCTGGCCGGGGTGGCGGGCGTCGAAGCCCATGACCGAGGGTGTCTCGCCCTCCCGGGCGATCAAGTAGAAGACCAGGACCACGGGGGCGAGGGCGAGGGCGATGCTGGTGAGCTGGAGGAAGAGGTCGAGTACGGGGCGCCCCGGGGCGAGTGACCCGTTGAGCACCGCTTGCTGCTTGCCGAGCGCCCTGGTCGCGGTCAGCGAGCCGATGAGCTGGACCAGCGCGTACAGTCCGCTGGCGCCGAGCGAGACGGCGAACACCGAGAAGATCTCCCAGCCGAGCAGCTTCCGGCTCGGCGGCGACCATGCGCCGGTGCCGGCTGAGCTCCGCGCGGCGGCGGCGGCGCCCGCGACAGCGGGGCCTTGAGCAGACTGAACGGGCCCGCCGGTGGGTGTCCCGGTGGCCGGGGGCTGGGCGGCAGCGGGACCCGCAGGCTCGGCGGTCTGGCCATGACTCATCGATCGCACTCTAATGCCGGGAAGCCAGTGCCAATCTGAAAGGTAGCCGCAGGGACGCTGAAGGGTCACGCCAGCAGGTCGTCGAAGTCCCCGTCGACCGCGCCGCCGATGAGGGCCTCGATCTCCGCCTTGGTGTAGATCAGGGCGGGCCCATCCGGGTCGCTGGCGTTCCGGACGGCGACGCCGCCGTCGGCCAGCCGGGCCAGCTCGACGCCGGTCCCGTCCTGGGTGGTTGGCCGCCAGCGGAGGCCGGTGAGTTCGCGGGCGGGTATCCCGTTATACGGCGCCGTCGTCATCTCACAGTTCCTTGAGGATCGCGGCCAGGATGTCCTGCGTCCGGTCGGGTGAGGTGGCCTTGACGCTCAGCCGCTCCATGACCTCGCTGTACCTTTCCACATCTTCCTGCTTATCCAGGTACAGCGCGCCGGTGAGCTGCTCGATGTAGACGATGTCACCCATGTCGGCCTCGGGAAACCGCATGATGGTGAACGCCCCGCCCTCCGCAGCGTGGCCGCCGAAGGTGAAGGGCAGCACCTGCAGCGTGACGTTCGGCTCCCTGGCCGCGGCCATCAGGCGCTCGACCTGCCCGCGCATCACATCCCGGCCGCCCATCGGCCGGCGCAGCGCGCCCTCGTCCACCACGGCCCACAGCCGCGGCGGGCTCGGCCGGCCGAGAAGCTGCTGACGGCGCGTGCGGAGCGCGACCCTTCGTTCCACCTCGTCCGCGGGCGCGGCGGGCTGGCCCTGCCGGACCACGGCCCGAGCGTATTCCGCCGTCTGGAGCAGGCCCGGCACGAACTGCACCTCATACACCCGGATCAGCTCGGCCGCCTCTTCCAGCCCCACGTAGATCTGGAACCAGTCCGGCACGACGTCGGAGTACTTCTGCCACCAGGCAGGCGAGTTCGCCTCGCGGGCCAGCGCGATCAGCTGATCGCGCTCGGTCGTATCGGTAACACCGTAGAACTCGAGCAGGTCGGCGACGTCGCGTTCCTTGAAGCTGACCCGGCCGAGCTCGAGGCGGCTGATCTTGGACCCGGACGCGCGGATGCGGTAGCCGGCGTCGTCGCGTGATATTCCCCGGGTCTCACGCAACTTCCGGAGCTGAGACCCAAGGAGAATCCGCAGCACGGTAGGGCCGCTTCCCGGATGGCTGGGAATCACCCGTGGACTCCACGGCGCACCGCACCACAAGCCCCGGTACAGCCCCCGGCCAGGCACCGTCGGCAGCTCCCCCACGCCGACATCCTGTTCACCACCCCATGCTAAGCTGCAATAGTTACGGATTTGCACGTGCATCGTGCCTTGCGGCTGCAACGTGTACACGGCATGATACCGCGCACCATCACAAATACACGACCGGTAACCTTTACATTGCGGTGACATTGCGGTGCTACCCGATGGACACGGCCAAATATCCGGTCGATATGGTTTTCTGCGTCTTCCGCGCCTTCGGCGACTGGTTCTGGCCAGGCAAGCGCCCGGCTACTAGGCTCAGGGCGTCATTAACGGGGCACTGCCGTGCGAGCCCTGCCGCTATGCTGTGTTCACGCGCGCGCGAGGGAGCGAAGATGTACGAAAACTACCCGTCCACCGCCGGCGGCGGACAGGTACCGGAGCCGGCACAGCGCCCGGCGCCCCCGACGTCCGTGCTGACCGCGGTCCGCCTCATGTACGCCGGCGCCGTCATCAGCGCGATCAGCTTCATCCTGGGCCTGGCCACGATCGGCAGCCTCAAATCTTCTCTCCGGACGAGGTACCCGCACTACACGAGCGCCCAGATCAATAGTGCGGCGCACTTTTCGATCGGGGCCATCATCGTCGTCGGCATCATCGCGGTCGGCCTGTGGCTGTGGATGGCGCGGATGAACCTCAAGGGCCGCAACTGGGCGCGGATCACCGGCACGGTGTTCTTCGGGCTCAACACCCTCGACCTGCTCGGCGCCTTCAGGTCGGCCAGCTCTGTGTCCGCGGTGTTCGCCATCGTCACCTGGCTCGTCGGGCTGGGCGCGGTCATCATGCTGTGGCGCCGCGAGTCGACCGCGTACTTCAAGCCGCAGCAAATGATCTACTAGGGCGCTCCCGCCCCGTCGGTGCTGCTGCCACCGCGCACATCGCCACAAATCGCCCGGCGAGGGTTATCGGCGCGCGGGACTGGCGGCGGGCTAGCGGTTGCGGGTGGTCAGGTGGTGGCAGGCGATCGCTCTTGAGCTGTGGGAGAAGTACCGCGAGAAGAGGCTGACCAACGCTCAAAAGGCCGTCCGGCTTCGTGTCGCGACACACGCCCTGTCCGGACTCATTACCTGTGAGGCGTGCGGAACCACGATGATCAGCGCGCGCAACGGCGCGCGGAAATACCACGTCTGGCGCTGCCGCAAGCGGCAGGAGAGCAAGTCATGCTCCGGTGCGGTGGTGAACAACGCACGCCTTGAGACGCAGGTCCGCGAGTGGATCATGCGGAACGCCAAGGGAGGCGAGGCCATAGAGGCCGATGCGCAGCGCATCCTCGCGGCCCAGCAAGCGACCACCAACTTCGAAGCGGCTCGCGCGGAGATCAGGCGCCTCAAGGCGAAGCGTAAGCGGCTCCTCGACCTTTACACGGACGAGGCAGTAGACAGGGACGACTACAACGAGCAGAAGGCCGGAATCGACGCCGACATACTCGCTCAAGAGGCTGTTCTCCATGCGGCGCAGACAGAGGCGAGGGAGCTTGACGCCGACTACCACGGCATCTTTACCACGCTGGCCGATCTGTGGGACAGCGCGACGCCGCACGAGCGCCGAGAGCTGCTGTCAAAGGTGATCAAGCGGATAGACATCCAACCGGGCACGTGGGCCAATCCAGACAAGGCGCGCATCATTCCTCGGTGGTCCGAAGATTGACAAATGAAAAGCCGGGCTGGCAGCTGCCAGCCGGGCTCTGTCATGTCTTCGCGGCCTCGGTACTCTCTCCGCGCCGCCTGCGCTCGATGCTGGCCAGCACGTAGGCCGCCACGTGCCAGAACTCCTCCCAGCACTCGCGTTCGGTCGGAACGCCATGTCCACCTGTCCTTTGCTCGTGCCGCCGATCGGCGGTCATCTCATCATGCTTGCTTCGGTTGGCCGGGGGTGTGGTCGCTGGGTATCACCTCCCCCGTCGCGGAACCTCCTGTCACTTTCCGTAACTCGTGCATGTGCATGTGCACGGTGCGTATAGCCGCGATACGTGCAGACGCGCGAGGCTGTGCACGTGCACGATGCTCGGCCGGCTACTCATCGTCATCACTCTCAGCCGCAACGGCGCGCCACATTCCGCGCGTGATCTGAATTGCGCGGCCTTCTGCGGCGAGCGCCTGTAGCCGGTAGTAGACCCAGCGGCGGCCCATGCCGGTCATGGTCATCAGGTCCGGTACGGAGATGCCGGCGTCGGGCGCGAGTGACAGCGCGGCCCACAGGATGGCCTCTGGCGGATTGCCCGGCTCCCCGCCATCATCCGGCTCGCCGTCGCCGTCGCGGCCCGCTGAGGGCGTGTTCAGCGCATCCGGACCTGATTCTGTCGGGGCCGGCAAGCTCGCGGCGGTGGCGCGCTTGTCCTCGATGGCGAGCCGAGAGACCTCGTCCAGCCCTGGCCGCTGATTGGCGTAGTGGGCGGCGGTGTCGGCCACGCCCTGGTCGGTGAGCAAATAGGCGCGGGCTCGGCGGGGGGTGGTGTGCTCGGGTGCGCTGATGAGGAACTTGCCGGGGGCGTTGAGGGTGTGGGCGTGCCACCCGGCCACGAGCATGCCTTGTCCGAGGATGAGGTCTACGTCCTTGCGTTCGCGGACCCGGAACGCCACCCGCAGGTCCATTTGAGAGCGCACCGCGCCCTGCCCCATCGCCTTCTGGGTCGGCCGCTGGGTGGCAGCGATCAGCGTGACGGCCACAGCCCGGCCGAGGCGGGCGACCGAGTCCGCATCGGGCATGGCCTCGTCGGCGTCATCGGCCAGCTCGGCGTACTCATCGATGATGATCACCAGCGCTGGGGCGTCCGGGGATGGTTCCCAGGTGCGCCGCCCTTCAGCGGCCAGTTTCGAGGCGCGGGCTTCCACAATGGCCACCGCGTCGGCCAGGAGGGCGCCGGCCTGCTCCGGCGCAGTGGCCAAGCGATCCATACAGGAGGCCCATAGGCCGAGTTCCATGCCGCGCTTGAGGTCGATGCCCCAGATCGACCACGTCGGGGCAAGCGACCAGGTTGCCCATTAGCAGGTTCAGGCCGCCGCTCTTGCCTGAGCCGGTGCTGCAGCCGAACAGGCCGTGCCAGGCGCAGGAACAGCACCCGGCACGGTGCGGCGTCCTCGAACGGGCCGAGGTCGATCGGCTCTGTAATGGAAGAGACCGAGGGGCCGGGCCAGGTGATGGAGCCGGCGTGCGGGTCTATCTCCAGCACCCGCAGTTCGCAGCGGTTGGCGAGGTCATCAGGGGTAGGGAAGACGCGGATGGCTCCCCGGAAGGTGCCCAGCGCCGATTCCAGCGCTGGAATCTTGCCGATCACGTCCGTGATGGTCTGGCCACGGGCCAGCCGGAGGCGGGACCGCCAGCCCCACACGTCCACCAGGCCGGACATGACCTGTGAGCCGGGCAGGCCCACGGCTTTGGCGATTTCGGGCCAGGCCTGGAGGTTGCGTTCGATACGGACACGGGCACGCCGGCGGCGGTGCGCCCACCAGGGCACGGCCAGCACCGTGCCGCCGATGACCAGCGCATGCGGGAGCGGGGACGTGACCGGGCAGGCTGCGGTCGCGGCGGCCAGCCATCCCCCGGCCGCCAGCGTCACCGCCGCCGCGTACAGCCGCTCGGCCAGGGCAGGGATGCCCGCTTCGTGCCGAAGATGCCCAGCGCCCAGGCGGCCGCGGCGGCAATGCCGAGGAGGTATGCCGACCAATGCCGGTGGGTGGCGTGCAGCCACCAGCCGGCCGCCAGCAGGACGGCGGCCAGATAGAGCGGGGTGAGTTCGGAGCGGTAGCGCCAGGCGGCCGCTGATCAGATCATGTCGCTCGGCCGGGCTGGCGTAGGTCATGGCGACCAACTCCCTTCCGTCATTCGGTGACTTCCTATGCCAGCGACAAGAAGACCGGGGAAGGGAATAACCCATTGCGCGATGAGATATCTCACCGTGCGATATACAGCATGGAGCCGTGCATATAGCAGATTGCGGTGCTCGGATCAATTACACGGTGAGATATTGCCGGTAATAGTCACGGTCCAGCCGGTCTTTTACCGGCCAGACGGGGTGTGATTGACTGACAGGGCACCATCACAACTGATAGGCGAGCAACCAAGGGAACTGGAAGCGCGCCATGGCTGTCTGCACCCCCCATCCGGGGGTCTTGCTCCACGCGTCTGCGCACGCTGCGACGTCGCCGGCCCATCTGGGCACCGCACACCGGGTGAGTGGTGGGAGGTGAGGGGGCAGGGCATGAGCTGGACGAGGGACGCGCTCACGCCCTGCTGAAACACGCCTGCGGCATCGCCGGGCTCGACGCGGACGGCGCACGCCTCATGCGTCTCGGCTCCAACGCCGTCTACCATCTGGCCGTGCCCGTGGTCGTGCGGATCTCACGCCACGACGCCGACCTGGACGAGGTACGCCGGTCGGTGGCCGTGGCGCGGTGGCTTGAGTCTGTCGATTACCCAGCCGTGCGGGTTATTGACATTGACCAGCCGGTCATCATTGACGGCCACGCGGTTACCTTCTGGCGTTCGGTGTCAGATGATGGCGATCAGTACGCCACCGTTGAAGAGGTCGCGGAGGTTTTGGCCAGATTGCACCGCTTGGAAGCGCCCGGCAGTTTGGATCTCCCTGCGCTGGCACCCTTCGCCAACGCCGCCAAACGGATCACGAGTAATGCTTGGCTCAGTGCAGAGGACCGGGAATTCCTTGCCGGCCAGCTGACCGAATTGCAAGCGGAATACGCAAGCCTTGAATTTGTGCTCCCGCAGGGCGTCATTCATGGCGACGCGAGCATCGGTAACGTCTTGCATGACAGAAACGGCGAACCGGTCGTGATCGATCTAGACGGGTTCGCAATCGGCCCGCGGGAATGGGATCTCGCCTTGACAGCCATTTATTACGATAGTTTCGGCTGGCATACACACGAAGAATACGAAACCTTCGCCCGGGTGTACGGTTTCGACATCATGCAATGGCCCGGGTATCCGGTCATGCGGGCGGTACGCGAATTCCTGATGGTCACCTGGGTAATACAGCAGGCCGGAGATAACCAGAAAGCGGTAGCAGAGGCCAACAAGCGGATAACCGCCCTCCGCACGGGCGGGAGCCGCAAAGACTGGGACGCTTATTAGGCAGCGGCCAACCCTTTACCGGATCGCGTGGCGATACGCGTAAGCCGTGAGCTAGCAGCTTGCTCGCCGAAATTGGTTATCGAGTTGCTTTTACCGGCGGTCGTGAGGCGCTGTTGGAACTCCCGGAGGTAATTAACACACCGGGCCGACCTTATTTGCTCCCCTGCGGTCAGCGCTTGCAGCGCCACGCCGCATGCCTGTTCAATCTCTCCCGCGTCAGCGTGCGCGTCGGCCAGTACCATCATGGCGAAAAAGTCGCTGCGCAGAAATGTCGTGTCATTGACGGCTGCGACGCTGCGGCTCGCGTACTGGGCGGCCTCAGTGGCCAATGGCCTTGCCTTAACTGACCATGTGAGGACTGAGCAGGTGGAACTCGATTTTCCGGATGACGTTGGTGACGCTCGGCTCGCCGGGCTTGCGGGCCGGGAAGTCACCGGACTTGTTGGTCCTGCGGGGGCTGGCCCGGCCGGGGCGATCCCGGGTGAAGGTGCCCGGGGCGAGGATCTTGAGCAGGAACGTGGCGAACGCAAGATCAGCCTGCTCAGGGGGGAAAAGCCGCGACGGTGTCCGTCGCGGCGGCCAGGGCATGCGGGAAGCTGATCGTGTCCGGGGGGATGCCCACGGCGGCCGCCCCGATCCCGATGATCTTGCATATCGCCTGGTAGACGGCGAACAGTGCCCACATTTCCTGCTCGACGCCGGCCGGGTCTTTGCTGCGCAGCACCGGCTGCCCGTCGCCCATGTCCGTCTTGTGGTGGCCGATGACCGTCTCACATCCCCACCGCCGCGGGTAGCAGCACGCGAGGTCCAGGGCCGGGTACTCCGCAGGGTCAAGCAGGTCGGTGACCAGGCAGAACACCTCGGAGGTCTCCTCGTCCCCGGCGTCGCCGTTTTCCGGCGCCGTGCGCGCGGTGTACTCGATGACCCGGACGGTCAGCGGCGGGCCGTCTCTCTTGCGGGGCGGCGTCAGTTCCGCCAGATAGGTGCCGTCGGCCAGGACCTTCACCGGCTTGAGGGTGAAGGACGCCGCGGCGCGCCACAAGATGTGCGCCCCGGTGGCGAGGAACTCCCGCGCCAGCGCCCAGGACAGGAACGTGCGGTCGGCCAGCACCAGCATCCCCGGCCCGAAGCAGCCTTGTTCCAGCAGGTCGCGGGCCAGGGCCTGCCCGGAATCCCGGTACGGGCCCAGGGACGCCCCGAGCAGGCTCCCGGTCCCGGACTCCGCCGCCGCCAGCCACCTCACCTGCGGGAACGCCCCGTCCCGGGACTGGTTCGACGGGCGGCCGAAGAACTCGCCGTTCGCCTCGCTGCCCGGAACGTCCGAGGTCGACCCGTCCATCGAGACGACCCGCAGCCCGCAGCAGAACACCCCGGGATCCTGCTCGCCGCCGATCGGCCCGGTGACCTTCTCCAGCAGGAACCGGACCGGCGCCGGGCCGAGCTTGCCGCGGCCCCGCGACAGCGAGGAGATATTCGGAGGCTTCCACCGCCGCCCGCCGCCCGCGTCAACCCAGCCGTCCGGGTCCAGCTGCCCGGCCAGCAGGTCACCGGCACGCCGCTGGTGATACAGCCCGTCGGCCAGCTTGACCATCACCTGCCCGTACCCGCAGTTCCGGCCGCGGAACAGCCACAGCGCCAGCACGAAGTACATCACCAGCCGCGCCGGCAGCAGCCGGCGCCGCTGCTCCCGCGCCCCGGCATCCTCCACCACCGCATCCACCAGATCCGGCGTGAAAACCCTCGTCAGGACACCGACCGAGATCCGGTCCGGCAGCCACCCGTCCGGAGACAGCCCCTCAGAACCATCATGCGCCACAAAACAGTAACGATACCACTTCAGACCTTAAAGCAAGGCCATTGGCCTCAGTGGCCCGCCCGAGGTCCCGCAGGCAGTGACCGAATTCGGCGGACAATTCAGACTCGTCAAAATACTGAAACCAGGCGGGATCATTGTCCGGCCTGCTCCACTCGAATTCCCGGACAGCATCAGCCAGCGCCCGGTCACAGCCTTTTGCGTCGCCCATCCGGGCCAGGGCACGGGCTTCCATGGTGTGATAATGCGACGTGAGCGTGGGCGTTGCTGCCCCTTGCGTGCCGGTGTTTGCGGCGCGTGCCAGGCTGGCCGCCTCACCGAACCGGCCCAGGTAGGTCGCCTGATGGCTCATGGCGTCCAGGACGCTCGCCCCGAGCAGCCGGTCACCCCCGGCCTGCGCGAGGGAGAGTGCCTGGATGAAGTACTGCTGGGTCAGCGCACTGCCGGGCATGCTGTCGTAGCTCATCCAGGCCGCCAGCAACGTTGCTTCGGCCACGGCCGAGAACAGGGCCCGCCCTGCTGTATCGGTGTACCGGCCACGTAGCAGTCGTTCGGCGTCGGTGCTGAGGTACTGGATCAGTGGCCCTCGCGTGCCCTCCGCCGAACCGGTCGTCGAGCTGAGTGAACATATCGACGGTCGCGCGGAACCGTTCCACGTCGCTCATACCGATACGGACGCCGCTGGCCAGGTTGCTGCCGACCTGGTGGCCTGGGTCAATGAGCCACCGCAGTGAGGCGTCATTCCACGCCTGCGGCTCGGGTTTCCCCCACGGGGCCGCGCCGCCCAGATCGGATCGCCACAGCAGAGTGAGAGTGTCGGCCGTCTCTAGCGGCCTATCCGGGTAAGCCAGGCCCACGTCAAGCAGTGGCGCGCCGGAGGCATTCTTGCCTGCGGCGATGGGGCTACCGGACTGCTCAGGGTCCAGGCCGAGAGCGGTACGAGCGGCCGGCGGCATATCCAGGCCATCGGCAAAGTCCCGGTATGTCGAGGACGCTTGCGGTTTACGTGTGCCAGTCTTGTACTCACTCAGCCGGCCCTGAGGGATGCCGGTGAGGCTGGATATCTTGCCCTGCGTGACCTTGTGCGTGCCGAGAACGGCAATGACGGTACCGAGGTCCCCGCGACGGCATGCGTCGAGCACATCGGGACGCGTGCACACTTTCGCGACGATTGCGCGCACGTCAGAGACGCTTAAGGCCATGGCGCGCTTCCCGTTCCCTTGGTCGCTCGCCCATTAGTGCCGATTTGACCCGTTAGTCAATCACACCATGAGAAAACACGGCAGGATTTCTCGGATGGTTCACGAGGACGCCTGGCGGACTCGGGGAGGGGCGGTTATCTCTTGGGCGGCACGTAGGCACCTTTGCCCGGGACGATCACGACAAGACCCTCTTCAACGAGCATGTTGATGGCCCGCGCCACGGTGCCGCGCGACAGCTCATGCTCCTGAATCAGCGTCCGCTGGGACGGCACGGGCCTTCCAGGCGCAAGCTCGCCGCTTGCTATCTGGGCCCGCAACATGTTCGCAAGCTGGATGTACAGCGGCGTAGGGCTGTAGTGGTCAATGGGATCCATCTCGGGCATATCAGGGACCTTACAGGTCGCTGACCAGCCTCGTTTACTAGGGGTAACCATTCTAACGCCAGGCGACCATGACGTCATGCTGGTCGATGTGGTCCGGGTGGTCTACTCTTGACCAGGACGTCCAGTCGAGATGGTGAACGGGCATGTCCCCTCAATGCTGGACGAGCAACTCCCCCGGCGGGGTCGGCAGTGTCCCATTTGGGCACTCGTTCCCACGGCCCTGCCGGGGGGCTGTAGAGGACGGACTTCGGGATAACTCCCCGACGGGAGGGCCGACAGGTGACGTGGTTCAGTCCGGCACCCCCGGCGGCGATGACGACAGAGCTGGACCGCTGGGAGGTCTGGAGGGGCGCACGGCAGGGAGCAAACCGTTCACGGTCATGAGCAAGGCAGAGCCGGGGACCGGGCCCGCTACGTTCCGTGCTGCGTTCGCCAAAGAGCTGAGCGATGCGTGAACAGCTTGACCATCTGCTGAGCCTCGTGGATGGGCAGGGAATTGTGCTGCAAGTCTTGCCATTTGCGGTCCCTGATGCGCCCGGTGTGGATGAGCCTGCGGCCATATTTGAGTTCGATGATTCACCTACGGTTGCTTATCTTGAGGGGTGGGGGTCCGGAAGAGTGCTCAGGGATGCGAAGAAAGTGGCGGCGATTGCCACAGCGCTTAGCATGATTAAGGGGTGTGCGCTGTCCCCCATTGATTCGGCGCAGTTTATGACCAAGATCAGGAGCGAGCTATGAGCAAAGATGTGGTCTTTTGCTGGCGTGTAGCCACCTACACGGGCGGTCAGGGCAACTGTGTAGAGGTGGGCAGGTCTGCTACCACGATTGCCGTGCGCGACACAAAGGACAGGGAGGACGGGGCCGTCCTGGGCTTCGATCCGTCCGCGTGGCGCGCGTTCACGCAGCGCCTCAAGGGTTAGCCCGCCTTTCAGGCGAACGGGACCCCCGTACGGAGGATGCACAACCTCCTACGGGGGTCTTTCGTGTCCCGGGGATACCGGGGATTGAGCTAGGGACACCGCTTTTAAGCGAGGGACACTCGTTGAGTGGTGTTCCTCGAATCCCTTGGAACGATGCCTCTTGCCGGCCATCGTGGGGGGATGACAGGAAATGAGGTGCCCCAATGGACGCTATTGACCCAAAAGTCTCCGATGACGAACTGAAGAGGCTACGGGATAAGTATCCGGCTTGGCACATTTGGATGTCTCAGGCGCGGCGTTTGTGGGCAACGAGGAAAGGTCCAATTTCGCTGTGTCGTGGCCGGGACTCCAGATGGTCGATGACCGTCGACGCGGATACTTCCGAAGACCTCGACATGCAACTAGAAGAGCAGGGTCGTTTGGGCTAACGCCCCCTGGATTTTCACCCGACAATTACGGCAACGGGGTAACCAAATGAGCGGAATCCTCCAGCTACCGCCGGTTATCGAACTTACGACGCTCCGGACAGCGTTCCCCGCATGCAAGTTCAACGTGATTACGGAAGGGGACAGACGGCGCTATGAATGCATCAGTCGATCCGGCGACGATACGATTTATTGCCTGATCAGCGTTAGCGCGCGTGAGATCTGGATAGAGCTTGCCGACGCTAACGGCGTTGCCGTCCCCCGGAATTGGCTAGCCTGGACCTGCCGGTCTATATGCAGGTCGCGATATTTTTGCGCGAAGGGATTCTGACCGGCAAGTATCCCCATGGCCACGTACCGGCGACCGCGTTTCTTGCGCGAAGATTCCACACCAGCACGACACGGTTAGCAATGCATATGCCGAGCTGGAAAAAGACGGGCTTATCGCCCGGGGACACAGATCTCCGGCAAAGGCTGTGCGCTTGGGGTTAAATGCCGGGGCGTGGGATGAGGTGGTAGGTGATGGGGCGGTTGTCGCCTGGCATGGCGGGCGGGGTGGCGTTGATCTCCTGGATGAGCAGCGCCAGGGCGCGGGCGATGCGGGGGGCGCCGGGCTGCTCGAGGTGGACGCCGATCGCGGCGGGGGTCCAGGTGATGGTGGCGGCCAGGCCGCGGATGATGCTCTGGCGGGTGGTGGCGCGGTATTCGTCGTCGTCGCGCAGGTAGGCGTTGAGCTGGTTCGATAGCCAGTGCTCGGCGTTGTGGGCGAGGAGCCGCAGGACCATCTGCAGGCCGCGGCGCCCGGCGCGCAGCAGCGCGACCTTGGCGTCGGGATCGATGTCGCTGGCGAGCAGTTTCGCGGGGATGTCCTTGCGGGCCGCGGCGGCGGCGATGACTGCCTGGCGGGCACGGGTGATCTTGTCCTGCAGGGCGGGGATGCTGGCGTTCTTGACGCCGGGAGTGATGGCCGGGTCCGCGAGCAGCCTGGCCAGCTCCCGTTCTGCGCTGGCGAGGGTCTTTTCCGTGTCGCGGACGGCGGCGGTGGCGGCCTTGCGGGCCGGGTTATCCACGATCTTGGTGTTCGTATCGATGCTGGCGAGGTAGTCGCAGATCTTGTCTATCCCGTAGTTCTGGCTGGCGTACTTCAGGAAGTTCTCCTCCCGCCACCGGGACTTCAGCCAGGACAGGATGTCCGCCGGGCACGCCTCGGTGTCGGAGGTGAGGATCTGCAGGGCGACCCTGCCGTGCTCGAACAGCGTGATCTGCCGGGCCTGCCCGTAGTCCTTGACCTGCACGGTCTCCTCGGCCGAGGCGATCTGCCGGGTCCGGCCGCCGTATGTGATCGTGGTGATGACCGGCAGCAAGACCGGGACGGCCAGCGGTGCCCGCCGGTAGGTCACCCAGTGCACGTCCTGGCTGCGGCAGTGCGCGAAGGCCTGCGGGTAGGCGCCGCCCCGGTCGAACCCGAGCATGATCCGCGCGCCGGGCCCGGCGGCTTTCCTCAGCACGGCCAGCGCCTTGGGCAGCGTGACGCTGAGCCCGGTGGCGGCCGGCAGCTACGTGGCGGCGCGCCGGGACCGGCGCCCCAGCGCCGGACGCCCGGCGCGCGGCCCGCGGAGCGGGCCGCCTTGATACATCAGTGCCGAATTCAGCAGCGTTTAGTGGTTCACTGGCCGCCGCAAGGACACCCTTTGCGGTCGGCTCCGCGTCCGCGCGCTGGACCATATTCGCCGCCTGGTGTCTCCCGTCATTGTGCCGCGCCACCGGTGCCCCCGGTATCGGCGATGGTCATCAGTTTGGTGAGCTGGGTCAGGCCGTCGACAGTCGCGTCGTGGTAGGCGTAGCTGTAGGTGGGGGTGTTGAGCGCGAGTGTGAGGAATAGTTCGACCCTGCCACCAAGCTGGAGGACCACGTGGCCCAGGCCGACTACTTCGGAGGCGATGTCGCCGAAGCAGTGGACACCGAGCAGTTGCGGTATCGGCGTGGAAGATGAGCTTCAGCAGCCCGCCATGTCCGGCGATCGCGCCACGCGGGGTGGTGGCCAGGTCGCAGCGGCCCACGGCGTAGGGGATACCGGTGGCCGGATCTGTTCTTCGGTCGCCCCGACGCCTGCGACTTCGGGTAGGCCGTAGACCGCGCTGCTCGCGGTCTGATCGATCTCCACGCCGAAGAGGAGTCCGCATGCGTGGGCCGCCGCTGCGCGTCCTTGCTGCATGGCGTTGGAGGCGAGCCCTGGTTTGACCACATCGCCGGCCGCGTAGATCCCGGGAGCGGTCGTCCGGTAGTAGCGGTCGACCAGGATCCGGCCGTGGGCGTCGATGCGTACGCCGGCCTGTTCGAGGCCGAGGCCTTCGGTGTTGGGCGTGCGCCCAGCGGCGAACAGAACGGCGTCCGCCTCCAGGACGGTACCGGTCGAGAGCGTGACCTTGAGCTGGCCGTCGACGCGCCCACGCCCTCCGCGCCGGCGCCCAGAACCAGCCGGACTCCGCGCCGCTGGAACTCGTTGGCCACCAGCCCAGCCAGTTCGCCGTCAATGTTCGGCAGCAGGCGATCGGAATTGCTGACGAGTGTGGCCCGGATGCCCAAGAGCGGTGAACACGGTGGCGAACTCGACGCTGATCGGGCCGCCACCGACGATGACGATGTCGTTCGGGACGGTGCCAAGCGAGTAGATCTCGTCGGAGTCGTAGACGTCCGGATCGTCGAAGGGAATGCTCGGGTAGCGCGTCGGACGTGACCCCGTCGCCACCAGGATCGCGCGCGCCACGACCTCGATGCGCCGGTCCCTCGGGCGAGGTGACGTGGACGGTATGGTCCGCCTCTAGTTGTGCGGTTCCCTGGAGGTAGGCGATGCCGCGTGCGACGAACCGGTGTTCGACGGCTTCCTGCAGCACGTCGCGCACATGCTCGATCCTGGCGCGCAGGGTTGGCATCACCGCCTCCAGCGGCGCTGCCGCGCGGACGCCGTAGACCTCCTCCTGGCGGTAGCCGGTCAGGTAGAGCGCGGCTTCGCGCAGGGCCTTGGTGGGCGCGCCGCCGGTGGTCGTGACCACCCCGCCGGGCTTGTTCCGCTCGACGATGAGCACCTTGCGCCCGAAGGCGGCCGCGAGCTCGGCCGCGACCTCCCCGGCCGGGCCAGCGCCGATCACCACCAGGTCGTAGCTGTCGTCCATGGCCGCATCTCGGACTTGCAGGCTAGTCGGCCGCCAGGTCCAGCAGCGGCTTCAGGGCCGGCTGCTGGAGCGCCTCGGCGGCACCGGGGGTGTCCAGCACCTGCTGGAACGCCTGCTGCACGGCCAGCGCCTTCCAGACCTGCTTCACCGTCGGCTCAGGATAGGCGCAAACGAAGTTGCCCGCTTCCACCTGGTGCGCCGCGAACCAGTCCTTGACGGCGGGGGACTTGACGCCCGGGTACCCCTGGACGTGCGCCCAGGTCTCGTCGAAGTCCTGTCCAATCGCCGTGGTGGCGAAGTCGCCGATGTACGTCATCCCACGTTCCGTCAAAGCTGCTGCAGAACACGAGCCGCTTGCCGCCGTCCAAGAGCACGAACCGCGCTTCATGCAAGGTGCCGATCTCGTCGATGGCCTGCTGGGTATTCGGGTTGTTCATGTGCTCCGCCAGGACCTGGCGCAGTGCGTCTTCGTGTCCCGGTATGACGTCCCCGATGACGAGGAGAACTCCGTCCGCGCTCCCAGTTGCAGTCCCGGCCGCTGTGGATCTGCCATGTCACTCTTTCCTTTTCGATCTCGTATGTACGTGTCGAGGTCGGCAAGCCACCAGTCGCTCAGAACGACGCGGTGGAGCAGGGCCAGTGCGCGGGTCGACCGGCACGTGATTGCGCACGACCAACTGGAGCCCCTTCGGCCGATCACCACCCACGGTGAGCCAGAATTCGGCCGCGTGATCGACGAAGGCCTCCGGATGGCGCACTACCAGCTCGTCGTAGCGGGCTGCCGCGCTCATGCGCCATTGCTCGGCCTCCAGGGGCTGGCCGGCATCGCTGAGGACGCTAGCGAGGCTGGCCGCGTACTCGGGGTCGTCGCTGGATGCCGCCAGGGGGCGCAGGCGGTCGATGGCGGCGTCACGGGCACCCAGGGCCGCGTCGACCTCGGCAAGGTGACCCAGCGCCGGGGCGTAGGCCGGCACCCGCTGCACGGCGGCGTCGAACCAGGCACGGGCCGTGTGGAGGTCGCGCTGCCCGAGCCACATCAGTCCGCGCCGGAAGTCGAGCGAGGCGACCGGGAACGGCGAGACCCCCGGTAGCGGCGCCGCGCCTCGGTGAACAGGCGCTCGGCCTCCGTGACCTTCCCGCGCTCAGCCTCGAGCACGGCCAGCGCACCCAACGTCGTGAAGTCGGGCCGGCGCTCCGCTGCGTCTCGGCGCAGCACGAGGCCTCGGCGTAGCACCCGACCGCCTGGAGGATCGCCGCCCGCTCCGCCTCCAGCGTGGCCCGGTCCGCACCGCATCGCCCCGCGGCGTCGAGGTCGGCGAGTGCCTCGGCGAAGCGGTGGAAGGTGGCTCGCGTCCTGGCCCGGGCCAGCCAGGCCGCACCGTCGTCCGGCGCGCGCGCACCAGCTGCTCGGCCAGGTCCGCGGCCTGCTCGTAGTCGGCGATGCGGCCCAGGACATGCCCGCGCAGGATGAGCAGGTCGACCAGCAGGGCCCGTTCCGCCACCGCCGGCGTGCCTCGCTGCCTGCCCTGATCGTGCCCCGTCGGCCCACGTCGCCAGGCCGTCGATCTGGGCCTGCAGGTTCGCCACGGCGATGGCGCCGCTGGTGGTGAGTCGCGGTCTTCCTGCTCAGGCCGGTATGGTCGCGGTCAGGCCGGTGATGATGTGCGCCTCCTCCGGCGGTGCGGCCAGCGGCGAGCGAGCACGGCCTTCAGGTCCGGCGGATCAGGGTTGGGACTGAACCAGGTAGGGGAAGCTGCGGGCCGCCGGCTGGGTCGGCCGGTCGACGCCGTCGCTGATTCGCGGTCCGTCGAGGCCGCCGACCAGCAGCGTGTAGAGCGTGTCGACGATGTCGTCGTCAGGGCGACCGGCCGCCGCAGGTGGTGTGCGGGCGGCCGGCGAGCACGGCGCGCTCGATCTCGAGGAAGCTCTGCCGTCGGAGAACGGCTTGGACGTGTCGACGACGAGGAAGTCCGCCAGCAGCAACTCGGTCAGGGGGTGGACGCCCTGCTCGTCTGGCGGCCAGTCGGTCTTGCCGTCCAGGCGGTCGAAGAAGGCCAGATTGGCGTTCAACCGGGCGCGGTAGGCGCCGACGTAGTCCTGGCTCAGGGTGAAGGCGTCCTCAGCGTTGTAGAGATCGCGGATCTCGAGGTCCCGGTTGACGGGATCGAACTTCTTCGTCTGCATGATGAAGTTCTTGATCTCCGCCCGGCCCATGCGCTCCAGCCGGACCGGGTGTCCGCCGGAGGTCAGGGTCTCGCCGATGACGCCGAGCAGCGGGCCGGTGTCGGGGCCGAGCACCGTGGCGACGTCCAGTTCGAGGACGATGCTCAGCACGTTCACGCCGTCGAGGGAGTTGAGGCCCTCGGGCCGGAACGCCAGCCGCTCCAGCTTCTCGGTGGCCAGTATCGGCGGCCAGGTCGATGAAGAACGGGTCCAGTCGTGGCCCGGCGAAGATCCGCAGACCGTGCATCTCGGTCGACTTCTCGTCGCCGATCCGGAACGGGATCTCCACTCCGCTGGGGGTGGTGCACATGCCGGCCTGCACCAGTGCTGTCGGGGCCGTCGTCCGGGGCTGGAGCGGCGAAGGTGATATCGAAGGTGTATTCGTCCTCGCCGACCGCGAACGCCGGTCGGCCGCCGGCCGTCGTGGCTGTCACCGGCCGCAGGCGAAAGCGGTAGCTGACCGCGTCGGAGAACAGTGCGGTGGCGGTGCGCGGCCGGGAACACGTCCAGCGACGAGCACCAGATGACCGGGCCGCTCAGGGCTGGGAAAGGCGTACACGTCGGTGATGTCGGCACGCGGGATCGGTGAGGGCCCGCGGGCCGGAGAAGTGGTCTGCCATGACAAATCTCCTTGCTCTCAGGTGTCGAGGTCGGCGAGCCAGCGCAGCGCCCGCAGGCCGGGCATGAAGCAGTACTCGCCGCCGCGGTTGACGACGAAATCGGGCAGTCCCTGCAGGCGGCGGCGGATCGGACAGCTTCGGGATGGTGAACTGACCGCCGTCCTGCACGCCGACCAGCGGATCCCTCTCGGCGGGCGCGCCGATGAACTTGCCGTCGTTGATCCACTGCCTCTGGACGAACTCGAACTGCCGGGCCAGGTGCGCGCCGACGAAGGCGAACATCAGCCCGCGGTCGGCGCCGTCGTCCTCCAGCACGCCGGGGGGCAGCGACGGGCCGTAGTTGGTGCCGCGCCTGATCATGCGGTGCAGGCGGACCTGCCCGGTGATGACCGCGTCGCGCGCGTTCATCCGCCGGGCGTGCGCGCCGAGCGGGCATTTGAGGCCCCGCGGGTCGTCGCCGTACAGGAAGGCGTTGTTGCGTTCGGGGTCGGCGCCCAGTTCGGGGTCGTCCTTGTCCGGGGCCAGCGCCAGCGGCGCGCCACTGGGCCAGCGCCCGACCAACTTGGCCGCCAGCCACTCCTGCTCGGCGTCGTCGGCGGCGCACTCGTGCAGGTACTGGCGGAAGGCGGCCACGCGCTGGTGGAGCTTGCGGAAGACCACGTAGGTGCCGTTGCGGCCCAGGACCTCGGGCTGCGGTATCGGCGCGACAGCTCGCCGGTCTCGTCCTCGTAGCCCAGGACGAACTCGCCCGCTTTGAGCGGCTCCTCGTGCGGGTTGCTGCCGAGGATGCCGGTGCCCTCGACGGCCGGCTGGCTGATGCCGTCCTGGAAGCCGAACTGCTCGCGCCCGTCCGGCTGGCACGTGCACGTCCAGTTGCCAGATCGGTGTGACACCGGGCAGATCGCGCATGGCGTCGCGGGCAAGCGTGACAAGGGTTTCCATAGGCGGCTGTCCCGGGCAAGCGCGGCGACCACGAGGTGCACGTCCTGGGAACCCAGCGGTGCCTCCCAGTTCTCCGGCGCGTTCTCCCCGACGTCACCGATGCTAGTCCGCGCGTGCGGCCATGCCCTGCTGGAACTCGGGCGGGAAGGTGGCCAGCGACTCCTCTGGCACGCCGATGGCCTGCAGCCCGGTGAAGCTGAGTGCCACCGCGAGCGAGACCGGCCTGTCCGGGTCGAACGAGGCCGACCGGGTCGAGCAGGGGGATCAGCCGCCGCAGCAGCTCCCGCCCGGCGTGCGCGGTCATCGATCCGCAGGCCTAGATACGTGCCCGCGTACGGGTTCGGCCGAGGCATCAGGGCGCCGGCCTGGATGTCGCCGAGCTCCAGCGCGGTGTCGGTCTCCGTGGTCATCGTGGCCCCTTGCCAGTCGTCGGTTGTGCTTCTCCGCAGTTCGCAGGGCGCCGCCGCGCCCTGCGAACGTGGCAACCGGTCTCAGTCGGCGGCCATGCTCGAGCAGCGGCTTGAGCGCCGGGTGCTGCAGCGCCTCCGCGGCGGCCGGGTCGTCGAGCACCTGCTGGAACGCCTCTTGCAGGCGCTGGGCCTTGATGATCTCCGGCATCGTCCAGGTGCTCAAAATGTTGAAGTAGCCGGTTGCCGGGCTTTGCACCGACTGGACGATCGCCTTGAGCCCGCCGACGGTCTGCTTCACGTGCGCCGTCGACGCTCGGGGTTGTCCACTGTGGAACTTCTCCGACCCCGCCGGACGCCTCGACCCACGCCGAGACGTCCGCGTCCTGGGTGGTGTGCTGCATCCAGTCCAGGAAGTGGTCGATGCCGATCAAGACGAAGTCGTCGAAGTAGGGGTCCCAGTCGTTCTCGAACGTCGTGGCCCACATCAGACGGTGTCCCGTTGTCGAAGATCACGTGGCGGCTGTCCCGCAGGCCGGTGTGGATGTTCTTCTCCGGCGGGGCCTTGCGCAGCACATCGGCGAACCGCTCGGTCGCCGCGCGCAGCTCGTCCTCGTGGCCGGGGAGGACGTCCCAGTAGGTGGCCAGCTCGGAGACCACTCCGTAGCTGAGGCCCCGTCCCCGACTTCACGGTTACGGTCGTGTATGTCATGGCTTCCTCCTGTAAGGGCTGTATGGCGCTGTGAGTTTTCACGATCCCCGCGGGGATGGTGAGCGGTCATCACATGCGCCTGGTGAAACCGCCGGCTGGCGTGAGCCCTCCAGGGTGACGGCCGGCCGCCGGAATCACACGTTCGGCTGAGCCGTCGGTAGCGTGAGACCGCTCCATGTGATCGACGTGGAACCAAGAGTCCCGAGCTAGCCGCCAGATCAACCGGCATCTGGGCCAGGTGAGTCACCAGGCGCATGTGATGACTGCTCACCAGCCCGGTCGTGAGGCTCGGTGGGGTCCGGCTGCTGCGCTAGGCCGTGGCCCTTTCCGCAGCGACGGAGTGCGGGGTCTTCGGGGGCCGGCGCAGCCCGACACCTTGCATCACCATCGAGGCGCCGTTAGTCAGGCTGAACAGACCAAACAGCAGCGCGATGGTGACCGCGCCGATGGCGGGGCGAGCGAACAGCGATGCGCCGAACGCGACCGCGCCCAGACCGCTTAGGACAAACAGGGCACGCGACCGGGCCAGCTCGCCGGTACGGAAGGCGACGAAGACCTCGAACAAGCCGACGAAGATCGCCCAGCAGCCCACGATCAGCACCAGCACGCGCGCGGTGGGCCCCGGCCAGGCCAGGACGATCACCCCGGCGGCCAGGTCGGCCAGCCCGAGCAGATACCCGAAGACCGGCCCGCCGGTGCTGAAGATCAGGATCGCCTGTGCGCCGGCGGCGATGAACGCGTACACGGCGAACAAGATGACCAGCAATAGGACTGTGACCCTGGGCCAGGCCAGCGCCATTATCCCGAGGGCTAGGGCGATGATGCCGCGCAGGATCAGCGCAGTGCTTAGTGACTTGAGCATGACAGGCTTTCCTTTCACTCGCTTGGCTGGCCTGAGCCTCGCGCCCGAGTTGGTGATTCGCCATCACATGACGCTGGTGATCTGCGCCGCTTACCCTGCTCGCGGGCGGGTCAGCTTCCCGCAGACGGGCGGAGGCCGGGCCGCCGCCGGAACACCTCGCCGCGGCTCATCACCTGCCGCCGCGATGCGGGCTCACCTAACGGCTCGCTGAACGCTCACGTCCTGCGCGGCGACGGTACGAACAGGCCCAGGACGCGGGCCTGCTCAACGGCGTCGTGGCGGCGATGTGCGCCAAGCTTTCCGTAGATGTGGCGCATGTGCGTCCGGACGGTATTCATCGATAGACACATTTCGCCGGCGATCTCGGGCCCCGACAGGCTGGTCGGCAGGTAGCGCAGGACCCGGGTCTCGCCTTCGCTGAGCGGCTTGAGCAGGCGGCACTCCTCCCCGGGCGGTGCCTCCGGCTTCCTCGTTCGGCCGAGCAGGTCCAGAATTTTGGCCACGAAGGCTTCGTGTGCGGCGCATTGCCGGGAATGGCGCTTGAGCAGCCCCAGCGCAGGATCTAGCAGGAACGGAAGGAGCAGAGCGTCGGGCTCTGCGAGATCAAGCGCCCGCTCCAGGGTCCGCCCGGCGGCGGCCGCGTCACCCAGCGCGTCGTGCGCGATCGCCTCCAGCAGCAAAGCTTCGGTCAACCAGATCGGATGGACTCCTGTGACGGATCCGTCGGTGACCGGGGCAAGCGTGGCAGTCGCCGCCCGCGGATCCTCCTTGGCGAGCGCCAGCGCCGCTAGCACGTTACGCATTCCTCCGGTTGCGCGCTCGGAAGGGTCCATCGCGGCAAGGGTGGCTTCGACGCCTGCGGTTTCGCCGAGCCGCACGAGCGCCTGCAGCTCGTTTGCCCGCATCTTCGTGGCGTCGACATGCGGCGTAACGAGCAGCTTGGCCAGCCGCCGGGCGGCCCGGAGCGCGGCCAGCGCCTCCTGGTGACGGCCGCGGCCATCTCATGTACGCCGCGAGCACAATGGAGCGTCATCCCGGCGGCCGGTTCGGCCTCGGCACGGAGCGTACGCTGCGCGCGGTCAAGCCACGGCTCTGCCTCTTCCAGACGCCCCTGTACGGTCAGCGCAGTGCCTAGATGCAGGCAGGCGACGCCAGTGATCGGCTCCTCGCCCCAGCCGTATCGTTCCGCCAGCTCGATCGCCTGCCTGCTCCGCCGCTCGCCCAGTCGGGGAGATGGGACGATCTCAACCAGGATCAGGTGCGCCAAGCCGGTGAGCTCAAGATAGGGCCGGCCGATGCGGCGGGCCGAGGCGACGCCTTGCTTCAGGCACCGCTCCGCCTGTTCGGATCGCGTCGTCCACATCTCAGCCATACCGAAGCTGATCAATGCCACCGCGCGTACGTCTGCGTCAAACCCGAGCTGTCCGGCATCTGCAGCCGCGGCCGGGGACAGCAGTCGCTGCGTCTCCTCGACGACCGCCGGCACGTCGCCGCGCTGCCGGGCCAGGAATAGCCGCAGGATGGCCAGCACGACCTGGAAACGTCCGGACCGATCCGCAGTGGACAGCGATGGGGAGATGCGCGAAGCTATTCGCGGGGCCGATTCCTGGGTCGCAAGCGCGAGATACCGTTTGGCCTCCTCCAGCAACCCCCGGTTCAACTCATCCGCTGCCCGCAGCGCGGTGAGCTCCGCAGTAGCAGCGATATAGACGGGGAAACCGGCCGGCAGCTCCGTGCGCGGCGGCCGCCTGCCGTCAGGTGCAGGCCCAGCCAGTGATCGGACAGCAGGCGGGCCGCCAGATTCCAGTCCCCCGCCGCCTGGGCATGGCGGACCGCCTCCACCGGGTACCCGTGCTCGGTGAACCACGCGGCGGCGGCGCCATGCAGCGCGGGAATCTCGCCTGGCTCGGTACGGCGCAGCTCGAGCTGCAGCAGGTCGGCGAGCATCTGGTGGTAGCGGAAACAGGAGCGGCGCACGTCAAGCGCTGCCACGGACACGCCGGCCCGCTCCAGGTCCTGCAATATCCGCTCCGCACCGGAGTCTCCCGCCAGCACGTCCGCCAGCGGACCGGGCACCCACTCCAGCACCGACGTGCGCACCAGGAGCCTCCGCACCGGCTCGCTCTGCCGGTCCAGCGCCTCTGCCAGCAGGTACTCAGCCGCCGTCCGCTCGCTGCCGGAAAACTCCGCGGCGGCCCGCTCCGGGTCCGGGTACCTGGCCAGCGACAGCGCGCCCAGCCGCAGCCCAGCCGCCGCCTCGGTCCGCTGGTGCAACTGCGCCAGCGCCGGAATCCGACAGCCGCAACCCGGTCGCGCCAGCAGCGCCCGCGCCTCCCCGAGGGTGAAGCGGAGATCGGCGGCGCGGATCTCGGTCAACTCTCCTTCCAGCCGCAGCCGGTGCAGGCCCAGCCGCAGGTCATGGCGGGTGGCGAGCACGAACCGAAGCTCTGGCGGCGAATCATCACCAGCAGCTCAAGCTGGCGCAATGCTTCGGCGGAGCGCAACTCATGCAGGTCGTCGATCACCAGCCAGATCCGGTCCGGCAAGGACGCCGAGATCTTTGAGCAGCCACTCGACAATCGCCCAGCCATCCAGGTACTCTGTTGCGGTTAGCCTCCGCACCAGCGCGGTCCCGGCGGCCGTGCCGCGCAGCGCGTCAGCCACCAAGATCCAGAACCGCTGCGGACCGCGCTCATCGCCCCGCACCGGCACCCAGCCGGTGCTGTGCTCCAGGGCCGCCGCAGCAATCCATGACCGGAGCAAGCAGGTTTCCCGCTCCCGGCCGGTGCCGACACCACGGTGACCCGCGCTGCTCCCGTCAGCCGCTCGAACAGCGGGCGACGGGAAACGATCCCTCCCCTGGCAACAGGAGCGACCGAGGCGGTGGTGGTCGCAGAACGTGCGTTAGGTCCCATGGCTTGCTCGCCTCCGCCCAGCGCAGGGCTTCGGTGGCCTCGACCCTCAGCAGCCGGTCGGCACGGGCCCCGCTACCGGGGATGCTAGGGCGCGGCCACCGAGGTGGAATCCCCGAAACCCTTAGGCCCTTCGGACGACGCTCTGAGCCCGCCCAGGGTCAGCGGCGTCGGTCGAGAGGTGGACGCTCGGAGACGTGGATGCCGGAGGCCCTGGGGGGGAAAGGTGGGCAAGCTGCGTGCGGGAGGTCACGCCGAGCTTCCGGAACACCTTGCGCAGGTGGTATTCCACGGTGCTCGGGCTGACGAACAGCTGGGCGGCGATCTCCCGGTTCGCTTCTCCTCGGCTGACCAGGGCGGCGACCTGTGCCTCCTGGGGTGTCAGCTCCTCCGGCGGGTTCCGAGCTCGCGCTTCTGGGCGTGCTCACCGGTGGCCCGCAGCTCTGCGTGGGCCCGCGCGGCGAAGCAGCGGAGGCCCATGGCGTCGAACATCTCGAGGGCTGCGCGCAGCTGATCTCGTGCCTCCCGCCGCTGGCGCTGGCGGCGTAGCCACTCACCGTAGACCAGATGGGTACGGGCCAGTTGAGGAGCGGCCCGGGTCCGGCCGAGCAGGTCCAGCGCGTCCTCGTACCGCTGCCGGGCCTTGGCCGGGGCGGCAAGCAGGGCCCGGGACCGCGCGAGCAACCCGAGGGCCAGCGGAGTGCCGGTGGCGGCCGCGCGGTCCGCCAACCGCTGCAGCGCGCGTTCTGCCAGGTCGCGCCGACCTCGCCCGGACCGCGGCCTCCACCAGATCGGGCAGTGCGTGGGTCCCGATGAGCGGCGTGTCATCGGTGTACGCCGGGTGAAGGCATTGCCACGGCGGAGCCGTAGTTGCCGAGACTGATCTCCAGCACGCCGAGGAAGCACGCCGCCATGGCCATCTCACCGGCGGCGCCCCTGCCGGGGGCCTCTCTGTGAGACAGCCGCCGCGATCACCCGCGCTTCCGCCTCGTGGCCGCTCAGGGCGAGGCTGAGCAGCGTGTGGGCACCTGTGGGAGGGACGACCGCGGGATTACCGGTCACGCCCGCCAGTTCGTGCGCCTCCAACTCGGCCGCCAGGGCTGCGGCCAGCCGGCCGGCGGGCCCCTCGACGAAGGCGCTGCGGAAGGCGAGTGCAGGGGCCAGCCTGGCCAACGCCCCGCGGTGGCGGGCACGGTCGATCCAGGTCGCGGTCAGCCGCTCCACCGACGCGTCGTCCAGCAGATCGGCCGCCGCGATCGCTGCCAGCCCGAAGCGGTGGAGGGCGACGTCCGGGTCCACCTCGTCCGCGAGGAAGGCCTGGACCGCCCGGCGCAACGCCGGCACGGCCGCTGGGTAACCCTGCGTCACCCGCGCGGTGTAGCCCTGAAGCAACAGGTCGGTGGCCGTGTCCGAGAGGGTCGCCGGCGGGTGGCAGATCCCGTGCCGTCCGGGCGATCTCCTCGCAGGATGGCGGCGGCTCGGCGCCCACCCGGCGAACACAGCGGCCTCCAGCGAGAAGAGCAGCGCGTCCTTCGCCGCCCGGGGGTCGAGCGGGCGCAGTTGCCGTGCCGCACGGACCAAGGGCGGAGGCAGCCTCGGCCACCTGCCCACGGTGGAACCGGATCCTGCCCTCGAGCCGGGTCGCCTGCGCCGCCAACCGCGGATCGCGCAGGCCCGGAGCGGCACCGATGCCGTCG
>CAWELT010000027.1:0-203659 GCA_963809975.1 uncultured Actinomycetes bacterium
CAGGAGGCTGCTGGTGCGGGAAGCTTCCTGCATTGGTGTTACCAAGCCAGGGTGATCCGCTACCTTCTAGTGAACAGAACGCTCGTGGTGGTCCGCGTCAGGCCTAGTCTCATCCACTTGCGTACCGAGAGGTGTCCCGGCGGCCATCTGGTGACCCCACCCGATGGCGTACACCGGGGTTAGATGGTCCGCGCCGGACGTACCACCTGACCGGTGCGTGCGCTGATCCGGGCGGCATCCAGCACGGCTGCGGTCGCGACGGCGTCCCACGGGTTCACCGGCACCGGTTGCGTGCCTCGGACGGCGGCGGCGAAGGCGGGGTAGAACAGGTCCCAGGCCCCGCATGCGGAGGGCACCGGCTCGGCAGTGTCACCGCGGAACAGGCGTCCCCACCGTTCGGGTGGCTCTATACCCCACCGCTGGCCGGCCGACGCCGGCGATGCCCCGCTTCGCAACCGGGCTTCCTGGCCGTCGACGTCGGCGATGACGTAGCTGCCCGAGGTGCCGGCGGCGCGCAGTCGCGGGCCGGGGGCCCCCTGCCGCCAGCTGCCCCACAGGTGCGACCGCACGCCGCCCTCGTGGGTCAAGGCGATGAACACGTCGTCATCCAGCCCGCCGGGGTCGCTACGGAAATGCATCTCGGCGTAGACGCTCTTGACCGGGCCTGCGAGCACCAGGGCCTGGTCGGCCAGGTGGCTGCCGAAATCCAGCAGGGTGCCACCGCCGGCCCGGGGCGGGCCGGGTTCGGGCCTGAACCGTTCGAACCGCGACTCGAAGCGGGTCAGCTCGCCTAGCGATCCCTTGCCGAGGAGTTCGCACAGGGTCAGGAAGTCCGAGTCCCAGCGGCGGTTCTGATAGACCGTCAGCGGGACTCCGAGCTGCTCGGCGAGCTCGACGGTCTGGCGGGCCGAGCCGACCTCCAGCGCGAACGGCTTGTCGCAGGCGACCGCCAGGCCCAGGCGCAGCGCCTGCTGGGTGAGCGTGACGTGGGTGGCGGCCGGGGTGGAGATCGCCATCGCGTCGGCGCCCGCGCTGGCCAGCTCCTGCAGGGAGGCGAAGGCCGGACGGCCGAGATCGGCGGCAACCTGGCGGCCGCGCTCGGGTGAGGTGGTGACTACGCCGAGGAACTCGCAATTCGCGGCAGATGCGAGAAGCGGCGCGTGAAAGTACCGGCCGCCAAGGCCATAGCCGGCTAGGCCGATGCGGACAGGTGCGGGCACGACAGGGCTCCTCCCAGGTGGTTGGTTAACAAGCTAGACGAGCCAAGCCCGCCGGATGCGCTCCCCGGCGAGCGAGCCGACGAGGTCGCAGCGACCCGGCTGTGGCCTCGCCCGAACCTCGGTCAGTGCGCGCCGCCTGCCCAGCTAATCTCCATTTTTCGGGTCAGGCATATGCCGGCCGGAGATGTAGCGACCTGATCTTTGATCACCGGCATGATGCCGCTGCGGGTGCGTTACGTTCACAGGCCGAGGACGCGGCGGAGTCCGCGGTCGACATCGCTCATGAGGGAGGCCGGCAGGTGGCCGGTGGCTGTCTCGAGGTCTGCCTTGTCGAGTGTGACCAGGCCGGTGACATTGACAACTGAGTCTTTGGGCAGGCCAGAGACGGCTGCGGGCAGGAAGACGTTGCCGGGCATGGTGGCCAGCGCAGTGTTGGACGTGATGACCGCCGCGATGGTGGTGTTCAGCCTGCTGGCATTGAAAGGGTCAGACTGGATGACCAGCACGGGGCGTCGTTTGGCGGGTTTGCTGCCTCTCGACTCGCCGAGATCTGCCCAGCAGATGCTGCCGCGTCCGGTCACCAGTCGTCCTGGCCGGCCAGGTAGCGGCGGCTAGCCGCGGCGGCGGCAGCGTTGGAGTCGTCGGCGGCGGTCTGCAGCGCCTCGTTGATCTGCTGGGTGAGCGAATGGGAGGCTAGCTCAAGCAGGTAGCTGCGGGCAGCGCGGGCGAAGAACTCTGACCGGCTGATACCGAGTTCCGCTGCTTGCCTGGCGGCTTGCTCATAGGTGTCATCGGGGAGCGAGATTGCTGTCTTCACATCCCTAGTATAACCGGGTATTACCACTGGCAAAGGCCTCGGAAGCGACATTGACAGCCGCACTCATCTGCCGCGAGTCGCTCGGCCGCTCACGGATGAACTGCCAGCGCGCGACTGTGGGCGTTGTCGTGAGCGGTGGGGTGGCGCCATAGGGCCTTGGCGGTGCGCCTGGGGAGGGAGCAGGTGATGTCCATCTGGTGCGGAGTCTCCGGGAAGATGACATTCGCTCGCAGGGTTTGGCCGTCGAGCCAGCCGCCGGAGGCGGCCACCCGGATCGCCGTCCTGCTTGGGGATGTAAAGACCGGCCTGCCGATCGGGCATTTCCCCCGGGTGGTGCGACTTGTTGGACGCACGGTTTCAAAGGCTCGTTCGCCGAATAGCCCGGGGCCGGATCCGCTGAGGGCGTTTCGTCATACTGTGCACCATGCTCTCCGAACACGTGCCCGACCTGTCGACGTTCAGCGAGTCTGGTCTTTTCACCTTGTACCAGGCCATTGCGTCGGCCGATGTGTCCATTCATTGTCCTCTCCTGCCGGCGTGACCGGTCCATGACGGCTACGCCGGCGGATGCGGTTCCCTGGGGATTTATCCGGCGGCGGAGGCTGCGCCCAGGTGCGGAGGTGTCTGGGCTGGCGTTCCAGGGCAGGAACCGTTCCAGGGCCTGCCGGCGACGGCTTGCCGCCGTTGCGTCCGCATTCGTCGAGGTAGGCGGTGAGATAGGTCAGGATGTTGAGGCCCGCCATCTGGGCGGTGCCGGTGACGGTCCAGATCACGGCGGCGTTCCGCGCAGTGTCGCCGTTATGGGAGCCGCGGGCGTTTTCTCGGGTCACGACCGGGCTTCTCGATGACCCGCTCTGCGGCGTTATTATTGAGCGAGACGATCGGGTAATCCGGTGCGCGGTCAGGCCGTCCCATTCGCGGTCCAGGGTGGCGAGCGCTTTCTTCGCGGGCTTCTGCAGGCCAGGGGCCTGCATCTGTTTCTTCCGCGCCTGGTCGATTACCGTGATTGCGTCATCCCAGGCGGCGTAAGCGTTTTCCAGCAGCGCTGCGGCGGCTTCTTTCTCCTGTGGCGCTGGCGCGGCGGTGCCGGCCCAGGTGGCCAGAGCTCATGGTGAACGGCGTAAAGATCCCGGATCCGCTCCGGCCACGCGTCCGTCCAGCGCCTGAGCTGGACCGGGTTCGCATCGCCTGCTAGGACTAAATGCCGTCTTAGGTGAGCCCAGCAGTAAAGATTGACCAGGCCGTCCGTCTTCTTCCCCGCGGATTGGTACACAGCGTAGAAGTCGCTGGAGATCACTAGCCGCCGCGGCCCGTCCTCACCGTCGGTGAGCTGCCCGGTCTCCATGTCGAGCCCGGCATGGCGGGCGAGGACCGCGCCGGACCTCGTCGGGTTCATCACGAAGCAAACGGTGTTCGGGCCGAGGAAGACCCACAGCCACCATTTCGCTGGCCCGTCCCCGTCGCGGGGGGCGAAGACCCAGCAGGTGGTCTTGTCGGGTGCGAGCGCCACGAGCCCCGCGACCGCTCCGTGATCGCTTCTGCCAGCGGGACGAGCAGCGCCCCGGCCTGCGCGCATGCGCCCGCCAAAGTGGCGGGTGAGATCTCCGCGGCTCGCCTGCCCAGCCCGGTCACCAGCGAGTTCATGCTCCGCCCCGCGGCGAACCGCTCGGTCAGCAGCATCGCGATGAACCGATTGGAGAGCAGGCCCTTGCCGATCGCCTTCGGCGGGCCGGGCGCCATCACCGTGGCGGGCACCCGGCAATCGCAGGCCCGCCGGTAGCGGCGGCGGCAGTGCGCGACCAGCCGCACGATCACCTGCCAGTCCAGCTGCTCCCCGGATAGATGATCCCCCAGCGGCGTGAACGGCTCCCCGCACTCCGGGCAGCAATACCCGCCATCAGGGAAATCCCAGAACACCTCCAGCCGCGGCAGGCGCGAGTAATCCCGCCGCCCCGCCCGCGCCCCCGGGCCGCGCTTCTCTCCCGCGGCGCCCCGCCGTTCCCGGTCTCGCCCGCCGCCACCAGCGGCACTACCATCGCCGCCGGCAGGCGGCCCCGGCTGCGCCTCCTACGACGACCGCCCGAACAGCATCCGCTGCAGCACAGCGAAGTCAGCCCGGAGCATCTCCAGCTTGGTGTCCCGCTCCGCATCACGCTCAGCCAGCCGCGCCACCTGCTCCTGCAGCAGCGCGTTGTCCTCGATCAGCCCGTCAGCCAGCTCCGACAGCTGCCGGTTCGCCTCCAGGGCCTCAGCCAGCATGCGCTCCGCAGAAGGCACCTCAGCACCCTCCGCATCGAGATCACGCCAGCCGCAACCGCCACGCAGCACAGGAAACACATCAACCAGGCATGCGGGCCCTGCCGCAGCTCATCCAGATTAACGCTATACGAATCTACCAATAAGCAATTCAACTAGATAGTTTCTCATCGTTTTCCGTAGAATACTCGAGTGTGATCGGCAGCGGAATTCCCTGACGCCACAGATCGCACCACTGCTCGTTCAGGATATGCTCAGCATCTTGTCGTTTCGGCAGTTCCATCCGCAGTGCAGTGAGCAGGTCGGTCCGGTGGAGATCGAAAGCCACATGCACAGCTTCACAGTACGCCAGCGCCGCTTGTACGGCGGCATTGTAGGCGAGCATCGCCATACCGAGAAGAAGAGCTTGCCCTGACGCTGCTGAGTCCGATGAACCATCGGCTACACGCATGGCACCCCAGATGTGTCTCACATCTCACTGACTGGGAGAATGAGACTTGTCTCTGGGAGTTAGCTGAAAAAATCCTGGCTGTGTACTTTACATGTATTGACTACAAGCTGATGCCTGACCGTCCCGGCCGATCGCTTATCGTTAGCACAGTCGCGGGTGGGCGGCAGTCGGCCCGCATCGCCTTTGCGGTCAATCCATTGGCATCAGATGGGCCGTTTCGTGACGCCGCATCCGCGAGCCTGGCCATGCAGGATCCCGGGCCGCTCAGGTTGGTTGCGGTGTGAGCTGGGCACAGGCGCGCAGGCTGGCGTAGCGCGCGGCGGCGCGCCGGGCGGCGGCGCCGCGGTCGGCGATGGGCTGGCCGGTGCCGGAGACGACCGCCGGGATGAAGCGTGCGGTCAGCGGGGCGTGCGGGTGGATGGTGAGTTCCAGCACGCCGGTGGCGGTGCTGTAGGGGCGCTCCCACCACAAGAAGTTCCCCAGGCCGTAGGCGATGAAGGTGTGGCCGAGCCACCCTGAGCCCTGCAGCATGTGGGCGTGGGCGCCGATGATTATTGTGGCTCCGGCGGCGGCGAGCTTCGGCGCCAGCGCCATCGGCCAGCAGCCGCGCGGTACGGCCGGCGAAGTTCACATCCCCGGCGAAGGCCAGCGTGATACTGCCCGCAGCGCGAACAGCACCGCCCTGCCTTCCGGCCGGTCCCGCCTGGCCAGGCGCGGCCCGGCTGGTGGTGGCGGTGGCCCGGGGCGACGGTGGAGCGGCCGTGCAGGCTGTTCCCGCAAGCACGGCCAGCACGCCGGACACAACCGCGACCACCCGGCGGATCACCCCCAGCCCAGCCTATGGGTGCCCGTGTGGACGGCGCCCCCCGGCACCACCCCCACCTGGCTCCCATGACCGGGGCCTGGGCCGCCCGGTTGCCATCCTCCAGATCGGCTACGCCGCATCGACTCGACGGTCGGCAACAGATCGCGCCGACAGATGGCGTCACGCTAAGTGATAGACATGTCTACGGAGAACGCCCACCGAGCCGCCGTTCGGCGCGGACGGCGAGTCGATACCGATCACTGCGCTGGCGAAGCCGATCCGGGTATTCTGCGCGCCACCCGCCGATCACGCGGCAGAGATCACTGATCCCCCTGGCGGTCCGCGATGCCGGTGCGGGTTGGAGCTGGCCGCACCGGTATTACCTGGTCATCCAACTACCCGGCGCGTGCGGCGGGCAGTACTGGTGACGATGCTGTAGGCGGTGCGCCCGGTGATGCCCGTCCTGGCCGCGATGCCGCGCAGCCGCACGCCCGGGTCGTGGGCGATGCACAGCAGCACCCGTGCGCGGTTGGTCAGGGAGCTCCAGTCCGCTACGCCCGCGAGTTATCGCAGTTTATTTCCAGAAATCCATTGCTAGTTTCTGGTTGCGAACGTAATGTGAAGCAACCCTATGGGGCCGGTGATCCGCCCCGGCCGGTGCCTATCGTGTGCCGGTGTCATGGATGTGGGCGTCCGCATGCACTAACGAGGAGGAAGCCATGGACCACAGCTACCCCGTGGAGGTGCGAGCGCGCCTCGATGAGCCGTTGAGCCGCTGGTTGTGGCTGGTCAAGTGGCTGCTGGCGATCCCGCACTACATCGTGCTGTTCTTCTTGTGGATCGCGTTCGCCGCCGTCACCGTCATCGCGTTCTTCGCGATCTTGTTCACCGGCCGCTACCCGCGCCCGCTGTTCAGCTTCAATCTGGGGGTGCTGCGCTGGTCGTGGCGGGTCGGCTATTACACCTACAGTGCCCTGGGCACCGACCGCTACCCGCCGTTCAGCCTGGATGAGGAGCCGGACTACCCCGCGACGCTGGACATCGCCTATCCCGAACGGCTCTCCCGCGGCCTGGTCCTGGTCAAGTGGTGGCTGCTTGCCATCCCTCAGTACGCCATCGTCACGGTGTTCGCCGGCGGCGCCGCCTACACCGCGACCGGGGCCACGGGGGACATGTGGCAGGCCGATGCCTTCTATGGCGGGCTGATCGGGCTGCTCGTGTTCTTCGCGGCGATCACGCTGCTGTTCGCGGGCCGCTACCCGCGAGGGCTGTATGACTTCGTCATCGGCATGAACCGCTGGGTGCTGCGGGTCATCGCCTACGCCGCCTTGATGACCGACGCCTACCCGCCGTTCCGCCTGGACCAGGGCGGCGCCAGCGTGCCCGCCCCCGCACCCGATGACCTCGCACCAGCGTCGGCCGCCTGGGTCCCGACTCCGGCCGCACCGGTCAGCTGAAGGACCCTGACCGCGGCGGGCCGCTTACAGCCGTGCACCGGCACAGCGCGTAGCGGAGGAGGCAACGCCTCCCTGACCACGGAACCGACACAGAGGACGATCATGAAGTCGGCAACAGGCGCAGCCGGCCAGGCCGCGACGCCCGGCGATTCCGGCGGCGGAACCGCGCCGGGATCGGGACGGCAGACGATGCGGGCGATCGTGCAGGCCGGATACGGTTCCGCCGACGTCTTGCATCTGGAGGAGATCGGCCGGCCAGCGGCCGCTGGCGGCGAGGTCCTCCTCCGGGTCCATGCCGCCGGGCTCGACCGGGGCACCTGGCACCTGATGGCGGGCCAGCCGTACGTGATCCGCCTGGTCTCGGGCCTGCGCGCCCCCAAGAACCCCGTGCCCGGCCTGGACGTGGCCGGCACGGTCGTGGCGGCCGGCGCCGATGCCACCGGGTTCGCGGTCGGCGAAGAGGTGTTCGGCATCGGCCAGGGTTCGTTCGCCGAGTACGCGCGCGCCCGCCAGGACAAGCTCGCCCGCAAACCGGCTAGCCTCACCTTCGGCCAGGCCGCGGTCGTCGCGGTCTCCGGGCTGACCGCTCTGCAGGGCCTGCGTGACGCCGGGTGCCTCCAGCCAGGACAGCACGTGCTGATCACCGGCGCGTCCGGCGGCGTCGGCACCTACGCCGTGCAGATCGCCAAGGCCCTCGGAGCGCAGGTCACCGGCGTCTGCAGCACGGCCAAGACCGATCTGGTCACCTCGATCGGCGCCGACCATGTCCTGGACTACACCCGCGATGACTTCGCGGACGGGTCCCAGCGCTACGACCTCATCCTGGACATCGCCGGCAACTCGCCGCTGGCCCGGCTGCGGCGCGCGCTGACCCCGGCCGGAACGCTGGTCCTCGCCGGCGGCGAAGACGGCGGCCGCTGGGCCGGCATGGGCCGCCAGCTGCGGGGCCTGGCCCGCTCACCGTTCACCCGCCAGCGGCTTACCATGCTCATCTCCCGGCAGCGCCACGCCGACCTGGAAACCCTCGCCCGGCTCATCGAAGCCGGCCAGCTCACTCCGGTCATCGGCAAGACCTACCCGCTGCACCAGGCACCCGACGCCATGCGCCACCTCCAAGCCGGGCACGCCCGGGGAAGCTCGTTCTCACGATGACAGACGCCGGATGAGCCGCCGCGAGCTCCTGGCCGGCGTGCGGCGCGCGAGGGCCTGAAAGCGCCGTCACCGCCCTGGCTCGGGCCGTGCTCGCGGCCGGAAGTGCTGTGAGGCCGCTGGAGAAATCATGACAACGTCACCCCGAACCCAGGTTTGGCCGCTTTAGGAGGCCGCGGAACACCAGGCCCAGCTTCTGCCGCCCGCCCGCTACCGGCATCCGGGTGATGTGATCCGCCTGCATGTGGAAACCGCCGGTTAGCGCCGGTCACCACGGCAGGGCGCGACGATACGAGGTGACCTGATGAAGGCGATTGTCCAGGAGCGGTTCGGCCCGCCGGACGTCCTCCAGCTGGTGGGCACCGGCCCGCCTGAGGTCGGCGCCGGCGACGTGCTGGTTCGGGTGCACGCCGCCGCGCTCAACCCTACGACTGGCACATCATGCGCGGCGACCCTCTCATCGCGCGGCTCATGGGGGAAGTGGGGGTGGGGTGGCCAGCGCCGGCAGTTGCGCCCGCGACTGAGCGCCTCCGCCCGCTGGCCCGGGACTGGCCCGTCAGCCCTGGCCTTTCATCGCAGACCGGCAGCTGATCGGCGTGCCGGCAATAGAAAGTGCTCCTGACCTGGGACGATATGGGCTACCAAAATCCTTACTGGGCCAGATCAAGCGGCCAAGCGGGCTCACCGGCGCGCGCCGCGAAAGCGAGGGCTGATGAGAATCGCGCGTCACGCAGCGAAGCTGGCGGTATTCGTCGTCGCGGGCGCCATGGTCCTTGCCTCCTGCGCCAAGAGCGGCACCAGCACCGGATCCATTTCCGGCGCGTTCGGCACGGTACCGCCCCCGAGCGGCACGCCGCAGGTCGGCACGATCACGGTCGCGGAACCGCCAGGCGCCACGCCAACCTGGATCTTCCCGGTCACTCCCTCCGCGAACAACTCGGTGTACACCGTCTCCTCGTTCCAGGACGAAATGTGGCGGCCGCTGTACTGGGACGTCAACGGCGTGGCGCCGACGGAGACGCGGGCGATGAGCCTGGCCAACGCCCCCGTGTATTCGAACGGCGACAGGACCATCACGATCACGCTGAAGAGCAACTACACATGGTCGGACGGCCAGCCGCTGACCTCCAAGGACGTCCTGTTCTGGATCGACGAAGTGAGGGCGGCGGTCAAGGAGGACCCGGCCAACTGGGCGGGCTACACTCCGAAAGTCGGGCTGCCCGACCAGGTGGTCAGCGCCAGCACGCCGAACGCGACGACGCTCGTGCTGAACCTGAACTCGGCCGTCAACCCGCTGTGGATGACAGCAGGACCAGCTCGCGGTGCAGCCGATGCCGTCCCACGCCTGGGCGAAGGCCTCGGCGAACGGCCCCATTCTGGACTTCACCAAACCGGTGAACGCGAAGAAGATCTACGACTTCCTCGCCACGGAGTCCAAGTCGGTGAGCACCTACGCGAGCAACCCGCTGTGGCAGGTCGTGGACGGGCCGTACAAGCTGACCTCGTTCAACAGCACCACCGGCGCCTTCACGATGATGCCGAACACCAGCTATGGCGGGCCGCACTCGGCTAAGGTCCCGAGCCTGCAGGCGGTCCCGTTCACCTCGGACACCGCCGAGTTCGACGCGGTCAAGGCCGGCAGCATCGACATCGGCTACATGCCGCAGACCGATGTGCCGCAGGTCAGCCAGGTCAAGGCGGCCGGCTACAACGTCTTCGGCTACCCCGACTTCGGCTTTAGCGACGTGGTCTATAACTTCAAGGACACGACCGGCGACTTCAACCACATCATCGCGCAGCTGTACATCCGGCAGGCGATCGCGCATCTCCAGGACGAGGAGGGTTACCTCAAGGCCTTTTTCCACGGCGCGGGCGGCCTGGCTTACGGGCCGGTTCCGTCTATCCCGCTGTCCCCGTACACCCCGGCGAACGCGGTGACCGATCCCTACCCGTTCAGCGTCGGCGCGGCTGTCAGCCTGCTGAAGGCCCACGGCTGGAAGGTGGTGCCTGGCGGCACAGACACCTGCGCGAGGGAGGGCACCGCGGCCAACGCGTGCGGCGCCGGCATCCCCGCTGGTACCAAGCTCGCGTTCAACCTTATCTACAGCGCCGTACCCACCATCATCGGCGAGCAGGTGACCGACCTTGCATCGCAGGCGAGGAAGGCCGGTTTCGCGATCACGCTGAAGTCCGACAACTTCAACCACATTATCGCGGTCTACAATGACTCAACCTCGCCGAAGACCATTAACGATTGGCCGATGGTGGACTATGGCGGCGACACCGATGGCACCTACCCGACCACATTCGGTGTGTTCAATACAACCGGAACGGGCAACAGCGGATCGTATTCCGACCCGCAGGCCGACAAGCTGATCAACGCGTCGGTCACCAGCGGCAGCGCCGGTGCGGTGAAGAACGAAGCGTCCTTCCTCACGGCGCAGCAGCCGAGCCTCTTCCAGCCCGACCCCGACTATATCGCGGTGTGGAAGAACACCGTATCCGGCCAGCCCGCCGCGTTCGAGTCACTGACCCAGTACCAGCTCAATCCGGAGCAGATGTACCTCACCAATTAAATGGGTCAGCTGCCCTGACGCCTCGCCTCTCGGACGACAGGCGCTCTGACGCCTGTCCTCTGTCTCACGTGAGAAGGGGCACTCGCGGTGACCGGTTATCTGCCTCGCAGGGTAGGGACATCCCTCGTGATGCTGTTCGGGGTCTCGATCTTCATCTTCTTCCTGCTGCACACGATCTACCCCTCGCCGGCCATCGATGTCCTGGGCCCGAAGGCCAACCGGATGTCGATAGCAGTGTGGAACAAGCAGCACGGGTTCGACGAACCGTTCAGGGTGCAGTACCTGCGCTACGTCAATCAGTTGCTGCACGGCAATCTGGGCTATTCGTACAAGCTGAACCAGAGCGTGGCTGCGCTGTTCCAGGAGCGGTGGGCGCGCAGCGCCTACCTGTCGGGCATCTCCCTGCTGTTCGCGGTGCTGATCGCGATCCCGCTCGGCATCTTCCAGGCGGTCCGGCGGAACACCATCGGGGACAATGTCGCCACGACCCTGGCGTTTGTGACCTACGCGATGCCTGACTTCTTCCTCTACCTGATCGCGATCCAGCTGCTCGCGCTGACGTTCCCGATCTTCGGCTTCGAGGCCAGCCAGTCCACCTCCATGCTGACAGTCATGCTGGACTGGCGCGACATGACCCTGCCGATCGTGTGCCTGACCCTGCTGATCGTCGCCGGTTACTCCCGCTACATGCGCTCAGCGGCGATGGACACCCTGGCCCAGGACTACATCAAGGTGGCCAGGGCGAAGGGGCTGCCGGAGCGGCTGGTGCTGCTGCGGCACCTGGTCCGCAACGCCTGCCTGCCGATGATCACCCTGATCGGCCTGTCCATTCCCGCGCTGCTCGCGGGCAGCCTGATGCCGAGACGGTCTTCAACTACCCAGGGCTCGGGCTGCTGTTCTACGACAGCCTGGGCACCGCGGACTACCCGGTGCTGCTCGCCTACACGCTGGTCGGCGCGGTACTGACCATCGCCGGAAACCTTGTCGCCGACATCGCGCTGACGGTGGCCGACCCGCGGATCCGGCTGGCCTGACAGGCCTGCGATCCGCAGGAGACAACCGTGACTCATATCGCCTCACCAGTCCCGCCGCTCGGACGTGACGCACGCGCCCGAAGGCGGTGAGATCGGCCCGGTCCAGAGCGGCTGGCGGCTGGCGCTGCGGGAGTTCGCGAGGAACCGGCTGGCGGTTGCCGGGCTGGGCGTCCTGGTCTTCTTCGTGCTGTTCTGCTTCGGCGGGCCATTCGTCTACCACGCCAACGTGCTCAGCACGAACCTGGCAGCGACCAACCTGCCACCAGGAGCCGGCCACCCGCTCGGCACCGACAACCTCGGCTTCGATGAACTCGGCGAGCTGATGAAGGGAGGGCAGGCAGCGCTCGAGATCGGCTTCCTGGCGGCGGCCATCGGGATCGTCATCGGCGCGCTCTGGGGGGCGATCTCCGGGCTGGCCGGAGGAATCGCCGACTCGATCATGATGCGAGTGGTCGATGTCTTCCTGTCGATCCCGTTCCTGTTCATCGTGCTGATCGTCGCCGTCCGGTACGGCTGCGTCTGCCCTCGGCCTTAGCCTCATCATCGGGATCTTCACCTGGCTGGTCCCGGCCCGGCTGGTCCGCGGGGAAGTGCTCACGCTGCGGGTGCGGGATTTCGTCTCGGCGGCCCGGGCGGCGGGGTCAGGAAGACTACGGCTGATCCACCGGCACCTAATCCCCAACGCGCTCGGCGTGATCATCGTCAACGTCACGTTCAACATCGCCGACGCAATCCTGGCCGTGGCCACGCTCGGCTTCCTCGGCTTCGGCCTGCACTACCCCAACGTGGACTGGGGCGACATGCTCTCCAACGGGACCGCCTACCTGCAGGACGGCTACTGGTGGCTGATCTACCCGGTCGGCACTTGCATCGTCCTGGTCGTAATGGCATGCAACCTGCTCGGTGACGCGCTGCGCGATTCGCTGGACGTACGGCTGCGCCGTTGGTGATCGCATTCGCTGATCACGTTGCCCGGCACCGATTGCCCCGCTGACCGAGGAGCACCCGCGGATGGCCCCCGTTCTGGAGATCACAGACCTCTCGACGCACATCCAGCTGCCAAGTCGGTCGTGCAGGCCGTCTGCAACGTCGACCTCACCATCGCGCCTGGGGAGACACTCGGGCTGGTGGGCGAGTCCGGGTGCGGAAAGTCGATGACCAGTCTGTCAATCATGGGGCTGCTGCCGCCGGGCGGAGCCATCGTCGGCGGCTCGATCAAGCTGGACGGCAGGGAACTGGTCGGCCTGCCCGAGCCGTGACCTGCGCAAGATCCGCGGCAATGACATCGCGATGATCTTCCAGGACCCGCTCACCTCGCTCGACCCCACGAAGACCATCGGCTACCAGGTGGCGGAGCCGGTCCGGCTGCACCGCGGCGCGAGCAAGGCAGCGGCCATGGATCGTGCCGCCGAGGTGCTCGGCCTGGTGGGCCTGCCCAAGCCGAAGGAGCGGCTCGGCGACTACCCGCATCAGCTCTCCGGCGGGCTGCGCCAGCGTGTCATGATCGCGATGGCGCTGACCTGCGAGCCTAGGCTGCTGATCGCCGACGAGCCGACGACCGCGCTTGATGTCACCATCCAGGCGCAGATCCTCGCACTGCTCGATGACCTCAAGGATCGCCTCGGCATGGCGATGCTGCTGATCACGCACGACATGGGCGTGATCGCGGGGCACGCGGACCGGGTCCACGTGATGTACGCGGGCCGGATGGTCGAGACGGCAGAGACGGCCAACCTCTTCCGGCGCATGCGTCATCCGTACACGCATGCACTGCTCGCATCGATTCCGCGCCTGGGCCAGGACAGCACGCAGCGGCTGCTCAGCATCGGCGGGCTTCCGCCGGATCTGGCGGATCTTCCGGACGGCTGCCGGTTCGCGCCGCGGTGCAGCCGGGCGCACCGACAAGTGCCGCAGCCGCGAGCCACCGCTCACCGGCGAGACCGACGGGCACGTGTTCTCCTGCTGGCACCCGGTCGAGGACCCGCCGGTGCCGGTGCGGCGAATGGCACGACCGCCCGCGTTCAGGCGGTCGCCTGCCGGCGGCTGGACCTGGCCGCGAGCGACACGGCGGCGCTGCCGGAGACGCCCCTGCTCGAGGTGCGCGATCTGGTCAAGGAGTTCCCGGTCACAGCGGGGGCGATCTTGCAGCGCAAGGTCGGCAGCGTGCATGCGGTGTCCAACGTCTCGTTCACCGTGCACGCAGGGGAGACGTTCGGCCTGGTGGGCGAGTCGGGCTGCGGCAAGACCACCATCGGGCGGGTCGTGGTGGCGCTCGAGCGCCCGAACTCGGGATCAGTGAAGCTGGGCGGCCAGGACATTTCCGCTCTCAGCGGAGGCGAGCTGCGAAGGCAGCGCCGCGACCTGCAGCTGATGTTCCAGGATCCCTACTCGTCGCTCGACCCGAGGATGCGGGTCGGCTCGATCATCCGCGAGCCCCTCAGCTATCCAGCGGGTCGGGACCCGCGGCCAGCAGCAGCAGCGCGTGTTCGAGCTGCTCGACGAGGTCGGCCTGCCGCGCAATGCCGTCGAGCGCTATCCGCACGAGTTCTCCGGCGGGCAGCGGCAGCGGATCGGGCTCGCCCGTGCGCTCACCCTGAACCCGAAGGTCATCGTCGCCGACGAGCCGGTCAGCGCGCTTGACGTGTCGATCCGAGCGCAGGTGCTCAACCTGATGAAGCGGCTGCAGGCCGACCACGGCCTGACCTACATCGTCATCTCCCACGACCTCGCGGTCGTCAGGTACATGGCCGACCGGATCGGCGTCATGTACCTGGGCAAGCTGGTCGAGATGGGCCGGGGGATGACATCTACCAGCGTGCGGCGCATCCCTACACAGCCGGGCTGATCGCGACCATCCCGGTTCCCGAGCCCGCGGCGGCGCGAGGGCCAGGAAGGGCGCGGGGATCAAGGGCGAGCTGCCCAGCCCGATCAACCCGCCGTCGGGCTGCAGGTTCCGCACCCGGTGCCCGTTCGCGCAGGATCTGTGCGCCGAGGAGGAGCCGCAGCTGCGCTCATTCGGGCCCGGGCACGTCGCGGCCTGCCACTTCCCGCTGCAGAGTTAGGCGGCTCGGGCCCCTTTGGGAGCGGTTGCTCTCGCCGGACAATCTGGGCCGGGCGTTGAAGCGTGTGGAGGCCAATCTGGGGTGCGCCCGGTGTGGATGGCATGACCACGGGCAGCTTCGCCCGTGGCTGCGCGAGCACTGGGCGGCAGTCCGGGAGGTCCTGGACGCGGGCACCTCACCGGCCGTCGCTGGTCCGCCGGGTGGTGATCCCCAAGCCCGGGGACGGCGAGCGTTTGCTGGGGGCCTGGAATGGGCTCAGACATCGACCAGGACCGGTTCTTCGACCGGGTTCAGTTCGATGTGCTGATGGCGCGGGTGGCGCGCAAGGTGGACGACCGCAAGATCCTCAGGCTCATCCGGAGCTATCTGGAAGCCGGGGTGATGATCGGTGGCCGCGGCTCACGATGGTGAGCCCGCGCAGGTGAACTGCGGGGCCGCTGCCGTCGGTAGAGCGGTCACACCCGCCGGAAGCGTCCGGTGAACCGCGTAGTAGGCCAGGTCGGCGGCCAGCGACGGGGTCTGCGAAGCGGTCGCCGGGGCGGCCTCCTCGTAGGCGTCCGCGCCGGGCAGGCTGCTCAGCGGCCCGCCCGCGATGTAGAACGGCGTCGAGTCCGGGGTGGCCCCCGACGGGTTCGCCCACCCGCAGGCGTTGAAGTACAGCGCATCCGTCGCCGCCTCCCCGACCGAGATCACCAGGTAATCCCCGGTCAGCGCGTCCGCCCACGCGGTCGCGAACGACTGGGTGACCTGGGTGGCGGGCAGCCCCGCCGCGCTCGCTGCCGCCAGGGCGGACTGGTCGTCGGCCGTGGTAGCCGCGTAGAGCATCACCCGGCCCGCGAAGGTGGCTGCGGTCGCGGGCAGGGTGGCGGCCGTCCACGGACCGGCCGGGACGGCGGCTGTATCCGCGGTCACGCCGCTGCCGTCGGCCAGGAACAGGCGGTCCGACTGGCTGGCGGGCTGGGTGCCCGCCGGCGCGGCACACTGAGTTGCCGGGTAAGCGGCCGCCCCGAGTAGCGCGGTGGCCGTGCCCGGCAGCGTTCCGCTGTCCCAGGCCTGCCCGCTGTTCCCGGCCTGCCCGCTGGCGTAGGTGACAGCCGGCGCCCGCGAGGCGGTGCGGTAGAAGACTTCCGCGGCGGGCGCGCCCGACGAGGGCAGGTAGTTCTGCGCCAGCAGCGTCCCGGACGGCGTGCCCGGCAGCTCCCGCGCCTGCCAGCCGATCCCGGCGGGCCCGGTGGCGACCTCGGCGAGGCGGCCACGGCGGTCGGTGAAGAAGATCTCCTGCTGGCCGCCGCCCGTTCCGGCGACGAGCGCCGCCAGGGGGTGCCGGCCCGGGTGCCGGCGATGGTGCGTGGCAGGCTCAGGGCCGCAAGGCCCCGCAGTCGCCCACCGGGGTCGCGGTCAGCGCGCCCTGGCGGCCGACGTAGTACAGGTGCGCACAGACGCTCGCGCCCTGGCTGGTGTCGGCGAGGGCCAGCGCGGTCCCGCCGGTAGCCGGGCCGGGCAGCGTCCGGGACATCCACGTGCCGCCCTGCTGATAGGTCTCAGCTAGCTGGCCCGCCTGGTTGAGGTAGAACACCTCCGCTGTCGGCGGTTGCGGGGCGTCGGCGGTGGTCGTCCGACGATGGTGCTGTCCGCAGCTGGGTTGCCGGGCAGAGTGGCGGTGGCCCAGGTCCCGCCGCTCTGGGTGGTCTGCGCCAGTTGCCCCGCGGCCGTGCGGAAGAACACGTGCGCATCCAGGACGCCGCTGGCGTCCGCGTAGTTCAGCGCGGTGAGACCGCTGCCCGGGCTGGGCGCGCCGGGCAGGTCCTGCCGGAGCCAGCTCGCGCCGTCCCAGCTCTCCACGGCCAGGCTGCCGTCCGCCGTCCGCAGGAACAGGTACTGGTCAACGGGTACGGTGGTGTACCAGACGGAGTGGCTCGGGATCGAGGTCACCGTCGAGGACGCGCCGACCACGTCGACGTTCCACGTACGGATCGTCACCGTGCCGAAGCTGGAGGTCGCGGTCATCGTCACCGTCTACAGCCCGGCGCTGGCGAACACGTGGCTGGTGGCCGGCCCGGTCGCGGTCGCGGTCTGGCCGTTCGAGGTCGCGCCGTCGCCGAACGTCCATGAGTACTGGGTGATCGAGCCACCCGGCTCGCTCGCCGTCGCCGCGAAGTCCGCGGCCGTGCCGGCTACTGCCACCTGGGGGCCGGTGATCGAGGCGTGCGGGACCGCCTGCTGCGCGGTGCCGGGCGGCGTGACGAAGACCCATTGCTCGCCCGGGCTCCACATCTGCGACGCCCAAGTCTTGAGGGTGATGTCCGTGTCGTACTCCACGGTGATGTTGGTGCTGCCGAGGAAGTCGCCGTTGACGAGGTTGACGGTCCCGTCGCCGTTCACGGCGGTCACGATGCCCACGTGGTCGGCGGCGGTGGCCGGGGTGATCGTGCCTGGCGGGAAGAAGACCACGGCGTCGCCGGCCTGCGGGGACACCGAATCGATGGGCATCGTCTCGCCCTGGTCGAGCCCCCAGTCGTAAAAGGAGTCCGCGCCGGCGTTGATGGCGTTCATGTCGGCCGTGACCCCGGCCTGTTCCCAGGCCCACTTGGCAAAATCGGAGCACCACTCCTCGTTCTCGTTCTCCACCCTGAACGTCTGGTCGAATCCGCAGCCGTCGCTGTTCGGGGTCGCAGGGCCGACCAGCGTGGTGTACGGGTCGCAGTCCACCCCGTTGAAGTTCTGCGCCGCCGGCGTGTCGCCCACCCCGACTTGGCTGAGGGCGATGCTGGCGATCGACTGCGTTACAGTGCCCGTGCGGCCCGCTGCCGACCGGGCCCGGGACGCAGCGCTCTGCTGGGCTGCCATCGTCGTGCCGCAGCCGGCCGGTTCGATCAAATGCCAGGCCGCGCGGATCGCCGACGGCAGTGCCGAGTCACACGTTCCCGGTGCCGCTGCGGGCTGAACGAGGCGCCACGGCTGCCCGGCCGCCCGGCTGAACACCCCGCTGGCCGCGCTGTCCTGGAACCCGATCTGAGCCTTCAGGCCCGCGGCTGGTGACGGCGTGAAGCCGGCCACTGCCCACGTCACCCCCGTGGCGGTCACCCTGGCCACGTGCAGGGAGCCTGGCCTGATGCCCGCCACGGCCGATCCGGGAACATGCCGGGCGAACGTGTAGGTCTCCGTGAGCACCACCCGGTCGGCCGGACTGGCCGTGAGACCCTGCACCCCCGTCGCCGAAGCCGGGGCCGGAGCGGGGATAGGGACGCTGCCGGGGAAGGGGCGGCCGCCGCCGAGGCGGCAATTCCCGGTATGCCCACCAGGCCGAACGCCGCGATCGCCCCGGCGGCGGCCAGGCAGGCCGTGGCCCGGGTCCGCCGGAGCGGCCGCGGTCCGTACGCCTGCCGGAGGGGCCGGGAGATCGTGGCCCTGGCCCGCCGGAGGGGCCGGGGCCTGCAGGCCTGAAGGAGACGCCGCGAAATGCTGCTGGTCGTGTTCAAACCCACCGCGCGCCTACTTCCCGGCCAGGTGGCCTTCCCAGCCGGGCGGCCATCCTGTCAAGTGATTTATTAGCGATAAACGACGCCCGGGAGGAAATTAATAACAGTCAACAGGATCAAACGTCAAGAGCTCGCCTCCAAACGTCAAAGCTCGCCTCGCGCTGGGCTGAGTCGCCTGGCATGCGGCCTCGCTGTTACCGTGCCACCCACGGGGATCCCGCTGAGCGATGCGACGCTCAGGCTGCTCGACGGGAAGAACTATGCGGTGCTGGCCACGGTGAATCCCGACGGCAGTCCGCAGACCTCCGCGATGTGGGTCGGCCGCGACGGACACCGGTAGACGGCTGGAAACATGTATTCTCACCGTGGAGGGACGATTCCCGTGCCGCAAGATGCGGCGTGACCGCGCGTTAGCTGCCGTACTGATCGTCAGATCCGCAGAACTACGTGGAGGGCGAGGCCGGGCGTCGAGATGCCGGTCGTGGTCGGAAGGTCGGCAAGTGGAGCTGTTCGATTCACGACGGCCTGGACCCGTGAGGAACACGCTGTCCGAAATGGCGCAGGCCGCTTCAGTCGTGCCGCCCGGCGGGGTCATGCTGGTGGACGAAATCAGGAGTCATGCCCACGGCACGGTTCTGTAGCGCCCGGTGCCGCCAGTCGCTGGTGGGACCACCGCCGCCGTCTTCTTGCCCCGCAGCGCTAGCCGTGGCGGCGTGCGGCTAAGCCGGCGGGAGCGTGACGACGACCGCCACGTGCGGCGACGCCGCACGACCCCATGGCATCGGACCCAATCCCGAATGAGCCCGGACCGCCTGCTCGGCCGCGAGGCCCCCGCTTGCCCGGATGCCGGCAACCCTTGTGCGCGACAGGGCGACGCAGGTGACTCGGGATCCCGGGGGAGCCGCCCCGCAGCCCAGCGTCGCCACGCTGCGACGACACGCCGACACGGTGCGTGACAAGCAGTAATCAGTCAAATAATCTAACGATCAACCAAGTGGGGAACTCCACTGAGCACCCTTGGGGATCTTCGGCGAGCGCCATCACTGGCTGCAGGTCTCAGGGAAGCCGCGCCCTGCGCCGCCGCATCCGGGCGACCCGACCCTTCCGGTCGGACCGGAACCGGCCGGGCCGGCCCGCGACCTGCCCCGTGACGGACCCGAGCCTGTTACGGGCTTCTCCGCGGCCATAAAGGAGCCACCCGGATGAAACCCCCCGACCCCAGCTCCTCGTACCAACCGTGCGATCGGCGCGATCTGTCACTATGGCGGCGTTTGGCCTCATCCTGGCCTTGGGTGCGGCCGCCGTGGGCGCCGCGCAGCCCGCTGCGGCGGCTTTCTCGGCCACAACAGCGCCTTCGTCAGGTTCCACCCTGCGGATCGCCGCCGACACGTCGATCTCGACGTTCAACCCCTTCCTCGCCTACTTCAATGGTGAGCTCAACGTCCTCGGCAGCATTTACCCGACCCTCACAACCATCAACGAGCAGGGTCAGCCAGCACCGTACCTGGCGACCTCGTGGACGACATCGGCGAACAAACTCATCTGGATCTTTAAGATACGGTCTGGGTTGAGGTGGACAGACGGGGTTCCGATCACGGCGGAAGATGCCGCCTGGACGCTGAACCTCATCATGAAAAACCCGGTCGCGGGTACTGCCGATGGGGCGCTGGTCGCCGAATTTGCCAATGTTACTGCGCCGAACGCCAGCACGCTTGTGATCACGACCAAGCAGCCGGAAACAAACATGCTCTACGTGAGCATCCCAATCGTGCCCGAGCACATCTGGGCGAAGCGGAAATCGAACCTCGCGAACTTTAAGAATATGAACTTCCCCGTAGTCGGCTACGGCCCGTGGATCCTGGTCGGCTACGTCCCGAACCAGTACACGACCTTGAAGGCCAACACAAAGTTCTTTCATGGGAGCGCCGAAATACAATACGTTGATCATGCAGTATTTCACGAACGGTGACGCTGCGGTCGCCGCGCTGCGCAGCGGCCAGATCGACGAGATCGACGGCCTGACCGCGACGCAATATGAGGCGCTAAAGACCGATAAGGACATGGGGCTCTATTCGCAAGTCTCCAACGGCTGGACCGGGATGGAGTTGAACCCCGGCGCCGTAAACCCGGTTCCCGCAGGCATTTCGGCAACGGCAAGGCCGCGCTGGCCGACCCACACGTGCGCGAGGCGATCGCGCTGGCGGTCAGCCGAAAGGAACTGGTGACCAAGATCTGGGACGGGCTCGCCGTCGCCGCAGCGGGCTACCTGCCGCCAGCCTACCCGCAGTGGGCGTGGAACCCCCCGGCCGGAAGCGCCCTGAACTACGACCCGGCGCGGGCGAACCAGATCCTCAACGCCGCCGGGTACAAGATGGGCCCTGGCGGCGTGCGGATTGACCCAGACCCATAGACCCCTCGTCTTCCGCTTTGGCATCCATTCGGACCAGATTACCGACGCCGAGATGGCTCCCTACCTGGCGGAATGGCTGCAAGCGATCGGGATAAAGCTCAACGTCCAATCGATGAGCTTCAACCAGCTCAACGCCGAGCTCCCGAAGGGCGACTGGGACATCCTGTCCGACGCCTGGACCACCGGGCCCGACCCGACCTATTGCTATCCATCCAAACCTGCGGTGACCTGCCGCTCAACAACGGAACCGGCGGGAACACCGACGCGTTCTTCTGCAACTATGCCTACGACAATCTCTTCAGCCAGCAAGCCACCGAGTTCAACCTGGCGCAGCGGGTGCAGACAATCGACCAGATGCAGAAGATCCTCTACAACGCCAACGTCGACATCATGCTGTACTACGGCGACACCCTGAGCGCCGTGCGTACCGACCATGTGGAGGGCTTCTTCTACGGCGGGCCCGGCGCCCAGGGCTTCTACCCGCAGCAGAACCTGTTCATCAACTGGAGGACCGCCGCGCCGGTTGCCGGCGGCGACGCCTCGTCCGGCGGCACGTTTTGGATCGTGGCCGCCGTGGTGGCTGTGATCGTGCTCGCCAGCGCCGGCCTTCTGATCAGGCGCCGCGCCACCGCAGGAGAGCGGGAATAGCCATGGCAGCCGCCGCTCCGCTGCCGGCCCGGGGCCTGAACGCGCTGGAGTCCGCTCGTTCCCCGTGGCAGGACTCCAGCCGCCGCGATTTCCTCCATTACCTGACCCGCAAACTTGCCGCGGCCGTGATCAGCTTCACTGTTCTGCTCGTGGTCGGTTTCATCATCTTCAGCCTCATGCCATCGGACCCGGTGGCGGCGCTGACCCGGGGCCGTCCCACCAGCGCCAGGCAGATGGCGTTCCTCGTCAAGCAACTTGAGCTGAACCAGCCAGTGTGGGAGCGCTTCGGTCGCTTCGTAGCGGACACGTTGCAGGGTCAACTGGGCTATTCGTGGCAGTTCCAGACCTCGGTTGCCTCGCTGATCGCCCAACGGCTCTGGCCCACGCTGCTGCTGATGGGCAGCGCGACGGTGGTGTCGGTGGTGCTTGGCATCTGGCTCGGCATCCGGAGCGGCTGGTGCCGGGCAGCCTGATCGACCGGACCTCAACGGGAGCTGCGATCAGCTGTGGTCGGTGCCGACGTTCTGGCTCGGGATCATCCTGCTCGTCTTGTTCAGCGGCGGCTTCGGGCCGATCCCGCCGCTGTTCCCGGCGGGCGGCATGTCCACGCCAGGGACGGCAGCCGGCCTGAACCCCGCGCATATCCTCGACGTGATCCGGCACCTGGTACTACCGTGCCTGACTCTGGTGCTGGTGATCTTCGCGCAGTACCAGATGATTATGCGCTCATCGGTGATCGACGAGCTGGGGAGCCCATTTGGTCACTGCCAGGGCTAAGGGTCTGCGCGATGCGGAAGTGCGGCGGCGCCACGCCGTGCCGAACGCGCTGCTTCCCTCGGTCACCGTGATCTTCCTGCAGGTTGGCACGATGATCAGCGGTGCGATCGTGGTCGAGACCGTCTACTCCTGGCCGGGCCTCGGTTACCTCACCTACCAGGCGCTGCAGATCCCCGACCTGCCGCTGCTCGAGGGAACGTTCATCATCTTCAGTGGCTCCGTGATCGTTTTCAACCTGCTGGCAGACCTGCTCTACCGATACCTCGATCCACGGGTAAGGCGGCAATGACCGCGGTCAGCACGGCAGCCGTGGCTGCCGCGCCGCCCCGCCTAGCTGCTGTGCGCAGATTTTCCCGCGCGTTCGTGGCCAGGCCGACTGCGGTGGCCGGACTCGGCATCCTGGCCGGTATCACCGTGCTGACGCTGGCCGCGCCGCTGTTCATCCACCCAAGCGAGCTGAGCGTGGTCAATGCGACCGGGCCGTCGCTCGCGCCGCCTACGCCCGCTACCCGCTCGGCACCGACCAGTCCGGGCGTTCGGTGCTGACGCTGTTGATCTGGGGGACTCGGCCCTCCCTCGCCATAGGTGTCATCGCCACCGCGCTCACGATGCTGCTCGGTACCGCGATCGGGCTCGCCGCCGGCCATTGCGGCGGGATCGCCAGCCGGATGCTGATGGCCGTCACTGACTGGTTCATCGCGCTGCCTGCCCTGCCGTTGGCGATCTCACTTGCGGCGGTTCTCGGCCAGGGGGACATCGATCACTATCGCAATCGCGGTAACTTCGTGGCCCGGCACAGCCCGGTTGATCCGCGCCCAGACGCTCGCCGTCGAGGCGCGGCCGTTTATCGAACGCGCGAAGGCGCTCGGCGGCAGGGGGCAGGCAACTGGTGTTCAGGCAAGTGCTGCCAAACGTCTCGCCACTCATCCTGGTGTCCAGCACGCTTACCGTGGCGGGCGCGATCTTGTCGGCGACCACCCTGACGTTTCTCGGGTTGGGCAACCCGACGGACGTGTCCTGGGGATCAATGATCAACCAGGCGTTGGGGGACGGCGCGGTCACCGGGGGTGCGTGGTGGTATGTGCTGCCTCCCGGCATCGCGATCTTGATCGTCGTTCTGGGATTCACGCTGGTCGGGCGGGCGGCCGAGAATATCCTGAACCCGCGTATGCCGAGGGAGCTGTGAGCTCCCTGAGCGAGCGCCGTGGTGCGAGCGGCATGTCACCGCTCCACGCGGACGAAGATCCCCCGTTGCTGGAAGTGCGCGACCTCGCCATTACCTACCGGGCGGGCGGGGAGGAGGTGCGGGCGGTACGTCACGTCGGATTCACGCTGGCGGCGGGACAGACGCTGGGCATGGCCGGAGAGTCTGGCTGCGGCAAGACGACCGTGGCGCTGAGCCTGCTGCGCCTGCTGCCCCCGACCGCACGTGTCAGCGGCCAGATCCTTTTCAAGGGTGAGGACGTGGTCGGCCTCGGCTGGCAGAAGCTGCGCGCCGTACGCTGGGCGCAAGCGTCGGTAGTCTTTCAGGGCGCTATGAGCGCCCTGAACCCGGTGCAGACGATAGGTGAGCAGATCCGGGAGCCGATCCTGCTGCACGAGAAGGTAAGTCGGCGGGACGCGGAGGTTCGTTCCGCCGAGCTGCTCGATAGCGTCGGCGTCCCGTCCGCCAGGCAGGCGAGCTACCCGCACGAGCTGTCGGGAGGCCAGCGGCAGCGGGTGATGATCGCCATGGCGCTGGCTTGCCGCCCGACCTGATCATCGCCGACGAGCCGACCACCGCGCTCGATGTCATCGTGCAGGCACAGATCCTCTCGCTGCTTACTGAGCTGGTCCGGGAACGGCGCATCGGCATGATCGTCATCAGCCATGACCTTTCGGTACTCGGCGACACCTGCGAGCTTCTGGCCGTGATGTACGCCGGGAAGATCGTCGAAATCGGGGCGTCCCGCCAGCTGCTCCGTGAGCCGCGACACCCCTATACCCGGGTCCTGTCCAGAGCCTTCCCGCGCACTGGCGATCCCGCTTCGAGGCTCTCCCCGGCAGGTCTGCCGGGCGAGCCGCCTGACCTCCGCGCCGAGCTCGTAGGCTGCCCTTTTGCGCCGCGATGCCCCGAGGCACTCCCTGAGTGCCTGACCCGGGAGATCGAGTTGTGGCCGGCCGGACCGAACCGCCGGTCGGCCTGCGTCAAAATCGCCAACGCGACGGATTCGGTGGGGGCGCCCGCAGGAACCGAGCAGACGCTGAGCGTGGGCGGCGCCGCGGAGCCGGCCGCAGCGTGGGCGGCGGATTCGATGATTGGCCGAACTACCGCGCCTGCCGGTCCGGTGAACGGCGTTCGGGTTCTCGAGGCACGCAACCTTCGGGTCGTGTTCCCCGCACGACGCGGTCGGGGCCCCGCGCACGCTGTCGACGATGTGAACCTCGCGATCCGGCGAGGCGAGATCGTCGCGCTCATCGGCGAGTCTGGCTGCGGTAAGAGCACACTGGCCCGCGCCCTCGTCGGGCTGGTCCGGCCGTCCGGCGGAGAGATCTGGTACGCCGCAGCGCCGCTCCGGTATTCGAGCGCCGCGCTCAAGGAACATCGCCGCCACGTCCAGCTGGTGCTGCAGGACCCAGCCGGCGCGCTGAACCCGAGGCAAAACGTGTTCGACGCCGTGGCAGAGGGACCGCGCCTGCATGGCATGCGCGGCGGCCTGACGGCTCGGGTTCACAAGGCGCTGGCCCGCGCTGGGCTGCGGCCGCCCGAGCAGTTCATCGCCCGCTATCCGCATGAACTGTCCGGCGGTCAGCAGCAGCGGGTATGATCGCCGGGCACTCGCGCTCGGGCCTTCCGTGATCGTCGCCGACGAGCCGGTGTCCTCCCTCGATGCCTCGGTGCGAGGCGAGATCCTCAAGCTGGTCCTCGCCCTGCGGGATCAGCTTTCGCTGTCCGCCCTGATCGCCAGCCACGATCTCGGTGTGGCCTGGAATATCGCCGACAGGGTGGCGGTCATGTACCTGGGCCGGATCGTGGAGATCGGAACCGTATCGGAGGTGCTGCTCAGGCCACAGCACCCCTACACTCAGGCATTGATCTCAGTATTGCCAGACGCGGGCCGCGAGCCCGGGGCCAGCCCACTCACCGTGCTGGCGGGCGAGCCAGCGGACCCGACAGCGATACCGGCGGGCTGCCGGTACCACCCGCGCTGCCCGAGGCACGCCGCCCTGGCCAAGGGCGATCAGCGGGCTGAGCTGTGCCGGAGCCATACTGTGCCGGTCCTCGCGTCCGGCATGGGCGTCGGCTCGCGGTCGGCCACCCTCCGCGACGGCCTGGCGCTGCCAAGCGCTGGCGGCGGTGCGCCGGCCAGCGCCGGTATGGGCATCCCGCCCAGCCTGGTCGCCTGCCACCTGGCCAATCCCATGCAGGATGAGCCAGTCGTGGACGCCAGCGGAAGCGTACTGACCCGCCGCTTCCCATCCTGAGCGAGGGCCACATCGTCACAGGGACGAAGTCATGGCACCGCCCACTTCGCTCGGCCAGCCGCCTCAGGGCCTCGATGTTTAACACGTACCCAAAGTACGTGGCTGATAAAACAAATACTAGCTCAATTGTCGGATAGACAGGCGTTCCGCCAGGCCGCCTAGTTCGCTGTTGGGCGGGTCCTGCATGGTGAGCAGGTCGGAGACGAGCTGACGGGCCAGGTCATTTCCGCGGATCTGTTCGGGTGTGATGCCTTCCGCCTGGATCAGCGCGGCGACCGCCTCGCTGATCTGGCGGCGCTGGGCGTGGGCCCGGGCGACGTCGATGAGCATACGGGCCTGCCGTTCGGCCGACAGCCCGGAGGTGTCCACGGCGGCGGCGGCGCGCAGGGCACGTCCCGCGTCGCCCAGCTCGACCGCGACGGCGATCTCGTAGAGCCGCACGTTGACCGGCCCGAACTCGGTATTGAACTCGTTGTGCCCGTCTCTGAGCCGTTCGGCCATCTGCCCGGCCCGCTCAAGCTCGCTGTAAGCGGTGTCCGCGTCGTTGATCCGTGCGGCGATGACGGCACGCTGCAAGGTCAGGCCGCCCCACAGGGACATAGCCTTCGGGTCACCTTCGTCGGCCTTCGGCCAGAGCGCGGCAGCTGCGGTGCGGGCGGTCTCCTCCGCCTGGTCGTAATGGCGCGCGGTGAGGAACACAAACACGAGCCGGAACGCCCCGGCGGCAACCAACATCGAATTACCCGCCCGCTCGGCGGCGGCCATCGTGCGGTCGGCGGCAATCCAGGCGGCATCCGGCTCACCGATCTTCGCCAGCGCGGCCGAACACGCCTGATACGTGGTGGCCAGTAGCTCGAAGACTTCAGCCCGTTTGCCTTCGGGCACCGTCCGGGCGGCAGTCTCCAGGTCGGGGACCAAGGCGCCCAGTAGGTCAGTCAGCTCGGCATAGCGCCCGGCGTGCGTCAGGTCCCACGCCTTGCGGGTTCGGGTCCGAATCGTGCTGACAGCGGGTGCACGTCGGCCGTCGAGCATGGCGTGCAGCGCGTGAGCGCCGGACAGAATGAGCCGCAGGCCACCCGCGCCAGGTGGCTCCTCGATCACTGCGGCGACTACGGGTGCTTCGGCGGCCAGCTCGGCGAGCGGGACATCGAGCGCGGCGGCGACGGTCTCTAGCACCGACATGCGATCGACCTTGCGGACGCCGCGCTCGACCTGGGAGACCCAGGCCACCGACCGGTCGATCATCCTGGCCAGCTCGGGCTGGGATAGGCCGCGGCGTCGCCGCTCGATGGCAATCTTGCGACCCAGGGCCTGTTGGTAGTCCGGGTTGCTCACCCTTCGGTGCCCTTGCCCGTCTGCAGGGTCAGCCAGTCAACCTCGGTGCTAGTGAGGTACTGGTCGCGCGCGTCCAGGTAGCGGCGGGTGTGCGGTGCCGCTTGGTGTGCCTCGAAGGCTGCCTTGTCCCGGTACAGCTCGTAGAAGATCCGCTGCAAGGGCTGGCCTTCCACCAGGTGAGAGGCGTAGACGAGCGTTCCCGGCTCGCTGACCTTGATGGCTTCGACGGTCTCGGCGGCCAGCTGGTCGTAAGCCTCGGCACTGGCCTCGCCCTTGCACGTGAAGCGCACGCACAGACCGAACATCTGTTTCCTCCAAGTCGTGTGACGCGATGCTCGCACCAAATGTGCTACGCCAGTACAAGAAGTAGCACGTACTTATTGTACGCATGCAAGACCAAGAGTACGCTGTGAGGTCGGCAGAGATCGTGCACCAGGCGCCCCAGCGAGGAACCATGCATACGCCAGCTGCCAGAGCACTCGCGCTACGCACCACCGGTGTCACCTACCCCGGCGGCATCGAGCACGTGCGCTGTGCAGGGCGGCATTGGCCGGCAATTCAGAGGCGCAGAGAATTACGTCATCTGCCCGCTGTCCGCGCCGACTTGCGCGCATTACTGCGCGATTGCCCAAGGATAGAGCGCGACGGCAGCTACCTGGCGTATCTAACATTGGTTCTGACCGGTGTTCTGAGCCGTAGGACCGGTCTGGGCGCCCGGGGGGAGTCGATGTGTTTCCTGAAGTGCCAGCCTCGGTCAATAAGCACCTGCTGCCCGGCGAGACCACTGTCATCACCGTTCGTGACCACCCAGCGGTGCTGCTTAGGCACGCCTTGCTGACTTTAGCCGGGCTTGCCATCGCGGGCTGGCTGAGCAGCTCTGTCGCACACGGCAACAACACCGCCATCGGCGTGATCTGGATCTTGTGGGGATCCTCCCGCTGTGGTTCGGGACGCAGGTCTGGGAGTGGGCCGTCCACTACTTTGTAATCACGTCGCGGCGGCTGATGCTCAGCCAAGGCGTCATCATCCACAAGGTGAACTTCATTCCCCTCGACAAGGTGACAGACGTAGAGTTCCGGCGGTCGTCGCCGGGTCGGCTACTCGGCTACGGCGAGTTCGAAATCATGTCACCGGGACAGGACGAGGATATGCGCCATATCCGGTTCATCCCCTACCCAGAGCAGATTTACCTCGAGATCTGCGGGCAGATGTTCCGAGACAAGAACCAGGACACGAAGTTGTGTCGCGAGTGCGCCATGAACATTCCGACAGCCGCCCGGCGCTGCCCGTACTGCACGACGTTTAGCCCTTGATGAATACTTGGTGAAGACGGCTGGACAACCGAAGGATGTCCGTCCAAGGACGGAAAGACGCGCGTGATCATCTCTTAGATCAGGCTCGGGACGGAACGACATCCGCGGTTCACGAAATGAACGAGCACTGTGCGATCTGCTCAAGGAGTTCCGGCTGGGGATTGAGGTACGCCAGCGGTGGAGGAGGACGTGACGGTCACTCTGACCAGGGAAAACTCCTGGCCCTCAGCCGTCGCGAGCGACGTCGTTCGGGGTGGTAGCTCGGAGGCCGTTGCCGCCCGGCAGCGGCAAAGCTGCGGGCCTGACGCAGCTTCTCCATCTGCGCCATATCGCAGACCAGGGTAGTGGCCAGGGGATGTCCACTGGCGCGACGTGCCCGCGAGAGGGACGATCGTGAGGCAGTGTCACCTGGTGAAAGGGGGGAGCCTAATGACCTCATCTCCCACCCCGGAAGGCCCTGGCTCTGTCTCCGGAGCGCCGAACCTCCCAGCGGTGTTCAGCGATAAGTTTACCAGCCGGTACGTCGACACTGGGGAGCTGCGCCTCCATGCGGTCACCGGAGGTGACGGCCCGCCGCTGCCGCTGGTACACGTCTGGCCCCAGACCTGGTACGCCTGGCGCATGCTGATGCCGACCCTGGCCCGGGATTTCTGCGCGATCCCCGCCAGCATCGCGCAGAACGAGCAGCGCAAGACCCGGCGGCTGACCCTGCCCATCCTGGCGATCGGCGGAGCGGAAAGCGCCGGTGAAGGGGTCGGGAACACGATAAAGCTCGCCGCGGACGACGTGCAGACCGTGGTCATTCCGGAGTGCGGCCACTGGGTCGCCGAGCAGGCTCCAGAGCAGCTGCTGGCCGCGTTGACGGCGTTCCTGGCCCCCTACCGGGACGCAGCGGCTGCGGCGCACAACCCCAGCCCGCATGCTGCCGGGGACTAGCTGTCGTTCCGGGGCGATCCAGGCCAGCGCCGAAGCGCAGCTCTCGCAAGCCGCAGATTCCTCCGCGGCCGTGGGTCATCAACCAATCCAGGGAGGTAGGGACTTATGTCCAGCGAAACTGAAATCCGTCCTTTCCGGGTCGACATGCCCGACGAAGCGATCGCCGACCTTCGGCGGCGCATCGCCGCGACGCGCTGGCCCTCCCGGGAGCTCGTCGCCGATCGGTCGCAGGGCGTGCAGCTGGCGACGATTCAGGAGCTCGCCCGCTACTGGGCGACCGATTACGACTGGCGCGCGGTGCGAGGCGAGACTGAACGCGCTGCCGCAGTTCACGACCGAGATCGACGGGGTGGACATCCACTTCATCCACGTGAAGTCGCCGCACGCGGACGCGTTGCCGCTGATCATCACGCACGGCTGGCCCGGCTCGGTGATCGAGCTGCTCGGGGTCGTCGGCCCGCTCACCGACCCGGCCGCGCACGGCGGGCGCGCCGGGGACGCGTTCGACCTGGTGCTGCCGTCCCTGCCCGGCTACGGCTTCTCCGGCGAGCCGGCCGAGGTCGGCTGGGACCCCGGCCGCGTCGCGCGCGCCTGGGCGGAGCTGATGCACCGCCTCGGCTACACCCGCTACGTCGCCCAGGGCGGCGACGTGGGCGCCTCGGTCACCGACGCGATGGGCCGCCAGGCGCCCGAGGGGCTGCCCGGCATCCACATGAACTTGCTCGTGACGGCGCTGGGCGGCGGCGCCATGCCGGCGGAAACCGAGCAGGAACGCGCGGCGCTCGAGCAGACCAAGACATTCAGGGCGAGCGGCTTCGGCTACTTCCTGGAGCAGGCCACGCGGCCGCAGACGATCGGCTACGCCCTGCTGGATTCACCCGTCGCCCTGGCGGCCTGGATGCTCGACCACGACACCGACGCCTACGAGAAGATCTCCCGCGCCTTCCTCGACAGGCAGCCCGCGGGCCATCTCACCCCGGACCGGATCGTCGACAACATCACGCTGTACTGGCTGACGGGCACCGGGGCCTCGGCGGCCCGGTCGTACTGGGAGAGCGGACGAGCCCAAGCCCTTGCGGCCGGGCAGGCTCCTCCGCAGGTCTCGCTCCCGGTCGGCTTCACGACGTTCCCGGACGAGATCTTCGCGGCCCCGCGCAGCTGGGTCGAGAAGTCCTACCCCAACCTCACCTACTTCCACGAGGCCGACAAGGGCGGCCATTTCGCCGCCTGGGAAGAGCCCGAGCTGTTCGCGACCGAGATCCGGGCGGCGTTCGGCCCGCTGCGCTAACGACGGCCCGCCCCTGAGCGTGACCACCGTGATCGATGAGATGGCGTACCCGGAACTTCGCGCCGCTCCTGCCGTCTGCCAACCCCGTCTTTCTGCCAGTGCCGCAGTCAGGACGCGAACGATCTACAAGTCTCGCCGGGGCTGAGCTGACGGGCGCGAAAATAGCGCGGGTAGTTCCGGCCACAGCAGGTGGTACTGCTAGAGCTCGTCCTTCACCTTGTCCGCGGCCTGGTCGACAGCCGAGTCAACCTGGTCGGGGGTCTTGTCCTTGACCGCCTCGTCGGCCTGGTCGACCGCCTCGTCAACCTTGTCACCGTGGCCGCTCAACGCGTCCTTCGCCTTGTTCAGCGCGTCACCAATGCCCATGATCTCCTCCGTCCCGATGCGTTTCGTTGGGTCCTGGATAGGCCCGGAGGCTTGGTCCGGGCCGGGGGTTCCGGGGCCGCTCGCGCGGAGGACGGCCCCCGCCTAGTGATCCGCCTGTCGCACCGTGGGTCTCAAGAACCAGCCTACAGTGGCTGTGTCTCGCTAGCCAGGGTAGGGCCGCGTGGCCAGGCTGGCCGGGTTCCCGCTCCCGTTTCCAGACCGAGCCGCTGGGCCTGCGGCATCTCGCGGCCTGTACTCCCGCGCTTACTCCTTGCGCTGACGTTCGGTGCTGCCACTTCCGCCGCCCCGCTGTGGCGGTGAATTCACTTGATCGCGAGCCCACCCCGATCACAGGGGGCCAAATTTGGGCACCCCTTGTAGCGTGAAGAAACCAATCGCCCCATTTCGCGGGCAGGCCGATCGCCAGGATGGGCCAGAGGCCAGGGGGAATGGGAGGGTCGATGAACGTTGGTAGTTTCCTCGCCGCTTTGGCGCTGGGGTTTGTAGCCGGGGCCCTCGCTCGTGCGCTGATACCAAACGATGCCTTCCGGCACATGCACGGCTGGAGATCGTGGTTGACCTCGACGGGACTGGGCCTGCTGGGGGCGCTGGTCGGCTTTTGGATCTTCCACGGCCTGTTTGGCATCGGCGACACGAACAAGTTCGGCTGGGGTGGCATCGTTGGCGCGGTGATCGGCGCCATGATCGTTGTTGCCGTCGCGTCGTTCCTGATCAAGCGGTTCGCAAAGCGCCCGGCAGTCCATGAGGCCCCGAGGCACGGCTAGCCAGAGCTGATATGGGGCCAGCTCGTTTAGGGCCCGAGCAACCACGTATCCGTCTTGGTCCGCAAGTCGGCCGTCGACAACACCAGGGCGTGGCAGTCGTTTGACCCGGACGGGCATCTGGCAGATGAGGCCATCGCCGCACAGCTGCGTGCGCTCGGCGCCGAGGTGGTGCGCGCCGCCGCCAGTTCCAGACCGAAGGCACCTGCGACTACGCCGACGACAGGCAGTTCGCGCCTGCTGGCGGCACACCGGGGCCCGACGCGGGCCGCCCAGCCTCGTAACCAAACGGGCCCCTTGAGTTTGCCAATTACTGATCCTGCCCATCGATGCCCACTCGCTGGGACGGACGGACGTCATCGCGGCAGATCCGGACGTTTCATGCAGTGAAGGGGGGCTGTTACTCAAGCGCCGCGGCCAGGCCCCGATCCGATCAGGAATCGAGAAGCGCCACTGTGTGGCCGGGCCTAGCCTTTCGGTGGAAGGCCGACATGACACCGAGCCCCTGAGCGTCAGAAAGGAAGCCCGAGAATGCCTGCGAAGAATGCGGAGCCCGAGTCCGGCGGCTTCAGCGCCGAGGAACGTGCCGCGATGAAGAAGCGCGCCGCCGAGTTGCGCGCCGAGGGCAAGAAGGGCGCCAAGAAGGCCGACGGCCTTCAGACGGTCCTCGACAGCATCGCGGAGATGGCACCAGAGGATCGTGCGCTAGCCGAGCGCATGCACGTGACAGTGACCGCGACCGCCCCCGAGTTGTTGCCGAAGACCTGGTACGGGATGCCCGCTTACGCGAACGCGGACGGCAAGGTCGTCGTCTTCTTCCAGAACGCAGGCAAGTTCAACTACCGCTACTCGACCCTGGGCTTCCAGGACGCGGCGAACCTAGACGACGGCGACGTGTGGCCGGTGTGGTACGCGCTTAAGAAGTGGAGCCCCATGGTGGAGAAGAAGGTCGCCGAGTTGGTAGAGGCCGCGATCTCCTGACTGGTGCCGTAACCGCAGCGGAGCGGGGCATCGTCGTCGGGTACAGCGGCCTCGGACGGCTCCGTCTCAGCCTCGCTGTCACGACCTACCGCGCCAAGGCTCTGAGCGTAGTCTCGCATCCAGTCACGGTGGAACGATCGCACCTTCTCTCTCGTTCACCAGTGGCCCGGTTACCATCACGTTCACAAACGGAACGGCTCAGACATTTTCCCTGAAGGGCAAACAGGACAACGGCTGCGCCCTGCTCTCATGACGGCTTAAGGCTCCACCTGGCCACGACGCCCTGCGGGTTCGACCCCAAGTCGACTAACGAGCCACCAAAGCGCCGGGCACCGCAACACGGAGGGCATATTCGTTGCAGATGCCGCTGATTCCGGATCAGGGTGCGGGCTGTCTATTCCCCGGTTGAATGCAAAGTGACCGGCACTGCGCGACGGACCTGGGTCTCGCGGGCTCGCCTGTGGATAACTTCGTATCGCCCTGTGGATCACGGAAGGCCCGCGACCTGGCATGACGCTGGGCCGCACCGGCTATCCACTTTTCCACAGCAACGCTCGTCCACAACTGTGGAGAGGTTGATCAGCGTGTTTATGCAAATCATCCACAGGCCTATCCACAGGACGTTACCCTGACCAGGCCCAGGGCTGGCGTGATAGGAGCAAGCTCTCATGCTGGCCCTGGGTTCCTCTGCGCGCGTACTGGGCAGCCTCGCCCTTGCCTTGACCGCATTGGTCAGACCCAGGAGGTTTGCACCGCCACATTCATCCGTGGTGGGTGATGTCCGGCTGCCTTGATCGGCTCAGACTGGCAGCCTGTAGGTCAGCCACCCCTCACCCGCGCTGATTCGCTTGCTTCACGGGCATCACGTTCAGCACTGTGGGGCCAGGGGGACATCACACGGACGGGACAGCCCGGGGCGGCGGCGCGATGAGAATCATTCTTAACCTGATCTGGCTCGTGCTCTGCGGCATCTGGATGGCTATCGCCTACGCGGTGGCCGGACTGCTCTGCTTCCTCCTGTTCTTCCTGGTCGTCACGATCCCGTTTGGGATTGCCGCGTTCCGGATCGCCAACTATGTACTGTGGCCATTCGGCCGCGACATCGCCCCGCGCAGGGAAGGGATGGGCGTCGGCGCCCTGATCGGCAACATCATCTGGGTCATCCTGTTTGGCTGGGAGCTCGCGATCGGCCACTTGGTGGCCGGGATCCTGCTGTGCCTGACGATCATCGGCATCCCGCTGGGGCTCGCCAACTTCAAGATCATCCCTATCTCCCTCATACCGCTGGGGGTACGGATAGTTCCGGCCGGCGAGCCGTCACCGAACGACCGCTGACCCGGGCCAGATGCCGCCGGAGGACCACAGCCCTGCGCAACATCGTCAGGACCGCGCGATCTCATCGGCACCAACGGTCGGCAGTTCGGCTCGGACGCCACCCGTCTCATCTAGTCGCGCCGCGAGGTAGCGCGGTGGCGCTCCGCTTCGCGCGGGCAACCTCTGGGGCACGCACCCGCTAGGGGCTTCCGGCTGCCTGTTCCTTCGCGGCGATGTCGGCGAGGCGGGTGAGGGACTGGCGGATGACCTCACGCTGGGCGTCGACGCGATGGGCCTCCCGTTCGGGAATCCCGACATGAACCGATATCTGCGTGCCGGTTCCGGACGGGCTCAGCCGCCAGTCGAAGCGCAGGTCAGAAACGAGGCACGAGATCTTCACGCTGCCGTTGTCCCGGCTGGTCTCCAGCGTCTGCGGCATCGGGAAGTCCGGGTAGCCCGCCGGGAACATCGTGTAGCCGCGGCTGCTGGCGTCCGTCTCGACCGAGCCGACGCCGGCCCACCATTCGGGGAAGCGGGCCGGGTCATAGAGCAGTTTCCATACCTCTTCCGGCGCCGCCGGGCTGGTGATGCTCTGATCGAACTCGTGCATGTCTCATCCCTCGGGTGCGTGCCGCGCGCGGGTCGCGGTGGCCGTCCGGGCCGGCCGGCCGCGGAGCGCGGACAGCTCGGCCCGGACGATCGCGAGTTCGCGGGCGGGTTCGGCGAGTGAGCTGATGGGCGGCCGGCCGAGGTCGATCAGGGAGGCGACGTACCCGGCGCCGGCCTGCTGGCGGTCTGGTCTACCCGCGAGGCGCTGCCAGGCCGCCAGGGATTCATTCAGGCGGCGCTCGGCCAGCCCGGGGTCACCCCGGGCGGAAGCGATCAGCCCCTGGATCCGGCTCATGTGCGCGACGAGCGTGGCGGGAAAGTCGCTCGGGCCCACCGGCTCCAGGGTGACCTCCCGCAGTTCCTCTGCGGCGCGGCCAGGCTGGCCGCCGGCGACCTGCGCCTCGGCTAGCCGCAGCCGCGTCGCAGCGCGGCTGACCGGCGCCCCGAGATCGAGGGCCGCAGATAGCTCGGTCATCGCGGTGGGCGGGTCGGACGCGGCGAGGGCGATGAGCCCCCGTTCCTGGTGTACCAGACCTTCGAGCTGAGGCTGCCCGGCACGGTCGGCGTATCCGGCGGCCACGTCGCAGGCCTGTCGCGCCTCTGCCAGCCTTTCCAGCCGCCGGAGGATGGCCGAGCGGGCCGTCTGCGCGTACACGCTGAGGCGGAGCAGGCCATTGGGGACGACGAGAGGCAGGCAACGGTCCGCGAAGTCCAGCGCCCGGCCGAACTCCCCGGCGCACGCCGCCGCGCTGGCCGCGTTGCTGAGACAGCTGTAGGCCATGTCCGGGCGCCCGGCCCGGCCCGCCGCCGCGCTGGCCGCGATCAGCGGGCCGAAGCTCTCGGTGAACTGGGCCGCCCTGATCAGCGCGTGCCCGCGGGCCACCCCGATGTCGTGCGTGAGCAGGTCGTCCGGGCGGTCACCGCCGAGGAGCCGGTCGACCTCTGCCAGCAGTTCCTCGACCGCACCCGGCTCGCCCGCCACCGCCTCGGCCCACGCCATGCCCGCCAGGGCTTCCGCCCGGGCGGGCAGATCGGCCGCCGGATCCCGGTCCAGCACGTCCAGGGCGCTGCGATAGGAACGGCGCGACTCACGTGGGTGGCACACACCCCCGCGCAGCCACCGGCCGCGCCGGAGCCAGGCGCTGATCAGAGCCCCGGCGTCCTGCGGGGCGATCAGCTCGAGAGCCCGGTCGAAGGCCTGGTCGGAGTCGCTGAGCAGGCCGCGGAACGCCTTGACTTCGGCCAGCTCAACCAGGATCTCGGGATCGTCGGGCTCGATTCGTACGGCCTCGGTGAGAAAGCTGTCCGCCTGCGCCATCGCGGCGACGCCGCGGGCGTCCTGGGCGGCGGTGACGAGATAGGCGACGGCCTGCTCGTCCTGCCCGGCGCGCTTGAAGTGGCGGGCGATCTCGGCGGCCCGCTGGCGGCGATGCCCGGCCCGGGTCTGCTGGGCCCGCTTGCGGAGCAGCTGCGCAAGAGCGCCATGCAGCTGAACGAGCGACGCCTCGGGTATTTCCTGGTACACGGCTTCGGCCAGCAGGGCGTGCCGGAACCCGGTCCGCCCGTCGTCGGTCCGGAACAGTCCCGAACCGAGAGCCTCGGCGACCGCCCGAGCGGGGTTGGGCAGCGGGAGCGCGGCGACTTCGGCCGGGTCGAGACTGCGCCCGGCGGCGGCGGTGAACTCCGCGAATATGCGCGCCGGGACCGACAGCCTGCTGGTGGCGATCCTGACGGCGCCGCCGAGGCCCGAGAGGAAGCCGGGATCGGCTGGGTCGCTCGCGGCGGCGCGGGCGGTCTCGACAGCGAGAAGCGGGCTGCCGGCGGCGAGACGGATGATGTGGCTGATGACCGGCTCGGGCAGGCGGGCCGTGTCCTCGATGAGCACCCGGGTGGCCTCGTCGGCCAGCGGCCCGACGCGGATTTCGGCGGCCAGTGCGCCGCGGGAGCGCAGGACGGTAAGGACCGCGTCCAGATCCTGCCGCGCGGGCATGCGCCGCCTGGTGAGGACGAACAGCACCGGCAGCCGGCTCAGCCGGCGGCCAGCGTAGGCGATGAGCTCGAGGCTCGCGGTATCGGCGAGATGGAGGTCCTCGAACGCCAGCAGCAGGGGCGCCCGGCGGGACGCCCAGCCCAGGAACTGCACGACTGCTTCGCAGAGCCGGGTCCGCTCCAGCTGGGGATCGGCGCCGCGCCGCGCGTCACCGCCGGTCCCGGGCCCGTAGCCGGCGGCCGGGACGATCCGGGCCAGGGCCGCGGTCCAGGGCTCATCCGGGGGCGGAGGCCGGCCGTGGCGGCCAGCTCGCTCAGCGCGTCGGTCCAGAGGGCGAATGGGGCCACCTGTCCGGGACCGGCGGCCGTGGTCGCCGCGATGGCGCTGAGCCCGCGCGGGCCGGCACCGGGACCCGACCCGCATGCGGTGGCCTGAAGGTCCTCCACCAAGCGGGTCTTGCCGATGCCGCCCTCGCCTTCCAGCAGGACGGCTGTCCCGTTCCCTGACCGCGTGGCCTGCCAGGCGCGGGCGAGCCGGCCCACGTCGGTTTCGCGCCCGACGAGCCCCGGACCAGGACTCGGCGTTCTGCCGGGCCCGCCCCGTTCCGGCGGATCGCCCGGCGGCGCGTCCGTTCCGGACCGCCCCGGCGCGTTCCGGATCGGCGCGACCAGCGCCGTCGTCTCCGCCGACACCGGGATGTGCAGCTCGGCGGCCAGCCGCTGCTCCAGCTGGGCGAACGATTCCAGGGCCGCCGCCGAATCACCGCTGGCGAGGAGGAGCCGGATGAGGTCAGATCCGGCGGCCTCGTCCAGCGGGCGCAGTGCCGCCCGGCGGCGGGAACAGGCGAGCGCCGTGGCCCGGTCGCCCGCCTTGCCGGCCTGCACCATCACGTCGTGCAGGGCCGCTGCGATGTCGTCCGCCAGCTCGTCGCGAGCCACGACGAGCCAGTCGTCATCAAGCTCCTGCAGTAGGTCCCCGCGGCACAGGGTGAGCGCCGCCCCGGGCTGACCGCGCCCGATGAGCCGCCGGACCTCATGCAGATCCACGCGCAGGTCCCCGCCGGCCAGCGTCACGGTGTCGCGATCCGTGACCAGGTAACCGGCGAAGTCCGGCCCGAGGGCCGAGCGGAGCGCCCAGATCGCGCTGCGCAGGCTCGCCCGCGCGCTGGTCTCCGGAACATCGGGCCAGAACAGCCCCGCGAGCCGGGACCTCGAATGCCGCCCGGGGTGGAGGGCCAGCCAGCCGAGGAGCGCACGGACCCGCCGGCTGGGCGGCAGTTCACCTGTTATCCCGTCCAGCCGGATATCCAGCTCGCCGATGACCCGGACCTCAAGCATGGTGCGGTCATTGTAGGCGCGCGCATCCCCTTGCGGCAGAGGCCGGCGCCCTGCCCGCGAGCCCCGGTCAGATGCGGGCTGAGCTGCGCTTTGACGGTGCCTTGACGGGGAGGCGCCATCGTCACGGCATCAGTTCAGCAAGCCCGCCAGGGAGGCATACCAATGAGTAACAGCCAGCTGACCAGCCAGAGGTTCGATGCCGGGGCGCTGCGCCGCGGTATCGAGGAGCGCGACGCGGCGACGCTGCTCGCCCTGTACGCCGAAGACGCCGAACTGCAGGTCGTCGACCGTAACGACCAGCCCGGCCACCCGAAGATCGTCCGCGGCCGGGACGCGATCGGCGAGTACTTCGCCGACGTGTGCGGCCGGGACATGACGCACACGATCGAGCGGCTCGTGGTCGGCGATGACGGGGCCGCGTTCGTGCAGGCGTGCCGGTACCCGAGCGGCGCTCAGGTGCGGTGCATCGCCATGCTGGACCTGAAGGACGGCCTGATCACCCGCCAGTCCGGGGTGCAGGCCTGGGACGAGTAGGCGGCTCGCCGGCGGCCCGGCCCAGGCCCGGCCGCCGGGGCACGTCACCGATATCCGGAGGGAGAAGGAACATGGCAACCGCAGAACAGAAGGATTTCGCCAAGGCGGACGAGGTCCGCGAATTTACCCGCGGCAGGCTCGAACTCCTGCGCATCGGCGGCAGCGACATCGGCCGGCTGGTCCTCGAGCCGGGCTGGCGCTGGTCCGAGGACGTCAAGCCGCTCGCCGCCACGGAACTGTGCGAGGCGCCGCACTTCCAGTACCACGTCAGCGGGACGCTGCGGATCGAGACGGCGGACGGTAACAGCTTCGACGCCACTCCCGGCCAGGTGACAGCGCTGCCGTCCGGTCACGACGCCTGGGTCGTCGGCGACGAGCCTGTCGTCATCGTCGACTGGTGGGGGGCCAGCAACTACGCGAAATGCCTGAGCGGCGCATATGGGTGACCGGGCGGGCAGGCTCATCAGCACAGGCGCACCGGCTGATGAGCCTGTGCCGCGGCGGCGGCCGGGTCAGCCCCGGTCAGGGCCGTGGCGGGTTCCCGGCCAAGGTCACCGGGTCGGGGCCGGCCCGCGGGCCGGTCTGCTGGGCCACCACATCCGCCGGCCGATATCCAGGTTGAGCACGGTGACCAGGACCGACCCTTGAGCGGTCCCGGGAGGACCGGTCCGGGGGATAGTGTTTTGCCGTTCCCGTGGCGCGGTCGGACACGATGAGGTAGGCAATGGCAGCGACGGCGATCTCGTTCGAAACGGTCCCGATACAGAAGCCCGACGACGTGAACGTGATCGTCGGCCAGGCTCACTTCATCAAGACGGTGGAGGACCTGCACGAAACGCTGGCCGGGGTGAGCCCGCACCTGCGGTTCGGCATCGCCTTCTGCGAGGCCTCGGGAGCGCGGCTGGTCCGCCGGTCAGGCAACGAGCCCGATCTGATCAGCCTCGCCGTGCGGAACACGCAGGCGATCGGGGCCGGTCATGCCTTCGTGATCATGCTGCGGGGAGGGTTCCCGGTCAGCGTCATGAACCAGGTCAAGGCCGTGCCGGAGGTGTGCGCGGTGTTCTGCGCCACGGCCAACCCGGTGGAAATTCTGGTCGCTACCGCCGGTGCTGGCCGCGGTATCGCCGGAGTCATTGATGGCCTGCCCCCGGTCGGCGTGGAGACGGACGCCGACGCGGCCGTGCGGCACCGTTTGCTGCGGGAACTGGGCTACAAGCTCTGAGCCGGACCGCGGATAGTAACTGTGACGGTGACGCCGGCCGCCCGTGATCCTCGACGTGTGCATTGGCGAGCACCAGGGTGACACGGGAAGCGCGATAGTGGTGCCCGCACAGCCACAGATCCACGGGGCGCGCCTGGCCGTCCCCCGGCGGGATCGTCACCTTGAACCTCGGTTTCGCCAGGCAGCAGCACGCCCGGCCTGGAGTGGTCTGGCTCGCCGGGGACGGTGATGAGCCGCCCCCGCTCTCGCCACGCTGGCGGGCGGTGCCCGCCGGATGTCCGTACGCCATCCGTTAAGGATTCACTGGCCGTGAGCCGACCAGCAGGGTCTATGGCACGCGATGGCTGCGGCCAAGGTCCCGTGCCGCCGGGACCGCTGGGACCATGGGGACGTGCGAGCCAGCCAGACCGCCCTGGGGCGCCGTCGTCTGCGGGTCCGTACCTGCCTGTCGCTGCCGGGCCGGTACGCCAGCCTGATCCGCGGCTGGGTCAGCCCGCCTGTGCAGCGGGGCGGTGCTCGACCAGGGTGCCGGGTCCCGGCGCTAAACAAAGGAGCCGCCCTGCCTCCTGGAGCATCGCCTTTACCGGGACTTCACACCTATCACGGCGGGGCGTAATGCCGCCTTTCCGCCGGGGGATGCTCGCCGGGAGCCGGGGCACGCGAATGAATGCCAATCCGCAATACATCGTTGTCATGAATGGGACTTGGTGATACCTGCAAACAAGTCGGGAATTTTTGGACAGAATGCCATCTGACACGATATGACCGCTATGATCACGCGAGTGACCAGTGACCAGTGACCAGTGACCAGTGACCTGCGGCGGCCAGCGGCGGCCGGCGTGCGTACGGAGCCGGCCCGGCTGGGCCCGCGGTGCGCAAGCGGGCCGCTGACCATGTGCGCGCGCGCACGGGCCTCTTCCTGAATTAACTAAGGCCTTCGCCCGACCGGCGGGCGGCATCGGGCCGAGCTGAATAGGAGAACAGATGGCGGATCACTCTTCGGCCGCTGTGACCGACCCGCCGCGGTCGCACGCAGCCCGGCTCGAGCCTGACGCGATCGGTGTCGCGCAGGACACGGTCATCGGCATGGCATCGTCCGCGCCGGCCGCCACGGTCGGGCTGTCACTCGCCGCCCTGGCCGTGGCGACCGCGTACGGCAGCGGTCCGGTCCTCATCCTGACCGCGATCCCCATGCTGATCATCGCCAACTCCTACCGGCGGCTGAATCTGTGGAACGCCAACTGCGGTGCGTCCTTTGAGTGGGTGGGCCGGGCGATCAACCCGTATCTCGGCTTCCTGACCGGCTGGCTGATGGTGGCCGCGTACATCATCGGGACAGTCGCCGAGGTTCTGCTGCTCGGGCCCTCGGTGCTGGCCGTCTTCGGCTCCAGCTCGACTAGTACCACGGCCTACGTTCTGATCGGCGTCCTCATGGTCCTCATCATGCTGGTCATCGCCGTCGTCGGCATCCGGATGACCGCGCGAGTCCAGGTCAGCATGGCGGCGGTCGAGTACCTGATCCTGATCGGGCTGGCCATTGCGGGTCTTATCTATGTGGCGAGCGACCATCCCGGTGTCGTCCATTTCTCCACCGCGTGGCTGAGCCCCAGCGGCATCGGCGGCAAGGGCAGCGCGGTCGCGGGCTTCCTGGTCGCGGTGTTCGTCTACGGTGGCTGGGACGGCACCCTGTACGTCAACGAAGAGGTGAAGCACCGGCGGGTGAACCCCGGCCGGGCCGCCATGTGGGCCGTCGGCCTGCTGGCGATCATGTACACGCTGGCCCAGGTCGGCTTCCAGGGCGTGCTGTCGCCGTCCAAGCTCGCGGCCTCCGCGGCGAACGGCACCGCACTTGTCGACGTGGCCAACGCGCTGGGCGGCGGCTTCTGGGCCAAGGTCATGGCCCTGTCCATCGCGCTGTCGGTCATCGCCACCACCGGCACCGGTATCGTGCTCACCTCGCGGATCGTGTACGGGATGGCCAGCTACCGCGTCCTGCCCCAGTTCCTCGCCAACGTGTCCCGGCGGTTCTCCACCCCCGTCTCGGCCAGCATCATCGTGGGCGTGCTCATCGCGGTGCTCAGCACGATCTACTACCTGGCCACCTCGGTCCAGAACGCGTTCACCGACGTGATCGACGTCACCGGCCTGCTGTTCTCGATCTTCTACATCCTCACGGCGGTGACCCTGATCGTCTACTACCGGCGCCGCCTGACCGCGAACGTGTGGGACGCCGTGGCGCTGGGGGTGCTCCCGCTCGCCGCGGCCGGGTTCCTCGGCTGGATCCTGGTCAAGTCGCTGCTGGCCGCGCCCGCGGCGGAGCTGTGGTCGCTGGCCGGCATCATCATCGCCGGCCTGGTTCTGCTGGTGATCGCGCGCACGGTGCTCCAGTCGTCGTTCTTCCAGATTCAGCGCGAGAGCGCGCCCGGTCAGCGGCACTGAGGCGTCCCGCCCGCAGCGGGCCGGCCAGCGGTGCGGAGACGGCTGGCCCGCAGCGGGACCTTCCGGCCGGGCGTGACCCGTGCGCGGCGGCGGCCGTCAGCGGAGCATCCGGGCCGGCCTGGCCTCCCATGAGGTCCACAGGGGCCGGTAGCCCTGTCGGCTCCAGAACGGCCCGGACAGCGGGTTGACCTGCTCATAATGCAGCAGCGTGACCGCCACGCCGGCCGCGTCGGCCTCCTGGTGCAGCTGCCGGGCCAGGGCCGGGCCTGCGCCCTGACCGCGGTCATCCGGCTGGACGTACATCAGCTCCAGGTAGGCCACGGGAGAGGCGCCGGTCATCGGCGCGATCCAGCTGGCGGCGGCGGCGACTCGGCGTACAGCATCGCAACCGGGTGGCCATCGTCTTCGGCGAGCCACGTCCACGCGCCCGGCTCGGCGAAAAGCGCCGAAGTGTCCCGCCGCAGGGCTTCCGCCGACCACGGCCGCTCGATCACGGTGCCGAAATGGGCGTCGAACCGGATCGTCGCCATGCCCAGGCCAACGACCGCGTCGATGTCGGCCGGCCCGGCCCGCCTGATCCGGATGCCCGGCCGCAGGAGGGACGCCGGGCCCGCCGGGCCCGGAGCGCCCGGCCCTTCAGGGACCGCTGCCGCCGGTCCGGTGGCCCGTCCGGCCGGCCGCGCGGCGATCACCGCGCGCGGGGCCAGCCCGTGCCGCAGCAGCGGCAGCGGGCCGTCAATGTCACGGCTGGGCCACATGACGGCGGCCGCCGTGTCGCCGGCTCCGGCCTCAGGCACGGAGGCCAGATGAGCCTGCCACCGGGCCAGCAGCTCGTCCAGCGCTCCGGCGACGTCGGGGCCGGCCGTGTGCGCGGTCAGGCGGAACCTGCTGGCCGCACCCCAGGTCAGCTCCATCGAGCCGGGGTCCTCGTGCCAGTGCTCGCAGAAGCCGATGGCGGCCGGCTGGCCGTCCGGGCCCGTGACGGACAGCTCGGCGCCGCATCCCCCGGACGGGGCGCTGGGTGCCGGCAGAAGAGGGTCAATCGCCCGCCAGCGGCGCGTGACAGCGGCCGTGACGCCGCCCGTGTCGTCCCTGGTGACCGCCGGCATTCGCTTCCTCCGCTCAGGGCAGTGGGCTCGGGCAGTGGGCTCAGCCAGGGGGCTCAGGCAGCGGGACAGGGCTGGCCCGGGTAGCAGGCCCGTACCGCGGGGAACGAGCCCGGGCCGGCTTTAATTCGGCGCCGATGTCGGCCAGGCTGGCCTGCGCCTGGCTGGTCAGCCGGTCGCCCGGCGGCAGTACCCGCTCGCAGCGCTCCGCGGTGTCGCGCAGCAGCGTTCTCGCGTCGCCCAGCCGGCCTACGTCGTAGTAGGCGAGGGCCAGGCGCACGCGGATGTTCAGGGTATCCGGATGATCAGCGCCCAGCACCCGCTCATAGCCCGACCGGGCCTGCTCGTAGGAGTGCACCGCGGAGGCCATCTTGCCGGCCGTGTGATAACTCGAGCCCAGCTTGCCGTGGATGGCGAGGGTATCCAGGTGATCGGGCCCGAGGGCACGTTGACGCCCGGCCAGGACCTTCTTATACGCCGATATCGCGTCCTTCGGGCGGCCGTCGGCCTGCGAGGCGTCGCCCAGGCCCTGGCGTGTCGTCAGGGTCTGCGGATGCCGGGGGCCCTGTACCCGCTCGCGGCCGGCCAGGGTGCGCCGGTACAGGCCGGCCGCTTCCGCCGGACGGCCCACGGCCAGGTAGGCGGCGGCGAGCTCATCACGCGCACCGAGGGTGTCTATATGGTCCGGCCCGTACAGGCGCTCGTAGTCGTCGGCCACCTGGTCCAGCACGGTGACCGCGTCCGGGAGCTGGCCCGCGGCGACGAGGGCGTGCCCGAGGTCCCGCCGGGCCGCGAGCACGTCGCGATGGTCAGAACCGAGGGTACGGGCCCGGCGGTCCACCACCCACTGGACCCACCGGACGGCGTCTGCGGTGCGCCCCGCCGCCAGGTAGGCGCCGGTCAGCCGCTGCACAGCGGCCATGGTGTGCGGATGGTCGGCGCCGAGGAGCCGTTCACTGACCGAGGCGAGGTCGTGCCAGTAATCGGCGGCCGGGCCGGTCAGCCGCGCGTTATCCAGGCTCTGCCCGGCCCGCTGGAGGACCGGATGGCAGCCGCCCGCCCACAGCAGGTCCCCGGCGGCCTGCGAGAGGCTGGCGGTGCAGGAGCGGAAGCTCTCCGTGAGCCATCCGGGCTGTTCTTCCTCCGGCCATGCCTCGGCCAGCGCGTCGGCGGCTGATCGTGCGGCATGCTCCAGCATCCCCTCCGGCATCATGGTCCGCAGCGCGGCACTGCAGCACCGGGCTCATCCGGACCATCGGGGGCGCCGTCGTCCGGTCGATGGTCAGCAGTCCGGCCCGTTCCAGCACGAGCAGGGCCCGGCCGGCGCTCTCCTGGTCCGGCCGGCTGCCGGGGCGGTGACCCGCCAGGTAGCCACAGGCCGCCGGGGGCCGACAGGACCACGGCGGGAATGCCATGGCCATCCAGGAGCGCGATCAGCGCCAGCAGGGACTGAGCGGCCAACTCCGGTGACAGCCAGTCGGCCTGCTCGAAACAGAATGTCCAGGTGACGGCGGCGGCCGGCAGCGGACCGGTGGACGGGTCCGTCATCTGCTCCCGCCTGCGGACGAACGCATCCTGGTAATCGCGGCACGTCCATGCCGAGCTCGTGATCACCGCGCAGGCCTGGGCCAGTGCCATCGGCTCGCAGCACAGGTCCTTGACCAGGTCGATCGCGCCGAGACGCCGGTCGGGGTCAGCGCTGAGACGGCCCATCAGGTAGTTGAGGGCCTCCCGGTGGCTGAACAGACCGACCGGCAGAGTCTGCGTCCCGCCCGGCACGGCCGCCGAGTCAGCGGTCGTGACCAGGACCCGGCCCGCCGGGCCGTTCGGCCAGAGCCCGCGCAGATCCGCCGTGCTGGACAGATCATCGAGCACGACGAGCCAGGCCCTGCCGGTCTCGTTGAGCCAGCCGACGAAGCGGGCCGCGACCGATTCGGCGTTCCCGGCCGGAATGGTCCCCGAGATAGCGGCGGCCGCCTCGCCGTAGGCGGCCAGCACCGACGTCCGGCTCGTGGCGACCGCCCAGACGAGCAACTCGACGTTCCGGGACTGCCACAGCGACTCGGCGGCGGCGACGGCGAGCTGTGTCTTGCCGGACAGTCTCAGCCAGTCCGGGAGGGCAGGGCCGGCGGGGCCGCCACGCCCGCCGGGTACCAGCGCGACGGTGGCGCCGGGAACCAGCGCCGTCCCCAGGCCGGGCGCGGACTCGGGGCGCGGGCTGAACTCGTCGGCCCGGGCGGGCATCGCCCCCACCCGGACCGGCCAATGAACCTCGGCACGCGGCGGAATCCGTCAGCTCTGCGGCCGGACGGTCCGAGGTCATGCCGTACATCGCCTTTCGTGCCGTGAGCGCCTTCGCGCGCACTCCATTCCCGCACCGTATCGCCCGGGACACCGTGCACCAAGATCGTGGCCGCTGGGCGCCGCGGCATCGCCGGCCGTCGCGATGGCCGGACAGGAGACCTTTCCGGCAACTGATCCGGCGGAATCCGCGCCACCCGGGGCACGCGGGCCGCGCCGCACCGGGTCCGGCGCGCCGTCCAGCGCTGCCCACGCACGAAGGCTCCCCCCTTGGTACCTGTGTTCCCGTGCAAGGTATAAGGCCGTCCGTCGGCCTGGCAACGGATCGTCAGAAAAGGGGCCGAAAGTCACGAATGCGGGTGCGGAAAGTCGTTAATTTGTCTCACCTGGCTGCCGCTTCTCGTGATGGCCGCGTGCGTAAAGACGTTGCCGTAACGGGCGGCCCGGCAAGGCCTCCGGCTAATCCCACGATCGCGTCATTCCGGGGAAAAGGGGCAGCGAGAAGTATTGGGGTATTGGGTGCCGTAAAACGCCGGGCGATTGGACCGGCCAGAGCCGGGAGGGCGAGCCAGGATCACCTCTCGTGCGCCACCGGGGTCGTGCCCGCCTGGCGGGCCTGCTCGTTACGGGCCTGCCCGGTATCAGCCTGCCCGGTATCAGCCTGCCCGGTATCAGCCTGCCCGGTATCGGCCTGCCCGGTGTCGGCCTGCTCAGCGGGAAGACCACCTGATCCGCCGGCCCGGCGGTGAGCCCGCCGGAGCCGCCGGGCCCCTTCGATCAGGCCGCTGATGACGAGCGTGGCGCCCAGCGAAACGAGAAACCCGGCCCAGGGCTTGCCCTCGAAGGCGGCACCGCCCAGGCGGCCAATGAAGAACGAGTAGAGAGCCCAGATAATGGCGGCCACCGCGGTCGCGAGGATGAACCGCCGGCGCGAATAGCCGATCAGGCCGCAGCTCAGGGTGACGGCGGTCCGGCCGCCGGGAATGAAGCGGCAGACGACGATGAGCTGCATCCCGAACCGGTCCAGTGACCGCTCGGCCCAGGCGCGCTGCCGCGCGCCCTTTCCGGTGGCGAAGAACCTGCGCTCCACGAGGGGCCCGAACCGCCGGCCGAGGAAATAGCTGAGGTTGTCGCCGAGAAACGCGCCGGCCGCCGCACAGGCCACCAGGAGGCCGAGCCGGGGATCGGCGCTTCCCGCGGTGGCGACGCCGAGCGCGATGATGACCGTCTCGCTGGGCACCAACGGGAAGATCGCGTCCAGCGCGGGCAGGACGACCGCGATGGCGTACGAGAGTGCGGACCCGGTATGCAGGCTCGTCAGCGCGCTCACTCGCGCACCGGCTCGTTCGGCCGGTCTATCCGCTCTTGCTCTATCCGCTCTATCCGGTCCATCTGGTCCATCTGGCGCGTCCGGGCACGATCGCGCCACAGGCTGGCCGTGACGGCCGTGCCGACGACGACGGCGATCACGGCGAGGCTGAGCGTGACCGGCAGGTGGATGAAGGGCGAGAGGAGCATCTTGGTGCCGATGAACGCCAGCAGCACGGCGAGGCCCTGCCTGAGGTAGCAAAACCGCTCGATAGAGCCGGCGAGCAGGAAGTAAAGCGCGCGCAGGCCGAGCACCGCGAAAGCGTTGGAGGTGAACACGACGAACAGGTCCCGGGTCACGCCGAAGACCGCCGGGATCGAGTCCAGCGCGAACACCACGTCGGTCACTTCGATGGCCACGAGGGCCACCAGCAACGGCGTGGCCATGATCTGGCCGCCCGACCGGGTGAGGAACCGGCCGCCATCGTATCCGTCGCTGATCGGCAGGACGCGGCGCAGGCCGCGCACGACGAGGTTCTCCCGCGGGGCGACGGCATCGCCCGCGCGGAACATTCGTACCCCGGCCAGCAGGACCAGCGCGCCGAAGGCGTAGAAGATCCAGCTCAGATGCTCAATGAGCGCACCGCCGGCGGCAATGAAGCCGCCCCGGAGCACGAGCGCGCCCACCACCCCGAGGTAGAGCACCCGGCGCTGCAGCGCGGCCGGGACCGCGAGCGAGGCAAACAGCAGCACGAAGACAAAGATGTTGTCGACGCTGAGCGCTTTCTCCAGCAGGTAGCTGGCGAAATACTCCCCGGCGGTGGCCTGGCCCCGCCACAGCCACAGAAACCCGCCGAAGGCGAGCCCGGCCGCGACCCACAGTCCGCTCAGCACCGCGGCGGCGCGCATGCCGTCACGGCCCGGCTTCCGGGTGGCGATCAGATCCACCGCGATGAGCGTGGCGAAGATCGCGAGCGTTACCGCCCAGGCCCAGGTCATCGCGCCGCAGGGCGGCATCCGGCTGCGGAGGATGACCGCGGGATAGCCGGTTCGGCGCAGCCCGGACAATACCGGGTCTCGGGTACGGCGGTCAGCAGCCCGGCCGGGATGGCGGCTCCGCACTGCTCGCAGCGGCCGAAGCCACCTGCGGTGAGCCGGGCCAGCGCCTCTTCAACGTCGGCCAGTTTCCGGCGGGCCACGACGGTCCTGCGGAGCAGTCGCTCCATCTCGCGCTGGCTCGCCGCGCCGTCGCCATCCGGGGCGCCTGCCGCGTGATACGCCAGCGACAGTTGGGTGATCTCGTGCAGCCGGGCCTGCCAGCGGGCCTCCAGGAGCGCCCGCCAGTGCGGGGAACGTGGCGGCGACCGGCGCGGGTGCTACCGCCGCCGGGTTGCTGAGTTGTTCTCGGTGCATTGTGCTTCCTGCGCGTCGGGAGGCCGGCCGGTTGCTGGCCGGTCGGTGGATGCCGCGGTACTGCGCGGCGAGAGCACAGCAGCCGGATGCAGACGGCGATAGAGGACCACACCGAACAAGATCCACGGTCCGACCGCGATCAGGTCGATACTGGTCATCCGAACCCGCCCTCACTGCCTGCGTACTGCCTGCTTGTCTGTCCTGGTCAGTGCATACAGCGGGGATGACCGGCCGGTGGAATTGATGTGGTGGCGGTGTGGAGATGCTGGAGCACGCCGACACGGCCGCGCCGGCTTACTGGCGGGCCGGGGCCGTGGCGGCGACCATGGAGACGCCCGGGCCGGCCGGGTACGGCACGAAGCGAGAGCAGGTGAGGGACCGTGGCGACGGTGCTGATCGTCGAGGATGAGCGCAAGCTTCGGGACTTCGTCCGGTCCTATCTCGAGCGGGCCGGATTCACCGTGCTGTCGACCGGGTCCGGCGCCGAGGCGATCACCATGGCGGCAGAGGCCGCACCGGACCTGGTCGTTCTGGACCTCGGGCTGCCGGACGTGCCCGGCGAGACCGTGGCCCGCGAGCTCCGGGCCGCGGCGGCCACGCCGATCCTGATGCTGACGGCCAAGAGCGCGGAGGAAGACCGCATCCGGGGCCTGGAACTGGGCGCCGATGACTACGTGACCAAGCCGTTCAGCCCGCGCGAACTGGTCCTGCGGGTCCAGGCGATCCTGCGCCGCGGCGGACTGGCCGCTGACCAGGGCGTGACCAGTTACGGAGGCGGTGCGCTGGTGATCGACGAGCCGCAGCGCCTGGTCACGGTGCGTGGCGGGACCGTCAGCCTCACGCCGACCGAATGGGGTGTCCTGGTGGCACTGGCTACCGTGCCGGGCCGGGTCTATTCGCGGTTCGAGCTGATCAACCGGGTCCGTGGATATGAGTTCGAAGGGTACGAGCGCACCGTCGACTCGCACGTGAAAAACCTGCGCCGAAAGGTCGAGAGCGATCCGGGTCAGCCCCAGATCGTGCAGACTGTCCTCGGCGGCGGTTACCGGCTGGGCCTGCCCCGCGATGACTGACACGGCTCGCACAGGGGATTCGCCGGACCCGCCGGACCCGCCGGGCCTTCCGGGCCTTCCGGGCGCTGCGGGCCCTGGCGACACGCTCGGCCTGCGGCTCGCCCTGGCGTTCCTGGCGGTCGCGCTGGCTGCGGTTGCATTGCTCGCCGCGCTGACCGCGGCGTTCAGCGCCGCGGACGTCTCGGACCTGGCCGAGCCGGCAGCGTACGGAACTGACCAGTGCGGTCGCGGTGGCCGCCGGGGCGGCCTGGAACCGCGACGGGAGCTGGGCATCCGCCGACCTTTCCCCGGTGCTTGATCTGGCCGCGCGCATCGGCGCGGACGTTCAGATACGGGACCAGGCCGGTCACACGGTCGCATCCTCGCCCCGTTTCGGCACGGCCCGCGGCCCGCAGTCGAGCGCCCCGATCGTGGTCGTGGGCCAGCGGGCCGGCCTGGCCCTGCTCCATTTCACCGGCTCCGGCCTGGGCGCGGCCGACCGGGTGCTGCAGACCGCCCTGCTCCGGGCCATCGCGGGCGCAGGCCGGCCTCGCAGCCCTGCTGGCCCTGCTGACCGGGCTCGCCGTGGCCCGGCGGATCACCCGTCCGGTCACCCGGCTCATCGCGGTGACGCGGGCGATGGCGGGCGGCGACCGCACGGTCCGCGCGGGTGAGATCCGCGCCCCCGGCGAGTTGCGCGAGCTGGCCACCGCCTTCGACCAGATGGCCCGCACGATGGACCGGCAGGAGCAGCTCCGCCGGGACCTGGTCGCGGACGTCGCCCACGAGCTGCGCACCCCGATCGCGGTGCTGCAGGCGGGCCACGAGGCGTTGCTGGACGGGGTGGCGGAGCCCACGCCGGATGAGCTGTCGTCGCTGCGCGATGAGGTGCTGCGCCTGGCGCGCATGGTCAGCGACCTGCAGACACTGGCCGCGGCGGATGCCGCCGCCCTGCACCTGACCCTGCGGCGCAGCGACCTGGCCGATCTGGCGGCCAGTGCCGCGGACAGCCTGGCGCGGCGCTTCGAGGCGGCCGGCATCGCCCTGACCCGGCAGCTATCCACGGCACCGGTTCTGGCCGACCCGCATTGGCTGCACCAGGTGATCACCAACCTGCTCACGAACGCGCTGAAGTTCACCCCGCCCGGCGGTCGTGTCACTATCGTCACCCGGCAGGCCGGCCCGGACGCGGTGCTGCAGGTCAGCGACACCGGCGCCGGCATCCCGGCCGAGGACCTGCCGCACATCTTCGACCGGTTCTGGCGTGGCCGCCGGGCGGCCCAGATCTCCGGCAGCGGGATCGGCCTGACCATCGCGGCCGAGCTGACCCGGGCGCACGGCGGCCGGCTGACCGCCAGCAGCGAGCCGGGGCAGGGCACGCGGCTGACCCTTACCCTGCCCGGCGGGTCCTGAAGGTATGCCGGTAGGCCTGCGGGCTCGTCCGCAGCACACGCCCGAAGTGCGTGCGCAGATTGCCGGCCGTGCCGAAGCCGCTCTTGCGCGCGACGGCCTCCACCGGCAGATCGCTGGTTTCCAGCAGACGCTGGGCGAGGCGGACACGTTCCCGGACGATCCATTGATATGGGGTCGCACCGGTACTGGCCAGGAACCGCCGGGCGAACGTACGCGGGCTCATCGCGGCGCGCGCGGCCAGGTCCCGGACGGTCACCGTCTCGTCCAGGTGCGCCTGCAGCCAGGCCACGGTGCCGGCGAACAAGCTGGCGTCGTCCAGCGCCGGCATCGGCGTCTCGATGAACTGCGCCTGGCCCCGTCGCGGTGCAGCGGCACCACCAGGTCGCGAGCGAGCCGGGTGGCGATCTCGGTGCCGTAGTCGCGCTGCACGCCGCTGGTCACCCTGCTGCGCGCGGCGACAGTACAGCTTGACCCCTCGGCGTCGCTCGTCGAGCCGGCGGGGATCTGACCTCAGTTAGCCATGCGCTCGAAGACGTAAAGGTGGTTGAGGCCAAGCTGAAATCTGCGGTGCTTGTGCCGCCGCCACAACGGCGCGGCGAAGATATTGTCCAGGTCGGCTGGCCGGAATCCGTGGTGCTGGTGGGCCTCGATGCCGGCGATCAGGCGCAGTCGTATGAGAACGTGCAGGATCATGTCCACCGTCGGCGCCGGTACCGTGATGATCAGGCGGCCCTTCGGGGCCATCAGCTGAGCCAGCACCTTGGCCCAGGTCGCCAGGTCGGGCTCAGGTATGTGCTCGACAACGGCCAGCGCGGTGGCCGCGTCGAACGTCCCGTCCGCGAGCGTCGGCAGGTCGACGGGGAAGAACCCCTTCACCAGCGTCACTCCGGGCGGTGCGGGCGCCTCGATCAGCTCCGGGTCGATGCCGACCCCGGTCGCCCCGCTGAGACGGAACACCGTCCCGTCGTATGTCCCGATGTCCAGCAGCCGGGGGGCCGGCGGCAGCTCGCCCAGCGCCATCCGGAGCCGCCACCGCTGCAGCAGCTGGTCCAGCCAGGTCATCCGGGGGGCGGGCGCGGGCCCATGGAGGTCAGTCACTGACGACGCACGCAGAGTTCATGGCAGGCCTTCCGGAACTTCTGAGTCAGGACGTTCTGGTCCGATCACTGCGGGGCCCCCTCCGGGCCCGCGCTGGTGATCAGATCCGAGGGTCCGCTGCGAAAGCTCTGAGCAGCAATGCCGCAAAGTATCACAGGCCTTGCCCGCATTCGAAATGACCGACACGCAGGGCGGCCTTGCCCGGCGTGCCAATCGCTTACGAAACCGCTGCTGATTGGGCTAGAGCCTATTACTAAAAATTTTACTGGCCTGGACTCGCCTGCACGGGGTGCTCAGCCTGGAACTCGACGGCCACCTCACTTCCACACTTCCACCGGGATCGATCCGGCCTGCTTTACCAGGCGGAGGTGGACCTCCTCGCCGGTTAGCAGGCAAAAACTCCCCACATCCCAGGGAATCGTGGCAGATGCGGACCCGGCATGCGGCGAGGATTCCCCAGGCCTGCAACGATGGGAGCCATGAATTCGCCGGAACTGATGCGCGCCGCCGAGGCCAGGGGAGTGGCGACGTCCTACTATTCGTCGCCGGGCCACGAGGTCACGGTGTCGGCCGAAACGATCGAGGCGATCCTCGCCGCTCTCGGCGATCCCCCGGCGGTGCCGTTGCCAGCGGCCGGCCCGGACCTGGCCGACCTGGCCGCGCCGGTCCCGGAGGGCCGGTCCTGGGGTCTGGCCATCCAGCTCTACGCGGTCCGTTCCCGTGCGTCCTGGGGGCACGGTGACTTCCGTGACCTGGCTGACCTGGCGTCCTGGGGCGCACGTGAGCTGGGCGCCGGGTTCATCCTGATCAACCCGCTGCACGCCGCCGAGCCGGTGCCCCCGGTGAGCACATCCCCGTACCTGCCGATGAGCAGGCGGTTCATCAGCCCGCTCTATCTGAGGATCGAGGACATCGCGGAGTATTCCGCCCTCGACGACCGGGAGCGCAGTCATCTCGCGGCGCTCGCCAGACCGCTGAGGGCCGCGAACGAAGCCGGATCCCTGCTGGACCGGGACGCGGTCTGGGCTGCGAAGCGGGCCGCGCTGAAGATCCTGCACCAGGTACCGATGAGCCCGCGGCGAGCCGCCGAGTACGACGCCTACCGTGAGCGTGAGGGCCAGGCGCTGACGGAATGGGCCACGTGGTGCGTGCTGGCCGAGATTTACGGCGCGGACTGGCGGGCGTGGCCCGCCGCGCTGGCCCGGCCCGCCTCGGATGCGGTCGCTATGGAACTCGGCCGGCTGGCCCGGGAGGCTGACTTCCATGCCTGGCTGCAATGGCTCGCCGACGGTCAGCTGGCCGCGGCGCAGAATGCCGGCGCGAGAAGCCGGCATGGGTATCGGGCTCATCCAGGATCTGGCGGTCGGCGCGCACCCAGGCGGTGCGGACGCCTGGTCCGATCAGGATCTGTTCGTCCCGGGTGTGCTCGTCGGCGCGCCGCCCGACGAGTTCAACCAGAACGGCCAGGACTGGGGGTCGCAGCCGTGGCATCCCGAGCGGCTGGCCGAACGGCGATACCAGCCGCTCGCCGACCTGATCACGGCCGCGGTACGCCACGGCGGGGCACTCCGGATAGATCACGTGATGGGCCTGTGCCGGCTGTGGTGGGTGCCCCCGGGCATGACCCCGGACCGGGGAACCTACGTCCGTTACGACCACGCGGGGACGGTGGGAGTCCTGGCGCGCGCGGCGACCGCGGCCCGTGTGCTGGCGATCGGCGAGGACCTCGGCACCGTCGACCCGTGGATCCGGGACTACCTGGCCGCCCATGGCGTTCTCGGCACGTCCATGCTCTGGTTCGAGCGCCGCGGCGACGGGACGCCGCTGCCGCCGGGGGACTGGCGGCGCAACAGCCTGGCCACCATTGGCACGCACGATATGCCGCCGGCTGCTGCCTTCCTGACCGGCGAGCACGTCGGGCTCCGGGCCGATCTGGGGGTGCTGGCCCGTTCCGTGGAAGACGAACGGGCCGACGCCGAAGCGACACGGTTGGCGTGGCGGGCCGCCCTGGCGGAGGAGGGTCTGCTCCCGCCGGACGGAGATCCCTCTCTCACCGATCAGGTGGTCGCCCTGTACGCCTATCTGGCCCGGACGCCGTCCGTTCTGATCGGGGTATCGCTGCCCGACGCGGTGGGTCAGCGGCAACCGCAGAACGTCCCTGGCACGATGGATGAATACCCGAACTGGCGGATCCCGCTGTCTGACGAAGACGGCAAGCCGGTGTTCCTCGAGGACCTTGCCACCCATCCGGGACTCCGGGCGATCGCGGACGCGGTCGGGGACCGTCCGCCCAGGGACGGAACCCAGATGTGACCGCCAGGCTCGGTCAGGCCACGGGTGTCCACCGTGGATCCCGGCCGGATGCGGCCAGCACGGAGTCCAGGGCCGAGGCCGGTTCGGCCAGCGGCACCGGCGCGCCGAACCCGCCGCACCCGAACGTGAATCTGGCCTTCCCCAGGGTGAAGCCGTAGCATGATCGCGGCCACGGCGGGCACCGCCGGATCTGCGGGCAGAGGGGGCGGATGGCCGTGACCGATGGGGACCATGGTGACGCCGCCCGGCAGTACCGGCAGATGGTCGAAAACCTCAGGCGGCGGCACCCCGACTGGATGATCATGTACGGCACGTACAGCCAGATGTTCTGGGCTTTCCCGCTGTTCACCGCGCTTCCCGGGCACTATGTCGGGGCCGCGGATCCAGCGGAGCTGGATCGCGAGATGAGAGCGGCCGAGACGAGCCTGGGCTGGCCGTGAGCCGGGCCGCGGGCGCCGTCACGGGATACCCGAGATCCGGTCTCCGATCCGCCCCAGCGGGGACGTCCGCGCGGAGCCGCCTCCCTCAGCGTGGTCAGCCGCCCGGTACAGCGCGTAGAGGCTGCGGACCCCGGCCCAGCGCAGTGGTTCCGGTTCCCAGCGGTGGGTGCGGTGGCCCACCCAGGGCAGCACGGTCCGGTCGGTGGTACGTCCTGCGACCAGGTCGGCCAGCGTGTGCCCGGCCAGGTTGGAGGCCGCGACCCCGTGGCCGGTGTACCCCCCGGCCCAGCCCAGCCCGGATGCCGGATCCGCCGTGACCGTCGCGCACCAGTCGCGGGGCACGCCGAGGACGCCGCACCAGGCGTGATCGATGCGGGCCCGGGCCGCGGCCGGGAACAGCGCCCGCAGGACCTGCCCCAGGGTGTCGATGGCCGCGGGCTGGGTCACGCCCCGGTGGTCGACGCCGGACGCGAACCGGTAGGGGACGCCGCGCCCGCCGATCGCGATCCGGCCGTCGGCGGTCCGCTGGGCGTACATGTACACGTGCGCGCTGTCGCCGATGGTCTCGTACCCGGCCCAGCCGGTCTCCCGCCACGCGCCGTCATCCAGTGGCTCCGTCACGATCATGGAGCTGTTCATCGGCAGCAGCGTGCGGCGCTGACCGGGCAGGCGGGCGGTGAAGCCCTCCGTGGCCCGCAGCACAAACCGCGCCGTGACGTCGCCGAATACCGTGCACGCCCGGGCCATGGCCGGACGTGCACGGTCCATCCCAGCCGATGCCCTTCCCGCCGCGGGGCGCGGGGCGATCCGGGTCACCGGGGTCGCCTCGTAGATCTCGACGCCGGCGCGCTCGACCGCCTGGGCGAGACCCATGACCAGCTTGGCGGGCTGGATACGCGCACAGTGCGGGGAGTAGAGCGCGCCGAGGCCGCCGTCGATGCGGACGCGTCCGGCTAGCTCGGCCGGCCCGAGGTAGCGGACGTCTTCCTCACCCAGGCCCCAGTCCCGGTCGGCCGCCAGCTCGGCCCGCAGCCGCTCCTGCTGGGCGGGGGTCGTCGCGACCGCCAGTTCGCCGCCCTTGACCAGATCGGCGTCGACGCCCTCCGCGGCACAGACCCGCGCGACCTCGTCCACCGTCTCGCGGAGCTGGCGCTGCAGGTTGAGCACGGCGTCCCGGCCGCCCGGGCCGCGCGCGTAACGCTCGCGCGATCCGGGCAGCGCACTCGTCAGCCAGCCGCCATTCCGGCCGGACGCGCCGAAACCGGCGAATGCCGCCTCCAGGACGACGATCCGCAGCGATGGCTCCGCCTGCTTCAGGTAGTAGGCCGTCCACAGCCCGGTAAACCCGGCACCGACGATGCACACGTCGGCGCTGGCCGGTCCCGGCAGAGAAGGCCGTCGCGGCGGAAAGCCACCCCGGGCCCGCCACCAGTAGGACACATCGCCGTTGCGCGCCGCCGTCAGGTCTTTCGTGTCACCGTCACCTACGTCCATGGCCAGTACAACTTAGCCCAGGCCCAGCTCGGACCGCACCGGTGCCGGGGGCGACTCCGGGGCCTTTGGCCGGACCGGTTAGGCCGGCGGGTCCCGGGATTAGTAGCGTCGACGTATGCGACTTGGGGTGCTCGACCTGGGTTCCAATACGGTTCACCTGCTTGTCGTCGATGCATACCCGGGCGCGCGCCCTCTTCCGGCGTTCTCGCACAAGGCCGACCTTCACCTCGCCGACCATCTCGAAGACGGCGGCCGGCTCTCCGCCAAGGGCGAAGATCTGCTGGGCGCTTTCGTGGCCGAGGCCATCCGGATCGCGGAGGACAAGGGCGTCGAGGACTTCATCGGCTTCGCAACCTCCGCGGTGCGGGACGCGGTCAACGGGGACGCTGTGCTCACCCGCATCACCAAGCAGACGGGCGTGCGGATCACGGCGCTGGCCGGGGAGGACGAAGCCCGCCTGACGTTCCTCGCCGCGCGCCGCTGGTTCGGCTGGTCCTCGGGGCGGTTGCTGGTCCTGGACATCGGCGGCGGATCGCTGGAGGTCGCGTCCGGTGTCGATGAGGATCCCGATGTCGCGTTGTCCCTTCCGCTCGGTGCGGGCCGGCTGACCCGCGACTGGCTCCGGGCGGACCCGCCGACCGCCGCGCAGACGCGGGACCTGCGTAAGCACGTGCGTACCGAAATAGCCCGGACCGTCGGCGGCATCATGCGCTATGGCCGCCCCGATCGTGCCGTCGCCACCTCGAAGACGTTTCGGCAGCTGGCCAGGATCGCCGGCGCCGCGCCGTCCAGTGAGGGGTTTTACGTGCGGCGGGTCCTGAGCAGCACGGACGCCGCCACGTGGGCGGCCCGGCTGCCCACGATGACGCTGGCGGAACGGACCAAGCTGCAGGGTGTATCGGCGAACCGGGCCCCGCAGCTGTCGGCCGGGGCCATCGTGGCCGACGCCGCGGTGGACCTGTTCGGCGTCCCCGAACTTGTGATCTGCCCATGGGCGCTGCGGGAGGGCGTGATTCTCCGCCGCCTCGACACGCTCACGTAACGGGCCCGGTCATGGTCATGCGACCGGGGCCCGGCCGGGATTCCCTGGCCAGGCCCCGGCCGGATGGGTTTTCTAATTGCTGCCGCCGCTCCCGGACGATGCGGACGCCCTCGGTCACCTCGTCCGAGTCGATGCTCCCGGTCAGGCTGCCGTCCGCCTGGGTAGTGCCCGGGTTCCCCGCGCCGCCTGGCCGCCGGTTCCCGGCGAGATCCTCGGGGGCTGTCCGCCGTCCGCCCGGTCCCTCGGTTCCGGGAACCGGACCCGGGCCGGCCGCCCGGGCTGGGTCAGACGGCCGCTCGCCGGCTGACGCGCCCGGGCCACCCGGGGGAGCCGGCGGCCGCACGCCCCGCGGGGCCACGTGAGCGCCGCCCCGGGACGCCTCGTGCGCGCCCCGGCTGGAGTGGAGCGGGTCCGGCTTGCCGGGCACCGGCTGGCCTGACGGGTTCGCGGCGCCGGAATGGGCCGCCGCGGGGGGCACTACGGGTGCGGGGCGCCCCGGCCCGGCAGGAGGTTTCTCCCCGCGGGATCCGTTGGCTGGCCCCGGGCCGCCCGGGGCCGCCACCGGGTTCCCGGGGACGCCACGCTGGATTCCGGTCCCATCGCCCACCGGGACCCCGGGGCCGGTGTTCCTGGCCGGCCCGCCGGGGGCGCCGGGCCCGCCGTCCGGGCCGGGCGGCGCACCCTCGGCGGTCTTCTGCGCGATGGCCTTCGCGACGTCCCGATCCACCTCGTCCTCGAGCGAGAAACGCGCCGTCTCGGCCGCGACAAGGCCCGATACGCCGTCCAGGATCTCGGTGAGCCGCCGGATCGTCTCTGCGTGCCGCGTGCTCAGCAGGTTGAGCCTGCGCTCTGCGCCGTCGTGAATGGCCGTGGCCCGCGCCGTGGCCTCGTCAAGGGTCTGCCTGGCCTGGGACTTGGCGTTGGAGAGCAGGCTGTCGGCCTTCTTGCGCCCGTCCGCCGTAGTGTGATCGGCTTCGGCGCGGGCCGCGTTCCTCGTCTTCTCCGCGTCCGAACGTGCCGTGGAGATAGCCCGCTCGGCCTGTTCCTGCGCGGCGGTGAGCATGTGCTCGGCCTGATCCCGGGCTTCCTTCCTTGTCCCGTCGGCTTCCTGCTGCGCGTCCTGCAGCTGCTTCCTGCTGTCGTCGCCGGCCCGGGTCTTCTGCGCCTTGGCCTCGTCGTCGGCAAGCTTCAGGATCTGGGAGATCCGCTCGCTGACCTCCTCGTGGGCCGGCCTGTTGCCCAGGGCCTGCTGGCGGAGTGCCTTGACCTCCTGACGGAGCTGCTCGCCATCGTCAAGAGAACGGCCCAGCCGTTCCTCTAGCTCGCGGACCTGGCTGCGGCAGCGGGCGACGAACTCGTCGACCTGCCGACGGCTGTAACCGCGTAGTTGCACCTCGAAAGCGTCTTCTTGGGTGACGAGATTGGGAAGGAGATCGCTATTTTCGTTCATGGCTTCACGAAGACCTTATATATATCCGGGGAGCATGCTGGAAAGTAATCCTGGCGGCACGTTATCGCGGGCGAGCTGATCGGGCGCGGGATAGCTACCGGGACCTTGCACGGATGTGCTGGATCGATATGGGCATGACTCTTGTCCCGAAGCACCTTCTGGCGCAACCGAAACGTCTAAGTGCCCCGTTATGCGCCTTCTTGAGCGTCCTCAGTGCCGTCTCCGATATACGGTGCGGATCGGTCAGCCGACGCAAAGTAGCCAGTTCCGTGCCTAGTCCATCATGACCGGGCGCTCCCCGTGGCGATGCCGGGCGACGTGCACGACGGCGGGGCACGCTGCGTCCGGTGCGCGTGCGGGCCGCCACCGGTGCATGCACAAAGGGCCACGGAAGTCCCCCATGTGCGTTCTCTGCCGGATCAGTGATCGCAATATCCGCCGCTTCGCGCAAATTGTTACCCTTGGCCTGAGTTAAACCGCACGGGAGGGTGGTCCCAGAATGGCCCTGATGGGTCATGCGCGGGGGACGCGGCACGGCGTAGCGTGGAGGGCGTAAGCGTGAAGCGTCAGCGGCGACGGAGGTGAACGCGGTGCCAGAGTACGTCGATCTTCGCCTTCACGACCGGGTAGCCCTGGACGAGATCGAACTGTACGCCGAGGTTCTCGGTGCGGTGGCCGCCAGCGACGGACCGCTGACCAGCGAGGAACTGGACGCGGTGCTCGGCGTGCGCCCCGCGGTCAACGTGCTCGGCCGGATCGCCTGACCGGCGGGCCTGTCCCGTCAGCCGGCGGTCTCCGGCCGCCGGTCCCTAAGGTGATGTCAGCCGCATCTGTGTCAGGCCGTCCCGTACATGACGTCCGTGGCCGTCCTGGTGAAGCCCAGCGCCTCGTACATCCGGACCGCGGTGCGGTTGGACTCGTCGACGTAGAGCATGACCTCAGTCAATCCCCTCGCGTCCCGTAGGTAGCGCAGCCCGGTCAGTGTCAGGGCGCGGCCGAGGCCGCCACCGTGCGCCGCGGGGTCGACGCCCACCACATACACCTCGCCCGTCGCTGCGTCGTGCACCTTGGTCCAGTGGAAGCCGACGAGCCGCCCGCCGCGCTCAGCCAGGAAGAACCCCGCCGGATCGAACCAGGCTTCCTGCTCACGCACGTCCAGATCGGCGCGGGTCCACGCGCCCTGCTCGGGGTGGTGAGCAAACGCCGCGGCGTTGAGCCGCAGCCACCCGTCTTCATCGCGCCCCGGAACGAACGTCCGCAGCCGGGTATCCGCGGGTACCGACGGTTCCGGCAGCGGGTCCCGCAGCGACCGCCGCATCTGCCACAGGGCGCGGACGCGGTGCAGCCCGGCGGCCTTCGCCAGGGGCGCCGCAGCCGGGAGGTCGCCGTGCGCCCAGACGCGCAGGGGCCGCTCTCCGGCGCGGATGGTCATCGCGGCGAGCAGGGCCCGGCCGGCTCCGCGCCGCCGATGAGCCGGGTCGACCACCAGTTCGCCGCCGGCCACGCCGGGCTCATCTACTTCCAGATGGGCGTAGCCGGTGACGTGCCCAGCCAGCCCCGACGTCAGGTCGAGGCCGTGCCCGCCGCCGTAACGCAGGTGCAGCATCACGTGCTCGGACAGCGGCGCTACCCCGTCGCCGGCCATGGCTGCGGCGGCCAGCTGGAGCACCCCTTCCCGCTGGGCGGGGCTCAGCGCGCCAGCGGAGACCAGCGGGAGAGCCTGATCACCGTCCGGTGGAAGCGCCAAGCCCTGATTCGCTGGCGCGGGCCGCTGGGCGGGCGGCGTCGAGGCCGGCCGCGTTACTGAGCCCGGATTCGTCCTCGGGTCCGGTGTCGTGTTCATCGTCTCCCGCAGGCGGCTGACTGTCCCGCCGGTCGTCACTGGCGCCCTTGAACGGCACGAAGCGGTAGCCGACATTCCGGACGGTGCCGATCAGCGCCTCGTGCTCGGTGCCGAGTTTGGCGCGCAGCCGACGGACGTGCACGTCCACCGTCCGGGTGCCGCCGAAGTAGTCATACCCCCAGACCTCCTGGAGCAGATGCGCCCGGGTGAAGACGCGGCCCGGATGCTGGGCGAGGAACTTCAGCAGCTCGAACTCCTTGAACGTCAGGTCCAGCGCCCGCCCGCGCAACCGGGCGGAGTAGGTGGCCTCATCAATGGTGAGGTCGCCCGACCTGATCTCGTCGGGCGCTTCGGCGGCCGCGTCCCGGACCCGGCGGCCCAGCGCCAGCCGCAGGCGCGTCTCCACCTCGGCCGGGCCTGCCGTGTTCAGGATCACATCGTCGACGCCCCAGTCGGCGCTCACCGCCGCGAGGCCGCCCTCGGTCACGATGATCAGCAGGGGGCAGTCCAGGCCGGTGGTGACCAGCAGCTTGCAGATGCTCTTACCATGGGCCAGGTCACGCCGTGCGTCGACCAGGACCACTTCTCCTGGCGGAGCATCGATCAGCGCGGAGGCTTCCGGCGGCATGACGCGCACCGAATGCAGCAGCAAACCGAGGGCGGGCAGCACTTCCGTGGACGGTTCCAGCGTCCCGGTCAGCAGGAGCAGATCGCTCAAGCGGTTCCACCTCCCCTTCGCGGCGCCCAGCGCACCGGCACTAACCTGTTAGAACACAGAGGGACCCGGGGGCAGCGCCGCCCGGATCCCATTGTGAGTGAGGATAGCCGATATGGCCATGGTGACCATCCGCTACTGGGCGGCGGCCAAGGATGCCGCCGGCGTCGCCGCCGAGTCGCTCGACGCCGGCACGCTCGCTGACGCGCTGTCCGCTGCCCTGGGGAACCGGGACCACGACGGGGGCGAGCGCTTGCGCGGCGTACTGGCCCGGTCGTCATTCCTCATCGACGGCCAGCCTGCGGGCGTCCGGCCGCATCGGGAGATCACCCTGGCCGACACGGCCGTGATCGAGGTGCTGCCGCCTTTCGCGGGCGGCTAGGACGACCTGCCGCCGTGCGCAGCCCCCTTCCCTATCGGGTGCGGCTCAGCCAGGACGGCGGGGCGCGGGCCGGGAATTTGCCGGCGTGTCGTGAACCGATCCGGGCCCGCAGGCGTAGTCCATAACGTGGCAGGCTCGGGATCCGCCGCCCAGCCGGGCGCGGTAGCCGATGAGGCATACATACGGGCGCTCTACGCCGAACACGGCGGCGCTCTCCTCCGTTATGCGCTCCACCTGACCGGAGGTGACCGGCAGCGGGCGGAGGACCTTGTGCAGGAAACGGTCGTGCGGGCCTGGCGGCACCCGGAGGCGCTGGCGGACCGGCCGGCCCGGCCCTGGCTGTTCGCGGTCGCCCGGAATCTGGCCGTCGACGCCTACCGGGCCCGGCAGTCCCGGCCACCCGAGGTCGGCCAGGGTGCGCTGGAACTGGTCCCGGCCGCCGACGACGCCGACCGCGCCCTGGAGTCGTGGGCGGTCGCGGAGGCGCTCGCCGCGCTGCGGCCCGACCACCGCCGGGTCATCATCGAGACCTATTACCGTGGCTGCTCCGTCGCGGAGGCGGCGGCCACCCTCGGGATTCCGTCAGGCACGGTGAAGTCCCGCACCTTTTACGCGCTCAAGGCGCTCAAGCTTGCCCTGGAGGAGAGAGGACTGGCGCCATGACGGCGGCTTGGGATTGCACAGACACCCGGCAGGCACTCGGTGTCTACGTGCTCGGTGCGATCGATCCCGCCGAACGGTCCCAGGTGGACAAGCACGTCACCGGGTGCCGTGAATGCCGGGACGAAATGGCCGGCCTGGCCGGGCTCCCGGCTCTGCTGTCCCGGGTCAGCGCGGAGGAAATCGGCCGCATCTCGCGCGAGGACGCCGAGCCCCTGCCCGCCGAGCGAGGCTTCCGCGGAAGATTTCGTCGAGTCCCTCGTGAGCCTGACCGCGGCCCGGCGCCGCCGGAACCGGCGCTGGCAGGCCGCCGCGGCCGCCGCCGCGGTGGTGATCGCCGTGGCCGGCGCCGTGGCCGGCCTGCGCCTCGCGTCCAGCCCGGCCCCGGGCCGTCCGTCCGCGACGGCGTCCATCCCGCCCGCGAGCTGGCAGACGGCGCGGACGACCAGCGCGCTGCACGGCATCACGGCGACGGTCCGGTACAACAAGGAGCCGTGGGGCACGGCGATGGACATCCAGGTATCCGGTGTGCCGGACGGCACGACCTGCCAGCTATGGGTCACCGACTCCCAGGGCGTGCACCTGGCCGCGGCCGGCTGGACGGTGGCCCACGGTGACGCGACGGCCTGGTACCCGGGCTCCTCGTGGGTCCCGGCGTCGCAGGTGCAGGGGTTCGACGTGACGGCCGGCAACCGGCAGCTCGCGACCTTCCTGCCCAGCTGAACGGGCCGGCCGGGGGCCCTGCTGCGGTGCTGGGGCGGCCGCGCGGAATGCCCGCGCCGCTTCCGCGCTTTCTAGGAGGTATGACCGCAGGAGTGATAGCGCTGGTCGTGGTGCTGGCCGTGGTGACCCCGTTCGGCCTGGCCTGGCGCCGGAGGCAGGGACGGCTGCGCGTCGTGCCGCCCGCCGGCCCGGCGCCCGCCGGGCGTGACGCCCTGACCGCGGCTGATCTGCGGCACGATCTCGGGCCGCGGGCGACCTTGGTCCAGTTCTCCAGCGCCTTCTGCGCTCCGTGCCGGGCCACGCGGCAGATCCTCGGTGAGGTGGCCGGCCTGGTGGACGGCGTGCAGCACGTGGAAATCGACGCCGAGTCGCGGCTGGACCTGGTGCGGCGGCTGAACATCCTGTCCACGCCCACCGTGCTGGTGCTCGGCCCGGACGGCGCGATCGCGCGCAAGGCGAGCGGCCTGCCGCGCAAGGCCGACGTCATCGCCGCGCTGGGCCAGCTGCCGGCCGCCGGCCGTCAGCCTGCGGGAACCGGCGGCGAATCGGCCGCGGCCCCGGCCGGGGACTGAGCCATGCCCGTCCGGGCGTTTAAGCTACTAAAACGGTCGATATTGATACATACTGTCGCCGGCCAGGGAGTGACAGCCGCGCTGACCCCGCATACGATCGTCTACGTGCTTTCCGGGACAGCGCAGAGGCTGACGAAGCGGCGCGCCGTGGACTTTTGCCGGGTGGCGACCGCGCTGTGTCGGCCGTTCACCCGTTAGCAGCCTGCGCACGAGGCACCGAATCGACGGCTGGGCCGTCGCACCCACGCCGTATGGGCTGCTGACTCCCGCACAGTGCTGCTGGCCAGTGGTCATCCGGGCAGGCGTATGCCTGCACCGGGACACGGCGGCAGCGAGCCAATCGGCTATGCCCGTCAGCATCAAGGAGCGCAACCATGGACATTGACGCCCGGGGGCCCAGATTCGGCGCGGTCATCACGACGATCGTGCTGGCCCTCTCCCTGGCCACCGCCAGCGTCTGGTTGCTGCTCGCCCAGACGCTGGTGTTCGCGGTCGGCGCGATCGCCGGGATGCGGTACGCGCCGTACGGCCTCATCTACCGCTTCCTGGTCCGCCCGCGCCTCCGGCCGCCGACGCGTTTTGAGCCGCCGGCGCCGCCGCGGTTCTCGCAGGGCGTAGGGCTGGTCATCGCCGCGATCGGCGTGATCGGTTATGCGGTCGGCCTCACCGGCGTCGGGATCGCCTTTACGGCCATGGCCCTGGCGGCCGCGTTCCTCAACGCGGTGTTCGATTTCTGCCTGGGCTGCCAGATGTATCTGTTCATTCGCCGGATCCGGCCGTCTCAGCGAAGTGCGGCGGCCTGATCCACATCAGGAGGTTTTTACGTTATGAGCCGCTCCGAAGCCCTCGTGGACGCAGAGTGGGTGGAAGCGCACGCCGGTGATCCCGGGGTCGTCCTCGTCGAGGTCGACGAGGACACCAGTGCCTACGACAAGGGGCACATCCCCAACGCGATCAAGATTGACTGGAAGAAGGACCTGCAGGACCCGGTACGCCGGGACTTCGTCGACCGGGTCGGCTTCGAGAAGCTGCTCTCTGAGCGCGGCATCTCCAACGACGACACGGTCGTGCTCTACGGCGGCAACAACAACTGGTTCGCCGCCTACGCCTACTGGTACTTCAAGCTGTACGGCCACCACAACGTGAAGCTCCTCGACGGCGGGCGCAAGAGGTGGGAGCTCGACTCGCGCGAGCTGACCACCGACGTGCCGAAGCGCCCGGCCACGACCTACCAGGCGTCCGAGCAGGACGCCGCACTGCGGGCCAAGCGGGACGAGGTGCTCGACGCGATCGGCAAGCGCAACCTGGTCGACGTCCGTTCCCCGGACGAGTTCGCCGGTCGGCTGCTCGCGCCGGCGCATCTCCCGCAGGAGCAGGCGCAGCGCGGCGGCCACATCCCCACGGCGCGCAACGTCCCGTGGTCCAAGGCGGCCAACGAGGACGGCACCTTCCGCTCCGACGAGGAGCTGAGCACCCTCTACGGCGACGAGGCCGGCCTGGACTTCGGCAAGGACACCATCGCCTACTGCCGGATCGGTGAGCGCTCCGCGCACACCTGGTTCGTCCTGCACGAGCTGCTCGAGCAGCCGAATGTCAAGAACTACGACGGCTCATGGACCGAGTATGGCTCGCTCGTGGGCGTTCCGATCGAGCTGGGAGATGCCCGATGACAAGTCCGAACCAGACCCCGGGCGACGGCTGCGGCGCGCCGGCCGGCGGCGTGCCGGCGACCGCCGCCACCGACGCGGGCAACCAGGCCGTGGTGGAAGGGCGCGTCGTGCGCGGCGACGCCCCGTTGTCGACCGGTTACGCCCGGCTGCTCGGCACCGGTGACGAATTCGTGGCCGAGGTCCCGCTCGGCGAGGACGGCGGGTTCCGCTTCTTCGCCGCCCCGGGCACGTGGAAGCTCCGGGTGCTCGCGCCCGGGGGAGCGCGCGCCGACCGCAGCGTTTCCGCCGAATACGGAAAGGTCACCAAGGTCGAGGTGACCGTCTGAGCCGTCACCCGGCTCAGCGGCAAATGGCCCCGCCGCCCTGACACCCGTCAGGGCGGCGGGGCTTTCGCGTGCTGAGTTCACCTACGTGTTGCCCGCTAGTCGCTTTTACTCACGGCAGCGTTCAACGTGGCTTCACCGCGACTGTCTATCAATGGACCTGGACGCGGCCTTGTGCCGGTAGCGACGCACCGTCCCGTCCCCGTTGACAGCCCGACACCAGGTGAGGCGCAGGACAGTGGTTTTCGCAGAGTCGGCAGAGCCCGCTCCCGGGAGGGCCGAGGTGGGCCTGATGATCGTCCCCGGCCGGGTGGTCGTGGCGGTCTCCCGGCGAAATGTGGAATGACCGCCGGGCTGGAGCGCGGGGGCGGGACAGCAGCCAAGGGCGATCAGGCCGCGGGGAACGGTTATGGGGCGCCGGGCGGGGAAGGTCCCGGTGCCCAGGGGTCGGCCGCCGGGGTTCTGGCGGACCGGATGGCGGCGGCTCTCGTGCACCGCGAGCCAGGCTGGAAACTGCCCCGGCGCAGTGCGCTGGCGCGGCGTTTCAACGTGAGCGTGGCGGAGATCGACGTCGCCGTCGAGGAGCTTTCCCGGCGGTCATTGCTGCGCAAGCTGCCGGACGGGCAGCTGTACCGGGCCAGCCCGGCCGAGTACCAGATCGCCATCGAGGGCGTGGCCGGGCTCAGCACGAGCGTCGACCCGATGGGCAGCGCGATCGTCTGCCAGGCCAAGCACGTGTCGCGGCGCCCAGCGCCGCAGGACATCTGCTGGGCCCTGGGGCTCGCACCGGGTACGCAGGTCCGGGTCATCCGCTGCCTGTGGACGTCGGGCGGCTCCCCGGTGGCGATGTCCACCGCCTACCTGCCGCAAGCTCCCGGCTGCCGCGAACCAGCGGCCAGCCAGGTGAGCGCGCCGCGGGACGAGGACGGCGAATCCGGCTGGGTTCCCGCGTTCGACGAGGTGCTGTCCACGCCCCCCGCCGGGCCCGCGGGGGAGGACGGTCAGGACGGTGCGCCTGCCAATGTCCCGGCGGGACGCCCGGCCGCGCTGAACGTGGAGCTGTGCCCGCCGCAGCCGTCGATCGCCCGCGGCCTGCGCCTGACCCCCGGGCAGTCGGCGATCACGGTGACCATAAGGTTCGACGAGTCGTCGGTCCCGGTGGCCCTGACCGTGGTGATGCTGCGTCCCGACTTCTTCAAGGTGTCGGTCGAGACGGCGTCCCCGCCGGCCACCTGACGGCCCGCGGAACACCGCTCACGGCGCCCGTGGCCCCGGATACGCCGGGCCTGTGGACACACCCTGTCGATTACTGCGAACCTAATGCCGATGCCAGCCGAGCCGGTATCAGCGGCGGAGCGCGCGCCACGGCGCGCACGCTACGTGATACCCAGAGATACGCCCCGCCGTGGTGAGTTCCTGGCTGCGATCGGTATCGCGCTGGTGATCCTGCATGTGATCTTCGCCCAGCTGACGCTGGTGCTGGCGCTCGTCTTCGTCGGCGTGACCAGGGTGAGCCGGTGGCGCCCGGCCTGGCTGGCCGCCCCGGCCGCCGCCGGGCTGGTGTGGACGCTGGCGATCGGGCCCGCGGCGGCCGTCTCGGGGTTCACGGCGGGCCCCGCGCGGGTGGCCTCCTACCTGGGCGGGATCTTCGGCCACTCCGCCCGGCTGCTGCACCTCGGCGTGGCCTACGCGGGCATGGGGCACTGGCTGCTCCGGCAGCTCCCGATCGCGCTGATGGCCGGCGCGGCGGAAGCTGCGCTCGCCGCCTGGCTGGACTGGCTGCACACGGACGAGTGGGATGTCCGCCCGCCGCGCCCCGGCCTGATCGTCGCCGCTCCGGCGCGCCGTGGTGACCCGTTCGGTGCGGTCTGGCGGGGTCGTCACCAGGAGCGGCGCCTGCCTGGGGGTGGACGAGCTTTCCGGCGGGCCCGCGGCGCTGGCCTGGCCCGAGATGGCGGGTAGCGTGCTCGTCACCGGCGCGGCCCGGTCCGGCACCACGACCAGCAGTTTCCAGCTCGTGTACGCCGCGGTACGGCTGCGCAAGCCGGTCATCGTGGTCAACCTGGGCGGCGGCACCGACCTTTCCGCGCCGCTGTCGGCCGTCTGTGCCGTGGCCGGCGCGCCGTTCTACGAGTTCAGTGCGGCCGGCCCGGCGTCGTACGAGCCGTTCCGCTACGGGAGCCCGGCCCGGCGCGCCTCGCTCGTCACGGCCATGCTCAACTGGTCCGGCACGGTCGACCATTACCGGCGCAGTTTCGCGGCCTACCTGACGGACGTGTTCGAGCTCATCGAGGCGGCCCCGGCCGACCCGCGCATCCCCGTCCTCGATGATGTCGCGCACCTGCTCGATCCGCTCGCGCTGGAGGCGCGGCTGGAACAAGTGCCTGCTCACCACCCGCGGCGGCCGCAGATCGCCGAACGGGCCCGCGTATCGGTCAGCCAGGCCCGGGCCGATCCCGCGCTGCTGATGACCGCGGCCAGCCAGCTGGCCCAGCTGCGGGCTTCCCCGCTCGGGCGCTGGCTCCGGCCCGCCGGTTCCGCCGCCCGCGCCCACATCGATATCGGCCGGGTTGTCCGTGAGCGGTCCGTCGTGCTCTTCTCCCTGGGCTCAGCCGGGCACGCCAGCGCGGCGGCCCGCCTTGCGTGGCTGGTCGGCCAGGACATCCTGGCCGCCGACGAGGACCTGCGTGACATCGGCGTCGACGGGGACGGCATCGCCTGGTTCGACCACTGCGAGGGCCTTCCGCAGCCCATGCTCCGGGACCTGATCAGCCGCGGGGCCGAGGCCGGGCTGCCGGTCGTGCTGACCACCACGTCCGCGCGGGCCGGTGCGGGCGTAGCCGGGCAGGTGAACGCGCTGGTCATCCACCGGATGCCCGACGCCGACAGCGCCGAGGGCTTCGCCGGCCACACCGGGGAGCAGCTCATCCCGGAACCCTGGGCCGGGCCGCCCCCTGAGCCGCCCGCCGGCCTGGCCCGGCCGCAGGCCTGGCACCCCGGCCGGCGAGCCCGGCGAGCCTGCCGGGTCCGCCGGGCCGGGCGAACCCGGTGCTCCCCATGGACCCCGCGGGCCTGGCCAGTCCGCCGCCCGGCTCCGGGAAGCACGCCGCCACGGCGACGGAGGCGAGGGCACCCAGGCCGGCGCCGCCCTCGTTCACCCGTCAGCCCCGGGTGCCGGCGGCCCAGCTGCAGCAACTCGGCCGCGGCGAATTCACCCTGGTGGTCAGGCACCCCGCCGAGCGCCTGGTGGCCACGGCGCGGACCGTGCCCGCCAGCGTTCCCGAACCATCGCCCGCCGCCGGCGTCCCGCCGGCGCCGGTCAGCCCGGCCGGCCTGCCCGCGGAGGAGACGGCATGACGGCGGCGAACCCCTCCGGCCACCGCCCGCCCAGCCGGCAGCCGCCGGCGCTGCGGCCCGACCGGGTTTACCTCGGCTGGCAGTACGCCCTCCTCCATCCTCATCCCGGACCGTCGCCGCGCCGGCCCACTCCGCCGCCGTGGGAGCAGCTCAATCCGGGCTGGGTGGCGGCTCAGCGCCGCGAGCAGAAACGGCTGGACCGCCCGCTCAGAGCATCGTTCGGCGGTGCGATTGTCCTGGCGGCCGGAATGATCACCCTCGGGGTGCTGGGATGGCTCAATCCGTCGCTGTCCGGGCTGGGGGCCTTGCTGGGCCTGGCCGGGGCCGTACTCGCGGCCCGCCAGATCCGGCGCAGTGAGCAGGCCATGCGGGCCCGGGTCGCCGGGGAGGAGCGCCGGGTCAGCACCATCCGGGGCCTCCAGGAAGCGCGGCTCTTCGAGTGGCAGGCCCAGCACGCCGACCACACCAGGGCCTGGCAGGCGCGCCAGGCCGCCTACGAGGGGCAGAAACACTGGTATGCGATGTCGCTGGCCTGCGACATCGATCGTGTCGACGTGGCCGGGGGCACGCTGTCCGGCTGGTCCGCCATGCTCACCATGATCGGGATGCCCCGGCTGAAAGCCGGCGGCGAGCTGACCGTCGTCGACCTCACCGACGGCGCCGTGGCCCGCGACCTGCTCGCCGTCTCCCGCCGCGCCGGGATCGACCCGCTGGTCTGGGTGCTGCCCGACGATCTGCCCCGGATGGACCTGGGCACCGGGCTGGCCCCGGCGGCGCTCGCGGACCTGCTGTCGCTGGCCGCCAGTGCGGGGGACGAGCAGGGTTCCGCCCAGGGGATGTCCCGTGACAACGCCATTCTCGAGCGCGTCATCAGCCTGCTGGACGGCGACCCGACGGTGGCGCAGGTCAACGCCGCACTGCGGGTGCTCGGTCAGATCGGCGACCCGCGCGAGGATGCCCGCCGGGGGCTGCTTACCGGGGCGCAGATCGACCAGCTGGCCGTGATGTTCGGCCGCGGCGCCGGGCAGGTGGTGGTCGAGCGCGCCTGGGCCATGGAGTCACGGCTGCGCAAGCTGGACGGGGTCGGCACTGCCCTCGCGTCCACGCCGCGGTCCCGGCTGCGCGTGGTGGCGATGGACGCCGGAGGCCGGCGTGGCCGGCCACGCGGTCCTGAGTACCTACGTGGTCGCGGCGCTCACTGCGGTCATCCGCCGCGCTGCCGCCGGGGCGCCCTGGCAGCACACGCTTTTCCTGCTCGGGGCGGAGAAACTGCGCGGCGACGTGCTGGACCGGCTGGCCGATGCCTGCGAGGCCTCCCGGACCGGGCTGGTGGTCGGCTACCGGTCGATCCCGGCCAGCGTCCGGGAACGGCTGGGGCGCGGGAACGCGGCCGTCGCGTTCATGCGCCTGGGGAACGCGGCCGACGCCAAGGCGGCCAGCGAGCAGATCGGCACGGAGCACCGTTTCGTCGTTTCGCAGCTCACCGACACGGTTGGCACCTCGGTCACGGACACCAGGGGCGACTCCTACACCAGTACCGTCGGCACGTCCGATTCCCTGGCCCAGACCAGTTCGGTCACGGACACCTCGGGGCGCAGCCGTGGCCGGGGCGCCAGCCGGGACAGCAGTTTCCTCCCGCTCAGTCACGAAACCAGTTCCCGCAGCAGCGACTTCAGCCATTCGACCGGCTACACCGAATCCGAGGCGATCACCGAGGGCATCAGCGAGAGCACGGCGTGGGGAGTCAGTACGTCGCGGGCGGTCGGCGACAGTGAATCGCAGGCCCGGACCGTGCAGCGGTCCCGCGAGTTCGTCGTCGAGCAGCACGAGCTGCAGCAGCTCCCGCCCAGCGCGATGCTCGTCACGTATTCCGCCCCCGGCGGCCGGCAGGTTGTGGCGGTTGACGCCAATCCGGCCATCATGAGCCTGCCCACCGCGACGCTAGCCTCTCTGGAGGAGGCGCGCCGGATCACGCAGGAGAGCATCGGGCAGGCTCCCGGCCGCGATGCCGGGCCGGTGCCGTCCCAGCCGGACCGTCCCAGCCGGACCCAGGGCGGGTGGAGCGCCCGGCTCGGCACCCCGATGGGCCGCCGCCGCCCCGGGACGAGCCCGACCCGCCGCCCGCCGGGCGGAGGCCGCTGAGCTGGCGGGACAGAGCGGAACAGCTGCCCCCCAATCTCGGTCCCCCACCGGAACGGCTGGACTGGCGCCGCCGCCCGGACAGGTGATCCCGGGTGGCCGGACCCATTGCGGCGAGGTAACTATGGCCGATGCGGTAGCGCGTGTGCGGGCCGGCCTGGTAAGCACGATATGTGATTGGACAGTCACCCGTCGCGACAAGTAACCGTCTGGCCGGGCCGTGGTGGCACGTCCTCACTATGACCGCGCCCGGTCCCGCTGCCTCGGCGGACGGTGACTTCACCGCCGTCCTGCCCGCCGCCCTGGCCGCCGTGACGGCCGGCCGGAGCATCGTGATCGGCTGGCTGTCGCGAGGCGACGGTGCCCCGCTGGAACTGATCACCACCGTAGGTCCGCCCGATCCGGGCAGCACAGGCAATGCCGGCCCGGCGCCCGAACCGGGCGCGGTGGCGGGAACTGCCCTGCCCTCAGGTGCCTTCCAGGCTACGGTCGCGGCTCGCGGCGAGCACGCGGCCCCGCCGCGCATCAGCGTGGCCAGGGAACCCGCGCCGCTGCTCTTCCCGCCCGGTGCCCGGGGCCTTCCGGTGGCGGGCGGCTGCGCCGAGGACCTCGGCCGGCTGGTCTGGGCTCCGTGTCCCGCCGTCCGGGACCCGAACCCCCAGTGGCGCGGAGCTAATCGCCGGCCCCAGCCTGTTCGAGACCGCTCTGATCGCGCTGATGCGGCGGCCGTTCGGCTGGCTGGTCGTCGCGGAACCGACCGACCTGCTGGCGGCGGAGATCGCCGGGCTGCGCACCGAACTGGACATCCTGCGCCGGCGTCGGGAGCGGCAGGCCGATGCCCTGGAGCGGACCGAGCGATGTCTGGCCGAGCGGGGCGACTTCGGCGACGGCGGCCTCTGGAGCGTCCGCGTGCTGGCCGGCGCCTCCGGCCCGGACGAGCTCGACGTGCTCGCCCCGCTGCTCGCCGGGTCGGCAGAACTGGAACCCCATCCGTACCGCCTGCGCAGCGGGAGCGGCGCGCAGAGCCTGGACGAAGCGCTGTCGGCCACCCGGCACAATCCTGGCGACGGCGCGCAGTCGCCGTTCTTCGTCACGGCCGGAACGATCGCCGCCCTGGCTGGCCTGCCCCGGCTCGGCGTTCCCGGCCTGAACGTGACCCGGGGCGCCGATCCGGGTATCCTCCCGGCCGCTGGAGCCGAAGCCGCTGGTGCTGCGGTCCCGGCTGGTGCTGCGGACTCCGCTGGCGGCGCGGACCCGGGCTGCCCGCCACGCCCACGGCACCGCTCCCGATGGGCCTTACGCCGCAAAGCCGCCTTCGTCAGCTGTGCCGGACGGCGATGACGGTAGCACCGGCGTCCCCGCGGACCAGCTGGCCGCGGAGTCCACCGAGTCCGGCGTGGCCCTGGAGCCCAGCCCGGGCCCGCCGCGGGTCCCGGTAGCCGCATTCGGCCAGGGTGTCCTGGCGACGGGCAGCGCCGGCGCAGGCCCGTCACGAACGGTCCGGCACATCCTTACGCAGCTCACCCGGCTCGGGCTGCCGTGGCTGGCTGTCGACCCGGCCGGCTCCGGATACGAGACCGTCACCGCCGGCTGGGACGCCCCCCCGGTCACGGTCATCAATCCCTGTGATCCCGATGCCGTACCGCTGACCATCAGCCCGCTGGCCCTGGAGCCGGGGTACCCGCTGCAGGCGCACATCGCGCTGGTGCGCCGGCTGCTGGAGGTTGCCTTCGGCGCTGACGAGCTGTTCTCCCTGGCCGTGTCGCTGGCGCTGCCCCGCGTTTACGAGGCCGCCGGCTGGGATCTGCACACCGGCAGGCCCGCGTACCGGCCCGCGTACTGGGCCGTGGGCCGTGCGCCGGCGGTCCCGGCGGTCCCGGGTCTCGGCCAGTTGCACGCCGCGGTCACCAGCGTGATCCGCGAGGCCGGCGACGACCGGAGGACCCGGGCCCGGCTGCGCGGCCTGGCCGACGCCCGGTTCGGTTCGCTGCGGACCGGGTCGGCCTGCCGTTTCCTCGACGGGGGTCATCCCGCCGATCTGGGCGTGCTTCTGCGCCGCCCCGCCGTACTGGCCCTGCACGACATCGGCGCGGCCGAAGACCGGGCGTTCGTCACCGGGGCCCTGCTGATCCGGCTCGCCGAATACCTGCGGCTCCGTGCGCGGCAACAGGAGTCACCGAGCTCGCTGGGGTCGTCGCTCCGGCACGTCCTCGTGCTCGGGGAGGCACGGGCCATCCTGCGTGACCCGGGGGAGGACCGCCCGGCGACCCATGCGGGCGAATGGCTCGCGGCCCTGCTGGCGGAGTTCGGGGCGCACGGCGAAGGTGCCGTGCTCACCGAGCCCCGCCCGGCCCGCCTCGTGCCGGATGCGTCGCGGAACGCGGCCGTAGGAATCGTGCCCCGGATGCCAGCTGCCGAATCTGAAAACGCAAGCAAGGACGCGGACAAGGACGCGGACAAGGACGCGACCGAGCGGGCGGACCAGGTGCCGCTCCTCACCCCCGAGGTGGCGGACCTGCTCGCCGACGAGGCCGGGCCGCCGCGCTGCGGACGGATAGCCGATCTGACCACAACGGCGCCCGGCACCGTCGCACCCGGCGATGTCACGCCGCTGTTGAGCGGGCGCCGCTCCGTGGCCTGCGGACGAGCCTGCCGGGAAGGCCGCGCGTGCCATCTGGCGGAGCTCCGCGAAGCCGAACTGCTCGCCATCTCACCCGAACACGCCTGGCTGCGGGTGTGGACCGAGGCGTTCCTGCTGGCCTTCCTCACCGACAATCTGCTGCCGGCCGTTCCCCCGCCGCTGTGCCGCCGGTGGCGGGGCCCCGGCGCCCGGGCGCGCGAATGCCTGCTGGCCCGGATCCTCGACCACCGGGTCGGTGTCCGGGCCGCGGCCTTGCGCATGAGCTATGACCCGTCCCGGTTCGGCCAGGTGGTGGCGTCCGCGGCGGCGAGCAGGCTGGATCGCGCCGCCGGCGCCGGTGGCGGACCTGCGGCCGGTCCGGCCGGCGGAGTCCCATCCGCCACCCGGCCCGGTCCGGCCTGGGTGATCCCGCAGCTTCGCTGGCTGCACGAGATCGAACGGCTCTGCCCGCTCAGCGGCCCCGGTCTGGCACCCGCCGACCATGCCCCGCCCCTTGACTTCGATCTGAACGCCCTGCCGGACTGGCCGGGCATCCGGGCCGGCCAGCGGGTCCGGGCCCTGCGCCGGCACCCGCTGTCGATGGAACTGGCCGCCAACCGTCGGCTGGCCTGGACGGCCCTGGCCGGCGAGGACGGTCCCGGGCCGCTCGCCGCCGACCTCGCGCAGGTGATGCCCGGCATGGACCACGCGCAGGCACTGCGCCACGCGGCGGCGCTCATGCAGGTGTCGGGACACGTCAGCGCCGGTCCGGGCTGGCTCGAGACGGTCCTTTCCTGGCCGCGCCGGTTTGTCGCGTTTTCTAGCGGTCAGCGCCTGCCGGGTGATGCTGCTGACTGACCGTCCGGGTGACGATAGCATCGGCCGGGATGAACAAGCTTCCCTTGCGAGCCAGGCTGGCGACCAGCGTCGGCGGAGCCGCCAGCCGAGTTTCCCGGCTGGCGGGCCGGGGTGATGGCTCGGTGATCGGCGGTGTCATCGGGCTCCGGCTCGAGCCGGGGCTGCTGGCTATGCTCGCGCAGGACCGGCAGGTCGTCCTGGTCACCGGGACCAACGGGAAGACGACCACGACACGCCTGGTCACGGCGGCGCTCGCACCGCTCGGTGAGCAGATCGCCTCGAACGCGTTCGGCGCCAATATGGAAGCCGGCATGGCGTCCGCGCTCGGCCAGGCACCCGATGCGACCATCGCGGTGCTCGAGTGTGATGAGAAGTACATACCGTCCGTCCTCAAGGTCACTCACGCGCGCGTGCTGGTGCTGCTGAACCTCAGCCGGGACCAGATGGACCGGGCCGCCGAGATCTGGCTGCTGGCCCGGCGCTGGCGGGAAGCCATCGCCGCCGCTCCTGACTGCCATATCGTCGCCAACGCCGACGATCCGCTGATCGCCTGGGCCGCCCGCGAAGCGCCGAATGTCAGCTGGGTGGCGGCCGGGCAGCGCTGGCACGACGACTCGTGGTGCTGCCCGCGCTGTGGTTCGCACCTGCGCCGGACCGGCGACGAGTGGAAGTGCCACGAGTGCTCGTTCTCCCGGCCTCCGATCCGCTGGGCGCTGTCCGGCGAGAACGTCATCGACCCGGCTGGGCGCGCTCCGGCCGCTCGGCCTCGCCCTGCCCGGCCGGGCGAACCGGTCCAACGCCGTGGTCGCGCTGGCTGTCGCCGAAGTCTTCGGGGTCGACGTGGTGCACGCCATGCGCGGGCTGCGCGACGTGACCTCCGTGGCGGGCCGGTACACGACCGTCGAACGGCGCGGCGTGGCCATCCGGCTGCTGCTCGCCAAGAACCCGGCCGGCTGGCTGGAGGCGCTCGACGTGCTGCGCCCGCCGCCCGAGCCGGTGATGCTTGCGGTCAACGCCCAGGTGCCGGACGGCCGGGACACGTCCTGGCTGTGGGATGTGGATTACCGCAGGCTGCGCGGACGGCAGGTGTTCGTCGGAGGGGAGCGCCGGACCGACCTCGCCGTCCGGCTGGAAGCCGACGACGTCACGTTCGAGATCGTGACAGGCGTCGAGGAGGCCGTGGACCGGGTCGCGCACGGCACCCTAGAGGTGATCGGCAACTACACCGCGTTCCAGCAGATCCGGACGGTGCTGGGGAGGGCCGCGTGACCCGTGACCTGCGCCTGGTATGGGTGTACCCGGACCTGCTGAGCACGTACGGGGACCGCGGCAACCTTCTCGTGCTGGAACGCCGCGCCAGGCTGCGGGACATCAGCGTGGAGCCGGTCTTCGTCAATTCGGACCAGCCGGTGCCCCGGGACGGCGACATCTACCTGCTCGGCGGGGGTGAGGACCTCCCGCAGGTGCTCGCGGCCCGGCGGCTGCGCGCGGATGGCGGCCTGGCCGGCGCGGCGGAACGCGGTGCCGTCGTGTTCGCGGTGTGCGCCGGCTACCAACTGCTCGGCCACGAGTTCGGCGGCGCGGACGGTGAGCCCACCGCGGGCCTCGGGATTCTCGACATCCGCAGCGGGCGGGGCGACCACCGTGCCGTCGGAGAGATCGTCGCGAATGTCGACCCCGTGCTGGGGGTGCCCGCGCTGACCGGCTTCGAGAACCACCAGGGCGTCACCCGGCTGGGGCCGGACGCCATCCCGCTCGCGGAGGTGTCGCTCGGGACCGGTAACGGCGACGGCACCGAGGGCGCGCACGTCGGCCGGGTGGTCGGCACGTACTTGCACGGCCCGGCCCTGGTGCGCAACCCTGGTCTTGCCGACCTGCTGCTCGGCTGGGTCGCGGGCCCGCTGCGGCCGCTGCCAGCCGAAAGTGATGAGCTTGCTCTGACGCTCCGCCGCGAGCGCCTGGCCGCGGTCGCGCCGTAGCCGCCTGTCAGTACACTGCGTCAATACACCAGGGCCTGCGCCCCGTCGGCGGTCACCTCGGCGACGAAGGTGGCCGCCCCGGCGATCCGGATGCCCTCGATCAGGTCCTGTTCAGCGATGTCCCGGCGCGCCGCGCACTGCGTGCACACCGTCACCGAACCGGCGGCGAGTACCGCCGCCAGCAGGTCGGCCAGTGGGGCAGCGTGCGGGAGGCTGAAATCGTCGGCCCGGCCGGGGAGCGCGAACCAGGCGGATTCGCCGGTGAGCCACAGTGACAGCTTCACTCCGCTGGCGACCGCCGCCGCGGCCACCGTGAACGCCTGGTTGCAGCGTTCCGGATCGTCCTTGCCCGCGGTGACCTTGACGATGAGAGACCGTACTGCCACCCCAGCACTCTAACCGCCGGCGCGGCACCCGGCTACGGAGCCGTCCGGACCATACACTCCGGTCCATGCACGGCATGCTGAGCGCGGCAGTGATACTGGCCGCATTCGCCGTGATCGCGCTGCTCAGCGGCGCGTCCGCGGTGTGGATTTTCCGTGCCGCGGGCGTCGCGCCGCGGCGATCACGGTCCGCGCGGATGACCGGGATGCCCGGCGCCGCCACCGGTCCGGCTCCCGACGCCGGCGAGCCGGGCAAGGACGCGGGCAAGGACGCGGGCAGGGAAACGGGCGGGACGGACGCGGAATATCCCGAACGGTCCCGGCCGGGAGCGGTCCTGGCCGCGCTCGGTCAGCCAGCCGGGACCGCGGAGCTGGACGGCCCCGGTGGTCCCAGTGACCCCGCCGGGGTGCCGGCCGCTCGGTACAGCGTATACGACATAGAAGACTGGGCCGCCGCGGAGGACTCCCGCGGCGGGTACGACAGGCCCGGACGGAGCTCGCCAGGCCCGCGAGCCTGGCCCGACACGGCCAAGTCGCTGTACTCACGGGGCTGGCCGGTCATGGACAGCTCGCCCCCCGGGCCAGACCCGCAGCAGGCCGGGGACGGAGACGGGAGCCGGAGCGGCCGGCGAGACGGGAGCCGGAGCGGCCGGCGAGACAGGAGCCGGAGCGGCCGGCGAGACGGACGACGCGGAGGAGACCGGACCGCCCCCCGGGCGTCCGGAGGGGGCCCGGTTGTACGTCCTGGACGAATCGCGCCGCGCCGGGCGCTGAGCCGCCAGGCCCGGCCCGGTGCGGGGCCCTTATATGGGCGGGTCGCGCTGGCCGCCGGGCCCCGGCCGTCTAACCTGGCCGGCATGGACGATCACTACGGGACCGCCGGGAACCAGGACGCCGAACTGCATCCGGACCTCGCGCCCCTCGCGTTCCTCCTCGGCCGGTGGGAAGGCGCAGGGGTCGGCGGCTATCCGACCATCGAAAGCTTCCAGTTCGGCCAGGAGATGTCATTCAGCCATAACGGGAAGCCCTTCCTCATTTACACGAGCCGGACGTGGCGGCTCGACGCCGAGGGGCGGATCGGGCCGCCACTGTCGACCGAAGCCGGATTCTGGCGCCCGCAGCCGGAGGGAAAGGTGGAACTGCTGCTGGCCCACCCGACCGGCATCACGGAGATTTATCTCGGTGAGGTGTCCGGCCACCGCGTCGACCTGGCCACCGACGTCGTGGCGCGCACGTCCTCGGCCAAGGAGGTGACGGCCGGGCACCGGCTGTACGGCCTGATCGGCGATGACCTGGGCTGGGCGTACGACATGGCCGCTGTCGGGCAGCCGCTGCAGTCGCACATCTCCGCGCAGCTCAAACGGGCCGGCTGAGAAAGTGCCAGGCGGCGCCGGGCAAAATAAAACCCCCGGGCGCCTCCCGCCGCGGCGCACAGGATGAGCGCTGCGGGCGGGGACCGGCTGGACACGGCCGGTCAGCCCGGGGGGCCGGTGTCTGTCCGGGATTGCCGACCGCCGTCCCACGGGACGTCAGGGCTACGACCACCTGCACCTCAGGAAAGGAGGCGGAAGGGCGTGACCCGCGCGTTACGGCATAGGCCGTGGTGCGCGCGCCGGCGGGTTAGCGGCTAGCGGACAGCCACCTCGCGAGTCCAACATCTATGCATGCTTTGGACCACCTCCTCTCCCGCGTTAAACGCACGCTATGTCACGCCGGGGCGCCGAAGCAAGACGAATTCCCGCAGGCGTCCCGTGCCCTCCCCGCGGTCATGCGGAACCGGGGGCCTGCAGGCCGTTCCGGGCGGTGCGTGGTCCCGGCGCTACTAAACTGCGGTCATGGCGCCAGCCGGGGATACCGAACGCGCCCCGCAAGCCTGGGATGAGCAGCTGCGGGCCCGCGGGTACCGGGTCACGCCGCAGCGCCAGCTCGTGCTTGAGGCGGTGGCCCGGCTCGGGCACGCCACCCCGGAGGAGGTCGGGGCCGAGGTCCGCCAGGCCGCCCGCGGGGTCAACATCTCGACCATCTACCGCACGCTGGAACTGCTCGAGCAGCTCGGCATGGTGACGCATGCGCATCTCGGGCACGGCGCGCCCACGTACCACCTCGCCGCGGACGCTGACCACGTTCACCTCGTGTGCCGGAGCTGCGGGAAGGTCACCGAGGTCAGCCCGGAGGCGGTGCGGCCGCTGGTCACGGCGCTCGACGCCGGTCAGGACTTCGAGACGGACGTCGGGCACCTGACGGTGTTCGGCCGCTGCGGGCAATGCCGTCCCGCGGCCGGCGAGGCCGGCCGGGACGGCGCTGAACCCGGGACGCGTAATCTAAGACCATGAAGAGCCCGCTTCTCGCCGCGCCCGGTGCCGTTCCCGCTGACGGACCGGACACCGGTGTCGCCGCGCACTACGGAGACCCTGTGCGCGAGCAGCGCGCGATGACCCGCGACGCCGGGCTGGTGGACCGCTCGCAGCGCGGCGTGGTCCGGATTTCCGGCCCGGACCGGCTGAGCTGGCTGCACAGCCTGACCACGCAGCATCTGGAGGCGCTGCCGTCCGGGACCACCGCCCATGCGCTCATCCTGAGCCCGACCGGGCACGTGCAGCACGACCTAACCCTGACCGACGACGGTACGGCCACCTGGATCCACGTCGAGCCGGGGACCGCCGCGCCGCTGGTGGAGTTCCTCGACTCCATGCGGTTCATGCTCCGGGTCGAGACGGCCGACGTGACCGGCGATTACGCCGTGCTGACGGTGGCCGGCCCGGGCAGCGCGGAGGTCGCCGGGCCCGCGGGGCCAGCGGCCGAAGCGGCCGTAGCCGTGACCGACGGCCCGGTCGGCACCGATTACGTCGTGCCGCGGGCCGAGGTGGCCGCCATCGCCGACCAGGTACGCGGCCGCGGCGCCCGGCTGGCCGGCATGTGGGCGTACGAGGCGCTCCGGGTCGCTGCGCACGAGCCCCGGTTCGGCCTGGATACCGACCACAAGACGATCCCGCACGAGGTTGGCTGGATCTCCTCCGCCGTGCACCTGTCCAAGGGATGTTACCGGGGCCAGGAGACGGTCGCCCGGGTGCACAATCTCGGTCATCCGCCCCGGCGCCTGGTGTTCCTGCACCTGGACGGGAGCGTGGACCGGCTGCCCGCGCACGGGGACCCGGTTGAGCTGGACGGCAAGGCGGTCGGTTTCGTCGGGTCCGCCGCCCGCCACTGGGAGCTGGGCCCGATCGCGCTGGCCGTAGTGCGCCGGACCGTGCCGGTGGACGCGACGCTCCTGGCCGGGGGCGTCGCCGCCGCCCAGGAGGTGATCGTGCCGCCGGACGCCGGGGCGAACGTCACGATCGACAAGGCATCGTTCGGCCGGCGCTCGCTCCTGGGCCGGCCGTGACGGAATAGTCCTGCGACGGAGGTTTTCCCTCTTGCTGCGTCGAACCCTGCTGGCCGCAGCGTCCAGCGAGCGGTTGCGCCAGGTCATCACCACGGCTCCGCAGACCCGCGCCATCGTCGACCGGTACGTGGCCGGGGAGACGACGGCCGGCGCCGTGACCGTGGCCCGCGTGCTGCGCGCCGCCGGCCTCCTGGTGTCGCTCGACTATCTCGGCGAGGACACCACCGGCGCGGGCCAGGCCGCAGAGGTCGCCCGCACCTATGTCCGGCTGCTGAGCGAGCTGTCGGCGGCCGGGCTCACCGCGCTCGGCGGCTGTGAGGTTTCCGTGAAGGCGACGGCGGTGGGTCTGTTCCTCCCCGAGCACGGGGAGAAGACCGCGACGGAGAACATCGCGCGTATCTGCGCCGCCGCCCGCGGCGCCGGCACCACGGTCACGCTCGACGCGGAAGACCACACGGCCGTCGGTGCCACCCTGCGCATCGCCGCCGAACTGCGGTCCGATTTCACCGATCTCGGCTGTGTCGTCCAGGCCCGGCTGCGGCGCAGCCAGACCGACTGCGAGCAGCTGGCCGGTACGGGCGCCCGGGTCCGGCTGTGCAAGGGCGCGTACGACGAGCCCGAGGAGGTCGCCTTCAGCAGGCGGCAGGACGTCGACCTTTCCTACGCCCGTTGCCTGCGCCGGCTGATGGCCGGGACGGGTTATCCGATGGTCGCCACTCACGACCCGCGGCTGATCGACATCGCCACGACCCTGGCCCTGATGTCGAATCGGCCCGCGGGCCGATTCGAGTACCAGATGCTGTACGGCATCCGGCCCGCGGAGCAGCAGCGCCTGGCCGGCACCGGGGCCCAGGTCCGCGTGTACGTGCCCTACGGCCACGACTGGTACGGCTATCTTGTCCGCCGGCTGGCGGAGCGCCCGGGTAACCTCGCCTTCTTCCTGCGCTCGCTCGCGCCGGCCCAGCGACCCCGGGCCGTCAGGCCGGGTGAGCGGCCGGTGTACGGTCGCTACCGCAGCGCGAAGCGGAGGTTACGGCGAGGCGTTCATACCGGTAGCGAGTCCGGGCCTTTGGCCCGGCGAGCGGCCGGTGTGTCGGCGAAGTACCACCGCGGCGCGAAGCGCACCGGGGCTCCGGGGGGTCGTCCCCCCGGGCTAGCACAGGGAGTTTCCGATGATCGCCATCCTTGGTACCGGCAAAATGGGCGAGGCGCTGCTGTCCGGGCTGCTGCGGGCCGGTCACCCGCCGGCCGAGGTGCTCGCGGTCGCGCGGCGTGCCGACCGCGCCGCCGAGCTGCGGGAACGCTACGGTGTGCGGACGCCCGGCGCGGCGGAGGCGGCCAAGACCGCGGAGACGCTCGTGCTGGCGGTTAAGCCGCAGGACATGGGCGCGCTGCTGGACGAGATCGCCGCCTTCATTCCTGCCTCATCTGACCGGCTGGTGATCTCCGTGGCGGCGGGTATCACCACTGCCTTCATCGGGCGCCGCCTTGCCGGTGACGTCCCCGTCGTCCGGGTCATGTCCAATACGCCGGTCCTCGTGGACGAGGCGATGAGCGTGATCTCCGCGGGCCAGCACGCGGGTGAGGCGCACCTGCGCCGTACGGAGAAGCTGCTCCAGCCGGTGGGCAAGGTGCTGCGCATCCCGGAATCGCAGCAGGACGCCGCCACCGCGCTGTCTGGCAGCGGACCGGCCTACGTGTACTTCCTGGTGGAAGCGATGGTGGATGCCGGGATCCTGCTCGGGGTGCCACGCGGCGCGGCGATGGAGATGGTCACCCAGGCGGTGTTCGGGGCGGCCACGATGCTCCGCGAGTCGGGTGAGCATCCGGTGATCCTGCGCGAAGCGGTGACCTCGCCGGGCGGCACGACCATCTCCGCCATCCGGGAGCTGGAGAGGCACGGGGTGCGGGCGGCTTTTCTCGCCGCGATAGAGTCCGCGCGTGACCGGGGCCGGGATCTCGCGGGCGGCTGATGGCAGGCCGGAAAGCCTGGGCTGGTAATCGGGCGGGGGCGGCGGCCGGGCGCAGACGAGGCACTCGGAGGCAACCTTGACGTGCTCACTGGCGGTGAGCTGGGATGACCGGCTCACCGAATACGACTTCGGCCCGGGTCATCCGCTGGCACCGGTACGGGTGGAGCTGACGATGGCGCTGGCGCGTGAGTTCGGCGTGCTCGACGCGTCCGGCGTGACGGTGACGGCCCCCCGGCCGGCCACCCGGGAGGAACTGGAGCTGGTGCACGACGCCGCCTACATCGAGGCTGTCCGGGACGCGGGCGAGCGTGCCGCCCGGGGGGAGGCCCTGGACCCGCGGTCCGTACTCTTCGGTCTGGGCACGACCGACAACCCGGTCTTCCCGTACATGCATGAGGCGTCGTCGCTGGTGGCCGGGGCCACGCTCGCCGCGGCCAGGGCCGTATGGGCCTCGGCTGCCTCGCACGGCGCCAGCATCGCAGGCGGCCTGCACCACGCGATGCGCCGTTCGGCCAGCGGGTTCTGCGTCTACAACGACCCGGCGATCGCGATCGCCTGGCTGCTGGAGCAGGGAGCGGACCGGATCGCCTACGTCGACGTCGACGTCCATCACGGCGATGGGGTGCAAGCGGCCTTCTACGACGATCCGCGGGTCCTGACGATCAGCCTCCACGAGCACCCCGCCACGCTGTTCCCGGGCACCGGCCTGCCGTCCGAGGCCGGGACCGGGACCGGGAAAGGCTACGCCGTCAACGTCGCGCTCCCCGCCAGGACCGGCGACGCCGGCTGGCTGCGCGCCCTGGAGGCGGTCGTCCCGCCGCTGCTGCGGGAGTTCCGGCCGCAGGTGCTGGTGAGCCAGCACGGCTGCGACAGTCACCGGCTCGACCCGCTGGCCCACCTCGAGGTGAGCATCGACGGGCAGCGCAAGGCCCAGGCCATGCTCCACCGGCTCGCGCACGAGACGGCCGGCGGCCGGTGGATCTGCACCGGCGGCGGGGGATATGCGCTCGCGGCGGTGGTGCCCCGGTCCTGGACCCATCTGCTGGGTATCGCCAGCGACCGCCCCATCGACCCGGCCGAGCCCACGCCGGCGGCCTGGCGTGAGCTCGTGCGCGAGCGGACCGGCAACCAGCCGCCCGAGCTTATGACGGACGGCGCGGCGGCCGATTTCGTCCCCTACGAAACCGGCTCGAATCCGCACGACCCGGTCGACCGTGCGATCGCGGCCACGATGAGGGCCGTGTTTCCCGCGCACGGGCTGCTGGCCGGCCCGTGGTGAAGCGTCCTTGAGCCCTCGTCTGAGGGTCATTGACCGGTGCTCAGGGGACCCCCGGGAACGGGCACGGAGGAGGGGGCCGGCCGGGACGGCGTTCAGGCGGCGCCGGAAACGGGGAGCGGATGGCCGCCCGTGGCGGCCGCGACGTGCCCGCCTGCGGGCTATTCATTTCCCGCCGGCCAGTGGGCCGCGTTAAGGCAATGAATTATTAGCGTGCACCAGTAGCCCCTTCAGGAACGCGCGCCGCCTCTGGCCTGCGTTTTTCCCGAAATCGTTTTGCGGTGTGCTGTGCACAAGGCGTGATCGGCCGCGATCCTGGCTTGCTCTTTTTCGTGCGCGACTTACCCTGGAGACGTACGTGACTGGTGCGCCGATCGGTCAAGCGTGCACGGCTCCGTGCGGAAGTGGGGCAGGGATGACTGCGACTGAAACTCCCCTTAGCGACGTCAGATTTCTCACGGTTGCCGAAGTGGCCACGATTATGCGCGTCTCCAAGATGACCGTGTATCGCCTGGTGCACTCCGGCGAACTGGAGGCAATCCGGGTCGGGCGCTCCTTCCGGGTTCCCGAGCAGGCGGTCAACCAGTACCTCCGGGAGGCCTTCGTCGGCACCGGCTGAGTGCGGACCTTTGCGGGACGGTCACGGGATGGTGTGGCCGGCGCGGTAACCTTCTACACCGGGTCTATGCCCAGCCGCCCTCATCGGGGCGGGCACGTGGCGTGGCCGTCTTCCGTAACAGTCAAGTGAGGGCAGTTTCGTGGGCTCAGTTATCAAGAAGCGCCGTAAGAGGATGGCCAAGAAGAAGCACCGCAAGTTGCTGAAGAAGACCCGCATCCAGCGGCGCAACAAGAAGTAGCCGCCGCCGGGAGCGACCTGCCGCTGCGCCCGCTGCAGGGGCACACTGGCTCGCTGACCGCGCGGTCGCGCCGGCGAGATGCGGTCCGGGGTCGCGCCATCCGGCCGCGTCGGGCACCATAAGCGTCAATGTCTATCTCCGTCCTGGCCGCGATCGTCGGCATGATGGTGGCGGCTGCGGACACAGGCCTGGTCGGCGGCCGGTGTATTCGCAGACCGGATTCCAGTTTCATCGCTTGGACTACCGGCATGGTCGCGCTCACGGTGGCACTGCTCGCCCAGAGCATCGGATTCACGACCGGCTTCGACCCGGTGACCTTCCGGGTCATCCAGCTTGCGGCCCAGCTGGTGTTCCCGGTCGTACTCGCCTGGGGTCTGGTCGAACTGGTCGCGCGCGGTCCGGCCGCGCGCTTTGGGGCCCGCCTGGTCGCGGCCGCCCTGATCGTCGTGATCGGGGTGGTCTTGGCCACGGACCCGCTCGCGGCCAGGCCGTTCGGTACCGCCTGGCCGTCAGCCGGCGTCCATTACCAGCTCACCCCGCACTATGCCCTGATCGCGCTGCACCTGACGGTTGCGGTAGCGACGGTCGCGGCCGTCGCCCTGTGCTCCGCCCGGGGACGCCGCCAGGCTGCGCAGGGACGGCTGGTGCTGGGCGCGGCGTCGGTCGGGGCCGCCGTGCTGTCCGCCGTGGCGCTGCGTTTCACGCTGCCCGCTGGCGCCGCCTACCCGGCTCTGAGCGTACTGTCCGCCGTACTCGTCTGGTTCGGCATAGACCAGGCTGGATGGCGTGGTGCCCGGCGATTCCCGTGCGGGTCCCGGCGGGACGCTGACCCCCGAGTTCCCGGGCCGTCCTCGTCCGGCGAGCCACGCCGGCGGGGCACACGAGGCCCGCCCGGCCGGCCGCACCGGCACGGACGGCGCAGAACCAGCCTTCCCGGCAGGCGGCCGCAACCGGTCCGGCTTCTCGGACGGCCGGTCTGACCGGTCCGGTTTCCCGGGCGACGAGTCCGGCCGGTCCGGCTTCCCGGCCGATGGCAGCGTCCCCCCCGGGACCGCCGTCGCGGGTTTCCGCAGCGCGGACCTCCCTGGGACAGAGCGGCGCGGCGAGGACACGCTGTACACCCCCGGCGCACCCGGCGCGGAGCCGGTGACCGCGGTGATCCCACGGCCCGGTGCGGGGCTGCGCAGGTCACCGGCTTCCGGCGAGCGTCCAGGGGCGCCGGCTACCCCCGGCACCGGCATCGTGCGGCCCGCGCCCCGGCCGCACGGCCTGATCGCCATCCATACGCTGCTCGAGGACAAGGTGGCGGCCTTCGACCGGATCGCGGAGGAGGCGGCCGAGCAGGTGCGCGCCCAGGAGCCGGACACCCTGGTGTATGTCATCCACACCGTGCCGAAGGCGCCGATGCAGCGGATTTTCTACGAGATCTACCGCGACCGGGCCGCCTATGAGCGGCATGAGCAGCAGCCGTACATCAAGCGGTTCGTCACCGCGAGGAGGCCGCACGTGCTCGCGACCAACGTGATCGAACTGCGGCTGAAATACGCCAAGATTTCCCCCCTCAGGCAGGACGAGACGCAGGCCGCCACCTCCGTGGGGGCGCTTCCCGGGTCAGGCGGCCAGGCCCCGGGTCCCTGGGCGCCGGCTCCGGGTTACGGCGGGACGCCGGCGGCCGGCCACAGCGGGATCTGACGGCATGGGGGAACGTGACGGCGCCGGCCCGGACGGGGCGGCGGAGCACGAGGCGCCGGGCCGCGCCCCCCGGATCACGCTCCTCGGCAAGCCCGGCTGCCACCTGTGCGAGGAGGCGCGGACGGTGATCGCCCGGGTCGCCGCGGATCTCGGGGTCGGGTGGGAAGAACGTGACATCACGGCGTCCAGCCAGGACATGGCCGAGTACTGGGACAAGATCCCGGTGACGCTGGTCGACGGCGTGCAGCACGACTTCTGGCGGGTGTGCGAGGACCGGCTGCGCGCGGCCCTGCGGCACTGACCTGCGCGGGCGCAACTTTGTGCATCTGTTCACAAAGGCGTACCTTGTGAAGCGAGGCGCTGGTGCCTGACCGCTATACCCGTGAAGCGGGCGGCCGGCGCCTTCGGAACCCACCTGGCGGGCCAGGGCCGGTGACCGCCGTCCCGGCCTTCCTCGCGTCGATCCCCCGAGGAGCGCCGGCGCATGTCTCGCGATCACCTGTCCGACTTCGGCCCCGATGGTCCCGGAACCTCCGGCGATCGTTATCCCGACGCCCCGCCGTCCGGTGACCGGCTGCCCGAGGCGACCGTCTCCCGCCTGCCGGTCTATCTCCGCGTCCTGACCGGCATGGCCGAGCGCGGTGTGGTCACCGTCTCGAGCGATCAGCTGGCGACCGGGGCTGGCGTGAACTCGGCCAAACTCCGCAAGGATCTGTCCCATCTGGGCTCATACGGCATCCGGGGCGTCGGGTACGACGTCGAGTACCTGATCTACCAGGTGTCACGCGCGCTCGGGCTGACCCAGGACTGGCCCGTCGTGATCGTCGGCGCCGGTAACCTCGGCCGCGCGCTGGCCAACTACGGTGGCTTCGCCACCCGCGGCTTCCGGATCGCGGCCCTGCTGGATTCTGACCCGGTCCTCGTCGGCACTCAGGTCGGGCGCCTCGCGGTACGCCATTCCGACGATCTCGAAGACGTCGTGGCGCAGCACAAGGTCGCGATCGGCGCCATCGCTACCCCGGCGGGCTCCGCCCAGGGGGTGTGCGACCGGCTCGTCGCGGCCGGTGTCACCAGCATCCTCAACTTCGCGCCGCTGGTTCTCAATGTGGCAGTCGGGGTCGACGTGCGTAAGGTTGATCTGTCGATAGAACTGCAAATCCTCGCGTTCCACGCGCAGCGGCGGTCGGTGGAGCGAAACGGGCGCGCCCCCCAGGGTGCGCTGCGTACCGTACCTAAGGAAGCCGGACGGTTTCCTGCGGCGGCCCAATCAGCGGTAGAAGCGTAGGCGGTAGTCACGTGAGTGTGCTCGTGGTCGGGATGAGCCACAAGAGCGCGCCGGTTCCGGTTCTCGAGCGTGCCGCGCTCAGCGCGGACGCGCTCCCCAAGCTGCTTCGGGACCTGTTCCACACCGGCGATGTGGCGGGAACCTTTGTCATCTCCACGTGCAACCGGGTGGAGATCTACGCGGACGTGAACCGTTTCCACGGAAGCGTGGCCGCCGTCTGCGAGCTGCTTTCCCGGTACTCGGGCATCGTCACCCACGAGCTGACCGGACATCTGTACGTCCACTACGAAGAGGGTGCCGTCAAGCACCTGCTCGCGGTCGCGGCCGGGCTCGATTCCATGGTCGTCGGCGAAGGCCAGATCCTCGGCCAGGTGCGCAGCGCGCTCAACGTAGCGCGGGAGAACGGGACACTGGGCCGGGTACTCGGCGAGGTCGGCTCCGCCGCCCTGCGCACGGGCAAGCGGGCCCATTCGGAAACCGGGATCGACCGGACCGGTGCCAGCCTGGTCAGCGTGGGGATCGACGCGGCCACCGACGCACTGGGCATCGCGTCGCTGAGCGGCCGTGACGTCCTCGTCGTCGGAGCCGGCTCGATGAGCGCGCTCGCCGCGACGACCGCGAGCCGGGCCGGCGCGGGCCGCGTCACCGTCGCGAACCGCACCCGGCGGCGCGCTGAGCGGCTCGCGGCGTCGGTCGGTGGCAGCACCGCCGACCTGGCGGACCTGCCGCGCGCGATCGCCGGCGCCGACCTGGTCATCTCCTGCACAGGCGCGGCCGGGCTCGTCATCACTACCGACATCGCCGAGGCCGCGCTGTCACGGCGCGGCGAAACGCGCGGGCAAGTACGCGGGCAGGTGCGCGGGCAAGTACGCGGGCGCCGGAGCGGCGGCGACGCCGGAACCGCAGCGGGCCGCCCGCTGGTGTTCCTCGACCTGGCCATGCCCCGCGACGTCGACACGCAACTGGCCGGGCGGCCGGGCCTCACCGTCATCGGGATGGAGGAGCTGGCTGACGCCGGCCGTTCCGCGATCGCGCTGGCGGGCGTGGCCGATGAGGTGGCCGCCGTCCGGGCGATCGTCGAGGAGGAGTTCAGCGCCTACCGGGCCGCCGCGCACGCCATCCAGGTGACGCCGACCGTTGTGGCCCTGCGGGCCAAGGCAGCCGAGGTGGTCGACGCGGAGCTCGCCCGGCTCGCCGGGCGGCTGCATGGCGGCGACGGACTCGATGGCCGAGCGCTGGAGGAAATAGCCCGGACGGTTCGCCGAGTGGTAGACAAGCTTTTGCACGCACCGACAGTGCGCGTCAAGGAGCTCGCCGGCTCGCCCGGGGGGACGGGTACGACGAGGCGCTGCGGGTTCTCTTCGACCTCGATCCGCGGACGGTCGAAGCGGTCACGTGTGCGGATCCGGAGCAAGCAGATGCTGACAGTGCCCGGTTGATGTCGCCGTCGGCCGAGGAGGGGAGCGCGTAATGAGCCTGCCCGCCGTGCTGCGGCTCGGCACCCGCAAGAGCCCGATGGCCGTGGCGCAGTCCGGCCTGGTCGCGGAGGCGATCACCGCGCGTACCGGGCACCGGGTCGAGCTCGTCGGCGTCACCACCCACGGCGACGTGAGCCAGGCCCATCTCGCCCAGATGGGCGGGACGGGCGTGTTCGTCGGCGCGCTGCGGGAGCGGCTGCTGGACGGTGCGGTCGACCTGGCGGTGCACTCGCTTAAGGACCTGCCGACCGGCCAGCCGGCGGGGATCGTCCTGGCCGCCGTGCCCCGGCGCGACGATCCGCGGGACGCGCTCATCACCCGGGAGGGCGCCAAGCTCGCGGACCTGCCCGTCGGCGCGGTCATCGGCACGGGCTCCCCGCGCCGGGCCGCTCAGCTGATGCTGCTCCGTAAGGACATTCACTGCGTCCCCATCCGCGGCAACGCGGACACCCGGCTGGGCAAGGTCGGGACGGGTGAGCTCGACGCGGTCGTGCTGGCCGCCGCGGGACTGGCCAGGATCGGACGCCTGGACGCCGCCAGCCAGGTCTTCGAGCCCGACGACATGCTGCCCGCGCCGGGGCAGGGTGCGCTGGCGGTCGAGTGCCGCGGCAGTGACCCGTACCTGGCCGAACTGCTCAGCACCATCGACGATGCACTGAGCCGGGCGGCCGTGACCGCCGAACGGGCCGTGCTGGCGTGTCTCGAGGCCGGCTGCAGCGCCCCCATCGGCGCGTACGCGGCCGGAACGGCGGAGCACCTGCACCTGGAAGCGGCGGTCATCGCGCCCGAGGGCCGCCAGGCGCTGCGCGAACGCGGCGACGCCGCACCGAGCGCCGCCGGCCAGCTCGGCTCTGACGTCGCGGCACGGTTGCTGCGCGGCGGCGCGGGCAGTCTCATGACCGGGCCCCCAGTACGGACGATCAACGAGAAAGATGCCTTGTGAACGCCATCCCAGTTTCTTCCACGCCGCCCGCTGACGAGCAGGTGCCGCCGGCCACGACCGGCCGCGTCGCGCTAGTGGGCGCGGGGCCCGGCGACGAGGGCCTGCTGACCCTGCGCGGCGCCCAGCTCATCAGCCTGGCCAGCGTAGTGGTCGCGCCCCGCGAGCCCGGGACGCGGATCCGCCAGCTGCTGCGCGACGGCACCGAGCTCTTTGTGGCCGCGGACGACGCGGGCGGCAAGGAACCCGACCTGGTCGCGGCGGCCCAGGCCGGCCAGCTGGCGGTCCGGCTTTACGACGGTGACCCGCTGCTGGACGGCGGCGCCGATGACGCGCGTGCGTACGCGGAAGCCGGCGCGGAGCTCGAGATCGTGCCGGGCGTCCCCGCCGCGACCGCCGTCCCCGCGTACGCGGGTATACCGCTCGGCGCCGACGGTGGCGAGGTGCGCATCATCCACGCCGCGGAGGCGAGCCGTGTCGCGTTCAGCACCGGCACGCTGGTGGTACTGGACGCCGAGGCCAGCCCGGCCGACCTGGGCAAGATGCTCATCGCGGCCGGCTGGCCGGAGACGACGCCGTTCGCCGTCACCTGGGACGGGACGAACACATCTCAGCGGACGGTCGTGTCCGCGCTCGGGCGCATTACCGCCGACCTGAAGGTCGCCGGGGTGAGCCCGCTCAGCTCGGGCCAGGCTATCGCGGTGGTCGGCGACGCGGTGCAGGCCCAGCCGCGCCTGTCCTGGTACGAAACCAGGCCGCTGTTCGGCTGGCGGGTCCTCGTGCCGCGAACCAAGGCGGACGCGGCGGCAGTGTCCGAGCGCCTGCGCGAGCAGGGCGCCATCCCGGAGGAGGTCCCCACCATCGCGGTGGAGCCGCCCCGGACGCCGCAGCAGATGGACCGGGCAGTCCGCGGGCTGGTCACCGGCCGTTATCAGTGGGTCGCCTTCACCTCCGTCAACGCGGTCCGCGCCATCCGGGAGAAGTTCGAGGAGTACGGCCTCGACGCGCGCGCGTTCGCCGGGGTCAAAGTGGCCGCCGTCGGGGAGCAGACGGCCGCCGCGCTTACGGACTTCGGAATCTCTCCCGACCTCATCCCCGAGGACGAGCAGTCCGGCCAGGGCCTCGCCGCGGCCTGGCCGCCCTACGACGACGTGCTGGACCCGATCAACCGGGTGCTGCTGCCCCGCGCCGACATCGCCACCGAGCACCTCGTCGCGCGGCTCACCGAGCTCGGCTGGGAGGCGGAGGATGTCACCGCCTACCGCACCGTCCGGGCCGCCCCGCCGCCCGCCCCGATCCGCGAGGCCATCAAGGGCGGTGGCTACGACGCGGTGCTGTTCACCTCGTCCTCGACCGTCCGCAACCTGGTCGGCATCGCCGGTAAACCGCACGCGGTCACGGTCATCGCGGTGATTGGCCCGCAGACGGCCAAGACGGCGGCCGAGTTCGGGCTCCGCGTTGACGTCACGGCGCCGAAGCCGTCGATGGCCTCACTCGTCGAGGCCCTCGCCGAATTCGGCGCGGGCCAGCGGACCGCCGCCCTGGAGGCGGGCGAGCCGCTCCGCCTGCCCAGTGAGCGCCGGCGCGGGGCCCGCAAGCGCCCCAGGTGAGCCGGCCCCAGCTGAGCCAGCGGCCCAGGTAAGCCAGCACAGCAGGTGCGATTACCGCATCAGGGAGGCATTTCAAGGTGAACACAGGATTCCCGGTGGTCCGGCCCCGCCGCCTCCGGCGCACGGCGGCATTGCGCAATCTGGTGGCGGAGACCGCCCTGCGGCCGGCCGACCTGGTGCTGCCGATGTTCGTCAAGGAGGGCATCGCCGAGCCCCAGCCGATCGGCTCCATGCCCGGCGTCGTTCAGCACACCCGGGACAGCCTGCGCAAGGCCGCGGTCGAGGCGGTCGACGCCGGGGTGGGCGGGCTCATCCTGTTCGGCATTCCCGCCGTCAAGGACGGCCGGGGCTCCGCCGCCGACGACCCGGCCGGTATCGTGCAGCTCGCGATCGGCGATCTGGCCGCCGAGGTGGGTGACGCCACCGTGCTCATGGCGGACCTGTGCCTGGACGAGTACACCGACCACGGCCACTGCGGCCTGCTGACGGCGGCCGGCGTGGTCGACAACGACGCCACGCTGGAACGCTACGCGGCGATCGCTGTGGCGCAGGCGGCCGCCGGCGTGCACGTCGTCGCGCCCAGCGGGATGATGGACGGCCAGGTGGGGGCGATCCGTTCGGCGCTGGACGGAGCGGGTTTCGCGGACGTCGCCATCTGCGCCTACTCCGCCAAGTACGCCTCCGGCTTCTACGGGCCCTTCCGCGACGCGGCCGAGTGCGCGCCGCAGTTCGGCGACCGCGCCTCCTACCAGCAGGACCCGCCCGGTTCGGCCGAGGCGCTCCGCGAGGTGCTGCTCGACATCGACGAGGGCGCGGACATGGTCATGGTGAAGCCTGCCCTGCCCTACCTGGACATCATCGCGCGGGTCGCCGCCACCGTGTACGTTCCCGTCGCCGCCTACCAGGTGAGCGGGGAGTACGCCATGGTGGAGGCGGCCGCGGCCAACGGGTGGCTCGACCGCGGCCGGATCATCACCGAAACGCTCACCGCGATCAAGCGCGCCGGGGCCGGCATCATCCTCACCTACTGGGCCGCCGAAGTGGCCCGCAGGCTCCGCTAGCGCTGGTTCTCACCGGCTGCGAAGTCCGGATGCGGACAGGTGCCTCTGCTCGCTGGCCCCGTCCACGGTGCCAGCGAGATAACCCACCCGGCTGGGTGGCCAGCGAGATAACCCACCCGGCTGGGTGAGATGCCGGCCATCCTAGGCGATCGCGTCGGACGGGCTGTGGGGCGTCCTCTACGATGGGTGACGCCGACTCCGGGATCGCCCCTCGGTGGTCCCGTTCGGCACCTTTCTGGTCCACCCGGTGCCGGAGTCTCTTCTGGGGAACTCCGGAGCCGGCGGGCCGGCGACATCGATGCGGGACACCGGCGGTGCGGTCGGAGTCCGGGTAGGAGTCAGCCGATGGCCGATGTGGTACGGCGCCGCAGCCGCCGGAGGGCGGCGGACCGGAGCGACCGGCGCGATCCACTCGGTCAGGCGGCTGAGAACTACGCGGCACTGGGCTGGCCGGTGTGCGTGGGGGCGCATCTTCCGGTCGACGGGCTGAAGACCGGCCGGGCCTGCTCGTGCGACCGGGTCGGCTGCCCGGCGCCGGGAGCGCACCCGGTCTCCCCGACCTGGCAGATGCAGGCCACCGTGGACACCGCCACGATCCGGAAATGGTGGGCCACCAGGCCCGAAGCGGGGGTGATCCTGGTCACCGGGCGGGTCTTCGACGTTCTCGACGTCCCGGTTGACGTGGGCACCGGCGCACTGGCCATAATCGAGCAGGCGGGGATAACGGCGGGTCCTGTCGCGGCGGCGGGCACGCGCATGCTGTTCTTTGTGACGACCCGCGGTGCCCCCGTCGACGAGGACGAGTGGTGGTCCTGCCGGCTGGACTGCGAACCGGAAAACCTCACCACCCAGGGCAGCCTGCGCTGGCACTGCCGCGACAGCTACGTCCCGGCCCCGCCGTCGGCCGGGGCCGGGACCACCGGGCCCGCGCGCTGGATCCGCGATCCCAGCGATCACCCGCTACCGGACGCGCTGCGGCTGCTGGAGTTCCTCGTCGACGCGTGCGAGCAGGCGGCCCTGTCGTGAGCGCGCCCGCCGAAGGCCTCCCGGCGGGCCCGCGCTCGGTCGAGCTCTTCGAGCGGGCCTGCGCGGTGACCCCCGGGGGGGTCAACTCGCCGGTGCGGGCGTTCGGCTCCGTCAGCGGCGTGCCCCGCTTCATCGCCTCCGGTTCCGGGCCGTACCTGACCGACGTCGACGGGCGCGAGTACGTCGACCTGGTGTGCTCCTGGGGGCCGATGATCCTCGGGCACGCGTACCCGGAGGTGGTGCAGGCGCTGCACGCGGCGGCCGTCCGGGGGACGTCCTTCGGGGCGGCCACGCCGGGTGAGGTCGAGCTCGCGGAGGAGATCAGCGCGCGCACGCCGGCCGAGCGGATCCGGCTGGTCAACTCGGGTACCGAGGCCACGATGTCCGCGCTGCGCCTGGCCCGCGGGTTCACCGGTCGGCCCGCGGTAGTGAAGTTCGCCGGGTGCTACCACGGCCACGTGGACGCCCTGCTCGCCTCGGCCGGCTCGGGGGTGGCGACGTTCGGCCTGCCCGACTCGCCCGGCGTCACCGGCGCGTCGGCCAGCGACACCATCGTGCTCCCGTACAACGACGACGCGGCGGTCCGCGAGGCGTTCGCCACCCGCGGTGACCAGATCGCCTGCGTGGTCACCGAGGCGTGCCCCGCCAACATGGGCGTGGTGCCCCCGGGCCCGGGGTTCAACGAGATGCTCTTGTCGCTGTGTCGCGAACATGGCGCCCTGCTCATCATGGACGAGGTGCTGACCGGCTTCCGTGTCACCCGCTCCGGGTGGTACGGGCGCGATGGCATCGCCGGGGACCTGATGACGTTCGGCAAGGTCATGGGGGGCGGGCTGCCGGCGGCGGCCTTCGGCGGCCGCGCCGAGATCATGGCGCGCCTCGCCCCCAGCGGCCCCGTCTACCAGGCCGGGACGCTGTCCGGAAATCCGCTCGCCACCGCCGCCGGGCTGGCCACGCTCCGGGCCTGCACGCCCGGCGTGTACGCGCGGGTGGACGAGGCCGCGACCCTGGTCGCGAAGCTCGCCGCCGAGGCGCTGACCGCGGCTGGGGTGCCGCACCGCCTGCAAATGGCCGGGAGCCTCTTCTCCATCTACCTGGGGCGCACCGAGCCGGTGCGGAACTTCGGCGACGCCCGGGCCCAGTCGGCCCCCGGGTACGCGGCGTTCTTCCACGCCATGCTCGACGGCGGGGTATACCTGCCGCCGTCCCCGTTCGAGGCGTGGTTCCTGTCCGCCTCACACGACGCGGCCGCGATCGCGCGCATCGCCGCCGCCCTCCCCGCCGCCGCCCGCGCCGCCGCCACCGCCCTCGCCTGACTTCCCCGGCAGACCGCCTCCCGGGGCGCTATCTCCTGGCGGTCCGCCTCCCGGGGCGACTCTGGATGGCCGCCTCCCGGGGGGTGTGCTTCCGGTTTGTGGTCGGAAGTGCCGGCCCCGCAGCAACTTCCGACGACCGCGGTGCAGCCGCTTGCTCGTCGCACTGTAACGTCGGGCCGGTAAGCTGGCCCGGCCATGAGTGACCATTCGCCGAATGCTGCCGCGCCGGGGCGACCCGTCGATACGACCGTTGTGCACCTGCTCAGGCACGGGGAAGTCGAGAACCCGCGCGGGCTGATCTACGGGCGCCTGCCGGGATTCCACCTGTCCGAAGATGGCCGCATGATGGCCAAGGCCGCCGCGGACTACCTGGCCGAACGGGACGTGGTGGCGATCTTCACCTCGCCGCTCGAGCGGGCCCGGGAGACGGCCGAGCCGGTCGCGGAGCGATTCAGTCTCGAGCCGGTGGTCGACCAGCGGCTGATTGAGCCGTGGAATCACTTCGAGGGCCTGGTCTTCGGCATCGGAGACGGCTCGCTGCGGCGGCTGGAGCACTGGTGGTACCTGCGGGATCCGTTCTCGCCGTCCTGGGGTGAGCATTACAGGTCGGTCGCCCAGCGGGTGAGCGCCGCGATGGCCGACGCCAGGGACGCCGCCCGCGGTCACGAGGCCGTATGCGTCAGCCACCAGCTCCCGATCTGGGTGACCCGCAGGAGCGCGGAAGGCCGCAGGCTCTGGCACCACCCCAACAACCGTCAGTGCGCGCTGGCCAGCGTCACCAGCTTCACGTACACGGGAGACCAGATCACCAGCGTGACCTACGCTGAGCCGGCCCGGCGTCAGGCCAACCTGGGCGGTGCGGCACAATAGATCCGGTACTACTCACTGTAGGAGTTTCTGAGTCCTGGAAGTGCCGGTGTTCCCCTCGTCCACTGCCGTTCGCCGCGCCGTCGCCACGGCCGTGACGGCCGCCGTTGGCGTCCTGATCGTTGCGGCATGCGGCGGCCAGATAGCGGCGAACACGCCGGCCAGCAACGGCGTCAACTTCGTGTCAGGCAACGGGAACAGTACCTACTTCAAGGTCGGCAGCCGGCTGGCGGCACCGGCGATCTCCGGTACCACGCTATCCGGCGCCCGGTTCAGCCTGAGTTCCTACCGCGGCAAGGTGGTCGTCATCAACTTCTGGGGCTCCTGGTGCGCGCCATGCCGCTCGGAGGCTCCCACCCTGGCCGTTCTCTCGGAGCAGTACCAGCCCAAGGGTGTTCAGTTCGTCGGGGTCGATATCAGGGACTCGGCCGCGAGCGCGCAGGCCTTCATGCAGAATTTCGGCATCAGCTATCCGAGCCTGAACGACCAGGGCGACGAGATCGCCCTCGCCTTCCGCGGCACCGTGCCGCCGGCGGCGATCCCGAGCACGCTCGTAATCGACCGCAATGGCCACATCGCCGGGCGGGTCATCGGCCAGGCGAACTACGCGAGCCTCGGGAACATTCTCACCAAAGTGACTGCTGGTGCGTGAGCCGATGACCGACGTGCGCACGCCCGAAGCAGGCAACGGCACCGCCCCGGCCGGCATCCCCGGGGAAGCGCCCGGGCAGCTGGCCGCCGAGACCGAAACCCCACCGGTACGCCCGCAGCCCGGAACGTTCGGCGTGGTGGCGTGGGCCCGGTGGGGATGGCGGCAGCTCACCTCGATGCGCATCGCGCTGGTTCTGCTGTTCCTGCTCGCGCTCGGCAGCGTGCCCGGGTCACTGCTGCCGCAGCAGGGCATAGACCCCGCCGCCGTGCAGCAGTACTACACGGCTCATCCGGCCCTGGCGCCGTTCCTCAACGCGCTCGGCCTCTTCAACGTGTTCGCCGCCCCCTGGTTCGCCGCGATCTACCTGCTGCTGTTCACCTCGCTGGCGGGGTGCGTACTGCCGCGGACGTTCCGGCTGGCCCGGATGGCGCGGGCGCTGCCGCCGCAGGCGCCGCGGAACCTGTCCCGGCTGCCGAACTCCGTCCGCTACGAGACCGCGATGACCCCGGAGGAGGCGTCCGCCGCCGCCGCCGCTTTCCTCACCCGGCGGCGTTTCCGGCTGAACCGGGGACAAGGCTGGCTGTCGGCGGAGAAGGGCTACCGCCGGGAAGTCGGCAACCTGCTGTTCCACATCGCCCTGACGGGGGTGCTCGTCTCCGTCGGCGTCGGTGGCCTGTTCGGCTACAAGGCCGACCGGCTGCTGGTCGAGGGGAGCAGCTTCGCGGACACCGTGACCGATCTCGACGCGTATCACCCGGGGCATCTCGTGTCGCCGGCCGACCTGGCCCCGTTCAGCCTCACCCTGGACAAGTTCTCCGCGAGCTACATCGCGTCCGGGCTGGACCGGAACCAGCCGGCCAGCTTCGACGCGCACCTGTCCTACACGGCCCAGCCGGGCGGCGCGGCCCGCACCTACGACCTCCAGGTGAACCACCCGCTGAACGTGGACTCGACGAAGGTCTACCTAATCGGGCACGGCTACGCCCCGGTCTTCCGCGTGACCGACGGCCGCGGCAAGGTCGTGTACGACCAGGCAACCCCGTTCCTGCCGGCGGACCAGTCCACCTACCTGTCCGAGGGCGTGGTGAAGGCCCCCGACGCGAAGCCGCAGCAGCTCGGCTTCGCCGGGGTGTTCCTGCCGACCGCTGTGGACCTGAACGGGCAGCTGGAGTCGGCGTTCCCGGCGCCGTACGAGCCGGCCGTGAGCATGATCCCCTATAGCGGCAACCTGGGCCTGAACTCCGGCGTGCCGCAGTCGGTGTACCAGCTCAATACCACGGGCATGCACCGGATCGCCGCACCGGCGCAGGTCCTGACGGTCGGCCAGTCGATGAAGCTGCCCAACGGTGCGGGCACGCTCACGTTCACCGGCTACAAGCAATGGGCCAGCCTCCAGGTGACCTACGACCCGGGCCAGGGACCGGCGCTGATTTCCGCGATCGTCGCCCTGGTCGGCCTGGTGCTGTCCTTCCTCGTCCGGCGGCGGCGGATCTTCGTCCGTGCCTACCGCGGTGACCACGGCCGCACCGTGGTCGACGTGGGCGGCCTGGCCCGCTCCGACGTGGGCGGCGGGTTCGGAGCCGAATTCGCGGAGCTGGCCGCCGACCTCACGTCGGTCCACCACGGCACGGGCACCGGCGCGGGTGAGCCGACGGGCTCAGCAGCAGTCGGCGAAGCCGGTCCCGAAGCCGCCCCGCCTGGCGGCCCGGAAAGCAACCAGCCAGGGCCGGTCACCGTGACCACGCCCGACGGCAGCGACCATGATTCATCTCCACGCAGCGAAGAGACGGAGTGAGGCCCGTGTCCGATAACCTCGGGCTGGCGCAGCTCAGCGACCACCTTCTGATCGTCGCGGTGGTGATCTACTCGCTCGCCATGCTCGCCTACGCCGGCGACTTCGCCTACGGGCGCCGGGTGAAGGCGGCCAGCGCGGCGGGGAAGGCCGCGCGGCCGGTTCCCGAGCTGGCCGGGGTAGGGGCGGGCAGCGGAGCCGGAACGCCGGAGACACCGGCGACGCCGGAGACAGCGGCCACGCCCGGGAAAGCGGCCACGCCGGAGACACCGCCGGCGGTGGTGCCCCCGGCGGGCGGGGATTCGGGCGCGGACGGCCGGGAGCGGCTGGGACCGCTGATCCGCGGGGCCATCGGCCTGACCTTCCTCGGCATGGCGGTGCACCTGACGGGCGTCATCACGCGCGGCATAGCGGTGCACCGGGTCCCCTGGGGGGACATGTACGAGTTCGTCACGGCTCTGACCTGCGTGACGGTCATCTTCTTCGTCGCCCTGATGATGCGCTACCGCGCCTGGCACCTCGGGGTGTTCGTGATGGGCGCGGTCGTGGTCGCGCTGGGCCTGGCGCAGACGGTTATCTACACGCCCGCCGGGCCGCTCGTCCCTGCGCTGAAGTCGTACTGGCTCGCGATCCACGTGGCCGCCATGACGCTGTCGGTCGGGATCTTCTTCGTCGCCGCCGTGCTGGGCGTGGTCTACCTCTTCGCCGAGCGGTACACCCGGCGGGTGGCGGCGGGCCGCAGCCCCGCGAACCACGGCATCATGCGCCGGCTCCCCGGCGCCGAGGAACTGGACCGGCTGACCTACCGCACGGTGGTCTTCGGCTTCCCGATCTGGACGTTCGGCATCATCGCCGGCGCGATCTGGGCTGACCAGGCCTGGGGCCGTTACTGGGGCTGGGACCCGGTCGAGACGTGGGCCTTCATCACCTGGGTCGTCTACGCGTGCTTCCTGCACGCCCGGGCCACGGCGGGCTGGCGGGGCAAGCGGGCCGCATACATTCAGCTGATCGGTTTCGGCTGTCTGCTGTTCAACGTGCTGGTCGTGCAGACCTTCGTCACCGGGCTGCACTCCTACGCGGGCCTGGGCTGACGCCAGCCGCAGTGGTGTCCCCGGGCTGACGGGCGGTGTGCCCCAGGATGACCGGAGGGTCCCCCCGGCTGACCGGGCCCGCATCGGACAGCCCGGGAGGACAGCACTCTTCGCCGGATCATCAGCCGGCCGGGTCGTCGCCCGTCTCGGCGCTGTGAATGGCGCGGTTGAGCAAGCTGAGGAACTGGGGATCGTCGTCGGGCCCCTCCGGACGGGACCGGCCCGAGGCGCTGCGCGGGCGTGACCGTCCGGCCGGATGCCGCAGCAAGGCCGCCTCGGCCCCTGGGCGGCTGTACCCGACCGGGCCCTCCCCACCACCCGGGCCACCCCCGGCCGGGTCACCTCTGCCCGGGCCACCTCCGGCGGGGTCGTTCCCGTTCCGGGCGCGCGGGCCGGGACGGAAGTGGCGGCGCACAGCCCCGCCACGGCTTTGTGGCGCGCGCGGCAGCGACGGATCTCCCGGGTCGTGTCCCGGCGGCCCGGGCAACACGGTGGGCCGGGCCGGGCGGCGGACAGCCAGCCACACCGCCGCGCCGATGATGAACGTTCCCCCGACGAGGGCGATCCAGGCGGCCTTCGGCAGGCCAGGGCATTCGTCGCCGGGAGTAAGCGCCACATCGACCAGGCAATAAAGCCAAAAGCCCGCTATGAAGAGGGCAAAGAGGGCGCCGAGCAGGAACATGCACGAAGCCTAACCTCGGGTGCCGGCAACCCGTATCTGTATTCATTAACTTTAGGCGCGGCATATATGCCCCATGCGTCACCGTAGGTCACTCCGGAGTGACTTGTGCGTTATTTCGTCGTACGCTGGCGGCCGGGTGCAAACAGGGAGTGCGAGATATGCGGCTACGGCTCTTCGAGCGCGTCCGCCGACTCGCCCATCCGCGTGCGGGCCGGCTGATGCCGCGGCGCGACCGGGCCGGGGAGACGGCGCGTCACGACCGGCCATGGGAGGCACGCTCTCGTGGCCGTTTCGCCGGTGGCCGTAGTCAGGCCCCTTCCGTCAGCTCTGAGGCAGCCGGCCGGCATCGCCGGAATAGCCAGGAGGCGGCCGGGCTCACCGCGCGCGACGTGACCGCGAGCAGGCCCGGGCCGCCCTGGGCGGACGAGACCGGGCCGCCGTGGGCGGATGAGGCACGACCGCTGCGGCCGGATGAGGCCGGGGCGCCGTGGCCAGACGAGCGCCGCAGCGCGCTGCCCCGGCAGCCTGGCCGGGAAGCGCGGCGGCGGCCCCCCCGACAGCGGCCCCCCGGATGGGCGCCCACTGAACGTATCTCCCCGCACCAGCGGGGAAACAGCGGCCCGGGCCGGTGGTGAGGCGCCCGCGGCGTCCGTCGGCGGCGCGCGGGCCCGGGTGCGGCGCGGCCCTTTTGGCACGGCCCCGGTCGCCCCGCCCGCGGTGGCCCCGGCGGCGCGGCACGAGAGCAGGCGCGGCCACAGCAGCGCGAGCGCCCCGGGAGCGGGCGCGAGGCAGCAGTGGCCCGAGGCCCAGCGCGGCTATCTTCCCGCCCAGCGGTCAGCGAGCGCGGTCCAGCGGCCGGCCGGTGCCGGTGCGGCTCCGGCCCCGGCTGCCCTTCGCGCACGCGCATAACCCGGGAGAGCCCAGCCACGGTGACGGCCGGAGGAACTGCGGCACGCTCGAGGCCGTGCTGTGGCGCCAGTGGGATCCCGCGACGATCCCGCCCGCGGCGGCGGCGGCGGCGATCGACCGGCTCGCCGACCTGCCGCAGCAGATCAAGGACAAGCTCGTCGCGGGTCTCGACGGTATCTTCGTCGGGCCAGGCGGCGTTCCGCAGCTGGACGACATGACCGCGCTGCGCGGGGTGCCCCTGCCGTCCGGCCGGGCGACCTGGGATGCCTGTGCGGGCGCCTACGGCGAACGCAAGATCGTGGTCGGCACCCGGCCGTCGCCCACCCCGGACGTGATGTGCCATGAGGTGGGGCACGCGCTGGACGACATCGACGCGCCGGCCGGGCGCTGGCAGTCAGACTCAGCCGAGTTCCGGATGCTCTACGATCAATGCCAGCCGCATCTCGCGAGCGACTTCCACCGGCAGCGCGGCGGCCTGGGCCGTAAGGAGTTCTTCGCGGACGCCTTTGCCGCCATCGCGTCCAGGCAGCGGCCTGCGCTGGTGGACATGCTCGGCGGCAATACGCGGACGGCGCTGAATGTGATGCTTTACTTCAACCGGCGTTATGGCATCTAGGGTGAGCGTGGGATGTTCGTCATACGGCTACCGAACGGGAACCTGAGGGTTCCGCAGACCGCCATCGGCAACGACGGGCGGATAATCGGCGACGCTTACGTGGAAATCGGGCCGCAGGATGTGGACTACGCGCGGCTGGCCGGGCAGGCGATGACCGAAGACGAAGCGGCCATGCGCCGCGCCCAGTGGCGGGACGGCGACGAGGCGCTGGAGCGCGAGTTCCAGGAATTCGCCCGGCAGAACTCCGACTACCGCTGGGCCGAGCCGGGCGAGGACGCCGACCCCGCGTAGAGACCGGCCACCGGGGCTGAACCACCGGGGCGGTAAACCGCACGGGCATGCAGCGGCGGTCAAGGACGCGGAGGCAGCCAGCAGCGGCCGAGAGGCAGCCGTGGCACGACCTCGCGGCCGGCACGGGAGCGGAACGGTCGCCGTGCCAGCCGCCCAGGCGTCACAAAACCGGATGGCCCTCAGCCGAGGGCTCTCCCTCACCGCGAAGCAATGCGCGTACTTCTGACTCCCGGAAGCGCCGGTGCCCCCCGGGCGTGCGGATGCTCGTGATGCGGCCCGATGCGGCCCAGCGCGTGACGGTCTTCGGGTCGACCCGGAAGAGAGCCGCCACCTCTCCCGGAGTTAGTAGCCGCTCATTATTGCCGTCCAACTTAGTCCCTCCCAGTTATGCCCCGCAGGCTCATGAACCTGAGCCTGACCTAAGTTTGGCGACAAACGAGTGCTTTCTGCCTAGATTTCGGAAAATTAGAGCGACTTGATTATTCTGTGTGGCCACTACCTTACTGTGACGGCATGGCCAAACTTGTATCTGTTGCAGAGATCAGGGAAGCCGCGACGCGCCTGCATGGTGTCGCCGTCCGCACGCCGCTGGCGCCCTTCCCCCGGTCGTCGCCCCTGCTCCTGATCAAGGCCGAGTCGTTGCAGCCGGTGGGCTCGTTCAAGCTGCGCGGCGCCTACGCGGCTATCAGCGCGCTGCCGCCCGCGGACCGGGAGCGCGGGGTGGTGGCCCATTCCAGCGGCAATCACGGGTACGCGGTGGCTTACGCGGCGGCCCTGCTGGGTGCGCCCGCTGTGATCGTGGTCCCCGAGACGGCGCCCGCGACCAAGACGGACGCCATTGCCGCCTGCGGCGCGGAACTGGTGACGGTGGCGCCCACCATGGCGGCTCGCCTGGCCGCAGCCGATGACCTGGTGGCCAGGCACGGCTACGCGCTCATCCCGCCCTTCGACGATCGCCGCGTGATCGCCGGCCAGGGAACCATCGGGCTGGAGATCATGGCTGACCGCCCGGACACGGACCTGATCGTCGTCCCAGTCAGTGGCGGCGGCCTGATCGCCGGCATCGCGGTCGCGGCCCGGGCCGTCAATCCGGCACGTGACCATCGTCGGTGTGGAGCCCGAATTCGCCGCCGACGCCCGGGACTCACTCCGTAAGGGTGAGCGGGTCGCCTGGCCCGCCGCCTCGGTAGGCCGCACGATCGCCGATGCGCTCCGGGTGGAGCAGGTCGGCGAGCTGCCGTTCGCCCACATGCGGAAGGATGTGGCCGGCATCGTGACCGTCACCGACACCGAACTCCTCGCCGCGGTGCGCCGCCTGGCCATCGAGGCGCACCTCGTGGCCGAGCCGGGTGGCGCGGCCGCCGTGGCCGCCTGCCTGTTCCGCCGGGATGAGCTGCCACCCGCACGCCAGCCGGTCGCGGTCCTCTCCGGCGGGAACATCGATCCGGCCCTGCTCGCGCGCGTCATTAGGGAGGGCCGGGCCACAGCCGGGCCGGGGGCGCACTAACCTGGCAGTGTCATGCGCACTGCCCTGGCTTATACGTCCGCACGGATCGCGCTCTTCCTCGTCGCGCTCGTGCTGCTGTACTTCGCGGGCGCCCGCGGGCTGCTGCTGGCCGCCCTGGCCCTGCTGGTCAGCGGGATCGCCAGCTTCGTGCTGCTGTCCCGGCAGCGGGACGTCATGTCCGGGGCCCTGACGAGCCGGCTGCGCGGCGTGCGCCACCGGGCCGGTGAATTCAGGGCCCGGCTCAACGAAGGCACGCGCGCCGAAGACCGGGACTGACTGCTATCGGCTCCAGCGGCCCGCGGCCGTCGCGGCCTGGTCCTGCGCCGGGGGAAGCCACCCACCGGGGGTGAGCAGGCCGATGACGGCCTCCACCGCGTCCCGGCGGCTCATCGCCGAGGTATCGAGGACCAGGTCGGCGTCCCGTGGCTCCTCGTAGGGATCCGAAATGCCGGTGAAGTTGCCGATCAGCCCGGCTCGGGCCTTGGCGTACAGCCCCTTCCGGTCCCTAGCCTCGCAGGCCTCCAGCGGCGTGGCCACGTGCACGAGCAGGAAGTCGCCGGCCGCGGTAGCCATCTCCCGGACCGCCGCGCGCGCGGCCGCGTACGGTGCGATCGGCGCGCAGATCGCGATGCCGCCATGCCGGGCGACCTCGGCGGCGACGTAGCCGATGCGCTCGATGTTCAGGTCGCGGTCGGCGCGGGAAAACGTCAGCCCGGCGGACAGCAGCCGCCGGACCCGGTCGCCGTCGAGCAGTGACACCGTACGGTCGCCGCGTTCGGCGAGCGCATCGCGCAGATCACGCGCGACCGTGGACTTGCCCGAGCCGGACAGCCCGGTAAAGAAGATCACCAGGCCCCGCTGCCCGCGCGGTGGCCGGGCGAGCTGCAGTTCGTGGGCGACGCCTTCGGGCGTGAACCAGGCCGGCAGCGGATCACCGCGGTCGAGCAGGTCCGTCAGCTCGTCGTGGGTCAGCTCGTTACGCTCGGCCCCGGGCTCGATCAACGACAGCGGGCGCCAGACTTCTGATCGCGGGTCATAGGCCCAGTCGCCGGCCGAGACGATCGGTATCGGCAGGCCGGGAAGCTGAAGCGGTTCGTTCCGGCCGTTGCCGCTCCGCCCGCTGGTCGCGACATCGGGGGCGTCGGCCGGGTCGACGAGCAGGTGGGTCGCACCGTACGCGGCGGCGACAACGGCGCGGGCGCGCAGTTCGGCGCCGATCCCGCCGTCCCGCGGCGCGAGCGGCACCGGGACCACGCACGTGCCCGCAGGCAGGTGCTGGCAGGCGGCGAGCACCGCGCGGACCAGCGCATCCGGGCGGACCACCACGTTGGAGGGCCCTGCGATCAGCGGAAGCAGCAGCAGCCGGGCCTTCATCTGATCGGCCAGATGGCGAAGCTGCCCGATCTGGCGCCGGTGCAGGGCACCGCGTGTCGCCCAGGCCAGCACGGGGCCTTCGCCGAGCTCAGCGCGAACCTCGCCGGGCCGGCGTCGCAATCTCCGGAACGGACCATGCTCGGGGTCGCGCAGCGCCGTGACCGGTCCGCCCAGGCGCCATCCCGTCTGCTCCCCGGCGCTGAAGACGGGAAGCTGCTCGCTGATCTCAAGAGCCGCGAGCGGAGTCCCCTCGTGGTCCTGGAGCACCAGATGGCGCTCGCCGGGCGGCACCACCTCGACCGGGACTTCGAGGGTGACCGGAACGGGCCACGGCGTCCCGTCCGCCAGGGTGCCGCGTTCGGCGACGGCCGCCAGGTCAGCCGCGGTCATGAAGCCGCGCAGCGGCGCAAATGCCCCGGTGGTCACCAGCTCCAGGTCCGCGAGCTGCGCCTCACCAGGTGTCCACGCGGGCCAGTCCGCTAGTTCACCGGGAAGTCCCGCCAACGCTTCCGCGCTCACGTCTGCCTCACTCCCGCCGGGTTGACATCTATGTGCGGGGATCGGCCGGGCCGCACGCATGCGTTACCCCGTCTTGGGCCGCCCGGCCACCGGCCTGCGGCTCATACTGCCGCCCCCGCACGTCTTTGCCGTATAACCATACGGAGGATCAGGTTGTGTCCGTGGCCGTAATGTCAGTGTTCGTGGCGTGATTACCTGTCTGTGCCACGCTGTGTGCTGGTTCCGACGGCGGCTGGCCGTCTCGGTCTTCATGGTGGCCGGCCCGGCCAGCGCCGGCAACCGGCCGGCTCAGACAAGCCGGGCGAACCGGTCCTCCGGCTTGCGGATGACGTACAGCAGCTCGTCGTGAGCGTCGGTCAGGCGACCGCGGCTCAGCCACGCGATCAGGGCCCGGGCCGCGCAGATCGCACCGGTCAGCCGGCCGGGCGGCTCAGGTAGCGTGCGGGCCATCTTGCGCCGGACGACCACCAGGCCGTGGGAGAGGGCGTACGCCTGCAGGCCGCGGGCGGACGTGACGGGGTCGTAGATCGCCGGGAGCGGCCCCGGCTCGCCCGCGTGCAGCCGGGCCCAGACGGTCCTTCGCACCGGTTCGGGGGTGATGCGGTCCAGCGCCGCGGCCGCGCAATCGCGGTCCCGGACGCGCAGCAGGAGCAGGCCGCCGGGCCGGAGCGCGGCGACGAAACGGTCGAGGACCAGCGCGGCGTGCGGGATTCCTCGAGCAGGAAGGCGCAGTGGACGATGTTCGAACGACCGGGGCGGCAGGGAGATCATCCGCAGGTCGCCTAGTATGGCCCCCGTGCCCGCCGCGCTGGCGGGGGCCGCCGTGCCCGCTGGGTCCCCGTGGGCCGCCGCCAGGGCGGCCGCCCCGTTCTCCGCGGCCCGGGCGGCCGGGCTGTCCTGATCCACCGTGGTGATGCCGATCTCGTATCCGCTGGCCCGCAGCTTCTCCAGGCCAAGCTCCTCGATGGGCGTCTGGCACCCGGCCCGCAGCACGGCGATCGGACGCCCGAGCACCTGGTACAGATAATCGCGGATCGGCTGGGCGAACATTTCCCGTACCAGCTTGCCTTGCTGTGCTTCGCTCTCCGCCGCGAGGCTGGCCTTACTGGCCGCAAGCCGGGCCCGCACGACCGCCTGCTGCGCGTTCCGCGCGGCCGCGCTGGCCCGCGCCGTAGCGTCCCCCTTGCCCGCACCAGGGCCCCTGCTCCCCGCGGCGTGACTTCTGGCAGCTGATGACATAAAGCAAAGAGTAGCCTTTTGAACACGGTAAGTCGCGGATCGCGGCGCCGGATTCGGTGCCGCTCCGGGCCGGGTGCGGCACCGGATGAGGGGGCAAAAGGCGGGGTCAGCGGACAGAACGGAACAGGCGGGACGTAGACTGGCAAGGTCGTGACGCAGCATGCCCCCCCGCTTCCTCCCCGTGCGGGAGTTTCCCGTGTGCCCAGGGGAGGGACCCGGGCACGTACCGGAATACCGAGCCGCCATCGCTGTTACGTGAACGCCGCCTTTTCTCTTCGCGGCCAGGCGCCGGGGCCGCCACCGACCCGGGCCGTCATTGCCCGTGCTTTTACTACAGGGACACCATGAGCCTTGCCGGAATCCTCAGCATCGTCGCGGACGATCCGCGACTGCGCCGTGCCTTCGAAGGGACCGCCCAGAACGGGGTCGATCTTGTCGCCCCGTCTGCGCTACGGCCCGTGCTCACCGCGGCCATCTCGTCCCAGCTCGGGCAGTTCGTGCTCGCCGTCACCGCGACCGCCCGCGAGGCAGAAGACCTGACCGCGTCGCTCGGCTCCTTCCTGCCCGAGGGCAGCGTCGCCTTCTTCCCCGGCTGGGAGACGCTGCCGCACGAGCGCCTCTCGCCCCGCTCCGACACCGTTGGGCAGCGGATCGCGGTGCTGCGCCGGCTAGCCCACCCGGACGCGGACGACAGCGCAGCCGGACCGCTCTCGGTCGTCGTCGCGCCGGTCAGGTGCCTGCTGCAGCCGATCGTCGGCGGTCTGGGGGACCTGGAGCCGGTCCGGCTGCGGGCCGGCGACACCTGTGACCCCGATGAGCTGCTCACCAGGCTGGTGGAGATCGGCTATGCGCGCGAGGACCTGGTCGGCCGGCGGGGTGACGTCGCGGTACGCGGCGGCATCATCGACGTTTTCTCGCCCACCGACGAGCATCCGGTCCGGATCGAGTTCTTCGGCGACACGGTCGAGGAAATCCGCTACTTCAAGGTCGCCGACCAGCGCAGCCTCGGTGAGGCGCCGCAAGGCCTGTGGGCGCCCCCTTGCCGGGAGCTGCTGCTGACCCCGGCGGTGCGGGACCGGGCCAAGGAACTGGCCGCTCAGCACCCGGGCCTGTCGGAGGTCCTCGGCAAGCTGGCGGATGGGATCCCCGTCGAGGGCATGGAGGCGTTCGCGCCGGTCCTGGCCGAGCGGATGGACCTGCTGACCGACTACGTGCCGGCGGGTGGCGTCCTGGTCGCCTGTGACCCCGAGCGCATCCGCACCCGGGCCGGGGAACTGGTCAGTACCAGCCGGGAATTCCTGGACGCGTCGTGGGTGAACGCGGCCGCCGGCGGCGAGGCGCCGATCGATCTGGGTGCCGCGGCCTTCCAGCCGATCGCGCGGGTCCGCGAGGCGGCGCGGGCGCGCCGGCTGCCGTGGTGGACGATCGAGCCCTTCGGCGCCACCGAGGACGACGCGGGGCCCGATGACGACACCGGGCGCGCCTCATTCGGCATCGAAGCCGTGCCCGCGCCGAGCTACCGCGGCGCTTCGGACAGCATGATCTCGGACGTACGCGGCTGGCTTTCCGGCGGCTGGCGGGTCGTCCTCGTCACCGAGGGGCACGGGCCGGCGCACCGGCTGACCGAAATGCTCCGGGGCGAGGGTCTCGGGGCCCGGATGGAGGAACTTCAGGCCCCGCCGGAGCCGGCCGTGCCGTACGTGGCGTGCGGTCTGCTGGACCACGGCTTCACCTGGCCGGCGATCAAGCTCGCGGTACTGACCGAGAGCGACCTGGCCGGCCAGGCCGGCAGCAGGTCCAGCACCAAGGACATGCGCCGGATGCCGAGCAGGCGGCGCGGTGGCGTCGACCCGCTGCAGCTCACACCGGGCGACTACGTGGTGCACGAGCAGCACGGCGTCGGCCGGTACGTGGAGATGACCAGCCGGACCGCGGCGGGCGCGACCCGCGAGTACCTCGTCATCGAGTACGCGCCGGGCAAGCGCGGGCAGCCGCCGGACCGGCTGTACGTGCCGACCGACCAGCTCGACGAGGTCACCAGGTACACCGGCGGTGAGGCACCGAGCCTGCACCGGCTGGGCGGCGCGGACTGGGCCAAGGCCAAGGGGCGGGCGCGCAAGGCGGTACGGCAGATCGCCGCGGAGCTGATCCGGCTCTACTCGGCGCGGACCGCCTCCCCGGGGCACGCCTTCGCGCCTGACACGCCGTGGCAGCGCGAACTGGAGGACGCCTTCCCCTACGTGGAGACGGGCGACCAGCTCGCGGCCATCGACGAGGTCAAGGGCGACATGGAGCGATCGGTACCAATGGACCGGCTGATCTGCGGCGACGTCGGCTACGGGAAGACCGAGATCGCGGTGCGGGCCGCGTTCAAGGCCGTTCAGGACGGCATGCAGGTCGCCGTGCTGGTGCCGACCACGCTGCTCGTCCAGCAGCACTTCTCGACGTTCAGCGAGCGGTACGCGCCCTTCCCGGTGCAGGTCCGGGCGCTGTCCCGGTTCCAGAGTGCGGCAGAGACGACGGAGACCCTGCGCGGCCTGGCCGACGGGACCATCAACGTGGTCATCGGCACGCACAAGCTGCTGTCGCCGGAAACCCGGTTCAACCGCCTCGGCCTCGTGATCGTCGACGAGGAGCAGCGGTTCGGGGTCGAGCACAAGGAGTACCTGAAGCGGCTGCGGACCGAGGTGGACGTGCTGGCCATGTCGGCCACACCGATCCCGCGCACCCTGGAGATGGGGGTGGCGGGGATCCGGCAGATGTCGACGATCCTGACCCCGCCGGAGGAGCGGCACCCGGTGCTGACGTTCGTCGGCCCGTATGACGAGCGGCAGATCGCCGCCGCGGTCCGGCGGGAACTGCTCAGGGACGGTCAGGTCTTCTTCGTGCACAACCGGGTCTCCTCGATCGGCAAGGTGGCCGCGCGCATCGCCGAGCTGATCCCGGAGGCGAGGGTCGCCGTCGCGCACGGCCAGATGAACGAGCACATGCTCGAGGGCATCATGGTGGATTTCTGGGACGGCAAGTACGACGTCCTGGTGGCGACGACCATCGTCGAATCCGGCTTGGACATTCCGAACGCGAACACCCTCATCGTGGACCGGGCCGACACCTACGGCCTGTCCCAGCTGCATCAGCTACGGGGGCGGGTCGGGCGCGGCCGGGAGCGTGCCTACGCCTACTTCCTCTATCCCCCCGAGCGGACGCTGACCGAGACCGCCCACGAGCGGCTGGCGACCGTGGCGCAGCATACGGAGATCGGCGCCGGCATGTACGTGGCCCTCAAGGACCTGGAGATCCGCGGCGCCGGCAACCTGCTCGGTGGCGAGCAGTCCGGCCACATCGCCGGCGTCGGCTTCGACCTGTACGTCCGGATGATCGGCGAGGCCGTCAGCGAGCTCAGGGGCGAGGGCCCGGCGGACCGGCCCGAGGTCCGGGTCGAACTGCCGGTCAACGCGCACATTCCGCACGACTACCTGCCTGGTGAGCGGCTCCGGCTGGAGGCGTACACGCGGATCGCCGTGATCGATTCCGACGGGGACGTCACCGCGGTCCGGGACGAGCTGACGGACCGGTACGGCCAGCCGCCAGAGCCCGTCCTCAACCTGCTGGAGGTCGCGCGGCTGCGGTCCCGGGCCCGCCGGGCCGGGCTGACCGACATCACGCTCCAGGGCAACCACGTCCGGTTCGCGCCGGTGGAGCTGCCCGAGTCCCGCCAGGTAAGGGTCCAGCGCCTGTACCCGCGGACGCTCATCAAGCCGGCAGTGCGTACGATGCTGGTGCCGGTACCGAAGGCGGTACCCGGGTCGTCGGCGTCCGCGGCCGCGCCGGGAGCGTCGCGGGGCCGGTCCGTGGCCAGCGGGTCGCAGACCGCCATCGGTGGCCAGCCGCTGCGGGACCGGGACATGCTCGCCTGGTGCACCGAGCTCATCGACGCCGTGTTCGATGAGCCGGCCCGGGTGAACGACCACAAGGCGTGAGAAGGGACATCGCTGTGCGCCGCACACCGATCAGGGCCGCGACCGCGGTCAAGGCTGCCGTTGCCGCCGCTGCCTTCGGCGGGCTGGTTGCGGGCTGCGCCCCGGTCCAGACGGGTGCCGCGGCGACCGTGGGCAGCCACCGGATCTCCGCCGGGCAGCTTGACAGCGAGGTCTCGACGCTGGCCGCGGCGGCCAAGCCGTATTCCGGTACGGTGCAGCTCACCGCGGCGCAGCTGCCCAAGGACGTGCTGAGCTGGCTGATCAGGTTCCAGATCCGGGAGGACCTGGCCAGCCGCGAGCACATCACGGTGAGCCGCGCCGCGACCCAGCAGGCGCTCGCGGACATCTACGAGCAGGCGGCCGCGCAGGCGCAGCAGCAGGGGGTCAGCAACGTGACCCTCGATGAGCTCGCCGTGGCCAACGGCCTGCCGCCGGACCTGCTCGCCGAGCTGGGCCGTTACCAGGCCATTGAGATCAGCTACGCCGAGCAGCGCAACGGCGGCAAGCTGCCGACCAGCAACGCGGCGGTCACGGCTATCACCCAGCAGTTCGACCTGGCCGAGTGCCGCACGTACAAGAGCGAGCCGGTGCACGTCAGCCCGCAGTTCGGCACGATGAACTACACCCAGGATTCGGTGGTGGCCGCCCCCGACACGCTGTCGCGCGCCGAGGGGCCGGCGTCCCAGGCCGCCACCTCGGGGCAGTCGCCGTCGTGCTGACCGGCCCTGGCGGGCCAGGTGAGCCCGATGGGGCCGCGTCCGGCCCGCCACATGAGACCGGCCAGCTGATCGTGCTGGTGACGAGCCCGAGGGTCGCGCCGGGCCTGCTGACCCTGCAGGCGTGGGACGCGCTGCGCGGCGCGGCGCGGGTGCTGTGCGGCAGCCCCGGCCACGCCCAGCTGCCCGCGCTCGCGGAGGCCGGGATCATCTGCGAGATCGTCGGCGGACCGCTCCCCGGCGCGGCACTCGCGCAGACCCTCGCGGACGCGGCGGCGCAGGCCGACGGTCCCGTGGTCTGGCTGGCCGGCGGCCCGGCCCGCCTCGGCCTCGGCCTGGGGCTCGGGCTCGGGCTCGGCACCGGCCCCGGGACCGCGAACGGGACTCAGACGACCGCGACCAGCGAGGACGCGGGCAGGGACGCAGGACGCGGGCGCCTTGCTCAGCGCGCTGCACGAGCTGGGCCCCCGGGGACCGGCCACGGTGGTGCTGCGCGGCTCCGCCGACCTGCCCGGTGGCCGCCTGCTGGACCTCGTGGCCACCATGGAGATCCTCCGGGCCGAATGCCCCTGGGACGCTCAGGCAGACCCACGAATCGCTCGCTCCGCATCTGCTGGAAGAGCCCTACGAGGCACTCGAGGCGCTGGAGAGCGGCGATCATGGCGCCCTCCGCGAGGAACTCGGCGATGTCCTTCTTCAAGTCGTTTTCCACGCCAAAGTGGCCTCGGAACGCCGCGATGGGACCGGGTACACCGTCGACGATATTGCGGACGGGATCGTGGCCAAGCTCGTGCGCCGGCATCCGCACGTGTTCGCGGACGTGGCCGTCTCCGGCGCCGAAGAAGTGAAGCAGAACTGGGATGCGATCAAGAAAACTGAGCGGGCGCAGAAAGCCTCACCGGGGGATGCGCCGTCCTCGGCGCTCGACGGGGTGCCGTTCGGCCAGCCCGCGCTCGCGCTGGCCGCGCAGCTCCAGCGCCGCGCGGAGCGGGCCGGGGTCCCGGCAGAGATCCTGGGTGTTGCCCGGGTTGACGGGCGCCCGATGCCTGACGCCGGAGCCGGCCCGGCGGCACCCGATGCCGCGGCGGGGATAGGCGACAGCCTATTCGCGTTGGCTGCCGTCGCCCGGGCAGCCGGCCTGGATCCTGAGATGGAACTGCGGTCCGCCGCGCGGCGGTTCGGCGAATGGGTACGAGCCTGGGAGCAGAAGCGGTCAGGCAGTTTGCCGCAGCGGACCGGCACATAGGGCCCATTGGGCCGTGACGGTCCAGCGGAGTAGCAGGGCAGAATCCGCGAACCGCGGCTAGCCGGGCAGATTAGCCGGTGCGGCTACGCATGAATGGCGTCGGGATGCCGGGTGCCGTTGCATGGGGAGGCCCGTATCGCGCAGGCGCCCGCCAGCCATTCTCTTGGTTCGATTTCTCGCTTTGATTTCCTTTCCACGGTCGCCGGGTTTCAGTGATGTGCGGTTGTGCCGGGGACGCCAGCTTTGTTCGTGTGCCCTATGTGCCTGGTGCTGGACCTGACGGGCGGGTCTCATCGCTGAGTCACGATCGCGATGCAGAGAGTAAGCGGAGGCGAGGCCGGTGCTTACTCTTCGTGACTACTATCTAATACAAAGTCAGTTCATCTTTGGGCTGGAATGGTATTTCCTGGTGTGACGTATCGATTACTTAACGTATCCACACCCCCGTTTTCCTGCGCATATGTCGAGCCCAGCGTCACCCCCGCCCCGCGCGCGACATCCCATCGCAAATCAGGTGTAAACCACCAGCGTCGGCAGCGCGTCATCTACACGTTGGGGCGCAGCGCAGCGCCGCACCGAGGGCCTTGGGGGGCCGATTTGGCAGCCGTAAGCTTTTTAGCGGCTTTATTGTCCCGAGGGGGCTAAACGCCAAGCACTCTGGTAGCTACTGCAAGTGACTCAATTGAGGATCGTCTTTAATACCGATGATGACTTGGCTTCACGCCATATAAATGTTTGTGGCGACGACATAGGCATAAGAATCCGGATCTCGCTGGTGAGATCTCGACTACTGGGATCTCGGCTAGTGAGATCTCGATTTGGGGCGAGGGGCCCTAGATAGGTTTTGATATCAATGGTACTTCCGAAAGTGTCAGGCGCTCAAGGCGGTCGCCGGCCGGATGTGAACGGGAGAGCTCCGGCCGAGGTCCGCACAATGGTGCGGTACCGGCCTATTTCCGCAGCGCTCGCTATCGCGCCGACGGTAAGTGTCATCATCCCGGCCAGGAACGAGGCCGCTAATCTTCCGCATGTTTTCAGCACACTGCCACCCTGGGTAGACGAGATCATCCTGGTGGACGGGCACTCCGTCGACGACACGGTGGCGGTCACCCGTGCTCTGTGCCCGCAAGCCAAGGTGGTCGCGCAGTCCGGCCGGGGCAAGGGCGACGCGCTGGTGGCGGGGTTCGCGGCTGCCACCGGCGACATCATCGTGACGATCGACGCGGACGGGTCCACTGACGGAGCGGAGATCATTGATTTCGTCGGCGCGCTCGTGGCCGGCGCCGATTTCGCGAAGGGATCGCGCTTCTCCGGCAGTGGCGGCAGCGATGACATCACCGGCGTGCGCCGCTACGGGAACCGGATGCTGAACATCCTGGTCAACCGCATGTTCGGGACGCAGTTCAGCGACCTGTGCTACGGCTATAACGCCTTCTGGGCTCGTCATCTCGACGCGATGAAGGTCGATTGCGCCGGCTTCGAGATCGAAACGCTGATGAACATCCGGGCGGCTAAGGCCGGCCTGAAGATCCATGAGGTTCCAAGCTACGAGCGATCCCGCATTTTCGGGGCGAGCAATCTTCGCGCGTTCAGGGACGGCTGGCGGATTCTCAAGGTCATCATGCAGGAGAGGTTCGGCGACTCGCTCGAGCGCGGCCCGCTTAGTCACGCTGCTCCGGCGCCCGCCACTGCCGTGCCCGGCGCGATGGCCAAAGCCGCGAACGTAACCGGGGAAGGTACATGAGCAGGCTGTCGGTCTCCGTCATCATCTGCGCCCATACCGAGCGACGCTGGGATGACACGCTAGCCGCTGTCGCTTCGGTGCGCAGCCAGAGCTATCCAGCCGAGGAACTCATCGTCGTCGTCGACCACAACAACTCCCTGTACGAGCGGCTGAAAGCCGCACTGCCGGATGCGACGGTGGCGGAGAACCGCGAACAGCAGGGATTGTCGGGCGGGAAGAACACGGGTATCGCCATGGCCAGTGGTCAGGTGGTGGCATTTCTTGACGACGACGCGATAGCGGACGCCAATTGGCTGAAGTTTATGGTCGATTCCTATGATGATCCCGGTGTGGCCGGGGTCGGCGGCCTGACCCTGCCGAAGTGGGATACCCAGCGGCCGTCCTGGTTCCCGCCAGAATTCGACTGGGTGATCGGCTGTACCTACGTTGGGATGCCGACAGGCCGGGCGCCCGTGCGCAACCTGCTCGGCGGCAACGCGTCGTTCCTGCGCGAGGTCTTCGACAAGGTTGGCGGCTTTAGGAGCGGGATCGGGCGAGCGCAGGGCAAGAGGCCATTGGGCTGCGAGGAAACTGAGTTTTGTATCCGGCTCAACCAGCAGATGCCCGGCGCGGTCCTGCTGTTTGATGACCGGGCAATGATCTGGCACCGCGTCGGTGCTGAGCGTTCACGGTTCGCCTACTACCGCGCCCGCTGCTATGCCGAGGGCCTGTCGAAGGCGATGGTTACCAGGAGCGTCGGCGCCAATGATGGCCTCTCGTCCGAGCGCGACTACACCACCAGGACCCTGCCGCGTGGGGTTGCCCGGGGGCTGGCCGATACCGTCCGCGGTGACCGTGCCGGCCTCGGCCGCTCGGGCGCAATCGTCGCAGGCCTCGCGGCCACCACGGCAGGGTACGCGGTCGGCGCGCTGAGCGGAGTCGCCGGGAGCCGCCGGCAGCGCGACGATGATCACGGCACGCATTCGGTGGCCGGGGCACCATGGCAAACCGGGTGAGCCAGGCCGTGGCGAGCGACCCCAAGGTCCAGGTACCCATCCTGATGTACCACGAGATCGCTAGCCGCCAGGACACCACCAGCCGGCTGGCAGTACCTCCGGTTTCCTTCGCCGCGCAGCTCAGGCATCTATATGAGGCGGGCTTCACCACGCTCACGTTGTCCGGGCTAGCGGCAGCCCTGGCCGGCGAGCCCGCCCTGCTGCCCGAACGGCCGGTCGTGATCACCTTCGACGACGGGTTCGCTGACTTTCATGAAGAGGCCCTCCCGGTGCTCCGTCAGTACGGCTTCACCGCCACGGTCTTTGTGACGACCGGCTGGATTGCCGATGCCGGACGGCATGCTGCTGGCCGCAGACCGGGCCGTATGCTGAGCTGGAACCAGATCCGGGAGTCAGCCGTGGCCGGAGTGGAGATCGGCGCACACAGCCACCGGCATCCGCAGCTCGACCAGATCGCGCCGGGCACGCTCCGAGACGAGCTTATGACCAGCAAGAGGCTGCTCGAAGACGAACTCAGCCTCGCCGTGCCGAGTCTGGCGTACCCATTCGGTTACTCGAATGCGCGCGTTCGGCAGGTCGCACGTGAGATCGGTTACGCCCACGCCTGCGCCGTCGGCAACGCCATCGCCAGCCCCGGGCAGGACCCACTAGCGCTGCCGAGGATGACGATCCGCCGGTCAACCCGGCCCGCGACGTTCGACGTTGTTGTAAGAGGAAGAAAGGAACCGGTGATTTTCCTGAAGGACCGATCGCTGACCAAGGGATGGGCGCTGGTCAGACGCGCCAGGGCCGCCGTTGCCGCGGCTGTCAGGGTGACGGAGCAAGAGCCGTGACGTCTGCTCCAGCCATGGCAGAACTAGTTGCTCCGGTCACGGTGGCAGAGATCGAACTGGGAGAGCCAGTTACCGTCGGGCACCCGTCGGTCGCTGTTCCCTCTGAGAACGGTAACGTATCGCAGGCGCTCGTCCTGGTGCGCTTGCACGCCGTGCCGATTGGGACCATCGTGGTCGACGCCCCCGGGGGCGAACTAGATGCCACGTCGTGTGCTGAGGCAGCGTGGAAATCGCTCGAAACAAGCCTTCAGGCTCACCTGGATTCGGACTGCGGGCCAGCTACCCGACCGATTGAACCGCGGATCGATGGCGCGTTGCCCCCGTGCCAGCAAGACTCAATGGGAGCCGGAGCCCCGCTCATTTCCGTCGTGGTCGCGACACGGGAGCGGACCCGATCCCTTACGGCCTGCCTCGATTCGCTTGCCCGGCTGGACTATCCGAACTTTGAGGTCGTGGTGGTGGATAATGACCCGGTCACGGACGATACAGCGTCGCTCGTATCCAGCCGACCCGAGCCTAACCTGCGTTACGCACGCGAGCCCAGACGCGGCCTGGCCAATGCGCATAACTGCGGGCTAGAGCGGGCAGCAGGCGCTATCGTCGCCTTCACCGATGATGACGTGATCGTGGACCGGAGGTGGCTGGCCGAGATCGCCAGGGCCTTCCGGGCCGACACCGACGTCGCATGCGTGACCGGGCTGATCATGCCCGGCGAGCTGCAGACTCAGGCCCAGCTACAGCTGGAGACTCATGCTGCCTCTGGCAAGGGATTCGAGCAGCAGGTGTTCGATTGCGGCAAGCACCGCCCCGACGATCCGCTCTTCCCGTTCACGGTCGGCCAGGTCGGCTCGGGGGCCAACATGGCTTTCAGCAGGGACAGCCTGCGCGAAATCGGCGGTTTCGATTCAGCGACCGGAGTGGGCACGGTGAGCCGGGGTGGCGACGAGCTTGCTGCATTCTTCTCGGTCCTGGCTGCTGGGCACGCCCTCGTGTATCAGCCAGGTGCGCTGATCTGGCACCACCACCGGCGTGACCAGGCGTCTCTTACCAACCAGGCGTACGGCTATGGCGTTGGGCTGGGGGCCTACCTGACGAGCGTCCTCCTCACCCACCCAAAGGTAATCGGCCAGGCTCTGCACCGGGCCCCGTCGGGTCTCCGCTACGCATTTCACCAGGACTCACCGCGCAATGCCCGCGTCGGCAATGACTGGCCCCGCCAGCTCATCTGGACCGAGCGGCGGGGGATCATATTCGGACCTCTCGCATACGGCGTTAGCCGATGGCGGAGCCGGGGGGCGCGCCGTCCGGACACGGCGCGGCCGCCGGCACGATGACTCAGGCCAGGCCCAGCCTTGGCCAGGCAGCCCAGGTGCATGATGGTTTCGTGGCGTACATGGGCAATGGTGTCAGGACTGCGGTGCGACCGTCCGTGTCCGTGATTCTCTGTGCCGCCACCTTGGACGAGTGGGAACACCTGCGGCGGGCGGCCCGTTCCGTTCGGGAGCAGTCCGAGGCGGCGTGCGAGATTATCGTCGTGGTAGATCGTTGCCCGGCGCTGCTGAAACGGGCCGGATTCGAGTTCGCCCTGCTGGACGTCAGCGTTATCCCGAACCGCCTGGAAAAGGGTCTGTCAGGAGCTCGCAACACGGGCACAGCGGAAGCTCAGGGCGATGTGGTCGCTTTCCTTGATCATGATGCGGCCGCTCATCCTGATTGGATCGCCAGGCTCGCGGACCGCTACGAGGATCCCGGGGTCCTGGGTGTGGGTGGACTGGTTGAGCCGGAGTGGGAGGACGGGGGGCGGCCACGGTGGTTCCCCGCCGAGCTTGATTGGGTGGTGGGCTGCAGTTACGGGGGGATGCCGGTCAGCAGCACGCCCGTGGGCCGTTTCGTAGCCGCCAATATGTCTTTCCGCCGTTCCGTCCTCCAGGAGAGCGGGGGGTTCTCCAGTGCGCTCAACCGGGCCGGTGCTATCCCGCCCGGCTGCGAGGATGTCGAACTTTGCTCGCGGGTGAGCCAGCGCAATCCCGGTGGCATCTTGATGTACGAGCCGGCTGCCGCCGTGCGCCACAAGGTACCCAGGCAGCGCCAGACCTGGACTTACCTGCGTTCTCGCTGCTACGCGGAGGGTTTGTCGGAGGCCAGAGTGGCGCGGACGGCCGGAGTGGTCGGAACGCACGCGGCTGAGCGCTCGTACGTCCGTTCCGCGGTAGCCCGCCGGATCTGGCGGTCTCTGGCGGATGCCGGCCGGGGGAAACTGGCCGGGGTTCAGGCGGCCATTGCCCTTGTCACCGCTGTCACGGTGATAAGGGCCGGTTACCTGGCCGGCACGGTGACCGGGCGGAGCAGCCCGGCGGTCGGCACGGTGACCGGGCGGAGCAGCCCGGCGGTCGGCACGGTGAAAGAGCGGAGCGGCCCGGCTGCCCCCGCCGCGGCTAGCCCGCGGGCAGCCGCGCGTGCGGTCCGGGCGCGCAACCGCGCGGTTGCTGTTTCGTGGACCAGCCTTGCCGTATGCGTGGCTTTGTGGGCGTCGGGTCTCGGCAGGGTGGACCTGGCCGGGCTGAGTTCGGCCGAGCTGGGCCTGGTGTCGGTGCTGCCCGTCACCTTCTGGGTGGCGCTCGCGGGGCTCATGGGCAGTTTCTGCTGGACGGTCACCCGCCGGGGTTCCCGGTGGCCTGTCCTGTCGGCGCATGTGCTGGCTCTGGTGGCGATGTTGTACGCCACGCCCGCCATCCTGTACGGGACGCTGCGGTACTCATGGGCCTGGAAGCACGTCGGCGTCATTGACTACATCGCGCACAACGGGATCCACTTCAACCTCGAGGACGTGCTTGGCGTCTATCAGGGCTGGCCAGGGTTCTTCGCGCTCAACTCCTTCCTTACCTCAGCCTCTGGCCTGCGGAGCGCCCTGGACTACGCACCCTGGGTCCTGCCCATCAACGACTTGCTGTGGCTGGGCCCGGTGATCCTCATCGCCCGCACGTTCACCACCGACAAGCGCCTTATCTGGACCGCGGCCTGGTTGTTCGCACTGGGCAACTGGGTAGGCCAGGATTACTTCTCGCCGCAGGCCTTCACCTTCTTCCTCTACCTGACGGTGATCGCCGTCTGCCTGCGCTGGCTCTGGCACCCGCGCGTCGGGCCGCCTCCAGATCTCATGGACATCCCGGATGCTGCCGGGCATCCGGCGCCGCGGCGCTGGGTCATGGTGGTGTGCCTCGTCCCGCTGATGGCGGCGATTGCCTCCAGCCACCAGCTCACGCCGCTCATGCTGGTTGGCGCGCTCACCTTGCTCGCCGTGTGCCGCCAGCTCAGGCCGCGCACGCTGCCGCTGCTGGCGGCGGTCATCGCCGCCGGCTGGATTTTTTACGGAGGACTGCCGTGGCTGGAAACGAACACAAGCCAGGTCTTCAGCGGCCTCGGTAACCCGTGGGCCAACGTCGGCTCGCATATCGTCGGCCAAGGCCCGGTGCCGACCGGCCAGATCATCGTAGCCTGGGGCGCCCGGGCGGTCAGCGCGGCCATCGGCATCCTGGCCCTCATCGGATACCAGCGGTACCGGCGGCACCATGACGCCCAGGCCCGCCGTTCCTGGAACCGGCTTGCGGTGCTGGCCGTCGCCGCCCTTCCCGCCGCGGCCGGCAATAACTACGGCGGCGAGATCATCTTCCGGGTTTACCTCTTCGCGCTGCCGTTCATGGCCGTCGCAGCCGCCGCCGCCTTCTTCCCCGCGCCCGAGCGGGGCTGGTCACCCAGGGCCGCGGCTATCATGGCGGTCACTGCGGTGATGCTGGTCGCCGGCTTCAGCCTGGGCAACTACGGCCAGGAAGCGATGAACCACTTCAGCCCGAAGGAGGTCGCCGCCTCTGAATGGCTGTACCGGACCGCGCCGCGGGGGTCCCAGGTCGTCGCCGCCGACGAAAACTTCCCGTGGGCCTTTGTCCATTACAACTGGTACAACTACACGTTCCTGGACGGTTCCACGTCCCCCAGCCAGACCGTGCTGCTGCGCGCCCCCGTGCAGGTGGTCACGCGGATGATGGAGACCGGGACGGGCCCCTCGTACCTGATCCTGACCACCAGCCAGTCAGCGGCCATCCAGCTGGCCGCGACGTGGCCGCCGGGCGCTTTCCAGCGCATTACCCGGGCCCTGCTGGCCTCAGGGCAGTTCAAGGTTGTCTACAGCAATAGCGATGCCATGGTCCTGAGGCTCGCCCGGTGAACGGCTCAACGAGGGGGTCTGCCCTGCCGATGCCGAAGTTGCAGTGCCGGCAGAGCCGGGGAATACCGCTGCTGCTGGCTGTATCAGGCTGGATCACGTTGGGCATCGTTGCCGCGGGAGGACCGGCGGCGCTCCGCATATTCGCCGTCTTCGCGTTCACCCTCATCTGTCCTGGCACTGCGGTGATCCGGCTGCTTCCGCTCCATGACTTGCTGGAACGGGCCGTCCTCGCTATAGCCCTCGGCCTGAGCTCCGCCGCGCTGGCGGGCGAGGCCGCCGGCATCGGCCACCGGCCCCAGCCGAGCCTGGTGCTCGTCGTGCTTGCATCGATCTGCACGGCGGCCGCCCTCGCCGAGGTCCTGGGCGTCAGAGCGCGACGCTGAGGCCTGCGCCTGCCCTCGTCCCTGTCACTCCGCGTGCGCCCGCCGGCTGCATGGCACAAGCGGCCCGTCCGGCTCCGAGCAGAGGCAATGCGCCCCGCGGATCTGCTCAGCGCTCATGCTTCCCTCGAGTGCGTCGCCCGCGATTTCCGGTGGCGCCCCTGCCTGCGCCATGTTTGGCCGCCGGTCGCCTGGCAGCATCGATAATCGTGGGAAGCCGGACGATTGCCACCACCAAATTGCCGCCCGCCCAGGCGACTCCCACGCCGTCGATACCCAGTCTTTTCAGCAGCAGCCAGCTCCCGCCCAGTACGAGCACGGCGAGAGCCAGCTGGCTCCAGGCGGCACGATCCACGCGCCGCGCTATCCGGTCCAGCGCGAGTGTGATCATGACGAGGCTGTAAGGTATGCTGCCCACCGCGAGCAGACGCAGCAGCACGGCCGCGTGGATGGAGTACCCTCCCCCGTAGATCCCCAGAATGAGGCGTGGTGCCAGGACCAGGAGTGCTGCCCCTGGTACGACGACCACTGCGCACCTGGCGAGGGTGCCCCGGGTCAGCTCCGCGAGCCGGTGAGGCGCCGCTGAACCTCCGACCAGCAGCGATGTGCTGAAGTTAACGGCAACCAGCCCCAGCGCAGAGGCGATCGTGTAGGCGACGTAGAAGTTGCCATTCGCTGCCGCCCCTAGGGCGGACAAGACCAGCAGCGGCAGCAAGTTCCCGCATGCCTGGCCGAATAGAGTGCCGACGTAGTCGACAGAGGCGAAGCGTACGACCTCGCGAGGGCGCAGGCCAGCAACCTCTACAACAGGGTCCGGCAGGTAAGGGCTCCGGGATTTCAGGTACCTGCGGAAAATGAGCCAGTTGATAGCTGGGACCACGGCCACCAGCGGGACAACCCAGGAGACGAATATGCCTGCCGAGGGCAGCAACCAGGCGGCGCCGATGAGCAGGAGCAGTTTGCCCACCCCGTAGGCGGTATTCTCCGCGGGGACGACGACGGCGCGGTGCAGGCCCGTTAGGGCGGCGTCCTCGAGCGCGAAAACCCCCCATACCACGAGCGCGGCGACAAAAAGGACAGCCAAGGGCGCTGAACCGCCCAGGAACTGCCACTGCGAGCTCAGGCGGGGGAGGATCATGACGAAGGCTACGCCGACGGCCAGGGAAGTGAGCGAACTCGCCCCGTAGCTGTAGATGATGAGACGGCGGGCTGACTGGCCCGCCCGAGGCAGGAATCGGGGCAGAATGTTGGCCAGATTCAGCTGCGCGAAGCTGGACAGGAAGATCAGCGCGGAAACGAGCGCTGAGCTGCGCCCGACTGCCTGTCGATCGTACAGATGCGCGGCGATCGCCCAATACGCGAAACCGAGAACCGCCGTGCCCGCGGTATTGGCCACGAGCGCATACCCACTGCCGTAGAGCGGGTCTCGCACAGCATCGAGGGCCTTACCGCCCCAGCTGGCGGGGGCCGCCCTCAATGCCCTGGTTGCCGTTGCCACCGGCCTACCCCGGTTGTCCCGTTGGCACCGTCCGGGAAGAAGGAGTCAGCGGATCTCGATGCGCCGGGACCGTCCGAGCGGCCCGCAACGCACCTGACCGTCCAACTGCGGTCCATCGCGGCACTGGGTGGAGGGGCACCTGTCCAGCACTGCAGCCGGGTGGCCGATCCGGCGGGAAAATCGGACCGTGACGGGAACACCACGGATCGCGCGTAGAGGACTTATGGCCGACCTGCGCATACCCAGGTGAGCAGCGCAGGCGCACGGCGTTCAGCACTGGCTCGCGGCCCCCATCGCTGTCTCCTCAGTCCGAATTTTGGTCAGGCCACGCCCGATGGGAGCGTGCCGAAAAACGCCCAACCACGCCAACCCCCTAATCTCCCCATAATAGCTGACGGAACATGCGCAGACCGGTTGTCTGCGATTCCAGTCGTTACGCTGCCCTGGCCAGTGGCGGACCAAATGAGCGGGACGTGGAGTTGTTATGCGGCGTGATGGAGCCCCCGGCGCGGGTAAGTGCTGAATGGCGGGTTCTCGTTCCAGGTCTCGATCCAGACGCGGATGGTCGATCACCGTCATGGGCGAAACCCCGGCGAACGCAGTTGGCGTGCGCGGCGATACTGGCGCCAGCCGAACGCCAGCACCCGGCGCCGCGGTGACACGACGTGGGCGCCCGATCCGTCCACCCACGCAGCCACGGTGGAGGCGCTGGTGTCGGCATGGATCATCAGCCGCGAGAGCGCCAGCGGGTGATCCCCGGCGGAGCTGTGCGCTTCAGCTACGCCGCAGGCAGAGTCGAAACCTGCGTCGGAGACCACGCGCCGGACCTGCGCTCGCCAGTAGCCGTGCGGATAGGCAAAGCTGCGGATAGGATGCCCCAGCGTGTCAGCGAGCATGTCCCGGTTGAGGGACAGATCGTCGGCCACCGTACCCGCTGGCAGCAGGTCGAGCTGACGGTGGGTGTGCGAGTGCGCACCGATCTCCACGCCTGCCGCTTCGAGCACAGGAAGGTCGGAGGACCGCAGCATGGCCGCAGCCGGGAGCACACTGTCCTGGTGCCGGTCGGCGAGCGCACCAGTGGTCACATACAAGGTACTGGGCAGATTCCGTTCCGCGAGGATCGGCAACGCATTGCTCGCGAAATCGGCGAAGCCGTCGTCCACGGTGATCAGTACCGGCCGTTCCGGAAGCGTGCCCTCGTGGCGCCGGTCGGCGTACTGGGAGACGGTAAGGGGAACCCGGCCGCTGGCCACCACCATGTCAAGATGGGCGGCGAATGTTGCTGGGCCCACCGTATAGGGGGCGATCCAGCCGGGCGGGTCGTCTGAGACAGAGTGGTACAGCAGGATGGGTACGGTATTCATCATGCTGCCTTCACCCCGCACGCTGCCATACCCGAACGTAGTCAACGCGCATCGTTGCGGGAACTTGCACGGGGCCACCCAATTGGTTCGCGGTCGCGTAGTTGACGATGAGGTACATCGGGGCTGACGTGACCCCGGACTTCACCGTTCCGACTGCGCGGCCATCATAGTAATAGGTGATGGACCCGGGCTCCCAGTCAGCAGCGAACGTGTGCCAGCCACCCGCGAACGTCCCGCGCGCGCAGCCACCGGGATTGCCGCCCGCATACTCGAAGTGCCAGCAAGCCTGGCCGCCGCCGAGACCCTCCATGACATCTATCTCCCCGTCTTTCGGCCAGTTCTGGCCGTCAGTCCAGAACGCAGGCCAGTTGATGATCGGCTTCCCGCGCGGGGGCAGCCATATACGTGCCTCCATGAATCCGTAGGTGAACTCGAATTTGCCATCGCTGTTCACCATCCCGCTGGCATAGGGGCGCTCTTTCCCCCCGCATGATTCGGGTTGCCGTACGAGGCTGAGCATGAGGGCGCCATCCGAGACCTTAGCGTTGGCCGGGTTGTAGCATTCCAGCTCATCTGCGTTCACCGGCGGTGTGATGCCGGGGGCGAGCCACCCGGTGGACCAGTCAGTCGTGTCCAGGGACTGGCCATTGAACTCATCGTCAAACTTCAAGTGCCATGGCCCGGGCTGATTTCCCGTCGGCAAAGGCGGGTTTCCCGTCGGCAAAGGCGGGTTTCCCGTCGGCAAAGGCGGGTTTCCCGTCGGCAAAGGCGGGTCTGATGCCTGGCACGCAGCCACACCCAGTGTGATCAGCCCAGCAGCGATCACAGCACGAAGCCGCTTCACGGCGACCCTCCTACTACAGAGACCTCTAGCATGATAGGGCCGCTTGCGGCCCTTCAGCCTACGCCGGTAGCGTTATCGCTGGTCGGGGGCTGATTGTGGTGCCCTGAACGGCACGACAAGAGGGCGGTGGCCGAGGACCGGCGGGGACGCGACCGCTGGTCCGGCGCGGGACCTGTTCAGATGGCGCGGCTAACCATGGCGCGCCTCAACGTCCGGGCGTTCCACTCATCGTCTAGGCGGTCCACCACCATAGCGGCTCGCGCCGACCCCTGCGCGCAAAGGCACGCAGACGAGTTCGCTGGAACGCTCGCCAATCTGACGCGTTATGTCTGGTAAACCCTAGCGGTCCCGTAGGCGTCTAACGACTAAAGCCCGGGAGTCTAACGGCTAGAGCTTGCAATTGAAGGGTTAATGATGGGATCGCTGGAACGGCGGTGCCGCGTCGAGTGGCGGGTAGTCCATGACCAGGCCGCGGTGGGCCGGCGCTGGCACTACGACCGCGTACCGAGACGGGTGGGCGTGCCAGCGTGACGGCCGCCGCGTACGTGACGACGGCGCAGCGGAGCCTGGCCGGGTTGTGGCAGCGCTCCCGATACCGGGCTGCTACGCGGGATGCGGTAGTGTGCGCCGCGCTGTCCGACGCGGGCTGGCGCCGGGAACGTGCACTGCGAACCGTCACGGACACTGCCGTATTCACGGTGATTGGACCGCGTGGCGAGACCGGCGTGCTCAAGGTGACGACGACCGAGAGCGGCATGGCCGGCCTGCGCCAGGAGCGTGAAGTGCTACGTCAGCTGTGGTCGGACGAGCAGCTAGGCGACTGGCGGGCTGTGCTTCCGGTTCCGCTGGATGCCGGGAACGGGCGTGCTGGTGCCTTTCTGCTCACCAGCCGGTTGCCCGGCCAGGTCGGCCGGGATCTGTCACCGGAGGTGGCGAGGCTCCTGACGGGGGCCGCGGTCGAGGCGATCAGCCCGTTGCACCGGCGTACCCAGACGCTCCGGGTTGTGGATGAAACTATGCTGGGTCAGTGGGTGGATCAGCCTGCGGAACGGATCAGGATGGCCTTGCCCTCGAACGGCGTCATCGGCCGCCTAGCCGGGGTGCTTCGCGCGGACCTTGCCGGCCGCCCGCTGACGCTTGGCTGGGCCCATGGCGATTTCCATCCGGGAAACGTCTTGGTCAGCGCGGATGGACGGGTCACGGGGATCGTCGACTGGGGCGGGGCACGCGAGCAGGATCTGTCCGTTCTCGACCTCGCCTTCTGGCTGTTGACGGTACCCGCGCCGGGGCAACCTCGTGAATTCGGCAAGCGGATTGCCGCCCGGCTGAGCTCCGAGCGGTTCTGGACGCCGACGGAGAGCCGCCTGCTGGGCAGCCTAACGGACGCCGACCTGGCTACTGGCCGGACATTGCTGCTGCTGGCCTGGCTACGTCATGTGTCCAGCAACCTGGGCAAGTCTGACCGCTACGGCAGCAGCCCGCTGTGGCTACGGTGGAATGTCATTCCTGTGCTGCGCCAGGTGGCCAATGGGTGATCCGGTGCTGGTCACCGACCTCCTCTGCGACGCCGGCACCTTGGCCAGGCGCCTGCGAGATGCGCTACGCGACGAGCAGTGGCTGGACGCGTACCTGTTCGCCGCCGGGCTGGGCCAGCTGGTCGATGACCGGCTGCACTCCGACCCGTTCTTGTTCAACCGGGCGGCCAGTCATCTGAGCGGCCAGGCGTCGCGGCAGGCCCGGCTCGCTGCGGCCGTTGCTGGCGGACTGGGCGTGGTGACGCGGGCGGATATGAGCCCTGCGGGCAGGCGGCTGCTGCGGGCGCGGCAGCCGCTAGCCGAGCTGACCTTGCGCTTGGCCGGGCAGGTGCTTTCGCCATCGCGCACAGGCGACCTGACCGCGCTGCTGCAGGCCAGCCTCCCGGCGGTCTCGCCGCTCGCTGGTGACCGCCTGCGGATGCCGGCGTGCTTTCCACAGTTTTGACCAGCATCCCGACGACGTGCAGTGGCTCGTGCGCGCATTCCGGCAGCAGCACCCCGTGCGCGGCAGGCCGCTGTGCGTGGTGGGACTACGCACCTCCGGCAGCTACCTGGCTCCCTTGTACGCGGCAGCCCTCCGGGCCGAGGGGGAACCCCGCGTTGAGGTGCTCACTTACCGGCCCGGTCGGCCCTTCCTGCGCGGGGAGCGCGCGGTGCTCAGGGCAATCGCCCGCGCTGGCGGGCTGGTTCTCGTCGTGGATGACCCGCCGGTATCGGGCACGGCGCTGGCCACGGCGGCGCGCGCAGTGGCCCGGGGGGGCGTTCCCCATTCCCGGATCGTCTTCCTGCTGTCCCTGTTTGGTTCGAGCGAGCAGCTGCCCGAGGTATTGCGCGACTGGTCCGCTGTCGTCCAGCCATGGGCTGACTGGAGCGTGCACCGTCGGCTTGCTGCCCAACCGGTCAGGCAGGCCCTGGCCAGCCTGGTCGATCCTGACCTTGAGGTCCGCGAGGCACGACCGTTTGGAGCGCCGCGCCCGGCCGGTGAACGAGGGCACCTGCGCGCTCGGTTCGCAGTCCGGCTCTTCGATCGCCGCACTGGTGCGGAGATACATAGGCACATCGTGGTTGAGGGCGCGGGCATAGGTTATCTCGGCCGGCAGAGTGTCGCCGTTGCGCATGCGCTTCCCGACTATGTGCCGCGCGTTTACGGCTTTGCCGACGGACTGCTGTACCGGGACTGGCTGCCGCGCGCCCCGGACTCCGCCCCCGGGTCCGCCCTGGCCGGCGCCACCGGCGAGTCCGCTATGGCCAGCACCGTTGCCGCGTATGTCAACGCACGCCGACAGGCGCTGCCGGCGCCGTCAGCCGCCGTGGACGAGCTCGGTGGCCGCGATCCAGTCTGGGAAGTGGCCGCCAAGGTGCTGTCCGGCCAGTACGGCCGGCTCTCACTGGCGGCCAGGCCACTTCTGCTTGAGCCTCTCATGCGGCGGCTGCTCGCCTATGAACATCCGGCCGTTCTGGACAGCAAGACCAACGTCCGGCACTGGCTGCCAGATCCCGCCTCCGCGGGAGCGCTGCGTAAGGTCGACTTCTACCAGCGCGCGTTCGGCCACTTCGACCTGGCCTGCTGACAACCCGGTCTTCGATCTGGCCGGCGCTGCGGCCGACCCGCCAACTCCATCTTTTGGGGAGGAGTTGCGCCGGGCCTATCACCAGATGAGCGGTGAGCAGATCGACGGCGAACGATGGCTGCTGTACAGGCTCGCCGAGCTCTGGCGCCTCGGCCAGGCGGGCGATCTCGCCCGCTCCGCTGTCCTGCGCCGCTCCACGGCTGCCGTGCATGACTACCTGGCCGCGCTTTTCCTGCGTCATTTGCCTCCGGCCACCGGCCCGCTGTGTGCGATCGACCTCGACGGGGTGCTGGAGTGCGATCAGCTGGGATTCTCGGCCACCTCGCCCACCGGAGCCCTGGCCCTGCGCGCGCTGATCGCACACGGCTACCGGCCGGTGCTGGCCACCGGCCGGTCGGTGCCAGAGGTCCGCGACCGTTGCCTCGCATTCGGCCTGGCCGGCGGTGTCGCCGAATACGGGTCAGCTATCTACTGCGGCGGTGAGCCCGTCGACTTGCGCCCGCCGCAGAGCGCTGCACTGCTCGACCTGATCCGCAAGGAACTGTCCGGCCGCTCCGGCGTCGAGGTGGATCCGGATTACCGCTACGCGGTGCGCGCCAGATCCGATTCCGGCCCGCTGCCAACCGAGCTCATACGCCAGATTCCTGCGCTCAGCGATCCGGACGTGCGGATCGTCCACGGTGATGGCCAGACCGACGTTACGGTCGCGGGCATCGACAAGGGGACCGGCCTGGCTGCCCTGGCTGCCCTGCTGTCCGATCCCGGCTGCGCATTCGCTATCGGCGACTCGCTGCCCGACATCCCGCTGCTCGCCTGCGCGGCGCTGGCCCGCGCACCACGCAATGCGCGATTCGGAAGCGCCGGGCCGGCATTCAGCGGACGCGGCGTGCCTATCAGGCGGGCCTCTCCGAGGCCTGCACCGACCTGCTCGGCCACCGTCCCGGCCGCTGCCTGCTCTGCCGGCCCTCAACGTTTACGTCTCGCACGAAGACCATGCTGGCCATCCTCGACCTCCGAGCGAATGGCTTGGCCACCATCCCGGTTGGCACGGCCGCAGTCGGAGCACTCGCCATTACGCGATCTTGATGTGCCGATCCCCGGCCGTCAACCTCGTCAAGCTGCTCCAGTTCTCCAGATATCACTGGTCACCAGCTCGAGCACAGGAGTGATATTGCGGCGAGACCACAGCGCGCTGCTGGCGTAGCGATCGGACTTGCCAAGGATGAAGGCCACGTGCCGCAGCCACGAGAGCAGGAGCAAAGTCTGCTTCGTGATCGGATCACCATCCGTAACGGTGGCGATCAGGCGGCGCTCGGCAGGCGTCCATCCCCGGTCCAGCCCCGCCGCCACCCGTGCCCCGAATGCCGGCGGCTCCCCCCGGGCGGGGACCGTCACTAGCCAGAACACAAGGTCGAGAGCCAGGAGATCCTGCTCGCGCGCCTGACTCCAGTCGACGATCCCAGTGACCCCCCCGTTGACGCGTGACAGCAGGTTTCCAGAATGGAAGTCACCATGCGTCCAGCCCAGCGTTACCCGCCGGCCAGTCAGGTTCGTGTGCAGTCCGGCTATGAGCCGGTTGAGACTGCCATTCCCCTCGACCACCCTGGCCATTCGTTCGGCGGGCTCGTCCACCCACAGGTTCAGGAGGGTGTCGTCAACCTGCCGGACGGTCCGGTCAAGGCTATGCAGCGGTGCGAGGGTGTGGACCGCGGCCGAGGTGAGGCGACGCGCCGCACTGGGTGGCAGGCTCTGCCCGGGCAGCCGGCTGGTGAGCAGGAAAGCGCCGCCATCGGCACGCCCGGTGTCGAGCGGAACCGGCAACAGAGCCCGCCACTCACCGAGCCGCTCGTCCGATTGCAGCCGGCTCAGCACCTGCGCCTCCCGGCGTAGGCTTTCCACCCCGCTTCCGGTTGCCGCCCACCTTGAGCACACCTGGCACTCCGTGTGGTATGCGTACCATCATTACCGTGGCGTCGGAGGCTGTTCGGAGCCGGCGCTCACGTTGGCAGTTTCCGTTCACCAGCGCCGCCGCACGCACCTTCCGCCCTGGCCCGCCCCCCCGGTTCGAGCGCGCGAGCCTGAGCCGCGGAACGCCAGCGTGGCCGCGGACGAACAGCGTAGTAGCCACGACGCATTGCCCGCTCAGCCAGGCGATCCCACCGCCGACAATGCCCAGGCGCGGCACCAGCAGAATGGTGAGGCCCAGCACAAACAGGCTTAGCCCGCCGAGAATGAAGACGACGGTCTTCATCTGCCGTTGCACCCGCGCCCGGCTGACCGCTAGGGCGACCACAGCGTTCGGCAACGCGGACAACGCCAGCAACCGCATCGTGAGCGTGCCGTGGCTGACGTCCAGGGCCCGAAGAGGCGCAGGCCGAAGGGGGCGGGCCCCACGATGAGCACGACGACGGGCAGCAGCAGCGCGAGAGTATGCCGAAGCGCCTGCCTGTGGTATTCATCCAGCCGGTCCTGGTGGCGGACGCTATGTGCTACCAGCGATTGCCCGAACGCAGTCGGAACAGAGTACAAGGCGAAACATATCGACCAGGGCAGTGCGAACGCGGCCGAGTCGCGCGGATTGGTGAGATCCAGCACGAGCAGGGGAACCACTGAGGTGCAAGCGATCCAGGCCAGCGCACCCACGTAGTCGGGTCCGATAAACCTCCTCAACTCACGCCGCGACGCGACATGCACAGTGCCGGGCTCGCGGTCGCGGGCGAAGGAGGGGACCGCGCGGCCGAACAGGTAAGCGCTCGTCCCGGCGACACAGATAGCCATCGCGACGGTCCAGGACCACCACATCCCGGCCACGTGCGTTTCCAGGCTGAACACCACGATCAGCCCGATCTTCAGCACAGTGAAGGCCGTATTCTCCACCGGCACTCCTGTCGGCGGGCCAACCGCCACCAGCGCGCTGTCCTGCATAACGAACACCGACCACAACATTGTGGCCACCACGAATGAGATCGCCGGCAGGCCGGGGCTCAGCAGGCTGGCTAGGTCTGGGGCCCAGAAATGCAAGCCGAGCAGGAACGCGATCGCCGCCACGCCGCTCAGCCCGCTGCCGATGATGTACGCGCCGCGGATCATCCGGCCGGCTGCGGCACCCGCCGTGGGCACGAAACGCAGGAGGGCGCTCATCAGGTTCAGCTGAGCGGCACCGGCCAGCAGCATCATCGCCGAAATAGCGGCCGAGTTGACGGCCACCACTGCGGGCGGGTTGAGGCGGGCGGCCAGCAGCCAGTACCCAACCCCAAATGCCCCGTTGAGCACCACATTTGCCACCAGCAGATGGCCCGTGCGCAGCAGCGATTGCCGCCACAGTCCGGTCAGGCGCTGACGCGTCTGCATCGCGAGCAGTGCTGTACTCATCTATGCGCCCCCGGCCATGGCACCATGTAAACGCGATGGCGGCACCGGCTCACCGCGTCTACGAACGGGCCGAACGCCTGCCGGCAGGGACGGTGCCCCGACACTCTGCAGGCAACGCAGGGGAGATCTTCACATGTGATGTTGAGCAACAGCCTCCTCCCCCCTGGGCATTGCCTTTATCATGCTGATACTAATAAGACGGGATATGTCCACCTGCGGTTTACCGAGTCCAAAAACCCCTCCATAGCAAGGCTGCTGGATTACGGTGCGCTGGGCTAACGAGCTCAGTTTGGGGCTGATGCCACCTGCCCAGCCTGTTGCGCACCTCATGAGGGTGCGGGCCAAGCTATCCGGGCAGTCGGGAGCGCCGACGTCTGGCCGATGGGCCGGCCCCGGCGTTCGCGCCCGGCACTGGCCGCGGTGGGATGCGCCCGGTATCCACCGCCCTGGGGGAACGGAATGAGATCTGGAAACGGTCACGTCGCAGTAACGCGCCCGGTGCCCCGGGCGACGTGGGAATCGCTCCTCAGCTCAGACCCGGATGCTGTGGTAACTCAGTCTCTGGCCTGGCGCGACGCTGTCTTCGCGGACGGGCGTTATCAGGACATGAGCCGCCTGTATGAGTTCCCTTCCGGTCGGCAGGTCGTGTTGCCGCTGGCCCGCCGCCGACGGCCAGGCCTGGGCCGCCATGACGGCGTCATGGCCTCGCGACTGGGGGGTGGGCGGCCCTATCAGCCAGGGCGGGCACATCAGCCCGGCGGAGGCGGCAGCCGTGCTTGCCGACGTGGCCCGGGGAGGAACTCTCGCGGCAGAAATCGAGCTACGGCACGGGGCGGCTGAAGCCTGGCTGAGCGAGGCCCGCCAATACCAGCTCGAGGAGCGTGATAGCCACGTGCTCGATCTGGCTGGTGGCTTCGGCGATGTGTGGACGCACAAGTTCAGGGGCACCGCGCGCACTGCGGTACGAAAAGCTGAGCGGTCCGGCCTCGAAGTCGAGGTCGACCGGTCCGGGCGGCTGTTGCCGGTCTTCTGCGACCTTTACGAAAAGTCCATCCAGCGCTGGGCAGCCATGCAGCACGAGCCGTTGTGGCTCACCCGCTGGCGGACGATCCAGGCAACTCCGCCACGGATGCTGGCAGCGGTCTCCGAGCATTTCGGGAAAGGATGTGGCATCTGGGTGGCACGGTCAAGGGCGGTACCTGTCGCCGCCATCGTCGTCCTCCAGTCAGGAACCCACGCCAAGTACTGGCGGGGTGCGATGGATAAGGAACTGGCTACCCCAGTACGGGCCAACGAGTTGCTCCACTCCCTGGCGATCGAGGAGGCATGCCGGGACGGATACCGCTGCTACGAGATGGGGCAGTCACGTCCTGAATCCCCGTTGGCTGCGTTCAAGGAGAAATTCGGAGCGACCATGCAGCCGGGTCACACCCTGCGCACTGAGCGCCTTCCCCTGCATGCTGTCGGGCGGATGTCACGAAGCGCGGTCAAGCGGATGATCGGCTTCCGGGACATATGACGCCACGGGTCCCGTAGCTACGGCGTCGCCGATCAGCCGTCACCTATGCCAAGCGTTCAGGTGCCCGAGTCGGGTTGGCGCCGTCGTCTGGATAGCTGAGCTCGTACCCGTGCTCGTCAGCCCGCAGCAGGATCCTGGCGGAACCGACGTAATCTGCTGCAGGCCGGCCGGTTAGCCCGACACCGGCTGCGTCGGATCAGCCGCGTCGCGGCCGAGCGGTAGGCTGCCGGAGCTGGACCTGGCGGCATCGCCCAGATAGCTGAGCCCATACGCGTGCTCGACAGTCCGCAGGATTCCGGCGGAATCGACGTAACCAGCGTAGGGCGGGTCACCTTTCGTCGTGGCGGAGATGACAACCGTCAGTACGTGCCCGCCGTTGTCGCCGTTGCGGCCGGACGTGTCGCTGTCCGCGGCCTCATCCCACGTGAGGATGATCGTCCCGCCGTCCCGGTACCACGCCGTCGCCATGATTGCCGAGATGCGTTTCTTGACGAAGGTGTCACCGTTTGCGATCGTCGAGCACGGAGCGTCGTCGCCGCCGTCGTGGCAAATATTCGGCGAGTAAAAAATAAAGCCGGGGGCCGCCCGGCTGTTGAGTGCGGTCAGCAAGCCGCTCGCCGGCACGTCGTTCCGGCACTCCGGGCCGGTCCTACCCTGGGGGAAGTAAACGAATGGGTCGTGCCGGACGCCGTAGCCTCCGGTGCCGCCGGTATCGCTGGTGTCGCAGTCCGACGGCATCGCGCCCATGAACGCCTTCCACCTGATCCCGGCGGTCTGCAGCTGATCAGCGACGTTGGTGCCCGCGATCGGCCCGCAACTCGACGGCGTGCAGTCGTTGGTTGTCCCGCTCGCCTCGTAGGCGTGGCCGGAGATCATTTCCAGGTAGTTCGGCAAGCTGTCGTGTCCACGGGCATAAGAATCCGTCGCCCGCAGGTATGTGCTGGCCAAGGTGTTGGCGCAGGGGGCAGCGCTGTTGCCGACGATCTGGCCATATCCCTGGTTTTCCATCACGAAGATCATGATGTGTGGCGCTGCCTTGAGCGTGTGTGCGGTGCCTGGGGCAGCCCGCGCCGTAGCCGTGCTGCAGGTCGCCGTCGCTGTCGGGGAGGTCGCCTGCGCGGGCGGAGCACCCGCGCTTGAGCATGCGCCGAGCAGGAGGGCGACCGATGCCACGGCGGAAAGACCTATCAAGCCGTTGCGGAGGCGTCGCCGCCACGTACGTGGCCCTCCGGGCAAGTTCCCGGTTCGCCGCGAGGAACGCTCGTGTCTCACGATTGCCAGGGTATGCACCACCGCGGCGCTGGCTGCCTCATCGGAGCTCTCAATACGCTAAGAGAACGCTCAAACGGGGGTCAGCCGGACAGTATCCCGTCCCGGATGGCGGCCCAGTCCAGGGAGTGGCGGATGCCTTCTGCGATCGGGTACCGCGGCTGCCAGCCCAGGTACTGCCGCGCGGCGCGCGGGCTGGCATCCCCGGAGGAGGTCCTCGGCATCCCGAGGCCAGCGATCCCGCGGCCCCTTTGCGGCTGAATGCCGTTCGCAGGGTACCCGAGCCTACAGAGCTACACGGCCGATTGACAGAAGCGGTCCGATCGGCGGCTTGTGAGGCCAACGGATACGACCGATCATGCGTCTTACAATGAGCAGGACAAAACGAGATAAATGCCGTTTGCTGCATGCTCAGGTGATCACGGACCATCTGGATCTGACCCTCTGCCAGGAAGAGGGCAGCAGCCCGGGGGGAGTAGCACGGATGTACAGGACCAAAGGATCGTGCCACGTAAAGGAGGTGCCTCTGTCGTACGAACAGGAGCCGTTGTGGTTCCTGCACCAGCTGGCGCCAGACATGCCAGTGGACAACGAGTGCGCGATGGTGATCTTTCGCGGCGAGCTGGACGTGCAGGCGCTGGGCGAGAGCCTGGGGGCGTTTATTCAGCGGCACGAGATCTGGCGCACGATCTTTCCCAGCCTGGACGGGCAGCCGATGCAAGTGGTGCAGGCGCAGGGCCAGTGGACGTGGTCGGTAGCGGATCTGAGTGAGCTGGCGGACGCGGAGCGAGAGGAAGAGGCGCTTCGCCAGGCGGAAGAGCAGGTTAAGCGGCCGTTCGACCTGGCAAAGGGACCACTGGTGCGGGCTCTGCTGGTGCGGCTGGCGGAGGACGAGCACCGGCTGTTCATGACGCTCCATCCCATCATTTTTGATAGGGCGTCGCTGACACAGGTCTTGCTGCCGGAATTGTGGGAGCTGTACGAAGCGAGGGTGCAAGGACGGGCGGATGAATTGGGTGAGGTGGAGTTGCAGTATGCGGATTACGCGACCTCGCAGCGCGAGAAGTGGCAGGAGGGACTCGGGGCGCACCTGAAGTTCTGGAATGAATACCTGGCGGGCGCGCCGACGGTGCTGGAGCTGCCGGGGGACCGCCAGCGGTCGGCGCGGCAGAGCTATCGCGGAGGAGCACAGGCATTTTCGCTCGGTGCGGAGCTGACCGCGGGGCTGCGGGAGCTGGGCAGGCAGGAGCAGGTGACGCTGGACACAACGCTGACCGCGGCCTTCGAGACGCTGCTCTATCGCTACACGGGCCAGGAAGACCTGCTGGTCGGGCTGACGGTGTCGGGGCGCACGCGGGCGCAGCTTCACCGGACGGTGGGGTGCTTCGTCAACACGGTGGTGCTGCGGGCGGACCTCGCGGGGGAGCCGAGCGTGCGGGAGCTGCTGAGGCGGACGCAAGCGGCCGGCCGGGCGGTGCGCGCTCATGAGGATGTGCCTTTTGACGCGATCGTGAAAGAGGTGCAGCCGGAGCGGGGGCTGAGTTATCAGCCGCTGGTGCAGGCGCTGCTGGTGTTCGAGCCGCAGCCACCGGAGCCGCCGGCCGGGTGGGAGCTGAGGCCCATCGATATCTCCACGCATACGTCGAAGTTTGATCTGTGCCTGGAGGTGGATGAGCGAGCCGACGGGCTGACCGGACGGTTCATCTACAACAGCGACCTGTTCGAGCCGGAAACGATCGGCCGGATGATCGGGCACTGGCGAATGGTGCTGGAAGGGATGGTTGCCGGACCCTCGCGGCCGGTCGCCGAGCTGGAGCTGCTGGGAGAGGAGGAGATCGAGCAGTTGCGGCAGTGGAGTGCGGGCGGCGAAGTGAGCACCGGTTCGAGCATCGAGCAACTGATCGAGGAGCAGGCGAAAGTCAGGCCGGAAGCGGTAGCCGTGTTCTGTGAGGGAGAGGAGCTGACCTATGGGCAGCTGAACGGGCGGACGAACCAGCTGGCCCGGTACCTGCGGCGACGGGGAGTCGGAGCCGAGGCGCTGGTCGGCGTGTACCTGGAGCGGTCACTTTACCAGATGATCGCGCTGGTGAGCATTCTCAAGGCGGGAGGGGCCTACGTGCCCCTGGACCCGGAGGCCCCGGAGGAGCGGACCGAGTACGTGATGCGGGACACGCAGATGGCGCTGGTACTGACCCAGCAGCAGCTGCAGTGGAAAGTGAGCGGGACAGAAGCGGACGTGGTGAGCCTGGACCGTGACTGGGAGACGATCGGCCAGCAGAGCGACGAGAACCTGGGGCAAGACCAGCGGGCGGAAGAGCAGCTGGGACATGTCATCTACACCTCGGGCTCGACGGGGCGGCCCAAGGGCGTAATGGTGGAGCGCGGAGCGCTGGCGGCACACACCCGGGCGATGATCAACGTCTACGGCCTGGGGCCGCAGGACCGGGTGATGCAGTTCAGCCAGTTCAGCGCCGACGCGTCACTCGAGCAGATCCTGCCCACGCTGGCGGCCGGAGCGCGGCTGATCATGCGGGGGAAAGAGATCTGGTCACCGCGCCAGCTGCTGGAGGAGGTGACGCGGCGGCAGGTGACGGTACTGAACCTGTCGCCGACCTACTGGCAGCAGGCGGTGCGGGAGTGGGCGCGGACACCGAGTGAGCTGGCGGGCACACAGCTGCGGCTGGTGATCCTGGGCGGAGAGCGGCTGGCCCCACAAGCGGTGCAGCAGTGGCGGGAGCTGAGGCTGGGGAAGGTACGGCTGCTGAACGCCTACGGGCCGACGGAATGTACTATCACGGCAACTCTCGGCGAGGCTGGGGAGGAGCAGGAGGTGATCACGATCGGGCGGCCGCTGCCCGGGCGGACGGTCCACATCCTGGACCGCGGCGGCCGGCCGGTGCCAGGGGGAGTCGTCGGGGAACTACACATCGGCGCGACGCTACTGGCCCGGGAATATCTGAACCAGCCCGAGCTGACGAGGCAGCGGTTCGTGCCCGACCCGTTCGCAGCGGTCCCGGGAGGGCGACTGTACCGCACCGGTGACCTGGCACGCTACCTACGCGACGGGCGTATCGAATACGTGGGCCGAGCTGACGAGCAGGTGAAGATCCGGGGCTACCGGATCGAGCCGGGAGAGGTGGAGGCGGTGCTGGCCCAGTACCCGGCCGTCGATGAGGCGGTGGTGGCCGCCCGGGGGGACGGCGAGGACCGGGAGCTCGTCGCCTACGTGGTGACGGGAACGGCCGGGCCGCTGGCGCAGGATCAGCTGCGGAGGTATCTGGAGGAAAAGCTGCCCCGGCATATGCAGCCGGGCACGATAGCGCAGCTGGACAAGCTGCCGCGGCTGGGGTCGGGCAAGCCTGACCGGCGGAATCTGCCGGAGGTCCCGCGCGGGAAGAGGCGGGAAGAGGCGGAGTATCTAGCGCCGCGGCTGCTGACGCAGCAGCATCTGATCCAGATCTGGGAAGAGCTGCTGGAGCCGAGGCCGATCGGGATCAGGGACAACTTTTTCCACCTTGGGGGACACTCGCTGCTGGCCGTGCAGCTGGTCGACCGGATTGAGCAGGCGTATGGGAAGAGAATAGCGCTCTCCACGCTGTTCGCGAAGCCGACCGTAGAGCAGCTGGCGGAGGCATTGGAAGAGGATGAGCAGGGACGCGGAAAGGCCCGGGTCGTGCCGGTGCGGGCGGAAGGGAGCAGGAGGCCTTTCTTCTTTATGCACGGGGACTGGACGGGCGGAGCGTTCTACTGTTTCGAGCTGGCGCGGGCGTGCGGGCCGGAACAGCCCTTCTACGTCCTGGAGCCGTACACGTTCAGCGACCAGGAAGAGCCGCCGACGTTCGAAGCGGTGGCAAGGGTGCACATCGAGGCCATGCGAGAGGTGCAGGCGCAGGGGCCGTACCGTCTGGGCGGATTCTGCAACGGAGGGCTGCTGGCGTATGAAATGGCGCGGCAGCTGGAGAGAGAAGGAGAGGGGATCGAATTCCTCGGATTGATCAACCCCTCGGAGCCGGTCCAGTTCAGCCCTTTGCGGTCGGTCTTCCAGGGTCTGCACAAGGCCAGGCTGGTGCGGAGCGGGAGGCAGGCGGACCTGTTCCTGCGGGTCCGGCAGGCGGAGCGTCACATCTACCGGCGCCTGCTGCCGGGCGGAAGCCGGGTTCAGGACTTCGGGAAGCTGCTGGAAATGGAGCCGCGGCTGGAAGCGATGTTCCCGCCCCGGGATGCGCTGTACCAGGATTATGTGGGGGTATTCAGCTGGGCGGTGACGGGCTATAGGCCGGGAATCTATGGTGGCAAGATCACTTTCTACTGGGCGCAGGAAGAGCCGGGGATCGCCCGGACCTGGCAGTCGGTTACCGGGCGCAAGGAACCGGCCGACGTTGAGGAGCACCCGGTACCGGGGACGCACATGTCCTGCATCACCGATCATGCCCGGGAGGTGGCCGGGAGCCTGAGCGAAGGCCTAAACCGGGTAGAGCAGGAGTCTTGCCGCGCGACCGCGGTTGGCCGCGCACCGCTGCGGAGGACTGCTGCGCGTTAGGGCACTCAGGGCGGTGAGTGGCCCGGCTCAGGTGGCCCGGCCAAAAATGCCGGAGGACCCGGTTAGCCGCGTGAAACAGATGCGGATGCTTCCTGGCCCGCGCGTCCCATTCTGCGTCCGTCGCGTAGATAAGGCCCAGGTCAGGGAGGGTATTGTACGTTACATTGAGCTGTGCTGCGCGCCGGGCGGCGACTGCCTATTCGGCCGCCATATTCGGCCGCCAATTATGTTTGGCAGCGCAGTCCGGCTGGTTTCATCTGTGCGCATGCATATCGCTACATAGAGTAATAGGACAACCGGGCTCTGTAGTGACTTTGCGTAATCACATTCCGACAGAAAGCTAATATTAAGCCATCGCGTTAGAAGATCTCCCGACGTCAGACGGGATGGATGCTGCACGTCTGCACCCCCATTTACCTGCGGTAAGCTCAGGCGGCGGCCGCGCGAGCCGGGCTCTTGGCGAGGGTCGGCGCTTCTCGGAATCTCGACGTAAACTACCTGCGCCGGCTGCGCGTCATACATATGTCAGGGCGCAGCGTCGCGTCGCCTGCGCCCGTATGCAACGTCAGCGTCGGCTCTGGGGACGACCCACTTGCGCTGCCCAGCCGTACGATCCGCCGGTCAACCCGGCCCGCGACATTCGACTCATCGTACGGGGGAGGAGGGAATCGGTGATTTTCCTCAAGGACCGATCGCTGACCAAGGGTTATGCGCTGGTCAGGCGCACCAGAGCCGTCCTTGGAGGCGTATCGCGCGGTGCATGAGACCGCGAGCCTGGGCGGCGCATCGGCTGATCCCCGGCGGGCGCAGCCCCCGGGGGCTCGATCCATGCCCAGCGGTCCCCGGCACGGAGCCACGACACGTCGCCAGAGAATTCGTGCCGACGGGGGCACGCTAAGGGCAGTCGGTGCGCCAGGCCGCCATCGGGCCGTTCGGGCACACGTACGCGCGAGCCCGGATGGCCAGCCGGTGATACCCGCCGCCGACGGGACGCATGCCCCGTCGGCGGCTCCCGGGCGCTGGCGCCCGGATCTCGCCGCAAGTTACCGCGAGTTCCGCGATCACCTGACGTCGCCGCTTTTCCGCAACGGGTACGCGCTGATGGTCAATACCGGTGCGACGGGGCTGCTCGGCGTTGTCTACTGGCTACTGGCTGCACGCCACTACTCGGCGGTTGACGTTGGCCGGGCGTCCGCCGCCTACTCGGCGATGAACTTGGTCTCCGGGTTCACCGCAGCTAGCATCGTCGGTGCCGTTACCCGCTTCATCCCGCAATCCGGGCGCCGTACCTCGGCGCTCGTCCTGCGTGCGTACCTCTTCAGCTCGGTGACGGCAGTGATCGCCGCGGTCCTGTTCCTGCTCACGGTCCCCCACTTGGGAGAATCCTACGCCGAGCTCCGCGGCGTGCTCCCGGCGCTCTTCTTCACCATCTGTGTCATCGCATGGGGCATTTTCACGCTTCAGGACGGAGTCCTCATGGGACTCCGGAGCGCAGTATGGGTCCCGGTTGAGAACGGCACGTTCGGCGTCGTCAAGATCGCCTTGCTGCTGGCTTTCGCCGCTGCCCTCCCCAGCACGGGCATCGACATCTCCTGGATGCTGCCCGTGATCGTGTCCCTGCCGCTGGTCAACTTGCTGATCTTCGGCAAGTTGATGCCAAACCATGAGCGGCTCACCAGTCACCGTCAGCCGCCGACCGCGCGCCAGATCGGCCGTTTCCTCGCCGGTGACTACACCGGCGCGCTCTGTGTGCTCGCCATCAGCAATCTCGTGCCGATTGCGGTGGCGATCCGCGTCGGCCCGGATCTGAACGCCTACTTTTATATGGCGTGGACCATAGGCGGGATGCTTTTCCTGCTCGCCGTGAACATGGCGACGTCCCTCACGGTCGAGGGCGCATTCGACAACGAGGCGCTGGCGGCCAACTGCCGCGCGGCGCTCCGGCGCACGATGCTGCTCCTGATGCCGCTCGCCGCGGCGATGGCATTGCTGGCCCCCGTGGCGCTCGGCCTGTTCGGCCGCCGCTATGCGGCGTACGGTACCCCGATCCTCGAACTGCTCGCCATCGCTACGCTGCCCAAGGCGCTGACCGAGATTTACCTCGGTGCCCTGCGGGCGCAGAGCCGGGCGAAGCGGATCGCCGTTATCCAGATTGTGCGCTGCGTCCTGGTGCTCGGGCTCGCGCTGGCGCTGACCGAAACGATGGGGATAGTAGGCGCGGGCGTTGCGGTACTTGTCAGCGAGTCGGTCATTGCCGTCGTGATTGCCTCGGGACTGAGGCGTGTCATGTTCGCCGCCCGGCAAACCGCTTTGAACCCCAGAGGGAAAGGTGAGACGACTTGAGCGTGCGGAATCCACTGGGGGCGGTCGGCGGCGTCATGATGCCGTCGACCTCCAGGGCCCGGCGGCCAGGCTGGCTGCCGGCCGCTGCCCTGTGCGTGATGGCGGCGGCGGGTTTCGCGTTGTTCCTAGCTTCTCTGGGGAGCGTGACGGCCGCACTGGGCCAGATGAACGGCCTCGGCCTCATCTCGGTCCTGCCGGCGGGCGCGCTGGCCGGGATGACACTTCTCGCCCTGACGTTCGTTCTCGCGCTCGGCCTGGCCCGCCCAAGGCCGGTCCTGCTTGGCGTCATGCTGGTTGGCATCGTCGTCTGCCTCGATGGGATCACCGCGATCGCCGAGCCGGAGCCGAGGTTCCCGACCGCTTACTCGGATCGCCGGCTTCGTCGACTACGTCAGCCGGACCGGGCACACGGCGCCTGGCTTGTCGGCCTATTTCAGCTGGCCTGGATTCTTCGAGATCGTTGCCCTGGCCGAACATGCGGTCGGGAGCCAGAACCTGATGCCGGTGCTGCGGATCTGGCCACTGGCCATCGACCTGCTCTGCCTTGTGCCGCTCGGCATGATATTCATGCGCCTGCGGGCCAGCTGGCGCGCGAGGTGGTTCGCGGCGTTCATCTTTTCGGTCGGCAACTGGGTGGGCCAGGACTACTTTTCGCCTCAGTCGTTTGATTACCTGCTCTACCTGCTGTTCATCGCGCTCTTGCTGATCTGGTTCGGCAGAAGCGGGGCGGTTCAGCTGCAAGCCGCAAGCTCTCCGGAGCGCAGTGCGGCGATGGACGGCTCTCCAGGGACCAGAATGATGGCTGGCGACCTGCCGAAGGAAGGCCTGTCAGCTGAGTCGGCCATCCAGGTGGAGCGCGACCGGTGGGACGCTGCACGCCGGACGGGCCGGGGCCGACGGGGCGCCTCACGCTGGGTTGCACTGCTCACCCAGCCCATCCCAGGCGACCTGCCGTGCCGCCCCGCGACCCGTGTTCAGCGCGCCACTCTGCTGTCACTGATTATTGCAATCTTCGTCTTCACGACGTCCAGCCATCAGCTCACCCCATTCTTCATGATCGCTGCGTGCGCCGGCCTGGTACTCGTCCGGAGATGCCGGCTTCCCCGGGCTGCCGGTCCTGCTCGGCGTGATCTTCGCCGCTTGGCTCAGCTTCGCCGCCGTCGCCTACTGGTCGGGCCATCTCTCGAACATCTTCGGCGGTTTTGGCGACCTGTTCTCTAACGTGTCCAGCAGCGTCTCGGGCCGGCTGGCGGGCAGCACGCCGGTACACGGGCTCGTGCTCTACTCCCGCGCCGCGTTCGCCGGGACCGTCATTCTCCTGGCCGTGGCCGGCCTGCTGCGCCGCAGGCGCCTGGGCATCGATGACCGGGTGGCCCTCGTGCTGATGTGGGTGCCGTTCGCAGGCTTCGCCCTGCAGGGCTACGGCGGGGAAATGGCGCTGCGCGTCTACCTCTTCGCGCTGCCCGGGATCTCAATCCTGGCGGCCTTCCTGTTCTTCCCCGGCCGGGCGACCGGGCACCTGACGTGGCGGGCGCCGGCCTCCTGGCGGGTGCCGGCCGCCGCAGCCGCCTGTGCGGTTGCGGCCATCATCGTGTTCTTTGTGGCCCGCTACGGCAACGAGGCCTTCGAGCAGACGCCACCCGGTGAGGTGGCCGCCATGAACTACATCTACGGGCATGACAGTTCCGGCGTCAGGCTGGCCTGGCTGAGCGCGCCGCCGGTGGCTGGCGCCACGCCGGACATGCCCTGGCAGTACCGGGACATCGAAAAGGTTGACTACATCCCCGAGTTCGCACCCGTCAATCCCGCCAGCGTCTCCGGCCTTGTTGCTGACCTGCGGGCGATGGGCCCGCAGAGCTATCTCATGACGACTACGACCGAGGAGGCAGCCCTCGAGCAGGGGGCGAGCTATCCGGCCGACTGGGGCCAGCAGTTCCGGGCGGCCATGCGCGCCTACCCGGGGGTGCGAGTCGCCTTCGCCAACAGCTCAGCCGTCATCTATACGCTCGGCCGGGCCCCCGGAACGGCCGCCCAGCCGCTGCCGGCCGCCCCTGGCGCACCGGGGCCCTCGGACATCTGGACGCCTATCGGGCTGACCGTGCTCGCAGCCCTGCTTCTGCTGCTGGCTGCCAGGGAGTTCGTGCGTGTCTGGCATCCAGATCCTCGGCGGCTGGTCCGCCGGCTCACCATGACGTCGCTTCCGCTGCTCGTCCTGTTTACCGTCGTCGTCATCATCCGGTTCGTGGTACTCTCGTGACAGTGATCGATTGGCGAGAGGCCGAGGCTAATTCGGCGATTCCGCGTCACTGCGGCAGGATCGCCGCACACAGGGCAATTAACGTGGCTCTCTGCATGTGGCCTGGGTAAATGGGACGGCTATTTATCCACCGACTTGGTTGGCGCCTCGTAGTCATTCTCCTCGTCGCATTCTCAGCAGCGGCCGCATCATGGGCCGTATCATTGTCGGCGGCACGCCACGCGGTCCACCGGCGGCATCAGCATCTGTCCATGTGACGTGTAAAGACCGCAGTACTGACGCGGCAACGCTCCAGCGTGCGATTAACTCAAGCCCCGTGGGAGCCGCCATCGAGTTCCAGGGCGGCACCTGCCTGCTCACGACTGGCCTCACACTGCTCGCTGACCGGACCTACACCGGGGGTAACACCACCGGAACGGTGCTCCAGCAGGACGGCAGCGCCAGCTACATACTGGCATCGTCCGCATATGTTGATAACTCGACGTCGACCGGTGATCCGCTCAGCATCCGCGATCTCACGGTGGCCTGCGACGGCTCCGGCAGCACGGACGGAATTATCCTGCTCAACTGGCAGGCCAACGTGGAGAATGTGGACGTCAGCGACTGCGGCGGATCCGGAATCGTTGACACCAATACAAATGCGAGCGGCGGCGCGATTACGAACACCAGTGTAAATAGCCGCTTCGACAACAATTTCATTACCAATAGCGGCAAATACGGATTTTACGTTCATGACACCGGCAACTCCGTTACCGATGGATTTCTGGATAATAACCAGATCGCGTCTTCCGGCTTGGATGCAATTCATCTGGAGAATGCCGCAGGATGGAATATCTCAGGTAATCACCTGTATGATATCGGTCAGAACGCCATCATTGCGAACCGGCTATACGGGACAACAATCTCCAGTAATTACGTCGAGGACTTCGGCGACCGGAAACACTCGGGTACCTGGTATGGCATCCTTGGCACCGTCCAGAATGGGAACGGCTCCACGATCCTGGGAAACAAGATTTCCAACGACTTGGGCGAGCCAGCCGGTGCCACCCGTGTTTATATCGGTATCGCGCAGGCGAATAGCGGCACGGGCCATCTGTCGGTGACCGGCAATGTCATCCTGGGAGAACGGAAAAGCGACATCGGCATCTCGGTCAGCGGGGGGCAGCACAAGCTTGATGTAACCACCTCCGGTAATCAGGTATCCACCGTCGGGACCGTCCTCGTCAACGGTGGCAACGCGACGTTGACCCGCGGCTCGTGAGGCCGTTACGTAGGAGAACTCTCAAGATGGCCGTCAGCCGGACAGGATCCCGTCCCGGATGGCGGCCCAGTCCAGGGAGTGGCGGATGCCCTCCGCGATCGAGTAACGCGGCTCCCAGCCCAGGGACTGCCGCGCGCGTTCGCTCCGGGTGTAGGTGCCGGCGACGTCGCCCGGGCGCCGCCCCACGTCGACGGTCTCGACCGGCCGGTCCGCCACGCTGTTGAAGGCGTCCACCAGTTCGCGCACGGTGGTGCCGGTGCCAGTGCCCAGATTGATGACACTGGACGTGCCCGGGCCCGCGAGCAGCGCGTCGAACCGCTCCAGCGCGGCCAGGTGAGCGGTCGCCAGATCCCAGACGTGGACGTAGTCCCGGATACCCGAACCGTCCCGGGTCGGGTAGTCGGTGCCGGTGATCTGGAAGGGGACACCTTCTTCAGACGCCTGGATCATCTTTCCCAGGGCGTGGGTGGGCCGCCGCAACTGCAGGCCGGTCCGGAGTTTGGGATCCGCGCCGATCGGGTTGAAGTACCGCAGCGACAACACCCGGATGGGCTGAGTCGCGGCGATGTCGGCGAACATCTCCTCGCACACCGCCTTGGTACGTGCGTAGGGGCTCTGCGGGTCGAGCGGAGAGTCCTCGTCGACGGTCAGATCGGCGCCCGGGCGGTAGATGGCGGCAGAGGAGCTGAAGATCATGCGCCCGCATCCGTTGCGCAGCAGGTGCGCGACAAATTCCAGGCCCTTGGCCACGTTCGCCCGGTAATAGCCCACCGGGTCGGCGACCGAATCCGGGACCACGATCAGCGCCGCACACTGGACGGCGGCGCCGATGTCGGGATGGTCGGCGAAGATCCGGTCGATCACGGCCCCGTCGGCGATGTCGCCCTCGTAGAACGCGCGTCCGGCCGTGAACTCCGGCCGGCCCGTGCCCAGGTTGTCGACGATCACCGGGGTGATCCCCGCGTCCACGCAGGCCGAAGCGACCGTGCTGCCGATGAATCCGGCGCCCCCCGCGATAAGAACCTTCATCCCTGGGCCCACCCATCGCTGCGTCCCATGTGCCCGCCGGCTTCCTGACCCACCGAGCCTACCCGGACGGCACCCGGCGTGGCCGGTGCGCCCGGCGGTCGGGCTCCACTAGGCTCGAACGCGGACGACGTGACCGGCCCCCCGCGCGTGCCATCCCGGCAGTAACCGCCGTGGGCCGGTAAGACATGAGCAGACTCGTGAACAGAACATGAGGAGCTGGCGGTGGCCTCCATCGAAGCAATCCATGCCAGGCAGATCCTGGACTCCCGCGGCAACCCGACCCTGGAGGTCGAGCTAGTCCTGGACGACGGGACGATAGGGCGTGCCGGAGTGCCCAGCGGTGCCTCGACCGGCGCCTTCGAGGCGGTGGAACTGAGGGATGGCGGCGATGAGTACGGCGGCAAGGCCGTCACCCGCGCCGTCGCCAACGTCAACGACGAGATCCAGCCCAAGCTCGTCGGGCACGAGGCCGACGATCAGCGGCTGATCGACCAGGCCATGATCGACCTGGACCGGACCCCGGGCAAGTCCCGGCTCGGCGCGAACGCGATCGTCGGGGTCAGCGTCGCGGTGGCCCGTGCGGCGGCGGATTCGGCCAGCCTGCCGCTGTTCCGCTACCTGGGCGGCCCGAACGCTCATGTGCTGCCGGTGCCGATGATGAACATCATGAACGGTGGCGCGCACGCGGACAACAGTGTCGACATCCAGGAGTTCATGATCACGCCGATCGGCGCGCCGACGTACGACGAGGCGCTGCGCTGGGGGGCGGAAACCTATCACGCCCTGAAGTCGGTCCTGAAGCAGCACGGCCTGTCCACCGGGGTCGGCGACGAGGGCGGGTTCGCTCCCGACCTGGAGCACAACCGGGCCGCGCTGGACCTGATCGTCGAGGCGGTCGGCAAGGCCGGCTTCACCCCCGGACGTGACATCGCCCTGGCCATCGACGCCGCCGCCACCGAATTCCATGGCCACGAGGGCTACACCTTCGAGGGCGCGACCCGGACGTCCGGCGAGATGGTCAGCATCTACCGCGAATGGCTGGACACCTACCCGATCGTCTCGCTGGAAGACCCGCTCGCCGAGGAAGACTGGGCCGGGTGGCGCGACCTGACCGCGGCGGTCGGCGGCCAGGTGCAGATCGTGGGCGACGACCTGTTCGTGACGAACCCGGAGCGGCTTCGCCGGGGCATCGCCGAGCAGGCCGCCAACGCGCTCCTGGTCAAACTGAACCAGATCGGCACGGTGACCGAAACCCTGGACGCGGTGTCGGCCGCGCAGCGGGCCAGCTTCAGCTGCATCATCAGCCACCGGTCCGGTGAGACCGACGACACCACCATCTCCGACCTGGCCGTGGCGACCAACTGCGGCCAGATCAAGACGGGGGCGCCGGCCCGCGGCGAACGTGTGGCGAAGTACAACCAGCTGCTGAGAATCGAGGAATTGCTGGGCGACGCGGCCGAATATGCGGGCGCCCGTGCCTACCCGAGGTTCGCGGAACGGGCCTGATGACCGAGCCGGCCGCGCGCCGCCCGGACCGTCAGCCACATCAGACTCGGCTGACGGGCCGGGCGGCGCTGCTCGCGGTGGTGATCTGCGCGATCGCGCTCAGCCTGGCGTATCCGGTCCGGGAGTACATCGCGCAGCGACGGCAGATCGATCAGCTGCTGGCGACCCAGCAGTCCATCTCGGCCCAGGTGAAGAGCCTGCAGGCGCAGCAGCAGCGGTTCGCCGACCCCGCGTACATCGAACAGCAGGCCCGGGATCAGCTGCACATGTGCTTCCCCACCGAGAAGTGCTACGTGATCATCGGCAACTCCGCGGCGCCGGACGCCACACCGCAGCAGGCCTACGCCGCCGCTCCCTGGTACACCAGGCTGTGGCAGTCGGTGAAGAAGGCGGATCAGGCCCCGGCGCACTGATGGATCCATCGACCGAGGCGGTGATCACCGCCCAGCTCGGCCGCGCGCCCCGGGGCCTGCGGGCGGTCGCGCACATATGCCCGTGCGGCCTGCCCGACGTGGTGGAGACCGCGCCACGGCTGCCGGACGGCACACCCTTCCCGACGCTGTACTACCTTACCTGCCCGCGCGCCGCCGCCGCGGTCAGCAGGCTGGAAGCGGCGGGCACGATGCGCGCCATGACGGCCCGGCTGGCGTACGACGAAGGCCTCCGGCGGTCGTACGAGGCGGCCCACCAGGACTACCTGGCCCGGCGCCGGCAGGCGGCGCTAGAGTCCGGGATCGAGCCGCTGCCGCCGGGCACGCAGAGCGCGGGCGGCATGCCGGAACGGGTGAAGTGCCTGCACGCGCTCGTCGCCCACGAGCTCGCCGTGCCGGGTGCGAGCCGGCTGGGCCGGGAAGCGGCCGCTGCCGCCGGACCGTGGTGGGCGGATGGGCCGTGCGTAGCAACCATGCCGAACGGTCCCGGCGCGGCGCTTTCCCCGCGCGAGGCTTCCCCGGTGAGAAGAAAGGCGGCCGATGACCCGGCGCGTGGCGGCGATTGACTGCGGGACCAACTCCATCCGGCTCCTCGTCGCCGACGTCGACCGGGAGCGCGGGACGCTCACCGACGTGGGCCGGCGAATGGAGATCGTCCGGCTGGGCCAGGGCGTCGATACCAGCGGCAGGCTCGCCCCCGAGGCGCTGGACCGGACCATGCACGCGCTGAGCGACTACGCGGCGGTCATTACGCGGCTCGGTGCCAGCGACGTCCGGATGGTGGCGACGAGCGCGACCCGTGACGCCGCGAACGCCGGGGAGTTCGTCCGCCGGGTCACGGCCGTGCTGGGCACGGCGCCGGAAGTTCTCAGCGGTGACGAGGAGGCCCGGCTGTCCTTTACCGGCGCGACGGCGGAACTGGGCGGCGTCCCGTCGGCGGAACCCCCATATCTGGTCGTGGACATCGGTGGCGGCTCTACCGAGTTCGTCCTCGGCACAGCGGGGGTGTCGGCGGCCGCCAGCGTCGACATCGGGTGTGTCCGGATGACCGAGCGGTACCTGCGTTCCGACCCACCGTCGCCGGAACAGATCGCCGTGGCCACGGCCGACATCGACGCTGCCGTCGGGCGGGCGGCGGCCATGGTCGACGGCGGCCAGGCGCGCACCCTCGTCGGCCTGGCCGGATCCGTCACCACCGTGGCCGGCATCGCCATGGGTCTGCCCGCGTACGATTCCGCCCGCCTGCACCATGCGCGTGTCGCGGCCGCCGAGGTGCACGCCGTGGCCACGCGGCTGCTGTCCCTCACCCGGACGGAGCGGGCCCGGATCGCGGTGATGCACCCGGGCCGGGTGGACGTCATCGGAGCGGGAGCGCTCATCCTCGACCGCATCATGAGCCTGATCGGCCTGGCCGAAGTCCTGGTCAGCGAGCACGACATCCTGGACGGCATCGCCTGGTCCCTTGCGGCGCCGGCTGGCCCGGTGCCTCCGGGGACCGGCTGGCCGCACGATCTCGCGACGCCCGCCACCCCGGTGGCGCACGGGCCCGCAGAAGTCCGGGACCTGGCCGCGAGCGCGCCGACGCTGGCCGAGCTGACCGCGCGGCAGTCGGTATGCCGGGCCTGCCCGCGCCTGGTGAGCTGGCGGGAGGAGGTCGCGGCCGTCCGCCGGCGTTCCTTTCAGGCCGAGCGCTACTGGGGCCGTCCCATCCCCGGCTGGGGCGCGCAGGCCCCGCGCGTCCTGATCGTCGGCCTCGCTCCTGCCGCGCACGGCGGGAACCGCACCGGGCGGATCTTCACTGGGGACCGCAGCGGAGACTTCCTCTTCGCGTCCCTGTACCGGTGCGGTCTGGCCGACAGCCCGGTCAGCGTCACGGCCGGGGACGGTCAGCGGCTGCGGGACGCCAGGATGGTCGCGGCGGTCCGGTGCGCGCCCCCGGCCAATAAGCCCACCACGGACGAACGTGACACCTGTGCGCCCTGGCTCGTGGCGGAAGTCGGGCAGGTGGCCCCGTCGGTCCGGGCCATCGTCTGCCTGGGCGGCTTTGCGTGGCAGGCGCTGTGGCCGGTGCTGCGCGCGGCCGGTTTCGTGCTGCCGTCCCGGCGGCCGCCGTTCGGCCACGGGGCCGAGACCGAGGTCCGGCGGCCTGATCCGGACGCCCCGCCCGTCCTGCTCCTGGGCTGCTACCACCCCAGCCAGCAGAACACCTTCACCGGCCGCGTCACCCCGGACATGCTGGATGCCGTCTTCGCCCGCGCCCGCGGGTTTTCGGGCGCGGGTGAAGACAGCGGGGGTTCCGGGGGTCGTCCCCCGGGCTAGCACTGATCCGCGCCCGCGGGTTTTCGGGCGCGGGTGAAGACAGCGGGGGTTCCGGCGTCGTCCCCCCGGGCCAGCACAGTTGTAACCTGGACGGCGACCGATTTATATCCTTATTTCATGGTTCAACCGTGCAGATGCACAAGCAGAATGCATTGTCCCTGGTAACGGGGCTGGCCGCCCCGTGAGCAATTTGATAGCAAATGAGATCCCGGCGGCCATGGACGCCACTAATGCACGACTTCGGTTACGCAGCGTTTAAGTTATCCGGGGGCAGTGGTTACGCTGCGCACCCATTGCCCATTAATGGCTAATCATATAAACGTACTCAGCCTTACTTTCGGGTCCGAATATATGGGCCTTTCTATTATGCAAATTTGCGGGGTATCATTGGCCAGCCCCCGTAGCCCAAGGGCAGAGGCCGCCCCCCTAAAAGGGTCGCTAGTGTCGGTTCGAGTCCGACCGGGGGCACAGTGCACCTTAGGCAACCCATTTCCCTCGATACGCCCGGCATCGTCAACGTTGTCCGGCGCGGTAACGTTCCCATCGCGTCGGCGGCCATAGTGCGCGCGCGACTAATGGCAGGCCGTGCGGAGTACCCGGGCATTCAATCGCGACGTCCAGACTGGTTAGTGCAGGCCGGTCCATTAATACCAGTGCTAATTCCCGCGCAGATGCACGTGCACTCAAGATGTCCCGTCAGATGTGTCCCGTCAGGCCGCTAGCTGCCATGTCCTGGGCTGACCGAGAACGCGGGAGGAACCCCGGCGAGAACGCGGGAGAGAACCCGGCGAGAACGCCGGAGGGAACACGGGAGGGAACACGGGAGGGAACCGGAGGGAACGCGGCGAGAACGCGGGAGGGAACCCGGAGAACGCGGGAAGCAAAACGCTATTTCACCCGCTGACGGAGGGCCCCGCGCGGGAAAGAGTCACACGAATGATGACCCGTCGATCCCGCACCATGGCTGCTCGATAGTCACTCCAGTCAGGATGCTCACCGGAGATCATGCGGTAGTACTCGACCAGCAGTTCCATGGCATCGGGGAGCGGGATCACCTCTGCCGTCCCCTCGGCCTGGACCCATTCGCCGAAGAATCCGTCGGTGAATGCGCACACGGAAGCGAATGGGTCACGTCTGAGGTTGCGGGTCTTGACCGCAGTCTCCCGGGTGCTGATCAGCACCCGGCCGTCGTCATCGACGGCGCAGACCACAGGAGACATCTGGGGGCGGCCATCAGCCCGCGTCGTGGCCAGGATGGCCCGGTGATGGGCGCGCAGGAACTGCTGGGCGTGCGCCGCGCTCATGAACGATGCGTCAGGGATCAGACGCTGTACAGCCTGATGCGCCTGCGCACCTCGTACTCGTGGACGATGGCGTTGGCGTAGCCGTGCGAGATGCCGTGCTCGTCGGCGAGCCACTGAGCGCGCTCTTCGCAGCGAAGGAACGCCGGGCCGGATTCAAGGCGCATGAACCACTCACGGAGGTCACTGCCTGTGACGCGAGGTATACGTGCAATGAGATTCTTGTGCGTCTCCAGAGAGCGGGTCAGCGGCAATTGGCACCTCCATGGGGGCGAAGCCTCTTGCTGTGAGCCTGCCTCACCGCCTCGCGCCTGGCAAGACCTGGCCGCCACCTTTCCTTAATGACGGGTTCATCCGCTCTGTCCGCTGGCTGTCACCTCCGTGATGCTTTGCGCTCACTGAGGCTGCTGTCCGCCTTCCGCGCAGATGAGACGGCCTGCCCACCTGAGTGGGGGCAGGCCGCCCGGGATGGCGCGTCCTAGGACAGCCGCTCGAGAATCATGGCCATGCCCTGGCCGCCGCCGACGCACATCGTCTCCAGCCCGAGCGTCTTGTCGTGGAACTGGAGGCTGTCCAGCAGCGTCGTGGTGATGCGCGCCCCGGTCATGCCGAACGGATGCCCGACGGCGATCGCGCCCCCGTTGACGTTCAGCTTGTCGAGGTCGATGCCGAGGTCGCGGTAGGAAGGGATCACCTGGGCCGCGAAGGCCTCGTTGATCTCCACCAGGTCGATGTCGCTGATGGCCATGCCCGCCAGGGACAGGGCGCGCCGGGATGCCCCGACCGGGCCGAGGCCCATGATCTCCGGTGACAGGGCCGACACCCCGGTGGAGACGATCCGTGCGAGCGGGGTGATGCCCAGTTCGGCGGCCTTCGTGTCGCTCATGATGATGACCGCGGCCGCGCCGTCGTTCAGCGGGCAGCAGTTGCCGGCGGTCACGGTCCCGTCCGGCCGGAACACCGGCTTGAGGGCCGCGATCTTCTCCAGGGTCGTCCCGGCGCGCGGCCCGTCGTCAGTGGACACGGTGCTGCCGTCCGGCAGCGTCACCGGCGTGATCTCGCGCGGCCAGAACCCGTTGGCGATGGCCTTCTCCGCCAGGTTCTGCGACCGGACGCCGAACTCGTCCTGCTCCGCCCGCGTGATGCCGCGCAGGCCGGCCACGTTCTCGGCGGTCTCGCCCATCGCCATGTAGGCGTCGGGGATCTGGCCGTCCTCGCGCGGGTCATGCCATGTTCCCGTGCTGCCCCCGGCGGCGAGCTGGGTGCGGGCCTCGGCGTCGGAGAAGGCCGGGTTGTGCGTGTTCGGCCAGCTGTCGCTGCTCCCGTTGGTAAACCGGCTCACGCATTCGACGCCCGCCGAGATAAAGGCGTCCGCTTCGCCGGCCTTGATGGCGTGGAAGGCCATCCGGGTGGTCTGCAGCGACGACGAGCAGTAGCGGTTCACGGTCGTCCCGGGCAGGCTGTCGTGGCCGAGCAGCACGGCGACCACGCGCGCCATGTTGAATCCCTGCTCCCCGCCGGGCAGGCCGCAGCCCAGCAGCAGGTCGTCGATGTCCTCCGGATCGAGCTGAGGCACCTTGGCCAGCGCGGCCGTGATCATCTGAGCGGCCAGGTCGTCCGGCCTGATACTGGCGAGGGATCCCTTGAACGCGCGGCCAATCGGGGATCGCGCCGTTGCGACGACAACTGCCTCCGGCATGGCATCGGCCTCCTTCGTGCGGGCAGTCAACTGCTGGTCAGTCAACTACTGGTTAGTAGGGTATGCCGTCGGTGCGGGCCCAGGCGGACAAGCCCGGGGGTCGGATAACGTCAGAGCAGCCAGGAGACCCAGGGGGCCCGGCCCGGACGGGCCGTTGGCCCTGGCCATGAAGGAATCGCGACGAGCATGCAAGTACACGATTCCCTGACCGAGACGGTGGGTAACACGCCGCTGGTCAGGCTGCGCGAGGTGACGCGTGACCTGCGCCTGTCCGTCGCCGGGCCCGACGTCCTGGCGAAGGTGGAGTACTTCAATCCCGGCGGCTCGGTCAAGGACCGGATCGCCCTGCGCATGATCCAGGCCGCCGAGGCCGCGGGGCAGCTCAGCCCGGGGGGCACGATCGTCGAGCCGACGTCGGGCAATACCGGTGTCGGGCTGGCCATCGTGGCCGCGGAGCGCGGCTACAAATGCGTGTTCGTCTGCCCGGACAAGGTCGCCCAGGACAAGCTCAGCGTGCTGCGCGCCTACGGGGCCGATGTCGTCGTCTGCCCGAGCTCGGTTCCGCCCGCCCACCCGGACTCCTACTACAGCGTGGCCCGCCGCATGGCCGCCGAACTTCCCGGCGCTTGGCAGCCTGACCAGTACGCCAATCCGGAAAATCCCGCGTCGCACTACGCCTCCACCGGCCCGGAGATCTGGTCCCAGACCGACGGGCGGGTCACTCATTTCGTGGCCGGGATCGGCACCGGCGGGACGATCAGCGGCGCGGGCCGGTATCTGAAGGACGTGTCCGGCGGCCGGGTCAGGGTGATCGGCGCGGACCCGGAGGGCTCGGTGTATTCGGGTGGCTCGGGGCGCCCGTACCTGGTCGAGGGGGTCGGCGAGGACATCTGGCCGGACACCTACGACCGGGCGATCTGCGATGAGGTCATCGCCGTGTCCGACGCGGAGTCGTTTCTGATGACCCGCCGGCTGGCCCGCGAGGAGGCCCTCCTGGTCGGCGGGTCCAGCGGTCTGGCCGTCGCGGCGGCGATCCGCGCCGCGAAGGGCGCCGGGCCCGGTGACGTCGTCGTGGTGCTGCTCCCTGACGGGGGGCGTGGCTACCTCTCGAAGATCTTCAACGACGAGTGGATGGCCGACTACGGCTTCCTTTCCGCGCAGACCGGGGAGCCGCTCATCAGTGAGGTGCTGGCGAAGAAGGAGCGCGAGATCCCTGAGTTCGTGCACGCGCACCCGGGTGAGACGGTCGCCCAGGCCATCGCGCTGCTGCGCGAGTACGACGTCTCCCAGCTCCCGGTGGTCAACGAGGAGCCGCCGGTGATGGCGGCCGAAGTGGTGGGCTCCATCGTCGAGCGTGACCTGCTGGACGCGCTGGTGACCGGGCGCGCCCGGCCCGGGGATTCGTTGAGCGGGCACATGTCGGCGCCGTTGCCCACGGTCGGTTCGGGTGAGCCGGTGAGCAGCGCGGTCGCTGCGCTGGAACAGGCGGGTGCGGCCATCGTGCACGTGGACGGCAAGCCGGCGGGCCTGTTGACGCGGCAGGATCTGCTGACCTTCCTGGCCGGCGGTGGGTGACGTGACCATGCCGAACGGGCCCCGCGGGGGGTCATCCGCACCTGGTTTCGAAACCCTGGCCATCCACGCCGGGCAGGACCCGGACCCGGCCACCGGGGCCGTCGTACCGCCGATCTACCAGACCTCGACGTTCAAGCAGGATGGCGTGGGCGGCCTGCGCGGCGGGTTCGAGTACTCGCGCACCGCCAATCCGACCCGGACGGCCCTGGAGGAATGCCTGGCCGCCCTCGAGGCAAGTACGCGGGCAAGTACGCGGGCCCTCGCCTTCGCCTCCGGCATGGCCGCGGAGGACTGCCTGATCCGGGCCGTCTGCTCGCCCGGGGACCGGGTCATCATCCCCGATGACGCGTACGGCGGCACCTACCGGCTGTTCGCCGCGGTCCTTGCGCGCTGGGGGCTGGACTACGTCCCGGTGCACCTGCCCGACGTGACCGCGGTCCGCCGCTGTCTGGCCGAGCGCCCCGCCCGTATCCTCTGGGTGGAGACACCGACCAACCCGCTGCTGGGCATCGCCGACATCGCGGCGCTGTCCGGGGCCGCGCACGAGGCGGGCGCGATGCTGGTCGTGGACAACACGTTCGCCTCACCGCGCCTGCAGCGCCCGCTGGCTCTCGGCGCGGACGTCGTGGTGCACTCGACCACCAAATACCTGGGCGGCCATTCCGATGTGGTCGGCGGCGCCCTGGTCATCGCGGACGCCGACGTCGCGGAGCGCGCGGCGTACCTGCGGAATGCGACGGGCGGGGTGCCGGGGCCGTTCGACTCGTGGCTGACGCTGCGCGGCATCCGGACCCTGGCGGTGCGGATGGACCGGCACTGCGACAGCGCCGCACGGGTCGCCGAGATGCTTGGCCGCCACCCGGCGGTGACGCAGGTGCTGTATCCGGGCCTGCCGTCACATCCGGGTCATGCGGTTGCGGCCAAGCAAATGAGCGGGTTCGGCGGGATGGTGTCCTTCCGCGTGCGGGGTGGCGAAGAGGCCGCGGTGGCCGTCTGCGGGCGCACCCGGCTCTTCACGCTCGGCGAGTCCCTGGGGGGAGTGGAGTCGCTGATCGAGCATCCGGGCCGGATGACGCATGCGTCGGCCGCCGGTTCCCCGCTGGAGGTCCCGGCGGATCTGGTCCGGCTGTCGGTCGGCCTCGAAGACGTCGGTGACCTGCTTGACGACCTGAACCAGGCGCTGTGCTAGCCCGGGGGACGACCCCCCGGAACCCCCCGCTGCGCTCCGCGCCCCGCTGCGGTAACTCGCCGACACACCGGCCACTCACCGGGCACAAGGCCCGGTTCGCTGGGCCGGTCACGAGCGCCTCGCCGTAGCCCGCGGATGGTGCCCGTTACACCGGCCACTCACCGGGCGGGACGATCGCCTGGCCGTAGCCCCTGTCAGTGACGCCCGGCGGGCGAGTTCGGCCGGGAGGCGGCGGAGGCGCTCGCCTTGGGCTGGAACGAGAGCGCGAACCAGGCCGCGCCGAAGAAAATGACGCCCAGCACCAGGCAGCCCGCGCCCTTCAGCGGGTGATTCTTGCCCGAGCCCGCCGCGGTGGCGGCCAGGTGCCCGGGAAGCACGCTGGGCAGCGATTTGGACGGCTCGGCGAAGTAGATGATGCCCACGATGACGAGCACGATGGCGATGAGCGCCAGAATCACGGCGGTGACGACCCGGGCCGCCGGGCGCCCGGGCGATTCACTGACAGAAGCCAATTTTCCTCCTGAACAGACGGTGCCAGAAGAGAAAACCTATCGCCGTTCGGCCCTCCGGGCACGGAGGAAGTCGCTTACAACATACTCACCGAGGCGCTCGGGCTGAGCCCGGAGTACCCGGCCGCCGTTGCGCCGGGCCACGTTGTCCACGAATGCGGTCAGCCGGTCGTCTTCGGCCAGCATGAAGATGTTCAGCGCCGCCCCGCGCCGCGTCATCTTGTCCACCTCGGCCAGCGTGAGCTGAAGCGTCTCCGGGGCCGGCGGCCAGTCGAACCAGGACCGCCCGTCCCGCTGCAGGTGCGCCGTGGGCTCACCGTCGGTCACGATCAGCACCACCGGCTCCTGCTCCGGGTGGCGGTCCAGGTGCCGTCCCGCGAGCACCAGCGCGTGGTGCAGGTTGGTGCCCTGCACCATGTCCCAGCCGAGCCCGGCGAGCTCGGTCTCCCGCAGTTCGCGCGCGTAGTTGGAGAAGCCGACCACCTGCAGCGCGTCCTGGGGGAAACGCATGCGCATGAGCGCGTGCAGGGCGAGCGCGGTCTGCTTGGCCGACGCCCACGTGCCGCGCAGCGCCATGGAGTAGGAGAGGTCGACGAGCAGGCTCACCGCGGCCCCGCCGCGCTGCTCGGTCTCCGCCACCTCGAAGTCGCCGGGGTCCAGCCGTACCCGGGACACCTCGCGGCGGCGGGTGTCCGGCTCGGTGCGCGCCTGGCGGAGCAGCGCCTTCCGGACGGTGGCGGCCGTGTCGATCGGCTGCTCGTCGCCGAACTCCCAGGACCGGCTGCTGCCGGTCAGCTCGCCCGCCTGTCCGGCGTCGCGGCGGTCGTGGTCGCCCCGGCGCCCCGTGTTCAGGCCCGGGAAGACCCGGCGCAGCGCGGTTTCGCCCAGCCGGCGTACCGCGCGCGGGGTCAGCTCGAGGCGGCCGCCGTTGCGGTTCAGGTATCCCTGTTCCTCCAGTTCCCGCTCCACCCGGCGCAGGGCCTCGACGTCGTCCACCGCCTGGCGGCCGAACGCGCGGCGGACCGCGTCCTCGTCGACGTCGTCGAGGCGGGCCCCCGGGTAGTCCTGGCCGAGCGCGTTCTCCAGCTCGGCCAGGTCAGCCAGCTCGGCCAGCGCGGTCGTGGCGTCGCCGAGCCCGAGCGGTTCCTCGCCCATCATCATCTCGCCCTGCCCGCTATCGGCGTCGGGCCGGCGGGCCCGCAGCATGTCGGACAGGCGGGACATCTCCACGGCCAGGCCCGCGTCGTCGAGCGCCTGCGCCATCAGGCCCGCGAGCTCCTCGCGCTGCTCCCGGCTGAGCGAGGCCATCAGCCGGTCGGCGGCGGCCATCCGGCGGACCAGCGAGTCGACGAGTTCCTCGAGGTTCTCCGGGTTGTCCGGGAACAGCTCGCCGTAGTCCTCCATGAAGCGCTCGAAGTCCTCGGGCGTGTGGTCCCCGCGCGCGTCCGCCTCCAGCATGGAGTTCAGCTCGGCGAGCATGTCCTTGACCCGCTGCATCGCCTCCGGGTCCGGGTTCTCCAGCACCTGCTTCATGCCACGGAACTGGCTGTCCAGCACCTCACGGCGCAGCAGGTCCTTGAGCCGGTCGAACGTGTCCCGGGCGGCGGCTGACCGCCACTGGTAGTCAGCTAGCTGCCGGACGGCCTGGGCGGTGTCGGGCGGCAGCGCGTCGAGGTCGGCCTCGCGCATCCGTGCTTCGTCGCTGGGATCGGGGAAGAGCTCCGCGCGCTCCTGCCCGATGGCGGTGTCGAGCAGCGAGCGGACCTGGTCCAGCGTGCCGTTGAGCCGCCCGCTGCTGCGGATCTCCCGCTGCCGGTCGCGCACCCGCCGCAGCAGGTCGTCCAGGCCGCGCCGGCCGGGGACCCCCCGGCGCTGGAGCTCGCGCAGCGCGTCCCCGGGCGTCGAGCCGTCCAGCACCGAATCGCCCAGTGCGTCCAGCGCCCCGCGGACGTCGTACGGTGGCGCCAGCGGGTCGGGACCGTCGGTATACGGCCCGTACCGGTAAGTTCCCATCAGCCGTCCCTACGTCCGGTCTGGCCCGCGCGGCCCCAGCGGCCCTCGTCACGTCCGGTAGACCGACGTGCCGTCCATGGTGTCCTTGGACAGCCGCCGCATCAGGTACAGCCCCTCCAGCGCGAACTCGATCGCCGCGGCCGCATGGCCGAAGGACTCGCCGCCGTCCATGCCCAGCCGCTGCATGATCTTGGCCAGCCCAGGCACCTCCCCAATCCGCTGGAGCAGGTCGGACGCCGGGATGAGTTCACCGGACTCCACCGTCTGGCCGCCGTCGAACTTGGCCAGCAGCGGGGACAGGTCGGCGCTGCCCAGCCGCGCCCGGAAGGTCTCCGCAATGGCCCGGCGGAGCAGGTGCGCGAGCACCTCTTCCTCTCGGCCCTCCTCGCTGACCTCGAACTCGACCTTGCCCCGCAGCGTCCCGACGATCGCGGGCAGATCGCAGACCCGGGCGACCGGCTGCTCAGCCGGGGCCGCGGCGGACGTGCCCGTGCCCGCGCGGTGCGCGGCCCGGGAGGTCCCGGCGCGGCGCGGAGCAGGCCGGGCGGCGGAACTTTCGGCCAGGGCGGCGCGGCGTACGGCGGAGGCGGCTGCCCCCTCAGCCGCCGCGATCGCGAAGCGGGCCGAGACGCCAGACCGCGAGTCCACGGCCGGCGACTCGCGGACCAGGCGGGTGAAGCGCGCGATGACCTCCACCAGATGCTCGGGCAGTTCCGCCCCGGGGACCGCCCCGTCCCAGCCGACGACGGCCTCCTGGCGGATCAGGCCCAGCTCGTCGTCGAGGGTCAGCGGGTAGTGCGTGCGGATCTCGGCTCCGAACCGGTCCTTCAGCGGCGTGATGATGCGGCCGCGGTTGGTGTAGTCCTCCGGGTTGGCGCTGGCCACCAGGACCAGGTTGAGGGGGAGCCGCAGCGCGTACCCGCGAACCCCGATGTCCCGCTCCTCCAGCACGTTGAGCAGCGCCACCTGGATCCGTTCGGCCAGGTCAGGTAGCTCGTTGAGGCAGAAGATCCCCCGGTTGGTCCGCGGCACCAGGCCGAAGTGGACGGTCTCGGGGTCGCCGAGCGTCCGGCCTTCGGCGACCTTCACCGGGTCGATGTCACCGATGAGGTCACCCACGCTGGTATCCGGCGTGGCGAGCTTCTCGCCGTACCGGTCCCGCGCGTTACGCCAGACGATCGGCAGGTCCTCGCCCAGTTCCTCGGCGAGGCGACGGCAGCGGGCACAGACCGGGACGTAGGGATGATCGTTGATCTCACATCCGGCGACGGCGGGCGCCCATTCGTCGAGCAGGCCGGCCAGCGTCCGGATGAGCCGGGTCTTGCCCTGCCCGCGCTCGCCGAGCAGGATCACGTCGTGACCGGCTAGGAGGGCCCGCTCCAGGTGCGGGAGCACCGTGTTACCGAAGCCGATGATGCCCGGGAACCGGTCCTGGCCCGCGCGCATCCGGGCGAGCAGGTTCTGCCTGATCTCCTCCTTGACGCTCCGGTAGACGTGGCCGTCCGCGCGCAGTTCGCCCAGCGTGGCGGGGGCCGGAGGCCCTCCGTGCCGCGCGGCGGGATGACGATGCTGGCTGTTTGGCTGCACCATTCGACACTATGTCCCTCTCGTGGGTGTTCGCATCTGCCCCGCGCTTTACCGCGTATGGCCCGGGTGTGCGTGTCGGCCCGGATGGCCCGGTATGCGCGCCCGGCCCCGCCTGGCGCGGCCGTCGTGGCACACTGCTCAGGTGGCAACGGTGTCTAGCCAGGTACAGGCCGACGATGTGGTGGCCGCGCGGGAACTGATCCGCGACGTGATCTCACCCACGCCGGTCCTGGCGGTCCCGGGCGCTGTCCGAGCTGGTGGGCGGCCCGGTCTTCCTCAAATGCGAGAACCTCCAGCGCACCGGTTCGTTCAAGGTCCGCGGGGCCTACCTGCGGATCGCGCGGCTGACCGACGCGGAGCGCGCCCGCGGGGTCGTGGCGGCGAGCGCGGGCAACCACGCCCAGGGGGTGGCCTTCGCCGCGGGCCTGCTCGACACCAAGACCACGGTGTTCATGCCCGAGGGCGCGCCGCTGCCGAAAATCCAGGCGACCCGCGACTACGGGGCGGAGCGTGGTCCTGCACGGGTCGTCGGTGGAAGACGCCCTGGCCGGCGCGGAGGAGCACGCGGCCCGGACCGGCAGCGTCCTGATCCATCCCTTCGAGCACCCGGACATCGTGACCGGTCAGGGGACGCTCGGGTTCGAGATCATCGAGCAGTGCCCCCAGGTCCGGACGGTCGTGGTCCCGGTGGGCGGGGGCGGCCTCGCGGCCGGCGTCGCCGTGGCGGTCAAGAGCCTCGATCCGGCCGTGCAGATCGTCGGCGTCCAGGCCGCCGCCGTCGCGCCGTTCCCGGCCTCGCTCGCCGCGGGACGCCCGATCCCGGTCAAGGGCGGTCCCACGATGGCCGACGGCATCGCGGTGAGCCGCCCCGGCGAGCTGGCCTTCGGGCTCCTGGAGCAGCACGGCGCGCGCGTGGTGACGGTGACGGAGGAAAGCCTGTCCCGCGGGCTGCTGCTCTGCCTGGAGCGCGCCAAGCAGGTTGTCGAGCCGGCCGGTGCCGCCGGGGTGGCCGCTCTGCTCGAGCATGCCGCGGAGATGCAGCCGCCCGTTGTGGTGGTGCTGTCCGGCGGCAACATCGATCCGCTGCTGCTGTCGAAGCTGCTCCGGCACGGCCTGCGGGCCGCCGGGCGTTACCTCGCCTTCCGGTGCCGCCTGCCGGACCGGCCGGGTGCGCTGGCCACGCTGCTGCACGAGCTGGCCGGCCTCGGGGCCAACGTCCTGGACGTCTGGCACGAGCGCGTCACCCCCCGCCTGCAGGTCGGCGAGGTGGAGGTGCTGCTGCAGGTGGAAACGCGGGGCCCGGAGCACTGCGAGGAAATGATCACCGAGCTCCGCCAGGCCGGGTACACACTGGTCTTCAGCTGAGGAGAGCTGTGTTAGCCCGGGGGGCGACCCCCCGGAACCCCCCGGACCTCCGCTCCGCCCCGCGACGCTGGTGACTCTCGCCGTGCACACCGGCCGCTCACCCGGGCCGAGGCCCGGGGTCGCGTCGGGCCGGCCTATCGAGCGCCTCGCCCGTAGCCCGCGCGGTTCTCGCCGATGGCACCGGCCGCTCGCCGGGTCCGAAGGCCCGGACTCGCTGGGCCGGTCCGTGAGCCGCTGCGGACGGCCGATGTTCACTGGCCGTCCGCAGCGGCCGCGGTGTACTCAGGCGCCCAGGTAGGGGACGGCCTCCAGGATCTCGACCGTCGCGGAACGGCCGTTCGGCAGCGAGTAGGTGGCGTTGTCGCCGACCTTCTTGCCGGAGATGGCGCTGCCCAGCGGCGAACGCGGTGAGTACACGTCGATGGGGGCGCCGCTCTCCTCCCGCGAGGCGAGCAGGAACGTGACCTCTTCCTCGTCGCCGGCGAACCGGACCGTCACGGTCATGCCCGGCCCGACCACGCCGTCGGTCCGCGGCGGCTCACCGACCCGGGCGTTCTCCAGGATCGACTGAATCTGCAGCACCCGGCCCTCGTTCTTGCCCTGTTCTTCCTTGGCCGCGTGGTATCCGCCGTTCTCGCGGAGATCACCCTCTTCGCGGGCTGCTTCAATTCTCTTCGCGATCTCGACCCGCAGTGGTCCCGAGCGATCATCCAGTTCGGCCTTGAGCCGGTCGTACGCCTCCTGGGTCAGCCAGGTGACGCTTCCTTCGCGGGTCTCGGTCACGGGCACTCCTCAGCACTGCGCGGTCTTGCCATGTCGCGGGGACCGTGGCCGGCCCTCATGGGGGTAATCTTTTGAGGCTAACAAGCGTTGACGACTAAGCGCACTAGTCAAATGGCGCAGTCCGGGAATGTCGCTGGAACCCGTGCGTGTTTCCGGTGATTGGCGGGCTACCGGCACCGCCGCGGGGACAGCTGACCCAATTGCGGGCCTGTGCCCGCGCGCCCGTAACCGGTCCGCTTTACTCATAACCGAAGGCAATCAGGGAGTTCGCTTGTCCGCCGAGACCGCCGGGCCACCGCGCGCCGGAGACCACCCCCGTACCTGCCCGCGTACCTGCGCGCCCGGCGAGGCCGGCGGCGCGGCTGCGGCTCAGCGGGCCGAGCCGCTGCGGCTGCTGGCCGTGCACGCGCATCCGGACGATGAATCCAGCAAGGGCGCCGCGACGATGGCGCGCTACGTCCGGGAAGGCGCCGACGTGCTCGTGTGCACGCTAACGGGCGGCGAGCGCGGCGACGTCCTTAATCCGGCGATGGACCGGCCGGAAGTGCGGGAGAACCTGCCCCGTCTCCGGCAGGAAGAGATGGTCCGCGCCCGCGAAATTCTCGGCGTCGACCAGCGTTTCCTGGGCTTCATCGACTCCGGCCTGCCCGAGGGTGACCCGAAGCCGCCGCTGCCGGGAGGCTGCTTCGCGTTGACCCCCCTGGACGAGGCGGCCCGGCCGCTGGTGCGCGCGGTGCGCGAGTTCCGGCCGCACGTGATGCTGGCCTACGACGAGTCCGGTGGCTACCCTCATCCCGACCACGTCATGTCGCACAAGGTCGCGGTGGAGGCGTTCGAGGCCGCCGCCGACCCGGATCGCCACCCGGGCACGGGTGAGCCGTGGCAGCCGCTCAAGCTCTACTACTTCGCCTCGTTCCACCGCGGCAGGTTCATGGCCCTGCATGAGGAGATGGTGCGCCGCGGCCTGGAATCCCCGTACGGCAAGATGTTCGAGCAGTGGGCCGCGAACGGGGACCAGCGGCCGGAGCTCGAGATCACGACGCGCGTTTCCTGCGGTGACTTCTTCGAGGTCAGGGACCAGGCGCTGCTGGCGCACGCGACCCAGATCGACCCGAAGAGCTTCTGGTTCGCCTGCCCGCTGGACGTGCAGCGCGCCGCGTGGCCGACCGAGGACTATCATCTGGCTAGGTCGCTCGTCGATACCGACCTGCCGGAGGACGACCTGTTCGCCGGGGTGCGGGAGAGGGTATGTCTGTGACGGTCACTGCTGTCGCGGCGCTGGCCCACGGCGCGGTCCTGGCCGCGGGCAAGGTGCCGGTCGACAACGTCACGCCGGGCGTGCTCGGCTTTCTCGTCGTCGCGGGAATGGGAATCATCCTGTACTTCCTGCTCCGGTCGATGAACCGGCAACTGCGGAAGATTCCCCCGCCGCCCCCGGAGGACGCCGGGGATGACCCGGCCGCGTCCCGGGTCAACGCGTCCCCGGCCCCGCCCGGTGACCGGGCCGAGTGACCCGCGTCTCCCGGGTGACCTGAATCTCATACACCAGCAGCGTCTACCGGAAACGGGCGGCCAGTCCAGGTCGGGGTGCGCGCGTAAAGCATTCCGTTTCGTACCGGTGATGCGCGGCCCGCTGTCCTGCGCCCGCCGCGTGATCGCGCGCCGGTCAGCTGGAGGGGGCCCACACCTTGCGCATCGCCTCCGGCAGCCCCCACCAGCCCAGCGACGTCAGGCGCTGCTCCGCGTCGGTCGCGCCGAGCAGCTCCCACAGGCTCGCGACGTGCGAGAACAGCTCCGCGACGGCCTCCTCGTCAAAGTCCTCGCCCACAGAGCCGCCGAAATCCGCGAAATCTGCGAAATCCCCCGGCCAGTCGGGGTCATCGGGCTCGTCGGGCACCTCGGGCACTTCCGTCAGGAGGGCCTTCGGCCCGGTCTGTGGCTCGGCCTCGCAGTACTCCCGTACGTAACGGGCCATCGCGGTAGCCGACGCCGGCGTGCCGGGACCGCCCCGGACCAGCGCGGAGACGGCCGCGAGCCAGTCGATGTGCTCCAGCGCACACAGCGCCGCTATCACCCGGGACACCTCGTCCGCGGCGTCGTCATCAAGCTCATCAGCCCCCGGCGCGAGCCCTCCCGTCAGGGCAGGCGGTTCCGCCGGCCCGGGTGATTCCGCCCACCCGGCGGCCTCGTCCCCTGGCTCCGGCAGCGCCGCCCGCGGCCGGCCTCACGGCCTCGCCGGCCGGTGACACCACCCCCGCGGCGAGGATCAGCCACAGCTCCACGTCGCTGCTGGGCAGCGCCCGTTCACCCGCACCGCCGCACGCGGTCAGCAGGCGGCCGGTAAACCCGGGCCGCGAGATGGCGGCCCGGGCGGCGCCGCACGCCGCGGCGAGCTCGTCCTCCGGCAGCGGCCGCTCGCCAACCTCGTCGAGCACCTCCTGCAGCGCGGTCAGCGCCTCGGAGTCGGCGGCGGCCCATTCGGCGAGGAATTCGGCGTCCTGCTCGTCCAGCAGCGCGTCCATCGGCACCCGTCCGTCGGGCAGCGGTGCCGCCATCCACTGCTCCTGCAGCGCGGTGTAAGCCTGCCGGGCCGCGGCGTCCCCGGTCACCAGCCGGTCGGGGTCGACCGCTCCCGCGTTCAGCTTCTCCTCCAGGTGCCGGACCAGCAGGGCATGCATCTCCGCCTGCAGCCGGCTGCGCTCCGATGGCTCGTCCCACACGTGCAGCCCGATGATGCTGCTCGGCTCGGTCCCGGTCGCCTCCAGCCACGCCCGGACGTCGCCGCCCCGGGCCGTCCCGTCGTGCAGGGCGCCGAGGATTCGTTCCGTAGCCGCCCAGTACTCCGCGGACAACGGGTTGCCCGCGGCGAGCAGCCGGCGGCGCAGCATCGGCAGCGAGGCGAGCGCATCGTCGGGCCCCACGCTGAGCAGGCCGAGCGCCACGTCCCGCCGTGTGAGGGCGCTGACCGGGCGTCCGGCGAGCTCCGCGATGCGGTCGGCTTCGAGTTCCACGGTTGGCAGCGTACGACGACGGCAGGCTGGCCGTGGACCGGTCCCGGCTTCCCGGCCTCCGCCGCGCCCTCAGCTCAGCGGCCCGCGGCCGCCCGCGGGATGGCTGCCGGTGGCCGCGTCAAAGAGTTCCCGGCGTCGGTGGCATGCCGCTGGGGCCGCGTCAGAGCAGTTCGCGCTGCCCCAGGTAGGGCCGCAGCACCTCGGGGACGCGAACCTCGCCGGTGGCGGTCTGGTGGTTCTCGACCAGCGCGGCCAGCAGCCGCGGGGTGGCGATCGCGGTGTTGTTGAGCGTGTACGCGAACCGGACGGTGCCGTCCGTGTCGCGGTACCGCAGGTTGGCCCGGCGGGCCTGCCAGTCGTGCAGTGACGAGCAGCTATGTGTCTCGCGGAACCGGTTCAGCGACGGGAACCAGGTGTTGATGTCGTTCATCCGGAACTTGCCGATGCCCATGTCGCCGGTGGAGGTTTCCACCACCTCGTAGTGCAGGCGCAGCCCCTGCAGCAGGCGCTCGGCGGTGGACAGCAGCTCCGCGTGCCAGCGATCGGACTCCGCCGCGTCCGCCTCGCAGATGACGAACTGCTCGACCTTCTCGAACTGGTGCACCCGCAGCAGGCCACGGACGTCCCGCCCGGCGCTGCCGACCTCCCGCCGGAAACACGGCGAGATTCCCGCGTAGCGCACCGGCAGCTGCTTCTTGTCCAGGATCTCGCCCGAATGCAGGCCGACCAGGGCCACCTCGGCCGTGCCGGCCAGATAGAGATCGTCGGCCGGAATCGCGTAGGTCTCCTCGCGGTGAGCGGGGAACTGGCCGGTCCCGATCAGTGCCTCCTCCTTGACCAGGGCCGGAACCGAGATCACGGTGAAGTCCCTGTTCAGGAGGGTGTCGATCGCGTAGGAGTGCAGGGCGCGCTCCAGCAGCACGGCGTCGTCCCGCAGTGCGTAGGCGCGCTCCCCGGAGACCTTACGGGCCCGCGCGAACTCCGCCCAGCCCCGCTTTTCCAGCAGTTCCACGTGGTCGAGCGGCTCGAAATCGAAGCCAGGCCGCTCGCCCCACGTCCGGATCGTCACGTTCGCGGATTCGTCCGGCCCTACCGGCGCACCTTCCCACGGGATGGTGGGCGTGCGCAGCATCAGTTCCTGGAGCTGGGCGCTCGCCTCGGCGAGCTCGTCACGCAGCTGCCGCAGCCTGCTGTCCAGCTCCGCTTGCCCGGCCCTGAGCTCCGCGCGGCGGGCCTCATCAGCCCGGGCAAACTCCTTGGCTGAGCTCTTCCGCTGGGCCTGCGCGTCGTCCAGCTCGTGCTGGAGCTTGCGGACGGTCTGGTCCGCCTGGAGAAGCTCGTCCACGTCAAGGTCGATGCCCTTGGCGCGGGCGGCGGCCTTGACGGCATCCGGATTGTTTCTGATGAATCGCCTGTCGAGCATGAGTGAGCGTCAGCCCTTCGCCTGATCCTGGGTCATCCGAACGGTGCCTGGCGCGTTGTTACTCCGCCCGGCCTGCCTGCGGCCTGAGCCGAACGGCTCCCGCCGGAAACTGATAACGCACCGCTGAAACGCTACCAGCCGGACGCCTCTGGCCGTGGGCCCTGACCGGCACCGGCTGCACCTGGTGTCGCGTACGGTAATGCTGACGCGAAAGAGGTGAGCGACGATGCTGGTGACGAGCCACGTTCTGTCGGGTGCCATGATCGGTGCGGCGGTGCGCCGGCCCGTGCCCGCCTTCCTGCTCGGCGTCGCGTCCCACTTCGCCGCCTCCGCGCTGATGCTGCTGCGCGCTGGTGCCAAGCGCCGCGTCAGCGGTCGCTGAGGCGGGCGAGGGCGGTGCGGATGCGCTTCTCCGACACCGGCGCCGGGGTCCCGAGGGTCTGGGCGAAGAGACTGACCCGCAGTTCCTCGATCATCCACCGGATGGCCTGGACGTCCTGGCCGTCGCGGCGCGCGGGGGGCAGGGCCCGGACGGTCTCGGCGTAGGCGTCGGCCACGCGGTGCACCGCGGCCATCCGCTCGCCGTCGCGGCCCGGGTCCGCGCCCATTTTGTCCAGCCGCTGCCGGATGGCCCGCAGGTAACGGGTCAGGTCAGCGAGCCTTCGCGCCCCGGTGTCGCCGATAAAACCGGGGTAGATAAGCGAGGCGAACTGCGTGCGGATGTCGGCGAAGGCCGGCTCGTCCGCGTGCGCCGCGCCGCGGGCCAGCACCACCTCGACCTCATGGGCCTCGGCCAGGACCCGGGCCACTCCGGTGATGACCTGTGCGGTCAGCGTGCTCAGCCCGGAGCGCGCGGCCTCGGCGAGCCGGGCGAAACCCTGCTCATCCCAGGCCGGGCCGCCCGCGCGCGCGATGATCTCGTCGGCCGCGGCGGCGGCGCAGTCGTCGAGGAGCGCAGCGGCTCCGGGGTACGGGCTGCGGCTCAGCGCGAGCTTGTCCGGTACGGGAAGATTTGACGCGGTGGAGCGGGCCCCCGACGGAACCTGCAGCAGCAGGAGCCGGCGCGTTCCGCGGAGCATGCTCCAAGCCGCCTCGGCTCCGGTGTCGAACAGGCGGACGTCCACCGCGCCGCCCGCGTCCGCGAGCGCCGGATAGGCGCGGACGCGGTCGCTGCTGAACTCCCGGGGCAGCGTGCCGATGTCCCAGTCGCGCAGGCCCGAACGGGTCAGGCCGCGGGCGGCCTCGGCCAGCGTGGCCTGCATCTGGGGGCGCAGCTGACGGCGGAGCACGTCCAGGTCCTTGCCCTCGGCCAGGACCCGCCCGCCATCCAGCACCCGGTAGGTGACCCGCAGGTAGGCCGGAAGCTTGCCCGGATCGAACGCGTCGCGCGGCACCGGTACCCCCCGCAGCCGGGTCAGCTCGGCTCCGAGCACGTCCAGTAGGTCGCCGTCGGCGGGGTCGAGCCGGGCCAGCACCGAGCGCGCGACGTCGGGGGCCGGCACGAAGTTCACCCGGAACTGCTTGGGCAGCGACCGGATAAGCTCGGTCACCAGTTCCTCCCGCAGGCCCGGTACCTGCCAGGCGAACCTCTCGCCCCGCACCCGGTTCAGCGTCGCCAGCGGGACATCGACGGTCACGCCGTCGCGCGGGTCACCCGGCGCGAACTCGTATGACAGCGGGAACGGCCCCCACTCGTCGGGATAGTCCGACGGGCGCACTCCGAACGCTCCGGGCCGGCCAGCTGGCCCGGTGTGAACGTCAGCAGGCCGGGCGTGGCGGCCCGCGTCTTCTTCCACCAGCTGTCGAAATGACGCGCCGAAGTGACCTGCGCGGGGATCTGCCGGTCGTAGAAGTCGTAGAGCACCTGATCGTCCACGACGATGCCGCGCCGCCGGGTCCGGCGCTCCAGTTCCTCGGCGTTGGCAAGCAGTTCCCGGTTGTGGTGGAAGAAACGGTGCCGGGTCTGCCAGTCCCCTTCTACCAGCGCATGGCGGATAAACAGGTCCCGGGCCGCGGCCGGGTCGGCCCGCGCGTAGCCGACCTTGCGCGCGGTCACGATCGGCAGGCCGTAAAGGGTGACCTTCTCCAGGGCCATCGCCGCACCGCGGCGGGCGTCCCAGTGCGGCTCACTGTAGGAGTGCCGCAGCAGGTGCGCGGCCAGTGGTTCGGCCCATTCCGGCTCGATCCGGGCCGCGGTGCGTCCCCACAGCCGCGAGGTCTCGACGAGCTCGGTGACGATGACCCAGGGCGGCGGCTTCTGGGCCAGCGACGAGTCGGGGAAGATGGCGAACCGGGCACCCCGCGCCCCGGCGAACTCGCTAAGCGGGCGGCGCTTCCCGCGCGTCTTCTGGTCGGTGTCCCGCATGCCGATGTGCGACAGGAGCCCAGACAGCAGCGAGATGTGGATCTGCTGGGCCAGGCCGGCCGGGATCAGTTTCCGCTCCTGGCTCTGCTGGCCTGCCCGGGCGGCAGGGGCCGCCTGGTCCGCCGGGCCCGAGATGACCTGGGCGCCCTCCGCCGGGCGGCGGGCGGGCTGGTCACCGCGGCCGGTGCCGAGGGTGATGCCGAGGTCCGCCGCGGTCTGCCGCAACTGGCCGTACAGGTCCTGCCATTCGCGGACCCGCAGGTAGTGCAGGTATTCGCGGCGGCACATCCGGCGGAACGCCGACGAGGACAGTTCGCGCTGCTGCGTGCGCAGGTAGTCCCACAGATGCAGGAAAGCCAGGAAGTCCGATCCCGGTTCGGCGAAGCGTGCGTGCATGGCGTCCGCCGCCTCCCGCGCGTCGGCCGGCCGGTCCCGCGGGTCCTGGATCGACAGGGCCGAGGCGATGACCAGCACCTCGCGGGCGCATCCGTTGCGCGCCGCCTCGATGATCATCCGCCCGATCCGCGGGTCGACCGGCAGCTCGGCGAGCTTGCGGCCCACGTCGCTCAGCCGCCGCCCGCCCCCACGGCGCTCGTTCCCCGGGCGCTCGTTCCCCAGGTCGTGCTCGTTGGCCGGGCCGAGCTTGTTCCCCGGGCGACCGGCCGGAGCCGTTCCGCGCCCGGCGGGGACCGGGGCGAAGGCGCCCAGCTCTTCCAGCAGGCGGACGCCGTCCGCGACGTTGCGCTTCTCCGGCGGGTCGACGAACGGGAAGTCGGCCATCTCGCCGAGGTCGAGCGCGGCCATCCGCAGGATGACGGACGCGAGGTTGGTACGCAGGATCTCCGGATCGGTGAACTCGGGCCGCGAGCTGAAGTCTTCCTCGCTGTAGAGGCGAATGCAGATTCCGTCGGAGGTACGCCCGCACCGGCCCTTGCGCTGATTGGCCGACGCCTGCGAGATGGGCTCGATCGGCAGCCGCTGCACCTTGGTCCGGTAGCTGTACCGGGAGATCCGCGCCGTGCCCGGGTCAACCACGTACTTGATGCCGGGCACGGTCAGCGAGGTCTCCGCGACGTTGGTGGCCAGGACGACGCGCCGCCCGCGGTGCGGCTGGAACACGCGGTACTGCTCGGCCACCGGCAGCCGGGCGTACAGCGGCAGGACCTCCAGGCCGCCCGGACGATCCGGCGCCCCCACGCGATCTTTCAGGGCGTCGGCGGTGTCCCGGATCTCCCGCTCACCGCTGAGGAAGACCAGGATGTCGCCGGGCCCGGCGGCGCACAGCTCGTCCACGGCGTCGCAGATGGCCTGGGCCTGATCGCGGGGCTCCTCGTCGGAGCGGTCCGGGCCGGCGATCGCCCGGTAGCGCACCTCGACCGGATAGGTCCGCCCGGACACCTCGACCACCGGCGCACTGCGCTGGCCCGGGGGGACGACCCGCCGGGATTCTAGTGCTGGCCCGGGGGGCGCCCCCCCGGGATCCCCCCGCTGCGCTTCGCGCCCCGCTGCGGTGCTCTCCGACATACCGCCTGTCCGTATGTCGCCGGATTCGGCTTCCTCGAAATGCTTACTGAAGCGCTGCGGGTCGATGGTGGCGGAGGTGATGATGACTTTGAGGTCGGGGCGGCCTGGTAGCAGGCGCTTCAGGTAGCCCAGGATGAAGTCGATATTGAGGCTGCGCTCGTGCGCCTCGTCGATGATCAGCGTGTCGTAGCGCAGCAGCCGCCGGTCCCGCTGCATCTCCGTCAGCAGGATGCCGTCGGTCATCAGCTTGACCAGCGTCTCGTCGCTGGAGTTGTCGTTGAACCGCACCTTGTAGCCGACGGTCGTGCCGAGCTCGGTGTCCAGTTCCTCCGCGATCCGCGCGGCCACGGTCCGCGCGGCGATCCGACGCGGCTGGGTGTGACCGATGTGGCCGGTGACCCCGCGACCGAGCTCAAGGCAGATTTTCGGCAGCTGGGTCGTCTTCCCCGAGCCGGTCTCGCCCGCGACGATGACGACCTGGTGGTCGCGAATGGCCGCCGCGATCTCGTCTTTCTTCTGGCTGATCGGCAGCTCGGGCGGATAGGAGATCACCGGCACGGACTCGCGCCGCTTCTCGACGACCGCCGCGGCCTCATCCAGTTCGGCGAAAAGCTGGCCGAATGCACGCTCGCGCGCCGCACTGTCACGCAGCGCGGCGGCCTTGTCGGCACGGCGGCTCAGCCTGAGCTGATCGCGGTGCGTCAGCTTAGGCAGGCGTGCTCGCAGGTCAGCGAGCGAGGTAGGCACGGCGGCGGTCTCCATCACGCGGCACAGGAACGGGCATCAAGAATGACTGAATGAGTCCGGCCCGGTACAACGCTTTTCCGCGCCGTGTTAGTCCGGGGAGCCCGGGGCTACACCGCAGAGCGGTCAGACGGCGGGCGGCGGCGTTGGGTGGGGTCGGTCAGGGACGGCGGCTGCCAGCCGGCGTCGGCGTCGTTGAGGGTGACGCCGGGCGGCACAATCTGGTCGATTCGGTCCAGGGTCGCGTCGTCCAGGGCGACGTCGGCGCCGGCGAGCAGATCCTTGAGCTGGTCCATCGTGCGCGGGCCGATGATCGCCGCCGTGACCGAAGAGTGGGCGATGGCGAACGCGACGGCCAGGTGCGTCAGCGAGATACCCGCGTCCGCGGCGATCGTGACCAGCTCCTCGACGATCTCCAGCTTGCGCGCGTTCCCCGGCACCGACGGGTCGAAGCGGCCCGGGATCCGCCGTGCCCGGCCGGACGTCATGTCGATGTCGCTTTCCTTCCGGTACTTGCCGCTCAGCCACCCGCCCGCCAGCGGGCTCCAGGTGATCACGCCCATGCCGTACCGGGCGCAGGCCGGCAGGACCGCCGCCTCGACCCCCCGGGCGAAGATCGAATAGGGCGGCTGCTCACAGCGGAACCGCTCGTGCCCGCGGCGCTGGGCGACCCATTGGGCCTCGACGATCTGCTCAGCCGGGAACGTCGACGAGCCGATCGCGCGCACCTTCCCGGACCGGATCAGGTCGGACAGGGCGGAAAGCGTCTCGTCGATATCGGTCGACGGATCGGGACGGTGCATCTGGTACAGGTCGATGTAGTCGGTCTGCAGGCGCCGCAGGCTGTTATCCACTTCCCGGACGATCCAGCGGCGGGAGTTGCCGCCCGCGTTGGGGTCGTCACCCATGCTCCAGTGCGCCTTGGTGGCCAGGACCACACCGTCACGGCGTCCCCGCAGGGCATGGCCGACGATCTCCTCGGATTCGCCCCGGGAGTAAACGTCCGCGGTGTCGATGAAGTTGATCCCGGCGTCCAGGGCGGCGTGGATAATCCGCGTACTGTCGTCATGGTCGGGGTTGCCCCACGCGCCGAACATCATTGCCCCCAGGCAGTAGGGGCTGACCTTGATTCCCGTTCCGCCGAGTGTGCGCATCCGCATTAGCAGCCGTCTCCTTCGTGGTGAGCCTTGACCCGTTGGCTACCAGTTAAATCGGCTGTTATGCCGGCGCGCGCGTCAGCCCCCCGGGGAGGTAGGCCAGGCCTGATCATTGCGTCCGGCCCGGATGGAGGCTATGCCGGACCGGAGGCGCGACGTAGCGTTATCGCCATGGAAGGCATCTCGGTGGGCAGCGCGTACGCGGAGCACATCACCGACGGGGACCTGCGGCTGCTGGCCGCGGTCACGGGGAGCTCCCCTGTCCCGGAGGCGCTGCCACAGATGCTGGCCGACCCGCGGGTGTTCGACGCCATCTTCGGCCCCGAGGCGATCGCCTCCCGCGAGGCCGTTCTCGCCTCACCGTTCCTGGCTTTCGCCGTCGCCGTGCACCGGACCGCCGCCGACCTCGCAACCATGGGATATGTCACCGAACGGTCCCCGGCGCGGCAGCACGTGCCGGTCTTCGACGCCCCCGATCTGCGGGATTTCCTCGGCTCAGCCGCCCGCCGGCTCTTCCTCACCGAACTGCTCACGTCCTTTACCCGGGTGGCCAGCGGCCAGTACCGGGTCAGCGTCGGCGGCCGGACCCGGACGATGCGGTTCAGCGAGCTCGACCCCGTTCGCCTCGCCGGGCTGCTGGACGCCGTGCCCGAAGAGTCGCGGCCGGGTGTCTACCGCCGGCTCGGGGACGTGTCCTTGTTCCTGTCCGGGGTGTTCCCGGACTACGTCACAGGGCGCGCGTTCGGCCCGGTCAGCGCGGCGCGCCTGCTGCGGGCCGCGCGCGTGCCCGCCGCGGAACGGGAACGGCTGACGGCTACGCCCGACATCGAACTGCTGGAGCATCTCGGCGCCCGGTGGTACCGTTCGGCGCTGGCCCTGGCCCCGGTACGGACCAGTCGGCTGGCCGTCGTCGCCGAGGTCGCGGACCGGTTCCGGCAGGCGAGGCGCGTGCTCAACCACGTCACGGACCGGTACCTGATGGGCCCGGACAACGCCTGGTTCGCCGCTCCCGGCGGCTGAGCGACAGGGATGCCCCGATATCCTGAGGTCAGGTAAGAGTCCTGGTAACGACGACGACTACTGACGGCCCCGCCAGCGCAAGTGCCTGGTGCCTGGTGCCTGGTGCCTGGGATAGCGTCGAGGCCGCCGCAGCGCAGTGTTCGGTAACCAGAAGTAATGATCACTGCCGGTCTGGCGGCGGCCGACCGGTTGCAGGAGAGCGACGATGAACTTTGGACCTATCGTGCCCGAGATGCCTGCGGCCGGGCTGCCCACGGGGGCGTATCTGCTGGACGTCCGCGAGGACGACGAGTGGGTGGCTGGCCACGCGCCCGATGCGGTGCACATTCCGCTCGGCGAACTCGGCGGCCGGACCGAGCAGGTGCCCCGCGACCAGGAGGTCTACGTGATCTGCCGGGCCGGGTCACGGTCCGCGTACGCGGCGCAGGCCCTCGGCGCGGCCGGCTGGAACGTGGTCAATGTGGCCGATGGCATGCTCGGCTGGGAATCGGCGGGCAGGCCGATGGTCAGCGAGGCAGGCACGCCCCCCTTCGTGGCCTAGCCACGCTCACCGCGCCCGCTGGGTCCCGGGGCTCCAGGTCTTCCTCCGGGAGTTCAGCGGATCCTCTGCGCTCCGAAATGTGGGCGTTTTCTGCTGCGCCCGCAACAGTTCTTGACCACAAGCCGACCGGCAGGCGTGGGCCAGGTCTCCTGTTCGCATAGAATCTTGTCGATGTCTGGCGCATACTGGAGGGGTGAGCACCGCTGTCACCGTCCAGCCTCCCGGGAGCACCGGGGCACCTTGCGCGTCGCTGCTGAAAGAGCCGATCACCGCGGTGCAGGCCGCCGACCTGGCCCAGCTGCTCAAGGCGCTGGCCGACCCGACCCGGCTGCGGCTGGTCTCGATGGTCGCCGCGCACGAGGACGGCGAAGCGTGCGTGTGCGAGCTGGCCGAGCCGCTCGGGCTCACCCAGCCGACGATCTCGCACCACCTCAAGGTGCTCATCGATGCGGGCATCCTGACCCGTGATAAGCGCGGCGTGTGGGCCTACTACGCCCTCGTCCCCGGCGCCCTGGACGCTCTGGCCGCCGTCCTGACCACCCACCACTGAGCCGAACAGGGCCCGCCTGGCCAGCACCTCCTTTTAGGCCAGCACCGTTAGGTGAGCGGCCACCGCTGAGGCGGCCGCGCGGGTTAGCCGGCGTTCACCGCCAGCACGAGAGGCAGCACGGCCGGGGCGCCCGCCTCGCGGAGCAGCTTGGCGGCGACCGTGATCGTCCAGCCCGTCTCGATCCGGTCGTCGATGAGCAGGACCGGCCCGTCCAGGGCCGCCAGCGCTGCGGCGAGTGCCTCAGGCACCGTGAGTGCGTTCCACACTGACCGCAGCCGCTGCGCACTGTTGTGCCGCCGCGGCCCGGGGCCGCCATCCGCGTACACGAGCGCGCCGAGGTACGGCAGCCGCCCGATGCCGGCGATCCGCTGGCCCAGGCTCTCGATCAGCAGCGGCCGGGTCTGCGACGGCAGGATCGCCACCGCCGCCGGGCGAACCTCCCAGTCCCAGGCGGCCAGCACAGTGACCAGCGCGCCGGTGAGGTCCGCGCTGACCGGCTCGTCTGGCGCTTCCTCGGACAGCAGCGTGCGCAGCCGGGTGCCCCAGCCCACGTCGGTGAGGCGGCCGAGAGCCCGGCCGGGGCCGGCGGACAGGGCGGCGGGAATCTTGCCGGAGGCGCCGATCCCGAGGTCCTTCATCCCGGTCGGCCACATCCGCCGCGGCGCGACGTCGACGCCGGGACGCAGCAGCCGATCCCGAGCGGTGGCGGCCCCAGCGCCCGAAACGTCAGCCGCCCAGCGCCGTCCGGTGCAGTTGTCGCAGCGCCCGCACGCGCCTGCAGCCGGGTCGTCCAGCTCACGGCGCAGGTACTCCATCCGGCAATCGCTGGAGGCGGCGTACTCGAGCATCGCCTGCTGCTCGCGGGAGCGCTCCCCGGCCACCCGCGCGTAACGTTCTGCGTCGTAGGACCACGGCTGGCCGGTCGGCTCCCAGCCGCCGTTGACCCGGTGCACGGCGCCGTCCACGTCCAGGACCTTCAGCATGGTCTCCAGGCGGGCGCGGCTCAGGTCGACGCGGGTCTCCAGTGCGTTCGACGACAGCGCACGGCCAGCCTCATCCAGCGTGGCGAGGGTGTGCCGGACGACGGCTTCCGGCGGGAACGCCAGCGACGCGAAGTACGCCCAGATGTCCCGGTCTTCCCGTCCGGGCAGCAGGATGACCTCGGCGCGGGGCACGCCGCGGCCAGCCCGGCCGATCTGCTGGTAATAGGCGACCGGCGACGGCGGGGCACCCAGATGGACGACGAATCCCAGGTCGGGCTTGTCGAAGCCCATGCCCAGCGCGCTGGTCGCCACGATGGCCTTGAGCCGGTTGGCCAGCAGGTCCTCCTCGGCGGCGATCCGCTGGTCCGGGTCGTCGCGGCCGCTGTAGGCGGTGACCGCCAGCCCCTGATCACGCAGGAACGCCGCGGTCTCGTGCGCGGCGGCGACCGTCAGCGTGTAGATGATCCCGGAGCCGGGCAGGTCGCCGATGTGCTCGGCCAGCCACGCCAGGCGCTGGTGCGCGCCCGGCAGGGACACGACCGACAGGTGCAGGCTCTCCCGGTCCAGCGGCCCGCGCAGGACGACCGCCTCGTCCTGGCTGCCCGCGCCGAGCTGCTCGGCGACGTCACGGGTGACGCGGGCGTTCGCGGTTGCGGTCGTCGCCAGCACCGGAACGGCCGCCGGCAGCGACCCCAGCAGGGTGCGCAGCCGCCGGTAGTCGGGGCGGAAGTCGTGGCCCCAGTCCGAGATGCAGTGCGCCTCGTCGATCACCAGCATCCCGGCGGTCCCGGCCAGCCGGGGCAGTACCCGGTCGCGGAAGCCGGGATTGTTCAGCCGTTCCGGGCTGACCAGCAGCACGTCCACGTCGCCCGCGGCGATCTCGCCGTAGGTCTGCTCCCAGTCCTCGGCATTGGCGGAGTTGATGGTCCGGGCCCGGATCCCGGCGCGCCCGGCGGCGTCGATCTGGTTGCGCATCAGGGCCAGCAGGGGCGACACGATCACCGTCGGTCCCGCGCCCCGGGCGCGCAGCAGCGCGGTGGCGACGAAATAGACCGCCGACTTGCCCCAGCCGGTGCGCTGGACCACCAGGGCGCGGCGGCCGTCCAGCAGGGCGCTGATCGCCGTCCACTGGTCCTCCCGCAGCCGGGCGTCATCGCCGGCCAGGGACCGCAAGCTCCGTTCGGCCTCGTCCCGGAGGCCGGGGACGGGCGGGCCGGCCCCGTCCCGGAGGCCAGGGGCGGTGGCGGCGGGCGGGCTGGGCGCGGCGGTATCGGCCATGCCCCCATTGGTATCAGGCGGCGCCGTCATTTCGCGGGCTGCTGTCCCGGGGCCGGGCGGTGGCCGGCCCGGCCGGCTAATGCCCCATGCGGGCGGAAACGCCGCATCCCCGCGGCGTGTCCAGCCAAAACGCCGGTTCTCGGGGGCTCGGGCGCGCGGCGGCCCCCGGGGGGAAGATCGTATTCTTGACTACTCCCCGCCCGGAAGGACGGGGATTCCCGGGCTCACACCCGGGGGTTCCTGTTTCACAGCCGACCGCACCCGGGAGGACCCGGAGTGTCTGACATCAGCTCCGCAGGCATCGCCGGGATTTCCCCCGGCTACGGCAAGACCTGCCGCCAGGATGTTCTTGGCCGCGTTGATGTCCCGGTCGTGCCGGGTGCGGCAGGACGGGCACTGCCGCGTCCGGGTGTGCAGGCTCAGCGACGCGAGCCGATGCCCGCACGCCGAGCACGTCTTCGAGCTGGGGTACCAGCGGCCGATCACGATCAGGTGCCGTCCCGCCGTGGCCGCCTTGTACGCCAGCATCTGGCGGAAGGTGCCCCACCCGCAGTCGGAGATGGCCTTGGCCAGCGACCGGTTGCGGACCATGTTGTTCACGGCCAGGTCTTCGATCACGATCACGTCATGGTCGCGGACCAGCCGGGCCGAGGTGCGGTGCAGGAAATCGGCGCGGGACGCGCGGACCTTCCGGTGCGCGCGGGCGACCTTCGCCCTGGCCTTGGCCCGGTTCGCCGAACCGCGCTGGCAGCGGGCCAGCCGGCGCTGATACCGGGCGAGGGCCTGTTCCCGGCGGGCCAGCTTGCGCGGGTTGGGGACCTTCACCCCCCTCGTTCAGCCACGCCAGCTCCTCGGTGGCCTTCATCGCGGTCAGGTAGGCATTGGCCTGCGTGAAGTTCGTCCTAGCCTGCCCGGGGTGGTACCACTGGTGCCGCCAGGCGAGGGTCCGGTTCCACACGACACGGACGCAGCCGAACGTGCGGCTCAGCACGCTGGCCTGCTCCGGCACCGGATACGCCCGGCACTTATACGCCGTCCTCACAACAACCAAGATTGTCTGATGTGTCCCGAACAGATAAGCGCGACACGCGAGAGGGGGGAGCGGCGTTTCCTCCCCGGTCTGAAGTCCGGGGTTTCCACGCCGCGACTCTGATGACAGGTCCACGGGGTGCCGCTGTACTCGCGCTGCACTGGCAGGTCAATGTGATCAGGCCGGAGGGTTTCTTCGGCGGGATGCTCGGTGAGCCGATCGCTCGAAGTGGCGTGGTCGGCCGCGCGGTGCAGTTCCACGGGGCGGCCCGTTCGGCCGGTGCGCAGCTGGTGTTCACCCGTTTCACCGTGCCTGAAAAAGGAAGTTCCCTCGTCCGGAACACCGGCTTCACGCGGGCCGTCGGCGACGCGCAGGCGGCGTTCCGGCCGGATGCGCACGGCGCTCAGCTGATCCCGGAAATGTCGGCGCTGGCCATCGGGGCGCATGTGGCCGACAACCAGAAGCTGTCCGGTCTGGCGGGCAACAACGTCGTCCGGTGGCTGCTGGACCGGTCGCTCAGCACCGTGTACATCACCGGGGTGGCCACCAACCTCACCGTCGAGCAGACGGCCCGGCACGGCACCGACCTCGGATTCACGGTCTACGTCGTGAGTGACTGCGTGACTGCGGCCGACGACCGGACACAGGAAGCCTCACTCGCCAACTTGCAGCTCACCACGGCGGGCTGCCTGACCGCCGACATGGCGCTCGCCCAAATGGGGGGATAACCGCTCCAGGGAAATCGCGTACCGGGATAACCGTGCTGGCCCGTCCGGCTCCGGCCACGGGGCCTGTTCGCGCGAGCACCACCAGGTCGACCGGCCACCCACCGCTCCGTGCACCATCTCCGCGCCGCAGCGCGGGCAGGTGCCGCCGCGGTGCCGGGCCGAGATGACATCGCCGGTGTGCACGCCGCCCTGGGCGATGGCCGATGCCAGCGCGGACTGCAGGGCACGATACAGCCGGTCGGCGTGCCTGGGCTGCAGATAATTCACCGGGGTCGCGGGCGGGATCTTGGCCTTCCATAGCGCCTCGTCGGCCAGCAGGTTGCCGACGCCGGCGATCTTGGACTGGTCGAGCAGCCGGGCCTTGACCGCGATCGTGCCCTTGGAGATCACCCGGCGGAACTCCGCCGGCGTGACGTCTTCGGCGTCGGGCCCGAGCGCCGCGGTGTCCGGGTTCAGCCGGATTCGCCCAGCCGGCGCTTGTCGAACAGCACCAGGCTGCCGCCGTCGGCGAACTCGAGCGTGAAGCGGTTCCACTCGGGCTTGCGCGGCTGGGCGTCGCGGCGGCGCGGACCGCCGCCCTCCGTCGCGTGGCCGCCGGCCGTGACGACGATGCGGCCGCCCATGCCCAGGTGGATGCCGAGTTCGGGCCCGGGCTCGGCCGAACCGTCCAGGCCGGAGGTCTCAATCCACATCGTCTTGCCGCGGCGCTGCGCTGAGGTGAGCGTGCGCCCGGTCAGAGCGTCACGCAGTTGCCCAGGGCTGTGCGGGCGGGTGACGAACGTGTCGGCGTCGTCGACGCCCACGATGCGGCGCCCCAGGGCCTGTTCGGCGATCAGGCTACGGGCGGTCTCGACCTCGGGAAGCTCTGGCACCCACCCGTTCTACTGCTGCCTGCCTCCTGGTCACCCGGGACGCCGGCCCGGCCTTGCGGTCACCGCGGTAACTGCTCAGGAGGCGGACGGCGGGCGCAGCCGCAATCCGGACATGCCGCCGTCCACGGCGAGGGCGGTGCCTGTCGTCGCCCCGGCCAGCGGGCTCGCGAGGTAGGCGATCGCGGCGGCCACCTCGTCCGCCGAGACCAGGCGCCCCATCGGCTGGCGGGCGTTCAGCGCCATCCGTTCGGCGGCAGGGTCGGGCGCGGCGTCGAGCAGGCGGCCGATCCACGGGGTGTCCGCGGTCCCGGGCGTCACGCAGTTCACCCGGATGCCCTCGCGCACGTGGTCGGCGGCCATCGCGAGCGTCAGTGCGTAGACTGCGCCCTTGCTCGCCGAGTACAGCGCCCGCTGCGGCAGCCCGGCCAGGCCCGCCACCGAGCAGGTGTTCACGATCGCCGCCTGGCCGTTGTCGGCCGCGGCACGGCGCAGGTGCTACAGTGCGGCGCGCGTGGTGCGGACCATGCCGAGCACGTTGACGTCCAGGACGTGGCGCCACTCCTCGTCGGAGTTGTCCGCCACCGTGCCCGCGGCCCCGATCCCGGCGTTGTTCACCAGGATGTCGAGGCGGTCGCCGAGCGCGGCGACCGCCTCGCCGACCGCCCGGCGCACCCCCTCGTCGTCGGTGACATCCGCGACCACACTGACGAGGCCGTGGCCGGAATCGGCCATCTCGCGGTCCAGGACCGCGACCCGGGCGCCCCGGCGGGCGAGCAGCAGGGCGGTGGCCAGCCCGATGCCGGAGGCACCCCCGGTCACCAGCGCGGACAGCCCGGCGAACTCGGCATCCGGCGCGGCCGGGCCCGACTCGTGGCCTGGTCCCGTGCCTCCGGTGTTTGCCCCGGTGCTCCCGGTGTCCGGCTCGCTCATCCGTGTCCTCCCGCTCGCTGCCCAGCCCACCTTAGAAAATGCATCCGATGTATAGCGCAGCGACGGCGGGTGCGTCCAGGGCGGACGGTGCCCGGCTGCCCGGTAACGTGCTGGTCGAGGCGGCAGGCGTGGACCGAGGGCCGACTGACGACGGCACCGCAGCGGTCACCCGGCGACGTCCGGCCTGGGCCGGCTGCGAGCCGCCTGGCCCGACCAGCCGCGGACGCTGTCTCGGGTCCCTGCGGGCACCAGCGACACGGGCTGACCGGGTCGCTGCGGTCACGGCCCGCGGACCCTGCACGTCCTGCTGGCGCGGCCTGCGGGCACGTGCGTTATTTTCCCAGCTCAGAGCGGGTATGGCCGATTCCAGCCGCGCTTCGCTGTGGGAGAACATGCACAGGAAATTATTTTGGCCTCTTCTTTCTTGAGTGTGGGTGACTCAACTTTTGGAGGTCAGATGAGCGAACAGCTCACACTGCCGGTGCTGCCCCTGGACGACGAGGTTGTCCTGCCCGGGATGGTAGTGCCGCTTGAGACTTCCCAGCAGGAGGTGCGGGCCGCGATCGACGCGGCGCGCGTGCCGGCGGCCGCCCGGGTTCCGGGTATCCGGTCCGAGGCCAAGCCGCGGGTCCTGCTGGTTCCCAGGCTGGCTGACCGCGGGCTGGCCGGGGTGGGCACGCTGGCCGTGGTCGACCAGGAGGGACGCCTGCCCGGCGGGGAGCCGGGAGCGGTCCTGCGCGGTATCTCCCGGGTGCGGATCGGCTCCGGCACGACCGGCTCCGGTGCCGCGCTCTGGGTCCAGGGCACGGTCGTGGAAGAGACCGGCCGCGGGCCCCGCGCCGATGAACTGGCGAAGGAATACAAGTCGCTGGTGATCGGCATGCTCCAGAACCGTGGGGCGTGGCAGGTCATTGACTCGATCCAGCAGCTGGACGACCCGTCGGTGATCGCCGACCGGTCCGGCTACTCCGCGTACCTCACCGCCGCGCAGAAGCTCCAGATCCTGGAGACCGCGGACCTGGTGGAGCGGCTCGAGCTGATCATCGGTTGGACCAAGGAGCACCTGGCCGAGCTGAACGTCGCGGAATCGATCCGCAAGGACGTTCAGGAGGGCATGGAGAAGCAGCAGAAGGAATTCCTGCTGCGCCAGCAGCTGGCCGCGGTGCGCAAGGAGCTCGCCGACCTGTCCGGTGACCCCTCCACCGAGGAGGACGACTACCGGGCCCGCGTCGAGGCGGCCAACCTGCCGGAGGATGTGCACAACGCGGCGATGAAGGAAGTCGCCAAGCTGGAGCGCACCGCCGAGCAGTCGCCCGAGGTCGGCTGGATCCGGACCTGGCTGGACACCGTGCTCGACATCCCGTGGAACGACCGGACCGAGGACTCCTACGACATCGCCGGGGCCCGGCGCATCCTCGACGAGGACCACACCGGCCTGGATGACGTCAAGGAGCGCATCGTCGAGTACCTGGCCGTGCGCCAGCGCCGGTCCGACCGTGGCCTGGGCGTGATCGGCGGCCGCCGCAGCGGCGCTGTCCTCGCGCTGGTCGGCCCGCCCGGCGTCGGCAAGACGTCGCTGGGCGAGTCCGTGGCGCGGGCCATGGGCCGTAAGTTCGTCCGGGTGTCGCTCGGCGGCGTCCGGGACGAGGCGGAGATCCGCGGTCACCGGCGTACCTACGTCGGCGCGCTGCCGGGCCGCATCGTCCGGGCCATCCGCGAGGCGGGCTCGATGAACCCGGTCGTGCTGCTGGACGAGATCGACAAGGTGGGAGCGGACTACCGGGGTGACCCGGCGGCCGCGCTGCTCGAGGTCCTCGACCCCGCGCAGAACCACACGTTCCGCGATCACTACCTCGAAGTCGAGCTGGACCTGTCGGACGTCGTGTTCATCGCGACGGCGAACGTGCTGGAGACGGTGCCGGGCCCGCTGCTCGACCGGATGGACCTGGTGCAGCTGGACGGCTACACCGAGAACGAGAAGGTCGTCATCGCCCGTGACCACCTGCTGCCCCGGCAGCTGTCGAAGTCCGGCCTCGAGCCGGACGAGGTGACCTTCGACGCGGATGCGCTGCACATGCTCGCCGCGGAGTACACCCGTGAGGCCGGCGTCCGCTCGCTGGAGCGTGCCATCGCGCGGGTGCTGCGGAAGATCGCCGCGAAGGTGGCCCTGGAGCAGGCGACGCTCCCGGTGACGGTGACCAAGGAAGGCCTGCGGGATTACCTGGGCCGTCCGCGGTTCACGCCGGAGACGAGCCTGCGCGAGTCCGAGCGCCGCACCTCGGTGCCGGGCGTGGCCACCGGGCTGGCGGTTACTGGCGCCGGCGGTGACGTGCTCTTCATCGAGGCGTCGCTGGCCGACCCGGAGACGGGCGAGACCGGCGTCACCCTCACCGGCCAGCTCGGTGACGTGATGAAGGAGTCGGCCCGGATCGCCCTGTCGTTCCTGCGCTCACACGGCGCGGAGCTGGAGCTCCCGGTGGGCGACCTGAAGGACCGTGGCGTGCACATCCACGTGCCCGCGGGTGCGGTCCCCAAGGACGGCCCGAGCGCCGGCGTCACGATGACCACGGCCCTGGCGTCGCTACTGTCAGGCCGGCCGGTGCGTGACGACGTGGCCATGACCGGCGAGGTCTCCCTCACCGGACGGGTCCTGCCGATCGGCGGGGTCAAGCAGAAGCTGCTGGCGGCCCACCAGGCCGGCATCACGACGGTGCTGATCCCCAAGCGGAATGAGCCGGACCTCGACGATGTGCCCGCCGAGGTGCTGGAGAAGCTGACCGTGCACCCGATGACGGATGTGCGGGACGTGCTCCGGCTGGCCCTGGAGCCCGCCTCAGCGGAACAGGCGATCGCCGCCTAAGGCACCTCGCCCGGCAGACAAGCTGGCCCCCGGACCAATCGGCCCGGGGGCTGGGTGTGCCGCGAGTTCATGCGGCGAGCACCGCACGGCCACGGTCGCCGCGCTGGACGCCCCTCCCGGACCCGGCCCGCCGCGGCGGGCGCAGCGACGCGCGGCAGCTGGCCGGGCCGCTGCTGGCCACCGCCAGCGGCGGCCGCCTCCGCCAGGGCTACCGGTGGGAACTGGTGCGCCGCCTGGCCCGCGACGCGGGCATCCAGGCCTGGGACCAGCTGTCCCCGCACTGCCTGCGGCACTCGGCGATCACCTTCGCCCTCGACGCCGACGCATCCCCGCAGTTAGAGGCGGCCCCGCCGGGCGTGAGAGGCCACGGCGGGACCTAGACACCAATCCGATCCAATCCACCGGACGGGAGTCCTGCACCGATGAAAACACCACGGGCCCTGACCGCGAGTCTTCCAGGCCCGCGCCATACCAGCGACCTCGCCACCATCCTCGGCGGTCTCGACCATGCGGCCACGCTGCTCGGGGAACAACGGAAGTGACGCCTACTGCCTTGACTGCGCGACTACGCCGACCGGCAGATGCGGGCAGCACCCGGACGACTTCGCCCAGGCCATCGCGTACCGCGCCCTGGCCCGCGTCGCGGTGATCGCGCGGCCGGTGAGCTACGCGGCGGTCTGGCGTTCGTCGAGGAACTGCCACCAGGCGCGGGCGCCGTCCGCGGCCGCGCTGGTCACCTGCGCCGGGCTGGCGGCGGTGGCGGCCAGCGCGCTGGCCGTCCAGTCGGCGTGGTCGGCTTCCAGATCCGCGTGCACATCCCAGAACGCCGCGCCGGGGCCGTCGATGCCGTAGTAGCGGCGCAGCCCGGCGGCTTTCGTCGGCGGCGACGGCGGCGGCCTGGGTCTCGTAGGCGGCCAGCACGCCGAGCCCCCGGACCGGGTCGCTGGCCGCGGCTGACAGCTGCAACCCGGTAAGGGACCGCGTCGCCCGGGCCGGCAACGCGCCGCACCGGGCCCCGGCCGCGGCGGCGAAGGCGTCGAACAGGTCCAGGTGCGGCGCCGGGCGGCCCAGCTCGTCGGACAGGTTGGCGTGCACCGCCGCCCGGGCCGGGCCATCCGGCAGGTTCGACGCGACCCGGCGAGGACCTCCGGCAACGCCGCCTGGATCTGCCGGTACTGCTCCGGCGTAGGCAGCCAGCTCGCCCCCGGCCAGCGTCCCCGCCTCCCAGCGGCGGTAAAACGGGTGATCCAGCAGGCGCTTGCCGCCGATCCCCGCCCAGATAAGACCAGCGGCCTGCGCAGCATGCAATGGCATGACCGCAACGCTAGCATCAGCGGCCCCCAGCACCAGGCGCACGCCCCCGCCCCGGCGCCGGTGACTCGCGCAGGTGCCAAGACAGCGCGCCCGCGGCAACGTCACGGCTGAAACGGTGTAAATAGGCGCATAATCGCCCATTTCGTACTGACCAGTCCTCGGCACCCGAGCCTCTGCTCTAGCCATTTTCGCCCCCGCCTTGCGACGACCTCGCGACGGTCTCGCGACTCGCCGAACGAGAGAGAGCGGACCCGGAAAATCGGGGTGCCTGCGCTTGACCCTCGGGACAGTTCATCGTTATTCTGCAGCTTGCGGAGGCCACGCCACTATCCGCCGGGCAGTAAGCAGCTCTCTTAGGCGTATTTGAAGTGGGGCAGAGATGAATGTACTCACGCGGTCATATACGAACGCTCGCACCGGGGCGAACACGGCGGAGACCGTTCTTACACCGGCGCTGGTCGGGAGCAATCTGCTCGTCAAGCACTTCAGCCTCGATGTGAACGACGATCCCCGTATTGAGGCGCAGCCTTTGTTTGTTTCCGGCGTCCAGATCGGCGGTCAGGCACCTCGCGACATTGTGTACGTCTGCACGATGGCGAACAACGTGTGGGCCTTCGATGCCGACACCGGTCAAGCGGTCTGGCCTAGCCCGGTAAATCTGGGACCACCCCTTCTGCCGGGCCCGTTTGAGATCCAGCTCTTCAATATCAACAAGCACTGGGGCATCCTCAGTACGCCAGTGATCGATCTCGAAACCAATACGATCTACATCGTCTGCTGGACAAGCCAGAACGGAAGTCTCGCCAAGGCGCAATTTCAGGTCCACGCGCTGGACATCGCCACGGGACAGCAGCGTCAGCAGCCAATAACGATCGCGGCGGACGCCGCGGCACAAGGCGCTCCCAACGTGGCCCTCGTGCCCTCGCGTAACAAACAGCGAGCCGCACTTCTGCTCACGACAACGCGCGACACGGGCGGCGCGGAACACAAGACCCTCTTCGCCGCTTTCTCGGTCACGCATGAGAAGGGCGACCCGACGTCGCACGGCTGGATCATCGCCTTCGACGTGGACGCATTCCGGCAGACCGCCGCGTGGTGCACAACGCCGCACGGTCATGGTTGCGGGATCTGGCAAGGCGGCGGCGGCATTGCCGCGGACGAAGCGGGCGACCTGTACGTCATGACCGGCAACTACGGGGTCGAGGTGCGCACCGCCGGCCGGGGATCTGCCGGAGAGCATCGTCAAACTGCACTACACGCCGCCGGCCGCCGCCAACGCCCCGGGACGTCTCGACGCCGTCGCCTGGTTTACGCCCTTTCACGACTCGGACCGCAACCCCAATGGCGAAGATGACTTCCGGGACTACGATCTCGGATCGGCGGGGCCGCTCGCTATCCCCGGCATGGGCCTGGTCGTCGGCGCCGGCAAGGACGGCGTGCTCTACGTGCTCGATCAGGACACGGCCGCGGTTCGGGCAGGGCAGCAACTTTGCCGTGCTCAAGCAGCCGCCGATTTTCTATACGTATTTCCCCGGCTTCGGCATCGACGCGTCTGTTGGTGCAGAATCTGGACCACCTGTACGACCGGGAAGACACATCACCTGCATGCCGGCTCGGTGTTCTGGCAGAGCCCGGCGCATGGCCCGATGCTGTTCTGCTGGGGCGAGAACGAGCACCTGCGAGCGTGGACAGTGGACCCATCAGGTAAAGTGACCTTCTTCGCCAAGAGCGCCGAAACCGCGTCGGCCGGCGCGGGCGGCATAGGCGGAATGCCCGGCGGCGTGCTGGCCCTCTCGTCAAATGGCGGGCAGCCGAACACCGGGATCATCTGGGCCCTCGCGCCTATCTCGGGCGACGCGAACAAGTTCGTCGTACCGGGGATCTTGCGCGCCTACGACGCGGAGAATCTCGATCCGGTGCCCAATGCGGACGGGACGCCACGGCTGAAGCTGCTCTGGGACAGCACCCACATCCCCGGTAACCACTTCAACCACTGCAAGTTCTGCCCGCCTGTTAGTCGCCAATGGAAAGGTGTTCGCTCCCACTTACGACGGCAGAATCGACGTCTATGGCCCCATCAGCGTGCCACCCGGTCCGATCCCGACCAACGCCAACCCGCGCATCTAGTGAAACGCCTGCAAAAGGAGCCGTGATGACCTTTACCCTCGCCTCGGTCTTGGCGCTGGGCCTCGATGGCTTCATCGTCTGTGTCGGCCTGGGCACGCTGCGTCTTGGCTGGACTCGCAGCTACCTTCTTGCGACGATGTTTGGCATATCTGATGCGCTCGCGATGGTCGCCGGTGCCGCGTACGGAATGAGAGTGCCCTGGGAGAAACTCATACCCGGCATTGTCGCTGCCTGGCTGCTTGTCGTTCTTCTGTCCGGGAAACGCGCCCGAACGCTGGCGTTCTCCCTGCCCATCCCGCTCGCGCTCGACAACCTGGTCGCGGGCGTTTCGCATGGGATCCGGCTTTCGCTCGACGATATCGCAGTAGCCGGCGCGGTCAGCGCGTCGCTTGCCTTGGCCGGGCTTTGTCTGGGGGCGGGGCTGGCGCCAACGGTCCGGCGGCTGCGCAGTGCCTCGCATCACGCCGTGCAAGCGGCGCTGGCGTCGCGCTTTGGTCGCGGTTGGTGAAACCGTTGGGCAGGAGCTGGAAGGCACAGCTGGCGGCGAGCAGTGGCTGGGCAGGCGGGCCGGGTGGTCCGCATGCCCGCGGTGCGGCTGCGCCGCGGCAGTGCGGAGCACGCCGGTTTGGGCCGGCTCTGGACGCCACCGCTACTTCGGGATGTAGTGTGACTGGCGTCACGGACGGCCTGACCCTGCCGTTGCCGCGCGTGTACAGAGCCGGCAGGCTCACGTTTAGGCACCCGCCGCCGATCGCCGAAGGAGCGAGGTTATGGCCCACCCCGATGCTTCCCGCACGCCGCAGGACTCCACGGGCACGCCCGCAAGCACGCCTGCGGGTTCCCGGGGCGACGAAGCGTCGCCCACGTCCCCGCGTGCCTGGTTCCCGCCCGAGGCTGATGACTTCGAGATCACGCCGGAAGCGGCCATGTACGCGGGGCGTCGCTAGCGTGCGGTCCCCCGCGATGCGGGACGGGCCGCCGGTGCGCGACCCGCTCCCGCGGGAGGAATTCGTCGCGGCGCTGAGAGCGCAGGGTGCGCACTACTGGGACAAGCACCAATTCCACGTTCGCCTGCACGAGGGTGGCTGCACCCCGGGCGAGGTGCGTGCCTGGGTGGCCAACCGGTGGTACTACCAGCGGAACCTGTCCCAGAAGAACGGCGCGATCATCGCGAACTGCCCGCTGCCTGAGGTGCGGCGCCGGTGGGTCGAGCGCATCACCTTCCAGGACGGTACGCCGGATGGCGTAGGCGGGCTGGAGGATTGGCTCGAGCTGGCCGAAGCCGTTGGGCTCACCCGGCAGGAGGTGGAAGAGGAGTGGCACGTGCTGCCGGGTGTGCGGTTCGCCGTCGACTCCTATGTGCATTTCTGCCGGACGCGGACCTGGACCGAGGGAGTCGGCGCGGCGCTGACCGAATTGTTCTCGCCGGACCTGATGGCTGACCGGCTGGCGGTGTTCCAGCGGCATTACCCTTGGATCAAGTCGGCGGGCTACGGGTATTTCGAGGCCCGCATCCCCTTTGTGCGTAAGGACTCCGAGTACACACTCGGCCTGGTGGTCGAGCACTGCCTGACGCGCGAGCAGCAGGATGCAGCCGTCGCGGCGCTGGCGTTCAAATGCGACGTGCTGTGGGCCATGCTGGACGCGATCGATTACGCGGGGCGCGCCTGAATGGCCGATGATGCACCCGTCCCCGCGGCGGCGCTCACCTCCGGATGGCGGCCGGCGTTCCGCGGGGGGGTGCGGCTCGCCTACGACCAGGCGCGCGAGCAGGACGCGCTGCTGTACCCCGAAGGCGTTCTGCTGCTGAACGAAACCGCCGGCGCGGTCCTCAGGCACTGCGACGGCGCCCGGACGGTCGAAGGGATCGCCGCGGAGCTCGCCAAGGAATACTCAAACGCATCGATGCCGGACGTCTTGGCGCTGCTGAACGGTCTTGCGGCCAGGCGCCTGATCACCACCGGCGCCCCGAGTAGCGGGCCGGTGCCGGGCCAGGTCGTGCCGCAGGTCGCGTCCGCGGCACGGCGGGTCAGGCGGGCCCCGGTTCCGCTCGGCCTGGTCGCGGAGCTGACCTATCGGTGCCCGCTGCGCTGCCCGTACTGCTCGAACCCGGTGGACCTCGCGGCCTACCGCGACGAGCTGACGACCGAGCAGTGGTGCCGGGTCCTGGACGAGGCCCGGGAGCTGGGAGTGCTTCAGGTGCACCTGTCCGGCGGGGAGCCGCTGGCGCGCCGGGATCTGGCGGCCCTGGTCGCGCACGCCCACCGGCGCGGTATGTACACGAGCCTGGTGACCAGCGGTGTCCCGCTGACCGAGGCCCGGTTCGCCGCGCTGGCCGAGGCGGGCCTGGACCACGTGCAGCTGTCGGTCCAGGACGATTCCGCCGCCACCGCCGATGCGATCGCCGGTGTTCGGGTGCACGAGCGCAAGCTCTCCGCCGCCGCGATCGTGACCGGGCACGGGCTTCCGCTGACCCTCAACGTGGTGCTGCACCGCGACAATATCGGCCACGTGGCGGCGCTCGCCGAGCTGGCCGAGCGGATGGGTGCCGACCGGCTGGAACTGGCGAACACCCAGTACTACGGCTGGGCACGGCGCAACTGGACCGCCTTGCTTCCCACCCGATCCCAGGTCGAGGAAGCCGAACGCGACGTCCAGCACGCCCGGGCCCGGCTGGGCTCACGCATGGAGATCGTGTACGTCGTCGCCGACTACTACGAGGATCGCCCCAAGCCGTGCATGTACGGCTGGGGCGTCCGCCAGCTCATCATCGTGCCGAACGGCGATGCCCTGCCCTGCCCCGCGGCCGGCCAGATCCCCGGCCTCGGTGTGATAAACGTGCGCGACGAGTCGCTCAACGGGATCTGGTACTCCTCGCCGGCCTTCAACCGGTTCCGGGGGACCAGCTGGATGCCCGAGCCGTGCCGCAGCTGCCCGCGCAAGGAGGTCGACTTCGGTGGGTGCCGCTGCCAGGCCTACCAGCTCACCGGCGACCCGGCAGCCACCGACCCGGTATGCGCGCTGTCCCCGCATCACCAGCTCGTCACCGGCCTGCTCACCGGTGCCCCGGCGCGAACGTGGGAACCGAGGATGATGATGGTCACGGGCACGAGAACCGGCGCCGGGTGAGAGCACGCCTGCTGGGCACCGCCGCCGGCGGCGGACTGCCACAGTGGAATTGTGGCTGCGTTATGTGCGCAAGGTCCCGTCAGCACGGAACCGGCCAGACGCAGGACTGCCTGGCGGTCACCGGAGCCGGCCGGAGGTGGTTCCTGGTTAACGCTTCCCCGGACATCCGCGCCCAGATCCTTGCCACGCCGGAGCTGGCAGCCGGCCCGGGACGGCGGCAGACACCGGTGACCGGTGTGCTGCTCACCGACGGCGAACTCGACCACACCGTCGGGCTCCTGATGCTGCGTGAGGGCTCACCGCTGGACGTGTACGGCCCCGGGCCGGTACTGGATGCACTGCAAGGCAGCTTCCCGGTTCGCCCGATCCTCGACCCGTACGGCTCGCTGACCTGGCACACGATCCGCCCCGGCGTGACGATCGCCCTGGACGAGCAGCTGTCCGCGAGGGCGATCCCGCTGGGTGTGAAGCGGCCCCGCTACGTCCGGCCGGCCGTGCGAGGAACATCGCCGGAAGACCACCCGCTGCCTCGGACCCCCTCGCCGGCGGCCAATGGAGCTGAAACAGAGGACCCATGGGTGGTGGCCTACCGGTTCGAGGACCGCCTGACCGGCGGATCGCTGGTGTACGCGCCGTGCGTCGCCGCGTGGACCGGGCCGCTGGACACAGCGCTCGCCGCTGCCAGCTGCGTGATCCTGGACGGTACCTTCTTCCACCATGACGAGATGCTGCACGCGACCGGCCAGGACCGCCCGGCCCGCACAATGGGGCACCTGCCGATCGCCGACTCATACCAGCGCTTGCGCGCCCACCCCGCGGCGCGCAAGCTGTACACCCACCTCAACAACACCAACCCCGCCCTGGATGGGGACTCACCGGAGCGCGCGACGCTGGAAATGGCCGGCATCGAGGTGGCATACGACGGCCTGACACTAGACCCATAGGCGGACTGTGGCCACATCGCAACCTCCTGCCACACTGTTTGCAAGGTCATCCTGGAGCCAGTCCGCGCTGGTGAGGCGGCGAGGCGCTCATACCGGCCCAGCGACCCGGGCCTCCGGCCCGGTGAGCGGCCGATGTGCCGACGAGTTACCGCAGCGGGGCGCGGAGCGCAGCGGGGGGTTTCCGGGGGTCGTCCCCCTGGGCTAGCACTGGTCGTCCCCCCGGACGGTGTCAGCGTCGTACTCGGCTAGCGTTTCTTTGTCGGGCGGGTAGGTGCCGCGGATGCTGGCGCCGTCCGCGACCCGGCGCTGCAGCCACGCTTCCAGCCGGTCCCGTTCGTAGCAGCGCGCCGCGACGTCCTCGGCGACCCCGGCCGGGATGACGACGACGCCCTCGCCGTCACCGACCAGCACGTCGCCCGGCTGCACCATGACCCCGCCGCAGCCGATCGGCAGGCCGAAGTCCGCCGGATGGTGCAGCACCGAACTGGTGGTGGCGTGCGCACCTCCGGCGTACGACGGGAAGGCGAGCTCGGCGATGGCGGGCGAGTCGCGCAGCGCGCCGTCGGTGACCAGGCCCGCCGCCCCGCGCACCATCAGCCGGGTGCACAGGATGTGGCCGAGGGACGCCGCGCCGGCCTGGCCGCGGGCGTCGATGACCAGGACCTGGTCCGGGCCGATGGTCTCCACCGCGACCCGCTGCGGGTTGGTCCAGTTGTCGTACTCGACCTGGAAGTCGAGGTCCTCGCGGGCCGGGATGTAGCGCAGCGTGAACGCGTAGCCAACCAGCCGGGCGTCCGGCCGCAGCGGCCGGACGCCGGCCATGAACGTGTTGCGGAAGCCGAGCTTGAGCAGTTCGCTGGTCAGGCTCGCGGTGGAAACCTCGTGCAGCTTCCGCCAGGCCTCAGGTGACAATTCCATCGGGACCATTGTGGCCCGCGGCGCGAACGAACGTTCTCCGAGAGGGTGCGTGTCCTTCGCGGTCTTCGTGGTCAGTCACACAATCCTCCACACGACGGGCCGGCCGGCGGCGCGGTTAACATTCCCGCGCTGACGCTAGACAGGCCACCTGTCCGGGCCTCGACGGGGAGTTTACGCGGAGGTAACTGACGTGGGAAGCCGTTGGTTATTGCGCGGGTGCGGTCGGTGCAGGCGGCCCGGGACGGCCTTGCCGAGCGGGGTTCCCGGGCGCGCCTACGGGCCGGGGGGCCTACTGACCGGGCGCGGCCGGCGCGGTGGGCGCGACCGACGCGGGGGTGTTCTGCGACGGGGCCGTGCTCACCGACGGCACCGAACTGGCGCTCGGGGCCGGGCTGCCACTGGAGCTGGGCTGCGGGGCCGTCTGGCCGACGCCGCCGGGGGTGGCGCTCTGCGTGGGGCTGACCGTCGGGGTCACGGTCTTGCTGGTGCTCTGACTGCCGCCGGTGACGTTGCCCAGCGTGGTACCGGACGCCTTGCGGCCCCACACACTGGCGTCGATCGGCTTTCCGGTGCCGAACTCGATCAGCGTGATCACGAGCAGCGCCGCCAGGAACACGGCCGCCGAGCTGACCGCTATGACGAACCAGCGGGGACGGTCCCGCAGGACGGCGCCAATTCCGCCGCCCCTGGCCTGGCCGTGCTTGCCGGGGCCGCCGCCGTCGCGGTCGTTTCCGTCGCGGCCGTTTCCGGCGCCGCCGGCGGCCAAGTCGCGGGACGTGCCGGGCCCGCCGTTGCCCTCATGCCCGGAGCTGCCCGTCCGCACCGTGCCGTACCACCCGGTCTGGGTGTCCGCCCGCTCGCGGTCGCTCCGTCCGAGGTCGCGGGTGGGTGCGTCGCCCTGGCCCCGAGGGTGCTGGTCTCCCGGTTGCCAGGGCTGAGTCTGATCCGCGGAGGCGTACCGGCTGGCGGTGGCTCCATAGCCGGGCGCCGTCCCATGGCCGCCGTTGGCCGCGCGGTACGGGCTGGTCGCGGTGCGATCAGCCGGGCCCGGTGCGGTCGGCGTGCCGCCGCGGGAAGCTTGCGTACCGGTGCCGGGGCTCCAGTGGCGGGCGTGCTCCACGATGACCGGGGCTACCTTTTCCTTGGTACGCACCAGGTAGTGCTTGTAGATGGCGAAGCCGGTGGTGCTGACCCCCGCGCCCACGGCGGTGCCCACGATCGTCCCGCCGTTGCCGAGGTAGGACGTGAGAATCGCGCCTGTCACGGCCGCGCCCATGCTCGCCACGACCTGCACGGTGTTGAGTTCGATACTTGGCCGGTTGCTCATCATCCCCCTTCATGCGTCCCGCTGACGCTGAGATCCGCTGGTCGCCTGGTCCCTGTTTACTGGGCTACGCGGGGGTAGGCAGGGCAATCCGGACTGCGGGCCAGCACCCAGCCTATAAATCCTCGTCCCCGGATCGAAATCCCGCGGCCGTCCGCGGGGAGTTCGCCGCCGGTTTGGGGGCAATTCCGGCCGCGGTTCCGCGCTAACGTCGGGGCATGGACCGCAGCGAACTCGACGTCCTGGTGATCGGCGCGGGGGTGGTCGGCCTGACCACCGCCATCTGCCTGGCCGAGTCTGGCCGGCGCGTGCGTATCCGCACGGCGGCGCCGCCGGGAGCGTCGACATCCGCGGCCGCCGGGGCGGTGTGGGGCCCGGTCATGACCGGGCCTGCCGGGCGGTGCCGGGAATGGGCCCGCACCAGCCTGGAGGTGCTGCGGGAGCTCGAGGCTGACCCGGCTGCGGGAGTCCGGTCGGTGACCGGGCAGAATGTTTCACGGGTTCCGGCGGAGCCGCCGGACTGGCTTGACCTTCTGGATAACGCGCAGCTTTACCGCGACGACGAACTGCCGCCGGGATTCGTGTCCGGCTGGCGGTACACCGCGCCGCTGGTCAACATGCCCGTCCACCTCGAGTACCTGCGGGCCCGCCTGGAAGCGGCCGGCGGGCGTATCGACGTGAATCCGGTCACATCGCTCGCGGAAGTGACCGGTGGGGCCAATGGGAGCAATGGGGCGGGTGACGAGGCGCCGGTGGTCATCAACTGCTCGGGTGTGGCCGCGCGCGACCTGGTCCCGGATCCGGACGTGACGCCGGTCCGCGGTCAGGTGGTGGTGATCGCCAACCCCGGGATCGAGGAGTTCTACATCGACCACTCGCCGGCGTCGCCGGACGTGATCTACATGTTCCCGCACGGGAACACGGTCGTGCTCGGCGGGACCGTCGCCCCGGACGACTGGGATACCGCGCCGCGGCCGGAGGTGGCGGAACGGATTATGCGCGACTGCGCCGCCGTCGATCCGCGGGTGCTCGGCGCGCCGGTGCTGGAGCACCGGGTCGGCCTGCGCCCGTACCGGCCCGAGGTCCGGCTGGAGGCCGAGCCGCTGGCCGGTGGGCGCGTGCTGTGGCACAACTACGGTCACGGCGGTGGCGGCGTCACCCTGTCCTGGGGCTGCGCGCTGGAGATCGCCGCGGCGGTGCTCGGCCAGGAGGAGCGCGTTGGCTGACCTGTCCGGGCGCACGTTCCTGGTAACCGGGGGCAACACCGGCATCGGCCTGGCCGCGGCGCGCGACTTCGCCCGCCGCGGCGGCCAGGTCTACCTGGCCTGCCGGTCCCGGGAGAAGGGTGAGGCGGCCGCGGCGAGCATCGCGGCCGAGACCGGCCGGGACGCGGCCCGGTTCCTCGAGCTCGACCTGGCCGACCTGTCCTCGGTCCGCCGCTGCGCCACGGAATTCCTCGCCCTCGGCCAGGACCTGCACGTCCTGCTCAACAACGCGGGCGTGGCGGGCCGGCGGGGGCTGACCCGGGACGGGTTCGAGCTGACCTTCGGCGTCAACCATCTCGGCCACTTCGTGCTGACCACCGCCCTGCTCGACTGCCTGGCCGCGAACGCCCCGGCCCGGGTGGTCACGGTCTCCAGCGACGCGCATTACCAGGCCCAGGGGATCGATTTCGGCGCCGTGCGCCGGCGGACCCGGAGCGTCACCGGGCTGCCCGAGTACGCGGTCTCCAAGCTGAGCAACGTGCTGTTCAGCCAGGAACTGGCGCGGCGGACCGCCGGCCGCGGGATCACCACCTACGCGCTGCACCCGGGGGTCGTCGCCTCGGACATCTGGCGGCGTGTGCCGTGGCCGGTGCGGCCCCTGCTGACCCGGCGGATGGCCACCACCGAGGAAGGCGCCCGGACCCCCGTGTACTGTGCCACCTCCCCCGGCGTGGCCGCCGCGACGGGCCGCTTCTACATCGACAGCCGCGAGCGCGAACCGAACCCGGTGGCCACGGCGGAACTGGCCGCGCTGCTCTGGGACCACAGCGAGGAGTGGGCGGGCGTGCGGGCCTAGGGTTGAGGCCATGAAGATTGGTTTTGGCGCCCCGGTGTCGGGAGCGTGGGCCACGCCCGCGGATCTGGCCAGCTTCGGGGCCCGCGCCGAGGAGGCTGGTTACGCGTCGCTGTGGACCTTCCAGCGGCTGCTGATCCCCGAAGGCTCCCGGATGGAGCCGGTGTACCAGAGCACGCTCGACCCGATGGTGGCCCTGGGCTTCCTGGCCGCGGAGACGTCCCGGATCCGGCTCGGCGTGGCGCTGATCAACATGCCGTTCGTGCCGCCCGCGTACCTGGCCAAGCAGGCGACCACGGTCGACGTCCTGTCCGGCGGCCGGCTCGACCTGGGGCTGGGCATCGGCTGGATGCCCGAGGAGTTCGAGCTGATCGGGGCGTCCATGGCCCGGCGCGGGGCGCGGGCCGAGGAGTTCATAGCGGTGCTGCGGGCGCTGTGGAACCCGGGGCCGGGGGGCCCGGGGTCCGGCCGCCTGAGCCGGTATGACGGCGACTTCTACACCGTCCCGGCGGGACGGCAGGACCCGGAGCCGGTGCAGCGGCCCGGGCCGCCGATCATTCTCGGTGGCATGTCGCGCGGCGCGATGGAGCGGGCCGGGCGGATGGCCGACGGCTGGATGACGTCCAGCCGGGCCGACCTGTCGCGCATCAGGGACGACATCAAGGTGGTCCGTACCGCCGCCGCGGACGCCGGGCGCGACCCCGACCAGATCCGCATCGTCTGCCGCGGCGTGGTCCGCGCCGGTGAAGAGGCGCGGTCCCCCGGGACCGGTGAGCGGCTGCTGCTGTCGGGTAGCGACGCGCAGATCCGTGCGGACACCGCCTGGCTCGGCGAGCAGGGGGTAACGGAGGTCTTCTACGACCTGAACTGGGATCCGCTGATCGGGTCCCCGGACGTGGACCACGTGGCGGCGACCACGCGGGCCGCCGAAGTCATGACCGCGCTCGCGCCCGGGCAGGGCTCACCCGCCGCGGCTGACCGCAGGCCGCCGCTGACCGCAGGCCAACCGGCCACGAGCCGTCACGCGCTGCGGGCCGTACCGTCCCGCAGCGCCACGGCGGCGGCCTCGGTCCGGCTCGCGACACCGAGCTTGCCCAGGATGTTGGACACGTGCACGCTGGCCGTCTTGGCCGAGATGAACAGCGCCGCGCCGATCTCCCGGTTGGTGCGCCCCTCGGCGATCAGGCGCAGGACCTCTCGCTCCCGCGCGGTGAGGACGGCCAGACCGCCCGCACGGTCCCGCCGGCGGAGGTGCCCTCCGGCGGGGCCTGGCCCGGGGCGCCGGTGCCGCCCAGCCGGGCCCGGCGGGCCAGGTCGTCCAGGGCCGCGCGCAGCGGCGCGGCGCGGAGCTGGCCGGCGGTGCGCGCGGCCAGCCGCCACTGCTCCTCGGCGCCGGGGCGGTCACCGGCCTCGGCGAGCGCCTCGGCGAGCCGCCACCGGGTACGGGCGGCCTCGTAGAGGAAGTACGACCCGAACTCCCGCAGCACCGCGTGCCACGCGGCCGGGTCGTTGTCGCCGCAGGCGCGGCGGAACTCCGCCTCACCGCGGGCCAGCCAGCCCCTCCCCTCCGGCCCGAGCACAAACTGCGGCCGCAGCGCGAACGCGGCGCCCGCGCGGGCCACCTCGAGCAGCGCCCGGGCCGCTTCGACCTCGGCCTCGGCGCGCTGCTCGTCGCCCGCCGCGCGCGCCTGGCGGGCCTGGTCGGCGCGGGCGCTCAGGGCCACGACCGCTGGCCGGATGATCGACGGACCGTAGCCGTACGCCCCATGCTCGTCGGAATCGGCGCGGATGGCCGCCTCGGCCTCGGTCACCGCCGTGCCGGTGTCCCCGTGCCACAGGGCCTGCTCGGCCAGCAGGCCGCGCGCGATGTAGGCGCAGAACCGGTCCGCGGACCACAGCGGCTCCAGCCAGACGCGGCGCTCGGCGGCCACCTGCCGGCCGCGGGCCACGTCGATGAACAGTGCCATGGCCGACAGCAGGGCCTCGGGGATGGTGGCGACCCGGACCGCGAACCCGTCGGCCAGCTGCTCCGCGTGGTCCCATTCCCCGGCGGCGAAGTGCGCCTGGAAATGCAGATGCTGCACGTCGAGGCCGTACGGCGCGAGGCTGAGCCCGGTCTCCTCGGCGCGGCGCACTCCCTCGTGCGCGACGCGCCCGGCGGCGCTGAGCTCGCCGCGCTCGAGGTGCGCGCGGGCCAGGTGCGTGGCGGCGCGCAGCTCGACCCCGAGCACGCCGGCCTCGCGCGCCTGCGTGTGCGCGGCGGTGAACAGCGTGATCGCCTCGTCGTTCCGGCCCTGGCGGTGACCGAGCAGGCCCAGGGTGACCAGGGAGTCCGCCTCGACCGACCGCGAGCCCGCGGCGCGGGCCGCGGCCCGCCCGCGCTCGGCCCATTCGGCGGCGGCGGGGTCCTCCGCGGCCAGCAGGGTATTGGCGTAGGTGGCGATGGCCCGCGCGCGTTCCCACGTTGGCGGGTCCGCCGGGAGCGCATCGATAGCGGCCCGGGCCACCTCGACCGCCTCGGTGATGACGTCCTCCTGGTCGACCTGGAGCAGGAAGTACGCGAGCCGCTCACCCGCCTTCGCGACCAGCACGGGATCCGGATCCGGCCGGGCGGCCAGCGCGGCCCGCAGGCGTCGCAGCTGCTGCACGGCCCGGGGCACGTCCCCGCTGGCGGCGGCGTTGCTCGCCGAGGTACAGGGCGAGGTCCCCGCGCTCCATCCCGGCCCGCTTCTCCGGATCGGTGATCCGTTCCCACAGCGCCAGCGCCTGATCGAAGTGGCCGTGCGCCTCGGCGGGGGCGCCGAGCCGCTCCGCCTCCATCCCGGCGCGCACGGATGCCGCGAACGCGCCGGGGATGTCGTGGCTGGCCAGGTAGTGGTGAGCCAGCTCGGCCGCGGTGCCGGGGTTGGCGGCCAGCCGCTCCTCGTCGGCCAGCAGCCCGGCCAGCACACCGTGCAGCCGGGTGCGCTCGCCGGGCAGCAGGTCCCCGTAGACCGCCTCGCGCAGCAGCGCGTGCCGGAAGGCGTACCCGTCCGGGCCGTCCGGGACCAGCAACTGCTGCGCGACCGCCTCGCGCACCGCGTCCTCGTACTCGGGCACCGGCAGTCCGGACGCGGCCCGGACCAGCTCGTCGTCGGCGCGCCGGCCCGCCACCGCGGCCGCCCGCAGCACACGCTGGGCCGCGTCGGAGAGCCGCTCGATCCGGTTCAGCAGCAGTGCCGCCAGGCCCGCGGGCAGGACCTGCCCATCGCCGCGGCGGTCCGCGGACGCGGCGAGCAGTTCCTCCGCGTAGTAGGCGTTGCCCTCGGCGCGGGTGATGATGCCGTTCAGGACGGCCGCGTCGAGGCTCCGGCCCGGATCGCCGGAGCCGGGACCGGCCGGACCGGGGCCGGGCGCGGCGGCCAGCGCGGTCAGATGCTCGGCCAGGGCGGCGGGGGCCAGGGGGCCCAGCGGGATGGCGCTCACCGTCGGCAGCCGCTGCAGCTCGGCCAGGAGCGGGCGGAGCGGATGGCGCCGGTGCAGGTCATCGGTGCGGTAGGTGCCGACGATCGCGACCCGCTCGGTGCGCAGCACCCGGGACAGGAACGTCAGCAGGTCCCGCGTGGAGGCGTCCGCCCAGTGCAGGTCCTCGAACACGACCAGCACGGGGGCGTCGGCCCCGAGCTCGGCCAGCAGCCCCAGGACCGCGCCGAACATCTGCTGACGGGCCATGCCGACGCCGTCCCCGGCGGCGGTGGCGGCGGGCCCGCTCTCCGGCAGCAGGCGGCCGAGCAGCGGACGGCTGGCGAGGGCACCGGCCAGCCCCGGCGCGGCCCCCGGCGCCCGGGTGGCGCCGCGCAGCGCGTCCGCGAGCGGCAGGTAGGGGACGCTTTCGCCGAGCTCGGCGCAGTGCCCGGACAGTACGGTGAACCCCTGCCTGGCGGCCAGGCGGGTCACCTCGGTCACGAGCCGGGTCTTGCCCACTCCGGCGTCCCCGCCGATGAGGGCGACGACCGCGTGGCCGGACGCGGCGTCGTCCAGGAGCGTGAGCAGGCGGGCGAACTCGGCGTTCCGCCCGACCAGCCGTCCCCACGGCGCCTCCGGCAACATGCACCAAGTATCCCATCCGGGCCGGGCACTCCCGAAGGATTAACCGGCCGGGCCAGATCGTTTCTGTAGGCATGGAAAAGGTTGTGCTTTCGGATGCGGAATGGCGCGAGCGGCTCGCGCCTGAGGAATACAAGGTGCTGCGCCAGGCGGGCACCGAGGCTCCCTGGACGGGTGAATACACCGACACCGAGACGGTCGGGGTGTACCGGTGCCGGGCGTGCGGGGCGGAACTGTTCCGCTCGGCGGAGAAGTTCGAGTCGCACTGTGGCTGGCCGTCGTTCTACCAGCCGTCCAGCGACGACGCGGTGGTGCTGATCCAGGACCGGACGCTGGGCATGGTGCGGACCGAGGCGCGCTGCGCGCGCTGCGACTCGCACCTGGGGCACGTTTTCGAGGGCGAGGGCTACGACGTGCCCACCGACCAGCGGTGGTGCATCAACTCGGTGTCGCTCACGCTCGAGCCGGCGGAGTGACGAGGGCCGCTGCGCGTGATCCGCGCCGGTGAACTTTCCGGCGGTACGGCGCAGACGCCCGGGATGCAGCGGTGGGCCGCGATCTCGGCGACATGGTCGGGGCGAGCGGCTGTGGATGGGCGCCCGTCGTGCGGCCGGGCGCGTCCTCGGGCGACCACCATCACAGGGTCGAGACGGGCTCTACGTGGTATCGGGCACCGGTGTTCGTGCCGGGACCGGCACCGGCGAGATCACCCGGCTGGAGGCCCAGCCGGGTGACTACGTCTGGGTGCCGCCGCACGTGCCGCACCGCGAGGAGAACCCCTCCCCCGATACCAACGCGGTCGTCGTGATCGCCCGTTCCACGCAGGAAGCCGTCGTGGTTCCTGTCGCGGAGCTGTAAGGCCCCGGACCGTGAGCCCCGCGCGGCCCAGCACGAGCCAGGCCCCGATGCCGAGCGGGTACACGAAGTAGCCCCAGCGGGTGGCGGGGGCCAGCGCGAACATCACCGTCAGGGCCAGCACCAGGAACCAGCCAGCGGCCGCCAGCGTGCGCGGCGGCCGGAGCACCAGGACGGCCGCCAGCACGCACGCCGCCGTGACCAGCAGCGCGATCGCGGCGGTATGCCCGGCCGGCCCGGTGGCCGCGAGCAGGTGACCGGGCAGCGGGCTGGCCGCCGGGGACACCGCCCGGGTCAGGCCGAGCGGGAACATGATGGTGTTCTGGATCAGCGCGGCCGGCTGGGTGGCCAGGATCGGGCCGGCGGTCACGGCCATCACGGCCAGTGCGGTCACCGCGAACGGCCGGCGGTTCTCGTCCCGTCCCGGACGGCGAACAGCACCCCCACAATGAGCAGCGCGGGCCACGCGGTCGCTTTCATCGCGGCCGCCCCGCCGAGCGCCAGCCCCGCCGCCACCCCCGGAACCGGCACCGGCCCGGCCCGGGCCGGCGAAGCTCAGGCCGAGGCAGATCAGCCCGATCACCGGCAGATCGTTGCCGCTCACCGTGAGCGGGAACGCGATCAGCGGCGACGCGACCACGAGCGCGGCGTAGCCGCACGGCGGACCGGTACCCGCCAGCCACAGCGACACCGCCAGCAGGACCGCGAACACCAGGCCGTCCCACAACCGCGGATCGGTGGCCACGCCCGGCCCGAGCAGCGCGCGCGGCAGCCCGAACGCCATCATGACCGGCAGGTACGGGTCATAGCCGTACACCTGGTGGCCGGCCGCCAGCGCCCCGCCGACTGATACAGCTCGCCGTGGTGCACCAGCATCGCCGCCGACCGCTCGACGACGCCGACTTCGGGCATGGCCGCGCCGGTGGACGCCAGCCAGCCGAGCGGGGCCGGCACCGCCCCGGTGAGCGCGATCCCCAGCGGCACCTGCCGGGTCCGGGCCGCCGCCACAGGCAGGCCAGCGCCGCGCCGGCGTAGGCCACGGCCGCGAAGGCGCCCCACAGCCGGTGCGCCGGCTCCCCGCTGAGCAGCGCCACCAGCCCGGCGAACACCCCGAACGCCGCATAGAGCGGGCCGCGGGCCAGGCGGCCCCTCGTATGTCCGTTCAAAAAAATTCTGGGACCCAGTGGGGCATGACCGCGACGCTACGGCGGGCAGCCGGGCCCGCACATCGCCCCAGAAGGTCGACTTCAGGCCCACCATCGGGCTGATGTATCACCCGCGGGGATGAGATCCTCTCGCCCCGAGGGTGACGCACGGGGCACCATGCGCCGACGTAGGGTCGGGCCATGAACGCGGAGTCACGGCCGCGCCGGCTACCCCAGGCGCCGCACTGGCCCCGGACGCGGGCACTGCGGCCGCCTGCCGCCGATGCGGCGGTCGCGTTCGGGCTGGTGTGCATATTTTCCGAACCCGGCTTCGATCCGTACCACCACTACAGCGGGCCAGCGTGGGCGGCGGGCGGCGTGACTGCGGCGGCCGCACTCGCCTGGCGCCGGTCACGCCCGGTGGCCGTCTGGCTGATCGTCACCACGCTCAGTGCGTGGCTCCTGGCCACCCGGCACGGAGACGACTGGGGCGGCCTGAGCCCGCTCGCTCTGCTCCCGGCGCCGCTGCTGGCCCTGTATACGGTGGCCGGGTACGGGACGCGGAGGCAGGGGCAGCTGGCCCTGCTGGGTTCGGCGGCGGCACTCCTGGCCGCGCTGCTGGCGCGGCCGTCCGGCCGGAATCGGTGGCGACCACGGCCGCGCTGCTGGTCACGGCCTGGGCCCTGGGCGAGAGCACGCGCTCGCACCGGGCGGGCGTCGCCGCGCTGCGGGACCGCGCCGCGGCCCTGGAGTCCGAGCGCGCCGAACGGGACCGCCGGGCAGCGGCCGACGAGAGATCGAGAATTGCCCGCGACATGCACGACATCGTGGCCCATCACGTGGGCGTCATGACGCTGCAGGCGGGAACGGCCCGCATGCTGGCCCAGTCCGGGCAGCCACCCGGCGCCGAGCTGCTGACCGGAATCGAGACGGCTGGGCGCCAGGCGATGACCGAGCTGCGGGAGGCTCTGGGGGTCATCAGGCGCACTCCCGGTGGCAGCCGCCCGCAGCCCGGGCTGGCTGAGCTGCCGGAGCTTGCCCGGCGGATCCGCGGCTCTGGCCTCGACGTGACCGTGACCGGGTCGCCGGCCTCGCTGCCGGGCACCGCTGACGTGGCCGCATACCGGATTGTCCAGGAGGGCCTGACCAACGTGCTGCGTCATTCGGCGGCGTGCTCGGCGCGGGTGCTGCTCGCGCGGACGCCGGACGGCGCCGAGGTCCGCGTCCAGGACGACGGGCCCGCGCGAGATCCCGGCCCGGTGGCAGCGCCCGGCCGCGCCCCGGACGGACGGGCCGGTTACGGGCTGATCGGCTTGCGCGAACGCGTGGCCCCCTTCGGCGGGTCACTCAGCGCGGCGCCCGTGCCGGGCGGCGGTTTTGAGCTGCATGCCGTGCTGCCGGCCGGCGACGGCATCGATCGCCCGCCGCCCCCGGCCGCATCGATCGCGGTCGCCGGGGCGGCCACGCCCGTTCAGCCGGCCAGCGGGTCCCTCGGGCTGCCGGGCCCATGACGATCGGCGTTCTGCTCGCGGACGACCAGCCGCTGGTCCGGGTCGGCCTTCGGACGCTCCTCGGCGGCCAGCCCGACATCGCCGTCCTGGGTGAGGTGGGAGACGGCGCGGCCGCCGTTACCGCGGCGGCGCGGCTCCGGCCCGACGTGGTGCTGATGGACGTGCGGATGCCCGGCACCGATGGCATCGAAGCGACCCGCCAGGTCAGCCGGGGCAGGCGGCACCACGGGTGCTCGTCCTGACCACCTACGACCGGGACGAGTACGTCTTTGACGCGCTGGCCGCTGGGGCCAGCGGTTTCCTGCTCAAGGACGCCCGTCCCGAGGACCTGGTTGAGGGGATCCGGACCGTCGCGGCCGGGGATGCGCTGCTGGCGCCATCGGTCACCCGGCGGCTGATCCAGCTGTTCTGCCACGGCGCGCCGGCCGGGACCATGCGTGACGACGGCCGCCTGGACCAGCTGACCAGCCGGGAACGTGAGGTGCTCGCCCTCGTGGCGCGCGGCCTGTCCAACGCCGAGATCGGAGGCGTGCTGCACGTCACGGACCACACCGTGAAGACGCACGTGGCCCACGTGCTGGCCAAGCTGGGCCTGCGGGACCGGGTGCACGCGGTGATCTTCGCCTACGAATCAGGCCTGCAGCCCGTCAGTCCGTATCACCGGAATCTGGACGCCGGGAACGCTTGACGGCGCTCCGGCGGCGCTTGTCGGCCAGCCGGCGTTCGCGGGCGCCGCGGCTGGGACGGGTGGGGATGCGGGGCGGCTCCGGCGGGGCCAGCGCCTCGCGGAGCAGGTTCGCCATCCGGCCCCGCGCGGCGCGGCGGTTCTGCAGCTGGCTGCGCTGCTCGGAGGCGGTCACGGTGAGCACGCCGTCGGTCAGCCGGCCGCCCAGCCGGGTCAGGATCCGTTCCCGGGCGTAGGCGGGCAGCGCCGGCGAGCTAGCGACGTCGTAGGACAGCTCGACCCGGGAGTCGGCGGTGTTGACGGACTGGCCGCCGGGCCCGGAGGAACGCGAAAACCGCTCGCGCAGCTCACCGGCCGGTATCACCAGCCATCCGTTCACCCGGAGATCGTCCGCCATAGGACCAGGATGCCCGACTCGCCGGGGCCGTGCTCGCTAGGGCGGGCTCGCTGGCGCTCGCTGGGGCGGGCCTCGCTGGGGCAGGCCTCGCTGGGCGGGCCTCGCTGGGGCAGGCCTAGCTGGGGCAGGCCTCGCTAGGGCAGGCCTCCGCTAGGGCAGGGCGCCGAGCAGTTCGCGGACCGGCTTGCGGCGGCCGGTATAGAACGGGATCTCCTCGCGGGTGTGCCGCCGGGCCTCGGCGCCGCGCAGGTGACGCATCAGGTCGACGATCCGGTGCAGATCGTCGGCCTCGAAGGCCAGGATCCACTCGTAGTCGCCGAGCGCGAAGCTGGACACCGTGTTGGCCCGGACATCGGGGTACTCGCGGGCCATCATGCCGTGCTCGGCCAGCATCTTCCGGCGCTCGGCCGGGTCCAGCAGGTACCACTCGTAGGACCGGACGAACGGGTAGACGCTCACGTAGGACTTCGGCTCTTCCTCGGCCAGGAACGCCGGGATGTGCCCCTTGTTGAACTCGGCCGGGCGGTGCAGCGCCATCACCGACCACACCGGCTCGCTGGCGCGGCCGAGCCGGGTACGGCGGAAGCGCGCGTACATCTCCTGCAGGTCGTCGGCGGCCTGCGCGTGCCACCAGAACATGTAGTCGGCGTCCGCGCGCAAGCCCTGCACGTCGTAGCAGCCGCGGGTGACCGTGCCCTTGCCCGCCGCCTCTTCCAGCAGTGCGCTCACCTGGTCGGCGGTCCTGGTGCGGTCGGGGGGTAGCTCCGGCGGGCCATCGAGGGCCGCTGGGTCCGCGACGCGGAACACGGACCACATCGTGTACCGGATCTGCTCGTTCAGGTCCCGGGCCCGGGGCCGGGGCGCCTCGCCGCCGGGGCGTCCCGCTTCGTCGTTCGCAGCCATGGTCCCATTGTCGGCCATGCGCGGGGCGCTGCCCACGGCGGGCTCTGGCCGGGTCGCGTCACCCAGCGGGCTGGGGGCGGGTCCGCAGGTAGCCGAGCGTGCGCTCGGCCGCGGTCCGCGCGGTGGCGATGCAGGCCGGAATGCCGAGCCCGTCGTAGGCGGCCCCGCAGATGGCCAGCCCCGGCTGGGCGTCCACTCCGGCGCGGATGGCCGCGACCCGGTCCAGGTGCCCAACCGAGTACTGCGGCAGCCCGCCGCCCCACCGGGTGACCCGGGTGTCCAGCGGGGCGCCCTGGGCGCCGGATGCTTCG